>BNYG01000283.1 GCA_026000155.1 Bacteroidia bacterium | reverse complement strand
TTTCCGCTGGGTATCGTCCGTTGCGTTGGGAAGTAAAATATCGTATTCCAATGCCATTTTATTAATATTGCCGGTAGTCGTCAATGAAAGGGATACCGGGACTTTGGTATTTACCAATCCGATATTCCCGAAAGTCGGGTCTAATGTGGTCAAGTCTGCCCGTAAGTTGTAAAGCGCTGTTAAACTGAAAGTGGTAGCCATGGGGTCGCCGTGGAAAACCAATTTGCCTCCCCGTTCCACTTCAAATGTTTTTGTCGTAATACCGGCTAAGGAAAGGCTTGCGCTTCCGGATTCCACTTCATAATCACCCGAAAGGCTGAAAGCGGAAGTATTCATGTCGTAAGCAAATTTAAGCATTCCGTTGCCGGTTACCTGCGCCAAATCGCCTGTTGCCTGATTAAAAATAGCTCCGATCTTCAGACTCGGGTCAAACCATAAAGTCGCGTTTATTTTCAGCGGAAGCGAGAAAGAGGCATCAGTTTTTCGCTTGGTACCTTGCGCTGTTGGCCGTTCTACTTCGTTTTCCGTGTTAATATAGGTGATACTGGCGTACCGTTCCGCCATACTGGCAGACGAAGGAATATTGACGGTTACTTTGGAATCGTTGGAATGGGTAATATTGCCGGAAATCAACCAGTCCTTATTGCTTTGCTTGACAGTCAGCAAACCGTTAATCCGTAAATTGCCGTAAAATAAACTGTCGGTTTGCTGCGCATTATTGATAACGAGGAAATTACTCAAACTCAGACTGATATCCGGAGTAAAGCCGGAAAAAAGGTCGTGAGTGATTTTTCCGTTAGCCGTCAGTGTATGCTGATTTTCATCCAGAATGGTAAACTTTTTCAATTCAATAACATCCGAATTAAAATAGATGGAATCGTTCACCGAACACAAAGTATTCAATTGATTAATACCAACTTTGGCATGGTTGAAATAAGCCATTCCGTTGATAAGCGGTTGGCTGATTTTTCCTGAAATATTCATATTCGCACTCAGGTTT
>BNYG01000282.1 GCA_026000155.1 Bacteroidia bacterium | reverse complement strand
GCGGAATGTTAAAAAAACAAGCACAGGTTTCGGTTGAGAAAGCTTTAGACAAGCAATTGGATTTCTCCATGCACTTTGAAATTGACCGGGCAAACGCTGTACATTTTATCGGTTATTCAATTTTTCAAACCAATGAAAAAGGGGCGTATCAAGAAAGCCTGTTAGCCAATCAAGATTTTTTGGCAAAACAACTGACAGCCTTGATTGACAAGGAATTATTGTATCAAGTAAGGAACGAACTGCTCACTACTTTGCAAAAAATGTATGCACCTTATTATACTGGAACTATTGGTGTGGATATGTTAATTTATTTATCTGAAAATCAATACCGCTTGAATCCTTGCCTCGAAATCAATATGCGGAAAAGCATGGGATATTTAGCTATCCAATTACAAAATAATTATTTACATTCTTTATCTCAAGGATTTTTCAGAATTGATTATGTTTCCAAACCGGGAGAGTTATTGCAAAAGCACCAAGAGTTACAAAAACAGTATCCGGTGGTTATTGACAACAACCGGATAGTTTCGGGGTATCTTGGCTTGTGTCCTGTGACGGAGGCAAGTGGTTATCTGGCTTACGTGGTAGTGGAGTGACGGTTATGCAAGTTCAGGCACAATGTTGATTTGCAAAGTATCTTCTGAAAATCTAATTTTAATAGGCTTCCTGTAATTGATTTTCGATTGAATGAAGGATGAGCGAATTAATACTTGTCCCTTTGTTTTCTGCTATCATAGCAATACGGTAATGTATTTGAGACGGAATACGTAAATTAAGCGTACCGGAATAAGATTTACGGGGTTTTATTCCTTTTCCGGCACAAAGATTTATATAGTCATCTATTGCTCCTTTGAAATCGTCATATAATTCCGCCGCCGTATTTCCCTCGTAACTTATTAAGTCTTTTGGAATCCCCACTACTTTTCCGAAAAGGCAATTATCCTCTTTACTGTATTCGATACTTCCATAATAACCTTTGTATTCAAGTTTATCCATATTTATAC
>BNYG01000281.1 GCA_026000155.1 Bacteroidia bacterium | reverse complement strand
AAAAGCAACGGGCCGTTTATTCCTTGCGCGGCCAAGCGTTTTTTCAGGTTTGATTTGGTATAGAGCTTGTCTTTGAGCCATACCGGCATCGCCTTGGCAAAACTTGAAAAGCCTTCAGGTGCAAAGGCATGGTAGGTCTCTAATAAACGTTCAAATTTGAGAAAGGGTTTTTCGTAGAAAACAACCCCGGAAATATCGCTTCCCGACAATCCGGCTAATCGCAGTACTTCGCGGATGGCATGTTCAGGATAGGAGGAATCGTGCTTTATCCGGGTAAACCGTTCTTCCTGAACCGCTGCTACTATCTGTCCGTCGATTAATAAAGCCGCCGCGCTATCGTGGTAGAATGCCGATATGCCGAGGATGATATTCATGAATCAGAAGATGGAATAGATAAAAGGCGCTAAGGCTGTTCCTTGCGTCAAGACAATAAGCAATGAAAAAAGCAGCAAAATGACAAGTAGTGGAATTAACCAATACTTCTTCCGTTCACGAAGAAAGGCTGCAAATTCTCTCAAAAATTCCATATTTCCATGTGTTAAAATTGTTTATCCAAATCATCCTTTGCGTAGCTATGTGTTCTTTCTATCCATGCACTCCTGCTATGCTTCGCAAAATCACGTAAATGCAACGAATCTTTACCAAACAACCGCCGGATACCGGCAACGGGCGTAATCACTAAAAAGAAAATCAAGAACAAAATGACTTTCGACATCAGCCGCTCCAATCCTTTTGCCAAGCTGAACCAAATTTTCGTAAAAGGAGTATATAAACCGGGAAACAGCAGGCAAATCAACAAGCAGAGGATAGACACTCCAACTAATTGTTTGCCAAACCACCAACTGATTACTAAAAGAACCAGCGTAAGTGTCATGCCAAATTCAATATTTTCTTTCTTTGTCATGCTATTATACAATGTGCGGTAACGGATGCAAAGTTAAAAATAAATCAATAAAACGCAACTTCAGGTTTGAAATATTATTATTTAAAATGAGAAGTTTGTTCTATT
>BNYG01000280.1 GCA_026000155.1 Bacteroidia bacterium | reverse complement strand
CATGTGTCTTACCTGAACGAATACATCGTCCGCAAGCCTTTTTGAATGACTTCTTCAAAACTGCGGCCAATGGACATCACTTCTCCCACACTTTTCATGCTGGACCCGATTTCCTGCGATACTCCGTGGAATTTACCCAAATCCCAACGCGGAATTTTACAAACGATATAATCCAATGCCGGTTCGAAGAAAGCAGTTGTTGTTTTCGTAACCGAATTTTTCAAATCCTGCAATCCGTAGCCCAAAGCCAATTTGGCGGCAATAAATGCCAAGGGATAACCGGTTGCCTTAGAGGCTAATGCAGAAGAACGGCTCAATCGTGCATTCACTTCAATCACCCGGTAATCTTCCGATACCGTATCAAAGGCATATTGCACATTACATTCACCCACAATACCGATATGGCGGATAATGCGAATAGCCAGTTCGCGTAATTTATGATATTCCTGATTCGTCAAAGTTTGTGATGGCGCCACCACGATACTTTCGCCGGTATGGATTCCCAGCGGGTCGAAGTTTTCCATATTACAAACCGTAATACAGTTATCGTATTGGTCGCGAACGACTTCGTATTCGATTTCTTTCCAGCCTTTTAGTGATTTTTCAATCAATAATTGATTAGAATAATTGAATGCTTTTTCCGCCAAGACCTGCAATTCTTCGGAATTGTTGCAAAAACCGCTACCCAAACCACCCAAAGCATACGCCGCCCTGACAATAATCGGATAACCTAATTCCGAAGCCGCTTTATGGGCATCGGCGATGGATTCTACAGCCACACTTTTGATGGTTTTGACATCAATCTGGTCTAATTTTTTAACAAACAATTCCCGGTCTTCGGTGTCGATAATGGATTGTACAGGCGTTCCCAGTACTTTGACATTGTATTTTTCAAAAATGCCGGAAAGATACAAATCCACCCCGCAATTCAAGGCGGTTTGTCCCCCGAAAGACAACAAGATGCCGTCGGGGCGTTCTTTTTCAATTACTTTTTCCACAAAAAAAGGCG
>BNYG01000279.1 GCA_026000155.1 Bacteroidia bacterium | reverse complement strand
TATTACATAAGTATTAAAGAAAAAATATGAGGCTGTTCAAATTAAACAGCCTCATAATACTAAATTTTACCGGACAGCATTTTCCGCAAAAGAGTTATCAACCGCATCGGCAGTCGGCTTAATTTCTTTTAAGTCACCAATTTCTTGCCTTATTTTCATTGCATATTGCCAACCTTCATCAGAAGTTGCAGCATGAACCGGAATCGCTTTATCATCTATCATTCTTGTTACCGCTTTTGCCACAACGTCTTTTTCCATAGTCGGAAATAAAGTTTGTGCTACTTCAATAGCGCCTTCGGGAGAGTTTTGAATATAAGTCAATGATTTTTCTATTGCATTGACGAACTTTTGTACCGTTTCTTTATTCTTTGCTATGTTATCTTCAGTGGTTGTTACCCCTGTGAATGCAAAAGCGCCATAAAATTTTGAGGCAGAATAGATAACTTTATATCCTTGACTTTCAGCAATAGATACAGAGGGTTCTATTTCCATAGCCACATCTACAAGCCCTTTTTCAAGAAGTGCTATTTGCGAACCAATAGGAGCTTGAACAATTTTTGCGTTTTTCACATTGGCAGAAGTTATTGTGCTTTTAATCAATGTATAAACCGTTGAAGGAGCAGGGAAAGTTCCAATTTTCAGATTGGAAAAACCCTCCTCTTCATCTATTTCCGGAATATCCTTATTGGTCAATCCCCAAATAGACACTCCACTAACAATAGAAGCAACAACCTTGCCTTTTGCTCCTTTTTCTCTTGCTACCGCAGTAAATATCGGGTCACCAATACCAAACATGGCATCCCCTTTTAATACGGTTGCAAAAACTTGATCGTCATTCCCTGAATATTTGACAGAGATTTCCAATCCTTCTTCCTTAAAAAAACCTTTTTCTTCTGCTACATAAAAAGGCAAATACATAAGATACTTTTCTTGCCCGAATTGAGCTACCGTAACTTTTGTTACACCTTCGTTTGCAGATCCCTGTTGCTTGCTTGTTTTGTTGCAAGATAC
>BNYG01000278.1 GCA_026000155.1 Bacteroidia bacterium | reverse complement strand
GATAAGACAGGCTATCTGACGGCTGTGAAAACGGAGGTGAAAAATCAGAATTTGCATGGCTTGGAGCAGATGGATATGGTGATTATAGCGCCGGAAGTCTATTTCGCGTATGCAGAAACTTTGGCTGAAAAACACCGGAGCCTTCAGGGATTGACAGTCGCAGTCGTACAACCGGAATGGGTGTATAATGAATTTTCTTCCGGAACGCCCGATGCTACGGCCTACCGCCGGTTCATGAAAATGTTTTACGACCGGGCGACTCAGGAATCCGAAAAACCCAAATACCTGTTGCTTTATGGAGATGGTTATTATGATAACCGCCATTTGACGAACGATGGTTCAAAATTGAATCCCAACTATTACCTGCTGAGTTATCAGTTTGTAAACTCGGTAAATGAAACCTATTCTTATGGAACCGATGATTATTTTGGCTTTCTGGATGACAAGGAAGGGGTTAACCTGAGCGCTGATAAATTGGATATAGGCATCGGCCGTTTTCCGGTCAATACGCAGGCACAGGCGGAAAACGTGATGAATAAAGTCATTGCTTACATGGACAATAAGAATTACAGTTCCTGGAAAAATACGGTAATCTTTACCGCCGATGATACGGACCCCGGTTTTGGGTATTGCTGGTTTGCTGATGGAGCGGATGACTTAGCCGCTATCGTAGAGAATAATCATCCGGGATATATGGTGGTGAAATCGTATATGGATGCCTTTCAACCGGTGGATTTGAATGGAAAACGGACGTATCCGGATGCCAAGCAAAAATTGATGAATACCTTGAAAGAAGGCTGTTTCCTGTTTAACTATACCGGTCACGGAAGCCCTTCTTCCATGTCGGGTAAAGATATGATGAATACGGCGACTATCCGCCAGATGACTTTCAACAGCCTGCCTTTGTGGATTACAGCCACTTGCGATTTCGGTCGTTACGACGACGATAAAACTTCGGCAGGAGAAGAAGTTTTCCTGAATAAGAAAAGTGCAGGCATTGCCTTATTTACG
>BNYG01000277.1 GCA_026000155.1 Bacteroidia bacterium | reverse complement strand
AAACTGACCTTTTTTAAAGGAATCAAAGCAAATATCGCCTTATCGGATTACCATCCGATAAATACCGAAAGTAATCCGGGCATTGGTGCAACGCTTGGAAGCTACGATAAACTGGAAATCGGGGAACATTTTGCATTGCAAGGCGAATTTCTGTTCCGTTATGCGACTTCCAATATTCGTGATAATTCATCCGGTGGGATAAACAGATTCACCTACCGTGGAATTGAAGCGCACCTTTACGCAGTTAGTCAATTCAATAGCAGTTCAGGAAAAACTTTTGTAGGTATAGGCCCTTACACGGGGTATGGGCTTGATGCAAAAAAGTATCTGAATCGTTGGAATGTTGGCGCAGGGATTATTTTCGGCTATGAATTTGCCAATGGTATTTGCATTGACGCTGCATATCAAAGAGGATTTCCCGGCTTGCTGAATACAGGCAACAATGATGTAGCTGTAAAGGCACAGGCTTTCAGTCTGGGATTGGGGTACAAGTTTCATATTTTTAATTTTAAGTTGGATAAGAATAAAATCAGGAAAGCATTTTTTGATTAACTCTTGAAGAATTGCAAATTGCTCATTCGGCATAAAACAGGACTTCGATCTGATTATTAATATTCTCTTTAATTTTTATGCTTATGAATGAAATCTTAAAAACGAGGTTTTTCAGTCTATTGTCTGAATCCTCACAAGAAGTAACAAACGAAGAAATGCAAAGTGCCTATGGAAACTTTATCCAACATGTAAAGGCGGTTAGTTCCGAAAATGATTACGCAGCAATCTATCGGAACTTGAGTAATACTCGTATTGAGTTATCAGCCTTAGAACCCTTAAATCGGTACGAGCAGGAAAAAAAATGTTCTGAAATTTGCCTATATTCAAAGAGCATTAGCACTTGTCAATTCTGAATTAGAGCTACTTAATCTTAAAATTCGGTATCCCGAACAGTTCCGCCAATCCAATCAACCAACATTTCAATCCGACCTTTATATTTTCCCCAAGTTGAAAGACTTGGGGA
>BNYG01000276.1 GCA_026000155.1 Bacteroidia bacterium | reverse complement strand
TGAAGGCTGTAATGAGGGCGTGAAATTGCGGATTCGTTCGGGAAGAAACGGTTTGTACACGAGCTGAAAAATCGGCATGCGTGATCGCTTGAAATTGGGAGCGAAGTGTGTAGAGCTTATCCATGTAGGGTAAGTCTTCATATCCTTCGGGCACCGGGAGTTTGTATTTCTCCGACAATTGCGCGGTAAAAAGCATATAGGGAGAAGGGAAATTCATGTTAAAATATTCCGAGGCGTCTTCTTCCAGCACAGCCGGAGCAAAGGGGCGAAAGCTTTCCCTGAACTTGATTTTCCTATTGAGCTTCTTCTGCATCTCGATATTCCGCGGGTCGGCAATAATGGAGCGGTTTCCCAAAGCACGAGGACCGTATTCCATGCGTCCCCGCACCAAACCGATGATAGATCCTTCATTTAATAACCGGGCAATAACGGCATATAGTGCTTCTTCCCCGTAATAAGTAGCGTCTGCACCTGTTTTACGAATAAAATTAGCAATCTCTTGATTGGAAAATTCCGTACCCAGATAAGCACCCAACATGCTGTCGTTTTCGGCCGGCTGGCGCATTTGCTGATGATAGATATGCCACCCTGCCAAGGCGGCTCCCACAGCTCCTCCGGCATCACCGGCAGCCGGTTGTATCCATATATTCTTGAATAAACCGCCGGCTTGCAGTTGGGCATTGGCAACACAATTGAGGGCTACACCGCCTGCCATCACCAAATTGGGTGAGCCGGTGACGGCTTGTGCTGTCGTTGCTAATTTCAGCAGGATTTCTTCCGTAATCAACTGGGCTGCCAAGGCAAGGTCAATGTATTCCTGTGTGATTTCACTTTCGGGCGTCCGTTTCGGGATACCGAGAAGTTGAGTCCATCGTTTGTTGCAGGTCATCTCCAAACCGGTTGCAAAATTGAAATAATCCATTTGCAGGAATTGAATCAGACCGATGCGTGGATTGACATTCCCGACGAAGTGCGCGAACAATATAAAGTGTATCGCACTACGCCGCTGGTACGCGCTTAC
>BNYG01000275.1 GCA_026000155.1 Bacteroidia bacterium | reverse complement strand
AATATACCGCGAAGCTGCCCAAGAATTTGACGCCAAGGATTACGACCCGAAAAAATGGGTGGAACTGGCTAAAAATGCCGGTATGAAATACATTGTTATCACCGCTAAGCATCACGATGGTTTTTGCTTGTTTGAAACCCAATATACGAATTGGAATGCGATTGATGCCTCTGCTGCTCAAAAGGACTTGTTGAAAGATTTGGTAACAGAAGCCCATGCCGCCGGTTTGAAAATCGGCTTTTATTATTCGCAAAACCGCGATTGGGTGCAGGAAGGGGGAATGGGACCGGTTCCTGAATTGAACGGCGGGGAATATCCGTTAGAAAAGGTAGAACAATACATGAATAATTTAGTCATTCCCCAAATAACGGAATTGACTGCCAATTACGATATGGATGTTTTTTGGTTTGATGGACCGGATATGTCTAATTCCAATGCAACAATAAGTCAAAAAATACTGGATGCCTTGTTGAATTCTCCGGCAGGTGATAAAATCATTTACAACGACCGGTTATTTGCCGGATTCAACGGCGATTTTGCTACTCCCGAATCAGATACGCCGAATATCCCCTATAACGGATATGAAGATAACCGCGATTGGGAGGCTTGCGCATCCTTATCTACTTCCTGGGGATATGAACGAGATCCTGAAACTGAAAATGTTTATACATTAGGAAGATGGAAATCAGGAATTTATACGATTAGCCGCTTATTGGAATTAGCGAGTAAAGGAGGCAATTTCCTGTTGAATGTCGGACCGGATCCACAGGGAAATATCCCCGAAAAAATGGTCAATACATTGAAAGAAGCAGGAGATTGGATGGAAATTTACGGGGAAACAATTTATGGTACGCAAAAAAATGAATTGCTCAATCCTTTTGAATACGGATATGTAACACAGAAAACGGCAAACGATGGAAGTGTGCATTGGTATTTACATGTTTCTCCTGCGTATTGGAGCGAAAAAGAAGTCATGCTGACCGGCGTAACCGAAATGCCCGCCGGCGCAGCACTTTTTGAA
>BNYG01000274.1 GCA_026000155.1 Bacteroidia bacterium | reverse complement strand
CTCCCTGTTTCATTGTGGTAATATTTAAATTTCAAATACAAAGATAATACTTTGTTTTACAATTTGTTTTCAAACTTCCAACAAGTATCCTGTTGAATTTTACTTATTTCGGTGGAAAGATGTTTAGCCTGTTGTGCATACATAAAGTTTCTAAAAGGCATATAACTTTCCTGTTCCCTGGATTGTTCCAGTGCCTTAAAATAATCTAATTTGTCTTCCTTAAATATCAAAGCCATCGGTTGGCCATGATACTCCAAAATGTAATTCATAAGCAGCCGAGAGGTACGTCCATTGCCATCGGCGAATGGATGAATACTAACCAGTCCAAAATGGGCGTCAAAGGCAAAGTTATAGATTTCTTCCGGAGTTTTAACTTTATCAATTTTAGCATTAATATCATCACAAAGCGTTTGTACTTCTCGTGGAACCTTCAAGTAATTTGTAAAGTATCTATCTCCCACATGCACCATACCCTTTCTGAATTCTCCTTTTGAAGAATCATAACTGCCCGCCATTGTATTAACTACACCACCGGTGGAATTCATAACCAAAGCGCTTATATTTTGTATGAATTGAGGGGTTATTTGAGTTTTCTCCTTTGCCACCCTGACAACATCCAACAACGCTTTATGATGGTCTGTAACCATGTTATGGTCTTCCAATGGTTTTCCTTTTGCCATAAAATTTCTGAATTGGCTTAAATCTCCTGTGTCTTTTGCTTTTTTGAGTGCCAGCAGATATTCTTTACTATCTTCTTTATGTACTTTTGTGAGGGGTAAATTGGCTCTACGTTGCATAAAATTCATGACCAATCGTGAAGTTCTTTTATTTCCATCTTGCCAGGGATGAATAAGGACTAAATTGGCATGAGCATCAAAACTACTTCTTAAAATGTCAATTGCATTTTGGGATTTCATTTGTTTATTAAATTCATTACAGAACAACGAAACCGCCTCCGGAATTTTCGGAGCATCCAAATAATATCCCAATGCATCCGAATAAGCATTTACCAATCTGAAATCGCC
>BNYG01000273.1 GCA_026000155.1 Bacteroidia bacterium | reverse complement strand
CCGGATGCTTATGTGGCATCGGACGCCGAGCGGGTGGAAGTTATTCGCGGCCCGGGTTCGCTGTTGTACGGCTCCAATGCCATGGGCGGTATCATCAATGTGATTACCCGGAAAGCATCGGATGAAGGGATTCACGGCCGGGGACGGGTGATGTACGGCTCGTACGATACCTGGAAATTTATGGGAAGCGCCGGCTACAAAAAAGATAAATTCAATGCATACATTTCTTTGAATCGCGATCAATCGGATGGGCAACGGGATAATTCGGCTTTTTATATCAACAATGGCTACATTAAGTTAGGATATGAAATTACAGATCATTGGAATGTGAGCGGCGATGCGATTATTGCCGATTTCAAGGTCAATAATCCGGGAGCCATTGATGCGCCGGCAATTGAAAATTGGGCGAAAGCCTTGCGTTCCACTTATTCCGTTTCCCTGAATAATAAATACGAGAAAATGAGCGGTGCTGTTCAGGTATTTTACAACGATGGAAATCATAAAATCAATGATGGTTGGCGAAATGGAGAACCACGTCCTTATTTGTTCCGCTCTTCCGATTTCAACCAAGGGATTGCCCTGTTTGAATCGTTTCGTTTGCTCGAAGGCAATTTATTTACCGTGGGATTGGATGCCAAACAATGGGGAGGTCATGCCTGGAACGACTCTATCAATGGAAAAAAAGGAGAAATTATCGACAAGAAAGTGAATGAAATAGCCGGTTATGCCGTGGTGCAACAAACCTTGTTCGACCGCTTGACGGTGAATGCCGGTATCCGTTTGGAAAATAATGAAGGTTACGGCAATGAATGGATTCCCCAGGCAGGTATTGCCTATCAATTAAGCAATCAAACGGCCTTCAAAGCATCTGCGTCCAAAGGTTTCCGGAGTCCGAATTTGCGTGAATTGTATATGTATGCGCCCGCTAATCCCGACTTGAAACCGGAAAATCTGAATAATTATGATTTTTCGTATGTGCAATCGCTGTTGGATAACAAGCTTCAATTGGAGTTGACAGCCTATTATGCA
>BNYG01000272.1 GCA_026000155.1 Bacteroidia bacterium | reverse complement strand
ATAAAAGATATTGTCTATTTACCAACGGAACAACTCGGAAAAACGGAAAAAGAACGAATAGCCATCTTTGACGTATATTGCAGGAATGACAGGGAAGAACTAATCCTGCTGGAAATGCAAAATATGCCTCAGATACATTTTTACGAACGGTCATTGTTGTATTCGACGTTTCTCATTCGGAATCAGTCTGTCAAAGGGGAATGGAATTACGAATTGAAATCGGTATATGTCATTGGCATACTGAATTTTATTCCATCAGAGACAGCGATTAGCGATGAGCATCATGTAGATCGGATCAGTTTGTTCAATGAACGAACCAAAGAGAAGTTCTCAGACAAACTGAATTTCATCTATATTGTATTGCCGAAGTTCAGGAAAAGACAGGAAGAATTGAATAGTCCTTTAGATTACTGGTTGTATGTTTTGAAACATTCCAAAGAAATGGATGTACAACCGGAAACAATTAGAGGTGAACTGTTTGATGAATTATTTAAAGAAATAGAAATAAAATGTTTAACGCCCAAAAATATGAAAGCATACAGACATAGCGAACTCAAATACGAAGACTTTTCTAATTTTACCGATTATGCAAAGTTGGAAGGAGAAGAGAGAGGAAAAAGAAGCATATCCAAAAAACTCCTGGAAATGGGTTTGCCTATTGGCGTTATTTCCGAAGCAACGGGATTAACTCCTAAACAAATCCATCAATTAAACTAAATTTGGGTGCGCCGTTCTGCGACTCGGTGCGTATATGCATAAATACAATGATAATGCAACGAATCCTGTTTTTTCTTCTACTGTTGTGTGTAGCATCGTTTACAAGCTATGCACAGACCGGTGCGATGTATCGTTTGCAATTGACGGATAAAGGCAATCCGCCTTACAGTATCGACCGGCCGGAAGAATTTCTTTCTCCGAAATCCATTGAAAGGAGAACGAAACAGGGATTGAGCGTAGACGAAACGGACCTTCCGATTGACCGGGCTTATCTGGATGCGGTGACCGCCGCCGGCGCCGATATCCGGACATC
>BNYG01000271.1 GCA_026000155.1 Bacteroidia bacterium | reverse complement strand
GCTTTTTCTTTTCGGTCAATAATTGATGCCGGTTAGCATCTGCCAATCCTAAGAAATAGGATTTTTCCGTCAAACGCATATCCGCATCATCCTGGCGCAACAATATCCGGTATTCGGCACGGGAAGTAAACATGCGATAAGGTTCATCCACTCCTTTGGTCACCAAATCATCAATCAAAACGCCAATATAAGCCTCATCCCTGCCCAAAACAAACGGCTCGCCGCCATGCACATTGATATGCGCGTTTATTCCAGCCATCAATCCCTGCGAACCGGCTTCTTCATACCCGGTAGTTCCATTGATTTGACCGGCAAAGAATAAATTTTTAATCCGCTTCGTTTCCAGGGAATGATACAACTGCGTAGGAGGAAAGAAATCATATTCAATCGCATAGCCCGGACGATAAATCCGGATATTCTTAAATGCAGGGATTTGCTGCAAAGCATTCAACTGAATGGAAAGAGGAAGCGAAGAAGAAAAACCATTCAGGTAATATTCCTGTGTATTTTCGCCTTCCGGTTCCAAAAACAATTGGTGCTGCGCTTTATCTGCAAAAGTAACGATTTTCGTTTCGATACTCGGACAATAACGCGGACCAATGCTTTTTATCTGTCCGTTGTACAAGGGACTTTCATCCAATCCGTTCCGTAAAACGTCATGACATGCTTCATTGGTATATAATGTCCAACAACTTAACTGTTTAAGCGGTCGTGGAGTGAAATCCAGAAAAGAAAATTTATGAAAATCATTTTCGCCTGTTTGTTCGGTTGTCAAGGAAAAATCCACACTGCGTCCATCAATACGCACCGGTGTTCCGGTTTTCATCCGGTCTTTTTCAAAACCCAATTCCACTAATTGTTCGGTTATACCGAAGGAAGCCGGTTCGGCCATTCGACCACCTTGCATTTGCGTTTTGCCGATATGCAAAAGGCCATTCAGGAAAGTTCCAACCGTCAAAACAACTGCTTTGGCATAAAATTCAACACCTAAGGCAGTCTTGACACCAACGACTGTATTTTCCTTAATGATTA
>BNYG01000270.1 GCA_026000155.1 Bacteroidia bacterium | reverse complement strand
GTTACCTCTTTGAAAACCGCGTCCATCCAGTCATACGATGGTTTTCCATCTATATAGGGTTGCATGTGGTCTTGAGTATAAACCGGAACCTGACGTATTAAGTAATTTTTTCCAAAGTCCTGCCAATTTTGCTCATTTTTCAAAGTCATCCATTCCAGGGCAGTAACGCTGCTTGGAACGGAAAGAAACTGTTGTGAAATATAGCTGCCGGTATAGGTAATATCCACTTTCCCGTTTTGTGCCGTACCACTCTTTGTGGTTATAAGCATAACACCATTGGCTGCACGCAGACCATAAACGGCTGCCGCTGCGTCTTTCAAAAGAGATATGCTTTCAATTTCTTCCGGGTCCATACGGGAAAAATAGCCCTTGTCGCGGGGAACACCATCAATAACGAACAAGGGTTCGCCATAGCCTCGAACGTCCATCTTTGTATCGTAAGCTCCCGGTTGAGCGCTCTTTTGGCTAATACGCAAACCGGGCAATTTGCCGGTCAGCATATTGACTACGTTTTCATTCTTGGTAACCACAATATCTTTATTGGTTATTGTTGAAATCGAACCGGTCAAAGTTGATTTTTTTTGTGTAGCATAGCCTGTTACAACAACTTCGTCCAAGCTGGTGGCGGGTTGTAACTTAATGTCGAATCGGACATTATTTCCCACTTTGATGGTTTGCGTGGTATAACCTACATAAGAAACAGTGATTGTTTCGTTAGAAGATACATCAAATGTAAATGCGCCATTAATATCGGTAATGACTCCCCTCGAAGTTCCGGAAACAAACACTGAAACACCCATGAGAGTTTCTCCCGTGTCCTCGTCCATAACGGTTCCGTAGATGGATTTCTGTTGTGAATATCCCTGCGAAATAGCTCCAAAAATGATAATCCATACTAAAAAAAGCCGGACCATCCACCCTTTCATTTTAATCAAATAATCCTTTTTCATGTTTTTCACGATTAATTAATACCATTAACATGTGGCAAAAATAAAAGAGCACATCTTAATAATTTGATAAAAAAACGCTTAA
>BNYG01000269.1 GCA_026000155.1 Bacteroidia bacterium | reverse complement strand
GTAAATTATTAATACGCACCGCCATACGATGCGATTTTTTATTTAAATTTCCTATATTTCAATATTTTTTTATTGTTTTTCGATAAAAAATTTGTTTTATTCGAAAAATTGTTTTTATCTTTGCATATCGAAAAACGATAAATAATTATTGAATAACTTTTGAAGATTTCCCTTACTCTGAAAGAGGAAGTAGATTTAACTGTTTAATAATCAAGTCATGTCCATAATAGTAAATTTAGATGTAATGATGGCTAAACGGAAGATTTCGTTGAACGAACTTTCGGAAAAGGTGGATATTACCCCGGCCAATCTTTCAATATTGAAAACAGGAAAGGCAAAAGCTATCCGGTTCAGTACCTTGGAAGCTTTGTGCCAGGAACTGGATTGCCAGCCGGGAGATATTTTGGAATTTAAAAACGATTGAATCATATTATTTATTATCATTAAAAAATTAGTTATATGAAATTTCTTGAACGTTCTTTTGATCAACAGAATCAATTTTGGAAGTATGTACTTGTGTTTTTGGGCGCCTTTTTGGGAGGACAAATACTTGGGTCTCTCCCTTTGGTCGGTGTTATAATTGCTAAAACAATTTCAAGCGGTGGGGCAATCGCTATGAATCCTGATAATTTTGCGGATTTTACGGTATTCGGGATTTCAAAAAATCTATCTTTATTTTTGATGATACTCCCATTCGTTGCTACCCTGATATTGACCATTGTATTAGTAAAAGCCTTGCATAAAAGGACTTTTTCGGAAACCGTTAACGGCAGGAAAAAGATACGGATAAACCGTTGCCTGACAGGTGCTGCTGTATGGGGAATCTTAATGGCAGTCTATTTATTGATAGATTATTTGATCAATCCGGGGAATTATGTTTTGCAATTCGACTTTTTAAAATTTATCCCCTTATTGTTGATTTCCCTGATGCTTATTCCGGTTCAAACCACTTCCGAAGAACTTTTATTCAGAGGTTATCTGGCGCAAGGAGTTGCCGGTTGGACCAAAAGCCGTTGGTTAGCTATTCTTATAC
>BNYG01000268.1 GCA_026000155.1 Bacteroidia bacterium | reverse complement strand
AGACATGAGGTAATGTTTATCCTGTCATCAGGATAAACCAAACTCGCAGGGGAAAATCGCAAGCCCAAGGCGACACTTAGGGGTAGTTTGCACTCTTTGTAAGAATGAGAGAATTTATAGGGGAAAGGTACAAAAAAACGAGGAAAAACAAAAAAAAAGCCATCGGTCATTGCGGACTTTCAGGAGTTTTGTCATTGCGGGCTTGACCCGCAATGACAGAAGAACTTACAATGGAATTTGTAATTTTTGTTTCGGAAAGATCTTATTGGGATCCTTTAAAATATCTCTGTTAGCTTCAAAGATTTTTTGCCAGGTCATTCCGGGATATTTTTTGGCAATTTTGCTCAAATTATCACCGGCTTGAACTTCATAAATTTCTTCGCCTCCGGGTATAACCGAAATATTCAACACCAAATCACCGGCACGATAATCCGGATCTATTTGATCGTAGAGTTTCCAGAGGGCATCTTTCACCGTTGCCGTGGCGCTGCCGGTGACGTACAAAACATTATTTTTTTCAATAACGCTTAAATCGCTCACATTAGCAGATTGGGCATACGAAATCAGCGGACTGTATTTATCTTGCAAGCTCATTTTTCGATCGTCAATAAATTGTTAACCTTTCCGGGATAAGCTTCATTCACAATTTGTAGCAAGTGTTGCAAATGATCTTTTTTAACAGCGCCTGTCAACGTCACTTCGCCGTTTTGAACGCCCACAACCACATTTTTAAATACATCACTAACACCGGCAAGAGCGGTAGAAATGGTATTTTGGATCACAGCATCCGGATTAATAACAGGTTCCGGTTCCGGTTGTTTCACTTCGATATTGTTCACCACCGTTTTGATACCCTTAACAGTGCTCACCAATTTTTCAGCTTCCGCTTTCGCTTCCTCCGATTCCACCACACCCGAAAGGGTCACTTCGCCTTTATTCACTGCAGAAGAGATAGATGCAGGCAAAGCGCTCAAACTGGTAGTTACCAATTTTTGCAATTCCGCATCACTGGGTTTACACGAGTTAAATACCACTAAAG
>BNYG01000267.1 GCA_026000155.1 Bacteroidia bacterium | reverse complement strand
GCAAGCTCCTAATAGACGTAACGTGCAAATAATGAAGTAGTTGTTCGGCGCAGGCTCCAGCCTGCGTCGTGTTAAAAGCAAGGCTCCAGCCTTGCAAACTAACGAGTTGGATATGTAATGAATATTATAGACATGTATTTTGGATTGGTTATGAGGATATATGATGATTGTGAGTATTTGGGAAGGAATGCCAGCCGGAGGCCGGCTTTTAGCAATGACGTAGCGTGGACGCTACGCCAAACGGGGCGGATGGGAATAATTTTTTACAAAATAAAAAGTATGCGAAAATATATTATTTTTATCGTTTTGATGACCTCTGTTATAGGTTGCACAAATCAACAGAATAAAACGTCACGTTATAGTGAAGAACAGATAGCCTCATTGCATCTTGATTCAACAACTCTACTAAATGTAATAACGGATAATATAGAAACGATTGATTTGAATCCGTTTCTTAAACAGCAACATTTTGATTTTGGCGCGTTAATAAAAAATGTCAAAATTATACCGCTTGAAACCACCGATGAAAGTCTGGTTGATGATATATATAAAGTGCTTGTTACAGATTCCAATATTTATATCATGGATGGATTTAAAGGTCGTGGAATCATTATTTTCGATATTGAAGGAAAATTTGTCAGGAGAATATCTAACGGACAGGGACCCGGTGAGCTTATTCGATTATACGATATAGCTTTTGATTCGGAAAACAATGAATTAATTGCATATCAACATTCTTTCCTTCTGTTTTTTACACCAGCCGGACAATTCATTCGACAAATGAGATTGCCTTTTGGTTTCTACAATTTCACGGTTATTCCCAACGGATATGTTTTCAAAGCGCTTGACAAACAAGGAAATGAGCATTTGGATATTTTGCAATATTATACGCTATTCGTAACCGACAAGAATTTCGAATTAAACTCTGTTGCTTTGCCTGTATTGGAAAGCGATGTTAATTATGGAGGATATAATTATTTGTACAATAATAACAATACAATCAGCATAACTCACAAATTCACAGATACTGTATATCACTACAT
>BNYG01000266.1 GCA_026000155.1 Bacteroidia bacterium | reverse complement strand
AGTTGGAATTGGAAAAGCTTTATGCCCGCTACGATTTCTGTGTGGAAATTTTGGACGAGCAAGCTTCGTTTTATAAGGACAACGGAATCCCCAAACAGGTGTATGACATTTGCATGAAAGGAATTGCAAAATATCCGCTGTATGAACGTATCGGATTGTTGCAAAACCAATTAAACGAAATAACCCAAAGCTATCTATCCGTTATTGCCGACAATGTCGTTTATCCGGGAAAAGAATTAACACTCAATATTAATTACAAAAATATTAAGAAAGTAAGCATTGAAATCTATCAAATCAAAGCGCCGGTTTCGGTGTATGTCAATGAGTGGTTAAGAGAGGGGCAATATAAAAAATCAGGTACGTTGATTGGAAAACGCGAAATTAACCTCATCAATAAATTTCCGTATCTGAATTCGGATACCGTTATCCGGATTCCGGTCAACGGATTGGGCAATTATGAATATGTGGTGCATGCCGGCGAAGTAAAAGATCAAGTGGCAAACCGGCAATTTTCGGTCAGCCGTTTGGCAAGTATTTCGCGGGCTATAGATAATCAGCGGGAGTTTTTGGTCGTTGACCGGATGACCGGAAAACCGATTGAAAATGCGCAAGTCAATTTTTATACCCGGAAAAACAATGCTTTGGTATTGACTGAAAATAAATCAATTATAACCGACAAACAAGGCTTGGCTGTGGGTGGCAATGATAAAGATTTTGTCTTTTATAATGTCTCTAAGGGAGACGATACGGCATTGCTTATGTCTTCCATGCCGTGGATTTCTTCCTATCGGGATGCTAATAAAAATACCATCCAATTAAGCCTTTTTACCGACCGGAGCATTTACCGCCCCGGACAAATCGTTTATTTTAAGGGAATTGCTTATGAAACCGGAAAAGATATGCAACAAGTGGTTCCGAATAAAATCTATACGCTCACGTTCCGGGATGCCAACGGCAAGGAAGTGTCCAATCAAAAAGTGAAAACGAACGATTTCGGTTCGTTTAACGGTGAGTTTACCATTCCGCAAGGAACGCTGAACGGTAATTT
>BNYG01000265.1 GCA_026000155.1 Bacteroidia bacterium | reverse complement strand
AGGCTAAACCGCTTAAACCGTCGGTACGTTTGGCCGCTTCGGTCATCAAGTCAATGGCCTCCCGGATAATCGGATTGATAGCTGTAAAATCTTTCTTTACGTTCCGCTGCGAGATTTCAAACAATTGGCCTTCCGCTTCCTGCATCAAATCGTCCACATCGTTGGTTTCGTCAAACGCTTTGGAAGCGACAGTGGACGAAAAAGAAATCAATTCGCGCGCCAAATATTTTTGAGCGACAATACGGGTATGATATTCCAGGTGGGCGCTGGAAACCACTTTTTGCGATAGCTGGGCAATGTAAGGAATGCCTCCCACCGTTTCCAAATCGCCCGACCGGCGCAGTTGTTCCACCACGGTAAGCATGTCAATCGGTTCCTGCTTCATGGCCAGACTTTGGATAGCGGTAAATATCAATTCGTGGGTTTTGTCGTAAAAACTTTGCGGAGTCAGCATATCGCTGATAATGGAATAGGCATCTTTTTCGAGCATGAGCGCTCCCAAGATTGCTTCTTCCAGTTCACGAGCTTGTGGTTGGATACGACCGGTTTCTTCCGTAGTCGGCGTAGTTTTTTTGGGCCGGGAATTTTGTCCGGCGGGTTTGTCTTGCTTTGCCATTAACAATAGTAATTTTATAAGAAAGGCAAAGGTAAGAAAATAAAAAGCGGCAAACGGAGATACGCGTTTAAAACTATAAACATGTTTTCAACGACCGGACTACTCGTCAATAAAGCGCTTGGTCAAATCGTCGTACGCATCTATCCGGCGGTCCCGGAGGAAAGGCCACCAGCGGCGCACTTCTTCCGAGCGTTCCAAACTCACTTCCACCACCCGGTTTTCTTCCAGCCTGTCGGAAGCCTGGGCAATGATTTCCCCTTGCGGACCGGAGACAAAACTGTTTCCCCAAAATTGAATTCCCCGGGTTTGTCCCGAAGGATCGGTTTCGTGCCCCACGCGATTAACGGCCACGACATTTAAACCGTTATAGACCGCATGACCTTGCTGGGAAATAATCCAGGCGTTTTTTTGCCTTTCTTTTTCTTCTGCCGTATCGGACGATT
>BNYG01000264.1 GCA_026000155.1 Bacteroidia bacterium | reverse complement strand
TTGGTTTGCCAATCGCCCAAACCGGCATTGTCGTTGTTACGAGGATATTTTTTTCCAAACCAGCCATCATCCAATAAGAAGAGTTCGAAGCCCATTTTGGCGGCATCGTCAATGATACGAGTCAATTTAGGTTCGTCGAAATCGAAATAGGTCGCTTCCCAGTTGTTCAATAGAACACTGCGTTCTTTATTGCCGTTCTTGATGCCGTATTTGCGTGCCCAACGGTGGAAGTTGCGGGTCATTTTTCCTGTTCCTTCATTGCTATAGGTAAACAATAATTCGGGAGTTTTGAATATTTCTCCTTTTTCCAAGGTGTATTCCGAAGCATACGGATTTGCACCCGAAAGCACTCGTAAATTATTGGAGTTATCTACTTCAAAATTGAATTTAAAATTGCCGGGCCAAGCCAATGTGCCACCGATTACTTCACCTGCATTTTCTTGAGCAGGAGCATTTAAGGACAAGATAAAGGACGGATGCGTAAACTGATGCGCACGCACGCCTAATTTGGAATCTATCACTTTACTGCCTGCGGTAAGTAATTGTTCGGAGATATTCATTTCATTTGCCCAATCGCCATGGAAATTGCTTACATAATATTGACGGGCATTGAACGACAAATCGGAAGAGGCAAATTCGGTTAATTTTACCGGTTTTTTCTGACCGTTGCGAATTTCCACCCATTGTTCCAAAATGTCGTCTTTTTGATAGGCATTATAATGTATATCCACAAACAAATCGTAGAAATCATCTTTCAGAGAAATAACCGTGTGCGTGATGTCTATATTCGGCTTGTCGGTCTTCGTGGACACGTATTTCAATTCGGTACTCGTGTTGCCATCGGCTTGAATAGCCCGCAAAGCCGATTCAAAAACGTGATTCGTACCAAAAGTAGAATAAGCGGAGAAATTGACCAAGTCCACCTGCTTCAACTCATCTGTCTGTGCAGGTTTTGCTCCGTAGAAAGTTTGTTCCAAGCGGTTCTTATCGTTTACCTTTAATAAAAGAGCCGTATTATTAGTAGTCACCGGAATATATTCCGAAGAAAATGCAGCCAAAGG
>BNYG01000263.1 GCA_026000155.1 Bacteroidia bacterium | reverse complement strand
AAGTTTTAATTTCTTTTTGGAATATTCCGGGTAATTCGTTTTCTATCAGCACAAAATCATTTGGTTCGGCATACCAAGCCGGGAGAAAAGCCAGCTCCTGTTGCATTTTTACCTGGTTGGCAGCCGGTTGATAGTATTTGGAAGCATTGAGAACGGCCGTTTCGTGTCCCGGATTGAAATAATGAATCATCTTCTGACTTCCATGCTGCAATTAATCCATCCCGAATCAAATTGCGTATGGTATTTCTTGTAAAAATTGATTCCCGGTTCGTTCCATTCCAGCACCTGCCAAACCATTCCCTTGAATTCTTTTTCTTTGGCTTCGATAATCAACTGGTCGAATAGCAATTTACCTATTCCATTTCCTCGCATGGCTTCGGATACGTAAATGTCTTCCAAATACATCCTTTTTCCTTTCCAGGTAGAAAAACGGATATAATACAAAGCCATACCCTGCACCACGCCTTTTACTTCCGCAACAAAAGCCCACCAAACCGGATTTTCCCCAAAGCCGCCTTCGGTGAATTCATCCAAAGTAATCGTTACTTCCTTGGAAGCCTTTTCATACTTCGCCAATTCTTTCACTAAATCCAATAGGCAGGGACAATCCTTTTTCTTTGCACGTCGTATAATAATGTTTTGCATGTTATTGAATGTGTTTGTTTATCCTGAAATGATAGGTCTCATAATCAAACATAACGCCTGAAGACTGAAAGAAGTTTTCAAAACTGCCGGTTTGAGCTAATTCTTCCCGGCTGCCGGTGGTCAGGCCTTTCTCTTTATCCATCAACCAGATTTTATCGGCAATTTGCAAAGCCAGTTCCAAATCATGAGTCGAAAGAAAAATGGTTTTATTGGTTTCCCGGCTCAACCGGTGAAGGGTTTGCAAGATTTCCACTTTACTTGGAAAATCCAGGAAAGCAGTGGGTTCATCCAAAAAAATGACCGGCGTTTGTTGGGCAAGCGCTTTGGCAATCATGACTTTTTGCCGTTCGCCGTCGCTCAAAGTTTGTACCTCACGACCGGACAAATGGGAAATACGAACCAATTGCATCGCTTCCTC
>BNYG01000262.1 GCA_026000155.1 Bacteroidia bacterium | reverse complement strand
TTCACCGGCTACGGTTGCGGAATTTTCTTCCGTAGCGTATTTCTTCGGTCGCAACTTGTGGCAAAACCTGAATGTGCCTGTCGGATTGATAAATACCTCTTGGGGCGGCACTATTGCGGAAGCATGGACGAGCGGTGAATCGTTAGAATTGATGCCCGATTTTAAGGAAGAGGTTGAAAAGATGCAACCGCTTTCGGAAGAATTAGCACAAAAAGAGTTTGAACAAAAATTCAAAGCATGGAATGATGCCATACTGAAGGCTGATTCAGGTCTCAAAGATAAGTGGGAAAGCAATAATATAGATGATACTGATTGGCAAACAATGACGCTTCCCGGCGATTGGGAAGGCAAAGGATTGCCCAATTTCGATGGCATTGTTTATTTTCGGAAAACAGTAGAAATTCCTGCAGCTTGGGAAGGCAAAGAATTGCAATTAAACTTAACCCCGATTGACGACAACGATATAACTTATTTCAATGGAGTACAAATTGGCGCAACTAACGGCTACAATGTAGATCGCAATTACAAAATCCCGGCCAAACAAGTCAAAGCAGGAAAGGCTATTATAACCGTTCGTGTAACAGACACCGGAGGAGGTGGCGGTTTCTTTGGCGATCCTCAGCAAATGTATTTGTCGCTTGCTGCTAATCCGCAAGAAACCATCGTATTAGCAAATGATTGGAAATACAAAGTTTCCGTTGATGCCAGTAAAATAGGTCCTGCGCCGGTGGCGGTAAACGGTAATCCCAATCGTCCGACGGTGCTGTACAATGCGATGATTCATCCGATAGCTCCATACGCTATTCAGGGAGCCATTTGGTATCAGGGCGAATCCAATGTAGGGCGTGCCGAACAGTACAAAACTCTTTTCCCCTTGATGATTCGGGATTGGCGCAAGACTTTTGACAACGATTTTGCCTTCTATTTTGTGCAATTAGCCAACTATCTGGACGAACAGCCTCAACCGGTGAAGTCGTCGTGGGCGGAATTGCGGGAAGCACAATTGCAGGCTTTGGCTTTGGATAATACCGGTATGGCAGTCATTATTGATATTGGTGAAGCCAAA
>BNYG01000261.1 GCA_026000155.1 Bacteroidia bacterium | reverse complement strand
AACCCGTACCGCACCAATCCATGGTTTACAAAATAAAAAACTAAGAACTATAATAAGAATGATAGCTATTTTAAGTTTTTACCACCACCACAATCATTTGTAACTGTGATTTTTACATCCTTACCGCTATAAACTCCCGGTTTATCCAACGAAAAGCTAATTCTGTTATTAGTTGCCTCTATTAAACTTAAGCCTGCAGGAAGTTTTACGTCAACAATCGTGTTCCCTTTAGTATTAAGTGTTAAGGTCTCATATCGTACACCTCCTACAAGGCGGGTGTAACCGAACGTAGAGCCAACCGAAATAATTACCGGTGCCTCCGTACAATTCTATCTGCACCCACATCCTGACAAGTTAATGTAACCGTTCCGTTAGAATTAATGCTCGTACGGGAAATACTGAAAGTGGGTTGTACTGGAGCTATCGCTTCTACAGTAATGGTTCCGGTAGCGTTTATACTCGGACCTGTTCCGCAAGCGTTCACCGCAGCAACCGAAATACCGGAAGCATCGATCGTTCCCGCAATTGTTTTCAGTACCCTTACCCGGATACTACTCCCGTCGGCTATGCCTTCGATTGACAAACTATCCGGAAGTGTCCAGTCATAAGACGTAGCGCCAAATACGGCAGAAACGGAAATTGTAATCAACGCATGCGGAGCAACCGGATTCGTAATCAACGGATTGAATATAAAGGAAGAAGGAGCCGACGGCAAAGTACAGGAATTCAACCGGTTCCAGCTTGCGCCGTCCCATATATAAATTCCCGGCGTATCACCGGTGTTATAAACGACCAAACCCTTGGCTGTCGCCTTATCACCCGACAAGTTGAAGTCGGTAACATTGTTGGAAAGCGTCACATTGGGCAATATCATGCCTTGTGTAGTCGATTTCAAATCCAATACGGCAGCGGGATGCGGCTCACCTGTGCTGCCAATGGTTAACTGCGCATTCATACTTGCTGCACCCAAAAAGAAAAGTGTCAGCATCAAAAAAATCATTTTTTTCATTTTCATTTTTTTAAATTTTAACTTTTCGCAAGCGTATTTTTTTGTAATGACCAAAAAATAG
>BNYG01000260.1 GCA_026000155.1 Bacteroidia bacterium | reverse complement strand
CCAAGGCAGCCGCATACGAACCGATGTATTTCTTAATCCGGTACTCGTACATTTTCAATGCCAATGCTGCCCGTTCGTTTCCTTCCTGAATGGCGGCATCAATTTCGCGCATATCGGACGAAACGCCCGAAACGCCCAAAACGCCGCTGTATTTATTGACAATGGTGGAAATAGCCTGCGAACCGACATTTTCTTTTTCCATGATATACGTCAAAACACCGGCATCGACATCACCGCTACGCGTACCCATCAGCAAGCCTTCTACCGGAGTCATTCCCATGGAAGTATCTACGGAAACGCCGTTTTTTATTGCGGAGATGGAAGCGCCGTTACCGATATGGCAGGTAATAATCCGTTGCGCTTCATACGGAATATTCAAAAATTCGCAGACCCTCTTGGACACATAGCGATGGCTGGTTCCGTGAAATCCGTAACGGCGAATGGCGTATTTTTCGTAAAGCGAATAAGGCAAGCCATACATGTAGGCATAAGCCGGCATAGTCTGATGAAAAGCCGTATCGAAAACACCCACTTGCGGAACGTCCGGCATCAATTCGCGGATAGCATAAATGCCATTTAAATTAGGCGGATTATGCAAGGGAGCCAGATCAATACATTCTATGATTTTTTGTATCACTTCATCGTTGATCAAAACGCTGGAATTGAATTTTTCTCCTCCATGCACCACCCGGTGACCGACTGCGTCAATTTCGGACAAGGATTGGATGCATCCGTATTTTTCACTCGTGATGACACCCAATATGTATTCTATTCCGGTTCGATGTTCCAATATTTCACCTTCCAGAATCACTTTTTCGCCATCCGGCAAAGTCAGTTTCAGGAAAGAACCTTTCAAACCTATTTTTTCCACACCGCCTTGTGCCAGTGTTGATTCCGCTTCCATGTCCAACAATTTGTATTTGATGGACGAGCTACCACAGTTTAATACTAATATTTTCATTGAAAAAACGGATTAGGTTTGACAATTTTACCATTCTCATAAATATAAAAGCCTTTGCCATTGCGCGTTCCCAATTGTTGGGTACGGTAAAGACGCCACAAAAGCGGTGA
>BNYG01000259.1 GCA_026000155.1 Bacteroidia bacterium | reverse complement strand
CGGCAGAAGCGTAGATATTCCATTTTCCGTATTTGTTCGGATAAAGATAAGCCACTACATTGACGGGTATGCCCATATAGTGAAGTTCTAATTTGGCATCTTGCCGGGGCATTTTATTTTCAAATTCGGAATACAAATAGGTATAGTTTAGTCCGCTTTCAACGAATAAATAATCGGTCAACTCTTTCCGGATACTTAATCCGAAAGATACCGGCGGGCGGTGAATAATTTGGGTAAAATCGTCGGGATTTAGTATTTCGCTTCGCAGGGGCGCGGGTGCATTTAGCGCCATTCTACTCCCTTTAAAACCTGTGTTGAAATTATTGGGGATAGATTGAAGGTCATTGGAAGCATAAAAACCTCCTCCGGAACCGATATGAAGTCCCAAACTTTTTGTTTTTTTCTTTCTGAGGTTTACGGACTTTTCTTCCTCTTGCCAATAATCAGCAAGTTCCTTCAATTTTTCTGGATTTTTCTTTTCCGGTTTGGAATTTTCGGCGATGATGGGCAAGTCTTTTTCCGGTTCCTGCGCAATTACATCAGGCTCGGGAAGAGTAAGCTGTTCCGGAGTCCCTGCTTGGCTGTTTTCCCGGACAGGTACCGGTTGATTCTGGACACTTGGAAGATGACTAAGTGATACAATTTCTTCCGTAGATACACTCTCTGTAATTGTCTCCTCATGGTGGGGTAATTGTGTTGTTGTGTCATGATATATTCTTTTTTTATTAAACGGTATTAAACAAATGATTGCAATGGATGCTGCTACTGAAATACCGGCAATCCAAGGCCAAAGGGCAATTTTTTTCTCCGGCTTTGCATTTTCCAATCGTTTTTCAATCTCCTTCCAAGAACTATCCTCTATCGGTAACGAATAATTCTGCAATTTGTTCTTGATAATTTCATTGAAATTATCGTTATCCCTATCTCTATTTTTATTCATTGTTTCCATTTTCTATTTATACAGGTTTTGAATTTTGGTTTGCAACAACTGCCTGGCGCGCGAAAACTGCGACCGGGAAGAAGCTTCTTGTATATTCAGCATTTTTGCGATTTCCGCATGCGAATATCCTTCA
>BNYG01000258.1 GCA_026000155.1 Bacteroidia bacterium | reverse complement strand
TTCTAACTGGGCGAGCGAATTAGGCATTTACAGCGCTTGTTTCAAGATTGCCATGATTATGATGATGTTTACACAAGCCTTCCGTTACGCTTACGAACCCTTTGTTTTTGAGAAAAGCAAAGACAAAGATGCCAAACAATCCTACGCCGACATCATGAAATACTTCATTATCCTGGGTTTATTGGTTTTCCTGGGAGTCATGTTTTATTTGGATATCATCAAATATTTCATCAGTCCCGACTATTTCGGCGCCTTGCATATCGTTCCCATTGTGTTGACAGGCGAATTGTTTTTTGCCGTTTATTTCAATCTTTCGATTTGGTATAAATTGGTGGATAAAACCTATTGGGGCACCCTTTTTTCGGTTGTCGGATTTGTGGTAATCATCGCAATTAATATTTTCTTATACCGCAAATAAGCAAACGGAATGGCGCTGAATGCATCCAGACTCAGGATGATAATCACCAAACGAATATAAAGATCGGGTATTTCTTCTTGCCAGAGGTAAGGACGAAGGAACGGAAGAAAAGTCAGAAAAACAAACAAGAACAAAAGAACCATACTTCCTACTGCAATCAATATAGTGGAATAGACCGTTGTCGGCTGGTATTTCTCCGTTTGGTTGACAAAGCGGAAAAATCCGGTTTCCATACCAAAGGTAAGGATGACAATAATCAGCGCTACATAAGCGTAGAGATTGGTCATCATGCCAAAATCGCTCTGAACCAGCGTATAAGTAAACAGCGTGGTCAGCAACCAGCTGATCATCTTCACCAATATGGTACTTCCGCCATATACTACACTGTCTTTTGCTAATGATTTGGTGCCTGCCATCGGTTTATTTTGTTAATGGAATATGTTCGATTGACCATGCGTTACCAGGTGTGTAGTCACGAAATACTCCTTTTACAACCATTAGTTCTGTTCCTGCACTATTGGTAAAAACATAACGCGCTTGCACCGGATATTCGGTACCATTGGTTGCTTTATAATACTCATCGTAATTATATGTTTTAACCAAAGTATAATCTGTAGCTTCCAATTGTAAAATTTCTGCGTTTGTATTGTATGGAAA
>BNYG01000257.1 GCA_026000155.1 Bacteroidia bacterium | reverse complement strand
CGATCATGGAAAAACAACGTTAGTAGATAAGATGTTGCTGGCCGGAAAACTTTTCCGCGACGATAAAACCGAATTAGATCAATTCCTTGACAGCAATGACCTGGAACGCGAACGCGGGATTACCATTCTGGCGAAAAACGTATCCATCAATTACAAGGATTACAAAATCAATATTATCGACACGCCGGGACACGCCGACTTTGGCGGTGAAGTGGAACGGGTATTGAATATGGCCGACGGGGTACTGCTTTTAGTGGATGCTTTTGAAGGGCCGATGCCCCAAACGCGGTTTGTGCTCCAAAAGGCGATTGCCTTGGGATTGAAACCGGTAGTCGTTATTAATAAGGTGGACAAACCCAATTGCCGTCCCGAAGAAGTGCAGGAAATGGTCTTCGATTTGATGTTCTCCCTGGATGCCACAGAAGACCAATTGGATTTTGCTACCATTTACGGTTCAGCCAAACAAGGTTGGATGTCGGATGATTGGAAAACGCCTTCAGACAATATTTTTCCGGTGCTGGATGCCATTATTGAGCATATTCCGGAACCGAAAGTATTGGAAGGAAAGCCGCAGATACAAATTACTTCGTTAGATTACTCCAATTATGTGGGACGTATCGCTGTAGGGCGTGTCCACCGGGGGGAATTGCGGGAAGGCATGGATGTGGCTCTGTGCAAAAGGGACGGTTCCATCGTAAAATCCCGGATTAAAGAATTGGATGTTTTTGAGGGCCTGGGACGAACCAAAGTTCCTTCGGTTCAATCGGGAGATATTTGCGCCATTATCGGTATCGAAGGTTTTGAAATCGGGGATACGATTACGGATCTGGAAAATCCGGAACCCTTGGCTCCCATCGCTATCGACGAACCGACGATGTCGATGTTGTTTACTATCAACGATTCGCCTTTCTTCGGAAAAGACGGAAAATACGTTACTTCCCGCCATATTTATGAACGGTTGATGCGTGAATTGGATAAAAACTTAGCGCTCCGGGTGATGCCTTCCGATACGGCGGATGCATGGATTGTTTATGGTCGCGGAGTACTGCATTTGTCGGTCTTGATAGAAACGATGCGCCG
>BNYG01000256.1 GCA_026000155.1 Bacteroidia bacterium | reverse complement strand
AACCTTGGAAAATACTCGCCAAACGACCGGTAAAGGAATCGGCTCCGTAGGTCTGCATGGCATCCAGCATCATCCCTCGTGCGCCGCTTCCACTCAATGGTTTCATAATCGCTGTTGGGAAAGCATCTACCCAACCGGTTGGTAATCCACAACTTGATACTATAAAAGCCAATCCGTCCGTAATAAATGTCATGGCTCCCGAAGTCCGAAACAAGGCAATGCCTACCAACATCGCTATTAAATAAGGAATAATCAT
Source organism: Bacteroidia bacterium (assembly GCA_026000155.1). Lineage (GTDB taxonomy): Bacteria > Bacteroidota > Bacteroidia > Bacteroidales > Azobacteroidaceae > Azobacteroides. The sequence goes on along the minus strand of BNYG01000256.1, from coordinate 830 downwards.
CACCGCCGTTTTAAATCCGTCTTTGGCTCCTTCAATAAAAGCGTCATATACATTGATTTTTTTACGGATTCCTGCCATTATAAAAGCAATTATAATACTGAATAACAAACAATTAGCTATTAAAGAAGAATAAACGGAAACTTGTTCTTGCGGGAACGATTTTACACATAAAACGACCAAGGCAATCAACGCAATAATTCCGCCGAAAAATCCCAATAATACTTTATCTAATAAATTGATTTTCTGCCTGATACAAACATAGAAAACACCGGCCAATGTGGCAATGGTAGTAGCAATCATCAAAGGAACAAAAATATCGGCCGGATTGGCGGCGCCCATCTGCGCACGGTACACCATAATCGTTACCGGAATCAAGGTCAAACCGGAAGCATTCAGTACGATAAACATAATCATCGGATTGCTTGCCGTATCTTTTTTCGGATTCAATTCCTGCAATTGTTGCATGGCTTTCAAACCCATGGGAGTCGCGGCATTATCCAAATTCAACATGTTGGCAGCAATATTCATAAAAAGCGAACCGATAGCCGGATGTCCTTTCGGAATGTCCGGAAACAAACGGGAAAATACCGGCGAACCGGCCCTGGCAAGAAAATTAACGACTCCTCCCCGCTCCCCTATTTTCATAAAACCCAGCCATAAAGACAAAACACCCGTCAAACCCAACGATATTTCAAAACCGTTTTTTGCAGCAGCAAAAGTAGCATTCATCATTTCGGTGAAAATGCCTAAATCGCCTGTAAAAAGCATCTTACAGATACCGATTACAAAAGCAATAACAAAAAAAGCAATCCAAATATAATTTAAAACCA
>BNYG01000255.1 GCA_026000155.1 Bacteroidia bacterium | reverse complement strand
GGAAACCGAAAGCATCCAATATTCGGAAGAAGCCATCGGACGGAAAGCGGAAATGCAATACAATGACAAGCAATATGAAGCCGCTTTGAAATCGTACGAACAATTGCAAAATATAGCCGCCAGCAAAACCAACCGCACGATCGGCGCTTTGGGAGTGATCCGGTCGGCAACGCATCTGAATGACCATCAGGCCATCCTCCATTCGGCCAATGTCTTGTTGGATGATAAAACGTTGAATCCCGAAACGGTCATCGAAGCCAAGTATTACCGCGCCAAAGCCTATCTGAACTTGGGCGAAAAGAAGCAAGCCGAACCGGATTTGGAAGCTTTGGCAAGCGATACACGAACGGCTCAAGGGGCGGAAGCCAAGTATTTATTGTCTCAATACTATTTCGATACGGGCAAGGCTACGGAAGCCAAGATTGTCATTCAGGATTATATCCAGCAGGGAACACCTCATGCCTATTGGTTGGCCAAGAGTTTTATTTTGTTGTCCGATATTTATGCCGCGGAAAACGATCCCTTGCAAGCGCGCCAATATTTGGAAAGCTTGCAGACAAATTATAAAAATACGAATGATGATATTTACCCTATTATTAAAGAACGATTAAAAAATTTGAAGTAATGAAAATATATTTAAATTCTGTCATTGCGGGCTTGACCCGCAATCCCATGATGTCCGTTAATAAGTGTTTAACGATTAGCAGGAGATTGCGGGTCAAGCCCGCAATGACAGTGGCGATTGTTTTACTGGCAACAGCTTTGTCCGTACAAGCGCAGGAAAAAAATCCGGATTTACAACGCGAACTGACCTTGGAAAAGGAATACAATCCCAACCTCCGGGATGCGAATAAACTCAATCAGCTGCCGGAAATCAAAGCGCCGGAAGCGCCCCGCACCCAAGTGGAATTTTCCAATTACACCTTGGATTGCGCTATTCCTCCCTATTTTCAACCCTTTGGGGCGATTAATTATTTTCCTGATTTTGCTACCAGTAATAAGAAAGGTTACCTGAATGCAGGAGTAAGCACGTTATTGGATGTCGATGCCGATTTGGGTTATCAACTATTAAATTCGGCTACAGACCGTT
>BNYG01000254.1 GCA_026000155.1 Bacteroidia bacterium | reverse complement strand
CTCGTCGTAATACTTACTGTGGTGCATGAAATGAGGCAAAGAAAACGTATCTTGTTCATTCGTCCATATTTGCGTTTTAAAATCAAAACGCGCCAATTTGTTTCTTGTAAAATCATACATCACTAACCGGTCATTCACCTGATCGTATAATAGCTGGTTTATTCTCAAATAAAAAGGCATTCCTTGTTTGGCTATCAACGTATCAATACTATTTTTGTTCGCATCATATATTGAAACAATATTTTTTTTTACAACAAAAATTCTTTTCTGTAACCTATCGAAAGCAATTTGAGGAGTGTAACCGGAAATAGTTATGGTAGTCCGTTTTTTCCATTCGGCATGGTTGTTGATTTCCCATATTCCGTTGGTTACGGTTGCTTTTGCATTTTTACACTCGTCAAAAACAACACCTTCGCCATGCTTATCCAATTTCCAATATCGAAAGAGACGATTCTTGCTATCGAAAATCTTTACATTCTTTACAACCAGTGGAGCAACATCTGTTACTGCAAAATCAATAGTGTTATTTACGCCGAAATAGATATTGAATTTGTTCAAATCGTCCACGTTATAATCCGCCGATTTGCGAAGTCCGTTGACTGCAAATTCAAGTTTGTTATTATCCGCATCAACTTTTAATTCCGCTTTTATCCATGTTCCGATAGGGTTTACATCCAATTCTTTTGTCTTGAAATCAAGCAAAGTCTTATCTCCCATCACAAGCACCATATTGTTATAGGTGAAATTCGAAATCAAGTCGATATTTGTCGTCCCATTTCCTATAATCCTCAATATATACCCAAAAACATCTACCTCCTGCCTGATTTTCAAATCAAACGTCAAAGTAAAGCCATCCGAAAGCGAAAACGGCTTATCAGGCGTCAAGTTAAGTCCAGTCCTGTAATCCTTTTCAACCATAAAAGAATTGAAAACCAATCCATTTTCTATTTTACGTTCTACATCATCCGCATAAACAAAAGATATTTCAGCAAAAGCAACAAGCAACAGGGTGGTATTTCTGACTATTCTATTTGTAAGTTCCGAGACTGTCATGTATTAAATTATAAGTGCTAACTATTTTGCAGAGTATCA
>BNYG01000253.1 GCA_026000155.1 Bacteroidia bacterium | reverse complement strand
CAAATTACCTGTCGGTGAAAATTCGGCAGTAATTACGCTAAAAACCAATGATAAAAATAATCCTGTCTATTTGATTACAGTCAAATGCCGTACTGGAAATAATTCGGAAAATATTAAGGCAATTGATGGTACAATAACCGATGCTTGGCTGGATAAAAATACGGATATATTGTATCTTACAGTAAGTCAACCAAATCGCTTAATAGCTTACGATAGTAAAAGAAAAACGATAGATCGTGAAATAATGTTAAGCAAAGCACCTACTTGTTTTAGTATTTCAGAAGATGGACACAAAGCAATTGTTGGTCACGGGGGAATGATAAGCACCATAGATATGGATAACTTTTCAATAACAAAAACGACCAATGTTGGACATGTTATTTTTGATCTTGAATGGGGTACAAACGATTGGGTATGTTATACCGTGGGTAATGGAGTACAGTGGACCAACTTATATTGGGTGAATTTACTTACAAATGCCTTGGAAACAGGTGAACAGACTTATGAAAACTGCATGATAAAAAAAGTACCTCATACGAACTATATTTTGGGTTCAGAAATAAGTCTTTCGAGCGGAATTTATCTTTTTGACATTAACACAAGAAAAAGGACAACAAACATTTCTGATTCATTTATGTATTTCTGGTTCTCTGATGACGCCTCCTATATCTTCGATTCATGGAAAATAATCTCGTAAAAGTAAAATTGTGGGGAATGACCGTGGGTTATTTATCCTGGGATAAAAAAAATCAAGTAGCTGTTTTTGAATACGATCCAGCTTTTTTCGACCAGGCATTGGATATTGCTCCTTTGACGATGTCTATCAAAGCGCCCAGAAGCCTGAAACGGATACCGTGGACAGGTGAAAAAGATAAACTTTATCAGGGATTGCCTCCTGCAATTGCGGATTCCTTACCGGATAAATGGGGTAATTCCTTGTTTAAAGCATGGATGCACACCCATACCGTTTCCACCAAACAAATAACTCCGGTCGATCATTTGTCCTTTATCGGAAGCCGCGCTATGGGCGCTTTGGAATATGAACCGGCACAAGAATTAGGCGATAATACTTCTTTTCCGGTGGATGTTCAACA
>BNYG01000252.1 GCA_026000155.1 Bacteroidia bacterium | reverse complement strand
AATTTGAGCGATAGCCGCATTGTTGCTTGCCGTTTTTCCAAATGATTGTGCTGCTTGTGCATAATTTCCATTCACAACCGACAGGTAACCCATGGCATTGTTCAATTCAGGTACACCGGCAGCATTTCCGAAATATTGTTCTGCTTTTGCCTGGTCGCCTTTGGTCAAAGCCACCCAACCCAAATTCAAATTTGCTTCCGGAAGACTTCCTGCCAATTGATTGGCTTTGTTGAAAAGCGTTTCCGCTCCCGAAATATTTCCTTTGGCATATTCGATTACGCCTAAATCGTTGAAACCGCGGGCGTCACGAGGGAAAAGTTCGGTCACTTTTTTATAAATACCTTCTTTGGCTTGTGCCGTAGAAGCCAAAGAAGCGGCATAAAGTAATTCTTCTACATTCAAAGCCCTTGGATTGGATTGAGCCAAAGAAGCGATTTCGTCATACGATTTGCCGATAATTTCAACATTGGCTGTTAAGCGGGAACGGCGCAATTGCGGAAGGATTTCGCTTGCCAAATTAGAATAAACGGCCGAAATATTTTTGATTTCACGTTCCCGTTGTTCCGAATCGGGATACATCGAAAGTACCCGGAGAATCAATGCTTTATCCTGGATATTGGATTTTTCAACTAAGGCTTTGAAGCCTTCCCAGTCCTGAGCCGTATAACGGGCATTGACCGGAACATTTACGTTCGCTTTTTTCAATTCTTTCGACAAATATTGTTCGGTATTGGCTTCCCGTTTTTCAGCTAATTTTTCGTTCAATTCATAACCGCCGTCAGGAGAAGCATACGTAGAAATTTCTACATCTACTTTTTGATTGGCAGCTGCATTGGCGCTTTCTACGATGTCTTTCCAATCCGTTACTTCGCCTTTGTTCAATTCGCTGGAACGAAGTTCGGCTTGTTGGATCAGGAACAAAATATTGGCATCGTAAGCCTCTTTGATAATCCGTTGGAATTTATCGGGAGCAATAGCCGGCGTTTCGGAACCGGCATTTAAGAGCGCAGCCGTTGCCAATACGCCGTCACCAATTTTCAAATCGGGAAGGTCAATGGATTTATTGCCTACTCTTGCCTTGAAAGACAAGTATAATT
>BNYG01000251.1 GCA_026000155.1 Bacteroidia bacterium | reverse complement strand
ATGGAACGCAAGCGATTGATTTTCCGCAAACGCAAATTGCGGCTGTACACGCCCGACCCTTTCAGTTCGCCTACCTTTTCGGCAATGCGAGCAACCAAGTCAATGGCTTTCGTGCTTATGGTGTAAACTGGGGTGTTCATTTATTCCCAAATCTGAATGTATTCATATCTGTTTCTCTTTTAATGCAAATATACGATTTATTTTTCAAATGCGGATAAAGTAGAAAAACGGAGTCTGTACAATTTAATAATGCCGCTAAAATAAGATTTTTTATTTTAGCGGCATTTATCAATGAAATTTACCCTATGATAAAGATGAAATACTCAACCCATCACACCACAGAGCATAAGCACCCACAGCCTATTGCTTGATAGAGTTCACGAAAGCACTGAATAATTACTTTCTTTAATAATATTCAATCACATCAAACAAGCAATAGTTCCCACCAAGCCTCGTTGTTTGGGGATCGGGCCACTGGATCCGGACGATTGTCGCGTACAGGCGCATGACAGGGGTTTTACTATTGCCATCTCGATGGTAACAAAACGCATTCGCGATAGCGCTTTTGTTCACGTTTACAGGCTCAAGAAGGGTAATGTCGAAAGACGGGTTGGCGCCCGCGGCAGGGAAAAGCTCCCCCGGCACATAATGAGTAATTCGTTTCACAGTGCCAGGGACACCTGTGAGGTCTGACGAATGTACCTTCACCGCGACCCACGCACCGCTGCTCCACACATATACACCCTCTCCGAAAGTAGCGTTAGTATTATAAACCATAGTACCGTCTTTTGGGTTTGTACCACTCACTAATTGCTGAGTGGCCGATGTTAAATCCACTCGCGGAAGAGATAACCCTAAATTACCGGCTGGTGTATCCGCATCTGTTTTATTCAAATCCAACACAGCTGATTTGTCAGGATCAATTGTTCCACCAATACGTACTTGTGCATTCACACTTGCTGCACCCAAAACCATGAGCATCAGCATTAATAAAAACATTTTTTTCATTCTTTTTGAAATTTAAATATTAATAATAGTGCTTCCATAAAAAGAAATGAATCCGGCAAAGACGACCGAACTAAAACTTAACTATATAC
>BNYG01000250.1 GCA_026000155.1 Bacteroidia bacterium | reverse complement strand
AGCAATTGTTATGATGATCTTCCTGTTTGCGATGATCTCATTTGTTACCAATCTTGCGGCGCCTATGGGCATCGTATTAAAGAGCCAATTTGGCTTAGGCAATTCAGCAGGTATGCTTGGCAACTTGATGAACTTTGCTGCTTATCTTTTCTTCGGCATTGCTTCCGGTAATTTATTAACTAAAAAAGGTTACAAATTTACCGCGTTAACAGCTATCGCTGTCGGCTTCGTAGGAGTAGGGATTCAGTTCCTTTCCGGACATGCCGGAACATTGTCGGGTACGATCTTTAATTTACCTATCAGCTTCTCCATTTATTTATTGGGAGCTTTCGTATCCGGTATTTCAGTTTGTATGTTGAACACCGTAGTAAATCCGATGCTGAACACTTTAGGCGGAGGCGGTGACAAAGGCAATCAATTACTTCAAACAGGAGGCGCCTTTAACTCATTGGCAGCCACTATCACTCCTATGTTTGTAGGTGTTTTGATAGGTGAAGCCACTAAAGCAAACATCACAGACATCTTTCCGGTGATGTACATTGCTATGGGTATTTTTGCAGCTACATTTGTTGTTTTGGGTTTGGTTGCTATACCGGAGCCTCATCTCAACAAGCATGCGGCATCCGCAGCCAAGGCAAAAGACAAATACAGCGCATGGAATTTCCGTCATTTTATCTTAGGCGCTGTTGGTATTTTTATCTATGTGGGTGTTGAAGTAGGAGTTCCGGGAACTTTAATCTTTTTCTTGGCAGACATTACGGATAAAGGCGCCGGTTTAGACCCGTCCAAAGCTGCTGCTATTGCCGGGTCAGTAGGTGCTACCTATTGGTTTTTAATGCTTATCGGTCGTTTTGTGGGTGGCGCTATTGGCGGCAAAGTAAGTTCAAAAACGATGCTTCTTACCGCATCGGGAATAGGAATTTTATTCTTATTAATAGCTATGTTTACCCCTATCAGCCATACGGTCTCTATGCCTGCATTTGACACCAGCGCCCCGGGATTCTTTACTTTAGCGCAAGTGCCTGTCAGTGCATTGTTTATTGTGCTTGTAGGACTGTGTACTTCTGTTATGTGGGGAGGCATTTTTAACTTAGCGGTAGAA
>BNYG01000249.1 GCA_026000155.1 Bacteroidia bacterium | reverse complement strand
AATTTCTTTCTTTTTTAATTATAATCATTTATATAATCATTTTTACACTACGCCCAACGAGGGATAGATTTGCATGTGATTTTCATCCGGCAAAATTATTGTTCTACCATCCCTTTGACTGCAAACGAAACCACTCGTTCGGCGGAAGCAGGAACTTCCGCCGTCCTAAACTCAAGGCTCTTGCCTTGTAAATTGAATAATTATCCATATCTTGCTATAATTTTAACATTATTATTAACATACAAAACTCCGTTTTGTTGCAAGTCAGGAGACTTGTGTTCAACCGGACGAAGTCAGAACATTTCACAGCGAGGTATAAGAAAAAAACGAATGAATATAAAAAAAACGTTTTGTCTTAAAAATATTTTTCGGAAATTTCCTTGAAATATTTTTCTGTTAATTCAGAAAAATCATCATCAGGGAAAAAAACATTTGAAATATGTCCATTATTATAAATACAGAAGAAAGGGGTCTTAGCCTCGCCCTCTATTAATTCATTACAATCATAGACTGTATTTGTTATATTGTTTACCCGTTTAAATAATCCCAAATTACGTTTGTTGGAATAATCACAAATCATCATATAGCGTATCTTATCATTCTGTAATAATTTCTTAATTAAATCAATTTGCTTGACAACACATTCCGAGCAATCAACTTTTGAAAATCGAAAAATTAATGTCGGAAGTCGCGAATTGCTTTGTTCAAAATTAAATTTATCCCCATTTTCATCAAAAATATTATCACTGTTCAATTTTGAATGTTCAATTCTCCAACTTTCAATAATATTATCTTTTAAAAGTGATATATTGTGTGTTAATTCAGCATTATTATTATGATATTTTTTTAATTGGATGGATTGATTTTTTATCAATATTGTTCCAAAAAAAATAATTATCAAAACAATAAATGCCACAATAAAGATTATTATCTTTTTCATTTGCTTATTTATTATTTAATGAAACTTTGACAAGAAGAAGATTATTGTCAATGTTAATATTTTGTAAACGACCAAGCTCCAAATCGAAGCAAGTATTCAATTGATCTCCATTGCTTTTTTTCTCAATTAATTTGGACGGATCATAATATCCATATAAATAAGTTC
>BNYG01000248.1 GCA_026000155.1 Bacteroidia bacterium | reverse complement strand
CTGGATTGATTAAACAATAAATAGAATTATCATGAAATATTTATCAGATTTTTTTAGAGTCAGACAAAAGGTCGATTTTAGAAGTGAAACTTACAACAAAGTACAGGATTTGTGCTTTTCCCTTTTTGGTAAAAAATCAGTAATCCCGAATTTAGAACGGGATATGATTTCAATCATTCATCCTGTTTCCTTGTCGATTACATTCAACAGATGCGAATGCAAAATGTATTTCAACAGTTACTTTGATTGTGAAGCAACAGAAGATTCAATTTTTATCCGTTGAACAACAGATATTTAAGAGAAAGAAAAGGAACAATGGGTAACGATATAGAAACGAGCGAAGTTCTTTCGTCTGCGTTGGTTTGCATCGTTTCAAATAACTCGCTGCAAAGATAGTAATAATATTTTGATACTAAACAAATACAATAAACAATTTGCAAACACATGTATTTTAGCGAATTGAAATTTATTAGTATGACAATCTGAAAAAAAACGCAGAAAAATTTGGTGGATAAAAAACTTGTTGTACTTTTGTGGAGTATTTACTCTATAATTTAATGAAGGATAATAAAGAACATATATTGAAAATGGCTTTCCAGCTCTTTATGCGGAAAAGCTATAAAGCTGTAACATTGAAAGATATAATACATGCGACAGGTCTTTCCAATGGTACGTTCTATTACTATTTTGAAAATAAGGAGCAACTTTTTAAAGAAGTGGCGGAACATTATATGTTTAAATTGACACGCCAGACATTTGAAAACTCCCCCAAAGATTCCTTGCATAATTTTATCCGGCATGCGTTGGACAATTTCCGGCATATCTTCAATACATTACACAGAAACACGGAACCTGATTTGAATGTGAATTTCTTTTCTTTTCTGTTTGAGGCATTAAGGTATTTTCCCGAACTGCAAGAAGAATTGCTTAAAATACAGGCACAGGAAACGAATGCATGGGTCGAAATTATAGGAATTGCAAAGAAAAACGGCGAGATAAGGCAGGATATACCCGATGATGCTGTCGCTAAACTGTTTATCTACGCATCAGACGGTAACCGGATGGATTATGTTCTGGATAAGGATATTGAGGCACTGAAATCCAGAATGGAAA
>BNYG01000247.1 GCA_026000155.1 Bacteroidia bacterium | reverse complement strand
CAGTATGGCAACTATCACAGAAGCCTTTGATGCTGAGAGGAATAAGAAAATTGAAAGCCTCGAAGAATCTGTAAAAAGGCAAGAAACATCATTGGAAAAAGAAAAAAACAGCCGATTTTCCTCAAAGACCATGATAGCACTTTACACAACAGGTATTGAAAGGGGTAAGCATGCGATTGACTCGTTGAAAACTATCCATCCGACTGAAATTGAACAATATGAAAACCGTAAGCCGGACGAGTTACTTGCTGTAATCGTCCGCTGCAAATATTCTATTGTACCGCCCATGATGAATACGACAGCCGAAGAAACCTTTGATTTTACCCTCTCACCCGACGGAACAAAGTGCTACGGTAAGCAAAGAGCAAAAAATTAAGGTGATTAATTTCAAATTCACTAAAAAAGCGGTAAACTTATGTCTGATTTTGCCGCTTTTTTTCATTCCGCCATATCCCTTACACCCAAACGAATAATGCTGATTCTGTTCATGTGATTGTAAATTATGCGTTTATTTTGCGTTTATCGCCGTAATACATTTTTTTATTTCCCTTTATTTTACTTCATACCTTTTCCCCGCAAAGGTAATTATTCCCACAACAGAAACGAAAGATAATCCAATTTGTCATGCCGGATATTCTCATGCTTGCAGGCAAAGGTATTTACGTGTTCTTAACGCCGAAGCAAGGTCGGGGCCCTTCGGGTTTTGTAGAAAATCTCCACCCTCCTTACGTCGGGTAGTATTTTCCACAAAAAACCTTGCATCGGCTAAACACGTAAACCTTTTTTGCCCGCAAGCATGAAAATACCGGCTTAAACAATTCGGTATAATTTATTAATAACTTAAAAAATAAAAACAATGACAAATGTAGTGAACATCAAAAACAGTCGGTATGATGTATATATCGGCAGAGCAGGTAGAGGTGAGGATGGATATTTTGGTAATCCGTTCAGGTTAAGGTACAATGAACCAAGAGGCGCAACGATTGAGAGGTACCGGGAATACTTTTATAACAGATTGAAAACCGATCCGGAATTTAAGGAACAAATATATCTATTAAAAGGTAAAACATTGGGATGCTTTTGCAAACCGAATGCTTGTCACGGGGATGTGATAAAGG
>BNYG01000246.1 GCA_026000155.1 Bacteroidia bacterium | reverse complement strand
TCTTTTGCTTCATCTTCTTATTTTTAAACTAATATATTATTGCCCCAAAGGGCTGTTAATTTTTAACATATATTATGGAATCAAACCGGAAAAAGGCAGGAAATCATCCCATTTCTTTGAGAAAAAAAGAATGAAAATGATTTTATATGTAAAAAAAACGAAACGCTCCCGCCTTATCCGAGTTTCTGTATTCTTTTGCGTTATAATATGTTAAATCAAAAATAACATATTATTTATGTTTAATAATTTAAATGTCAAGTCACTTCTTAAGTGAAAGTAAAGTTTTGCCGATTTGCTGTTAAAATATTGAATTCAGAGTAAGAGGATACACCAGAGAAAGGTAAAACAGGATATAGGTTTGTTATAATTAGGGTTTTTAAAGAATAAGAAAATAACAATATTGTCATCAACTGATGACAATATTGTTGATATTTTATATTACGAATGTCTTGGTTTCAGCAAAGCTGTACCCTTTTCGCTTAAAATATTTAAAAACTTAAAAAGGCGGAAATAAGCATTTTAATGACAATTTGGCAAAAAAAAATGTCACTTAAGAAGTGACAGCATTTTTCGGACTAAATTTTAACGATGCAAAGGTACGCAAATTTTTTCAATAAAACTATTTTTTAACCTGTTTTTTGGAAATTTTAACTTTAATTTCTTTTTGAAGTAAACATTCAAGCGCTTCAGTGATTAACGACTATCAGCAGATGTCTCGGCTGCGCTCGACATGACGGCAAAGTAGCACCGTCATGTCGACCGTAGGGAGAAATCTCCCGATAATCGTTAATCACTATTATTCAATACCTTGCATCATTAGTGTTTAACGGACATCATGGGATGGCGGGTCAAGCCCGCCATGACAAAAGAGGATTATAAATTATTATTTAGCACCTGAAAAAAATAATTAACCTCCATTTTCGTAAATTTTAACGTTTCGCCAGTTCCATTCGTAAATGCAACTGGCAAATTCATAAAAAACCTAAAAATGTATGGTTAATTATTTTTTTCAGGTGCTATGAAAAATAATTAGCCAACCTATACAAAGCAAAATCTTTATCCTTGATTCCATAGTTGGAAGAAACAAATCGTTGGATTTTGCCATTTAACCTTTCCGCT
>BNYG01000245.1 GCA_026000155.1 Bacteroidia bacterium | reverse complement strand
ATATTTAATAACATGAATAAATCTATTTTTATATCTTATTGTTGGGATGACAAAGAGACAGCACAAAAAATTGACGCAGATATGACAGCGTTAGGTTTCAAAGTAACCATAGATGAAAGAAATCTTAAGCACAAAGATGGTGTGAAAAAATTTATGGAAAGCATAAAAATACATGACTTTGTAATCACTGTGATTAGTGATTCTTATTTGAAATCTTATAATTGTTTGTATGAGGTTGGTTCATTAATGGAAGATAAAGAATATAGAAAAAAAACAATACAAATATTTTTACCTAATGCAAACATTTTCAAAAAAAGCGATAAGTATACATATTTTAATTATTGGGAGAAAGAAATCAAAGAATTAGAAAAATTATTGAAACCTAATGTATCGCTGGATAAGATTAGTTTAATAGAGGCAGATTTAAAAGAAACTAAAAAGATACGAGAAAATTTGCCTAAATTTATTGAGTTTTTAGTTGCTGAAAGAGGATTTATATTCTCAGATTTAGAAAATGACAATTATCAAGAATTGTTAAAATATATTGATTCACAAGACAATAAAACACCAAACAATTCAATAAATGAAAATGAAATATCTGACATTCCTGTAACAGAGAATGAAATATCAAACAATCCAACAAAAGAAAATGAGACACCTGATGTTTCAACAGAAAAACCTGCATATAAACCAGTTACACCTTCTATTTTTCAATCCGAGAAAGGGATTACTGTTATTGGCTTAACAGGAAGAACCGGTAGTGGATGTACTGAAACAGCTAAATGGTTATCTAAAAGCACTTTTGATAAATTTAATGCACCACCGATTAAATCACCTATGGGAACAGACGGAATGAGCAATGATGAGAGAAAATATGCTATCTGTTATAATTATCTTAGCAAAAACTGGACACAAGCATTACACATCAAAGTGACACATTTAATTATATGGCTTCTTCTTCAAAAAGATAATTTTGACAAATTTATTCAGTGGTCTACATCCAACTCTAATTTAATGGACGAAAACATGAAAAAAATAGTCGATGATAAAAATATAATGGAAACCCTAAAAACAAAATTAGAGGAAATCAAAGCAACAACACAAGCAGAAGAAACATATAAG
>BNYG01000244.1 GCA_026000155.1 Bacteroidia bacterium | reverse complement strand
CCTTTCTATTCAGTATTTTAATCAAGTTATTAAATCCAAACCCTACCTGGAGGAACCTTACCTCTACCGGGCTTTGGCTAAACTGAGTCTGGATGATTACAAAGGGGCTGAAAACGACTTGACTTTGTGCCTCGAACGGAATCCTTTTCTGGTGTATGCTTATCAATACCGGGGCGCCGCCCGGCAAAGTTTGGGCGATTACGTCGGCGCCATTGAAGATTATGACAAAGGATTGGAATTCCGTCCGGAAGACAAACGCATGCTTTTGAATAAATCCATTGCTTTTGTCCAGGATAAAAAATACGATGAGGCGCTGACCACCTTGGATATGTTGGTGAAATACCAGCCGCGATTGATGGAAGCCTATTTAACCCGTGGGGCGGTTTACAGCGAAAAAGGAGATACCGTCCTGGCGTTTACCGATTATGACAAAGCCTTGGAGTTGGATAAATACTATGCTCCGGCTTATGCGCAACGGGCGATGCTCTATTTTCAAAAAGAAGATTATACGAAGGCTTTAAGCGATTTTGATCAGGCTATCCACTTGGAAACCAAACAACCGGGCTATCATATCAACCGGGGATTGGTGCGTTACCATTTGAATGATTTGCGAGGAGCCATGGCTGATTACGATACCGTTATCCGGATAGATGCACAGAATGGCATTGCCCGTTTCAACCGGGGATTGCTTCGCTCGCAGGTCGGCGATGTGTATGGGGCGCTGGAAGATTTTGACGAGGTCATCGAACAGGAACCGGACAATTTTATGGCCATCTACAACCGGGCGATTCTCAATGAAGAAGCCCGCCAATACCGGAATGCCGTGGATGATTTGGATAAGGTGCTCGATGAATATCCCAATTTTGTGCCGGGCTATTATTTCCGTTCGGAAATCAAACGGAAAATAAACGACGTCAAAGGGGCGGACACGGATTATTGGTATGCTTACAATCTGGAACAAAAATTGCGGAAGCAGCGGGAAGAAGGTAAAATCGTCACCGGAAAAGAGGTCTATGATTCGGAAGAACTGGCCGGCCAGGGCGGTGAAGCCAGTACAACCCGTGAAAAATCCGACAAAGATATTGCCAAATTCAATCGCCTGGTCGTGTATGATAAAGACGAA
>BNYG01000243.1 GCA_026000155.1 Bacteroidia bacterium | reverse complement strand
GGAACCATAACGCGCCACCACGACTCCGCCAACGGCTTCGATGCCTTCCTTGTCCAATCCACCGCGCCGGGTAGCCGGGCCCAGATTGACGAAAGCGATATCTTTGATCCGTACCGGCACTCCGTTTTTGACGGTGATAACGGATTCTTCCAAATCGGACACATTTTTGATATATCCCAAACCCCGGACTAAATATTCGGCTTGGTTGATTTCGATGGTTTCCGCACCGATATCCAGATTGCTTTTCTGGATGGCAGTCATAACATCCATCACCGAAACGTTGAAAGCCCGCATGGCGTTCGGATCAATTTCCACCTGGTATTCCTTCACAAATCCACCGATAGACGCCGCTTCCGACACACCTTCGGCTGAGGAGAGGGAATATTTCACGTAAAAATCCTGTATAGTCCGGAGTTCCTCAGCATTCCAGCCTCCGGTTGGCTCGCCGGTTGCGGGGTTCCGTCCTTCGAGCGTGTACCAGAAAATTTGACCGAGCGCCGTAGCATCGGGACCCAAAGCCGGTTGAACGCCTTCCGGTAAGGTGCCCGGCGGCAAGGAATTCAGTTTTTCCAACACGCGCGAACGGCTCCAATAAAATTCCACGGCATCGTCAAAGATGATATAGATAAACGACATTCCGAACATGGAAGTACTGCGTATCGTTTTCACGCCCGGAATGCCGAGCAAAGAAGTAGTGAGCGGATACGTGATTTGTTCCTGAATATCTTTCGGCGAACGTCCCATCCATTCCGTAGCCACGATTTGCTGGTTTTCCCCGATGTCGGGAATGGCATCCACAGGAACCGGATCGTGAGGCAACAGTCCTCCGTGCCAATTGAACGGAGCCACCGATATGCCCCAAAGAATAATGACAATAAGCAACAATATAGTAATCAGCCTGTTATCAAGAAAATATTTAATAATTTTATTTAGCATAAATTTGTGTGTAAAAAAGGTTGATGATAATGATGGCGCACAGATGACACGGATTAGGCGGATTAAAACGGATTTTTAAATTATTATCCGCGTAAATCCGGCTAATCCGTGTCATCCGCGTGCCATTAAATCCGGAAAATGCAGATCAAGGTGAGTAGATCCGCACTGTATGTCGCTAATCCACCGGGA
>BNYG01000242.1 GCA_026000155.1 Bacteroidia bacterium | reverse complement strand
GATTACATCGTCCGCCTCATAATAAGGAACCTCCAAAATCGGAATATTATATACCCGGATGATATTCTTGATAATAGGGACGGACACGCGGATGACTTCCGGCGTTTCTTCCCGCTGGGCTTTGTAAGCTTCAAACGCCTCGTGACGGAAAGTGGGTCCCGCAGGGTCGAATGCCACGCCGATATGCGTAGGATTTTCTTTTTTCAATACCTCTTCTAACGTATTGACAAAGCCGAAGATAGCGGAAGTATTCAATCCCCTGGAATTGACTTTGGGCATCTTAATCAGCGCATAATAGGCACGGTAAATCAAAGCGTAAGCATCTAATAAAAACAGTTTCATAATAAAATAATCTATAATTCTGATGGTAAAGGTATGAAAAAAAAATATTATTTTTACCTTTGCATCTTGTTTACGTAAATAACTCATGATAGAAATTATCACTCAGTCCGTGCAAAAAGAGTTGGAAGCGTTTGACAAGCTTTACAAAGAGGCTTTGCGAACTTCTGTCAACGACTTTCAGTTTATGCTTAATTTTGTTTCCGGTAAAAAAGGGAAGCGAATCCGTCCGTTAATCCTGATTTTGTCCGCGAAGCTGTGCGGCGAACCCACTCAAAAAACGTTGGAATATGCCGTAATCCTCGAATTATTGCATATTGCGACCTTGATTCACGATGATGTGGTGGACAATACCAAGGAGCGCCGCGGACAACCCTCCGTCATGGCGCAGTTCGATAACCGGGCAGCCGTTTTGCTGGGCGATTATATTCTTTCCCAAGCTATCGTTCATGGAGTACGAACGGAAAATCTGACCATTCTCAAAATAATGGCCGATTTGGCGCAAAATCTTTCCGAAGGCGAATTGACACAATTGGTTTCTTCTTCGGACATTATTATCGATGAAAAGCGCTATTTTGAAGTTATACGGAAAAAAACGGCAATGCTGTTAGCATCCTGTTCCGAAATGGGCGCTTTGTCGGTCAATGCCGGTGCGGAAAAAACAGAAATTCTCCGATTAATCGGGGCAAATCTGGGAATTTGCTTCCAATTAAAAGACGATATTTTTGACTATTACGAACAAGGCGAATTAGGCAAACCGACCGGCAACGATATCCGCGAAGGAAAAATTACC
>BNYG01000241.1 GCA_026000155.1 Bacteroidia bacterium | reverse complement strand
GCTGAAATCAGGATAAATAAATCCTTTTCCATTCACATTCGTCATTTCTATCAAATACATCAGGCTGTATTTTGAATCCATTTTGTCTGCTGGAATGGTAGCCTGGAACGTATCTTTTTCGCCGGTGGCAAGCATTGGCAGCCATTCGAAATCCTTGTATTGATTCATGGCCCGGAATTGCAATCGTACCCATTTCAACGGAGCGCTTGAACTGATTTTTACTTGGATGGTTACCGGTTGACCGGCAGTCACTGTACCCGGCGATTGATGAGTGACGGTGAAGTACTTGCTGTTGCTCGCATCGCCGGCAGCTTGGTAGCGGGGCGATGGACTCACTTGTCCATTGGCTTGGTATGTCGAACGTTGCTCTTTTAACTTTTCCAAACCCTTGTTAAGAAGGACTAATTCATCTTTCCAGTGTCCCGAAAGCGGTTTTCTGCCGATTAATATGGGATCCGCATACACATCCCCTGCGGCGTTCACTAATTGTTGCCAGGCTTCAATGGCTTGTTGCTCATGACGGATAGCTTCATCTAACGCCGATACATCTTTGGTACGCAAAAACAAGCAATAGCTCACGGCAGCCGGAATCCGGCGCGAATGATACAGGGCGAGATTAGACAGCATTTTTAAATCAACGATGGTCGAATTAAATTCTTTGTTGTCTTTCGTTCCGATGTTTTGTTCCGCTTCTGCGATTTTTTTATTCAAGTCGTCCGAAAGTTGTTGCAACCATAAACTGGTGGTGGAAGGTCGTGTTTTTGCCGTTTCCAAACTGCCCAACAACACTTGCGCCTCTTCATTAAAGCTGGCAAATTGCTGCAAGTCGCTCCCTTCGGCTGCGGCGTATAAGGGCAGATCGCCCAAGCGTTGTTTTTCCGGCCAGGCGCTGGTAGTCGAGAAAAAACTGTACGGATAGCAGGAGGCAACAATCCTGGGAAGGACTTTGCTGGATTCATGCAAGGCGGATTGCAGGATGGATCCGGTTTTTTCCCCGAAACGTTTTTCAAATTCTTTATGCAATAAATCAGCAGGTGTATTAGGATCATATCCAAGCAAACCGAAAGTTTGGAAAAAGTACCAGTAGCGTTCAAATTCGTACGTATAATATGGATAAGGCGCTTTGAGCAAGTCAA
>BNYG01000240.1 GCA_026000155.1 Bacteroidia bacterium | reverse complement strand
ATATCATATCCACCGTCAGTTTGCTGATATAAAGCATATATAGAATGATTATATAATGAAATTGACAATACATTTTTATCTAATCGGTATTTGTAAAGGCAATTTCCCTGCCAATCAAAAACATGAATTAGATTTCCGGAATTAAACGCAGTTCCTTGCTCCTGCAACTTACCGGAGTATAATGCGCATATTTGATTTTCGTCAGACGTAATAGAAATATATCCCCATCGCGTTTTTTCCGAGGGCCTAAAATTGGGAGTTCCGTTTATTGCCTGTGTTGTAAATTCCGGAAGGAATTTTTCATATCTTGACACTTCTACGATTTTAGGTATATTCAAATCCACATCATAAATTTGTAATAGTTCTCCATACCTGGTTGCGACAGCTATTTTTGTTTCTTTAGGGTGAGCTGTTAATTGAGATTGACATGCTATCGGCTGTATGTGAAATGGGATATTTTCATCTAATTTGAGGGGATATTCCCCGCTTCTAAAATAAGTTTCGCCTTTGCTATTTATCAAAGCAAATCGCTCTTGAGGAAAAACACCTGTTGCAAGAAAAATAGAATCAGATAAATCTACAATGTCAATAATTGCCTGTTCTGATATGGGAAAATTTTCCGTAGGTTTATACTTTTCGACAGTTAAACTATCCCAATAAAATGACAGGAACTGTTTCTTTCCATTATCATAAACCATCCATTTATTTTTTTGAGTTAACACAGGTCCCGGATTAATAAGTTCGCCAGGCCCTTGACCAACAAATCCCATGTGATAAAATTCATCGAGGTTGTTAATATTGAAAATGGTAAATTTAGTTTGGTACTGGTCGTCTTTAATAACTAAATAATCATTATATACCTTAATAGAATAGGCTAATCCCAAATTTTCATACAAATTTAAATCTTCACTTATCAAAGTATATTCATCCGGGAAATCATTAACATTTGATTTTTGATTGCATCCCATTATTAGTAATAGTAAAAGAAAAAATACATTTTTTTTCATTGTGATATAAATTTATCAATAGTAGATGCCCCCGTTTGGCGCAGCGTCCCCGCTACGTCATTGCTAAAAGCCGGCCTTTGGCTGGCATTCCTTCCCAAATACTCACAATCATCATATATCCTCATAACCAA
>BNYG01000239.1 GCA_026000155.1 Bacteroidia bacterium | reverse complement strand
CAGAAATGCCGTAAATAATTCCGAAATTGGCCGTTTTGGCTTTTCTTCGCATTTCACGGGTGACTTTTGAAATAGGAATGCCGAAAATTTTGGCTGCCGTCGCTGCATGAATATCTTGTCCGCTGCGGAAAGCTTCCAGCATATTTTTATCTTCACTCAGATGCGCCATGATACGCAATTCGATTTGGGAATAATCGGCCGATAAAAACAGGCAATTATCATCTGGAATAAAGGCGCGCCGGATTTCTTTTCCTTCTTCATCTTTGATGGGAATGTTTTGAAGGTTCGGATTGGTCGAACTCAATCGTCCGGTGGAGGTGGTCGCCTGGTTGTAGGTCGTATGCACTTTTCCGTCTATCGGACTGATTAGAGTCGGCAAAGCATCAATATAGGTGGAAAGCAATTTTTTTATTTTCCGGTATTCCAATATTTTTTCCACAACTGGATGTTTACTGCGTAGATTTTCCAATACGTCTTCGCCGGTCGAATATTGTCCGGTTTTGGTTTTCTTGCCCTTGTCTACAATTTTTAGCCGGTCGAACAAAACTTCGCCTACCATTTTCGGGGAACTGATATTGAATTCCGTGCCTGCCAATTCAAATACTTTTTGTTCGATTTCATCGAGACATTTCGTTAAAACCACCGACGAATCTTTGAGTGCCGGAATATCCAACCGTACGCCGGCTTCTTCCATATCCGCCAAAATCGGTACTAAGGGCATTTCAATTTTGTAAAACAGATCGGAAAACTGTTCTTTTTCGATCATTGTTTCAAAAATATGCTTCAATTTCAGTGTAACATCCGCATCTTCGCAGGCATAATCCACTACCGTTTCCACCGGAACCTGTCGCATGGACAATTGGTTTTTTCCCTTGTTGCCAATTAATTCTTCAATGTGAATCGTTTGATAATGGAGGTAATTTTCCGCCAGATAATCCATATTGTGCCGGTATTCGGGATTAATCAGGTAATGAGCAATTAACGTATCGAACATCGGACCGTCCACCCGGATGTCGTATTTTTTCAAAACGTTGATGTCGTATTTCAGATTTTGCCCGATTTTCAGAATATTTTTATCTTCCAATATTTCTTTGAATAATTCGACTATTTTTTGAATTTCCGCCCTTTTCATCGGAGCGGG
>BNYG01000238.1 GCA_026000155.1 Bacteroidia bacterium | reverse complement strand
TAGCGGAGATTTTTCTGATACCCGGTTTAACGATCACCATTGTCGCCGGAATTGCCGCTTCGATAGGAGGCATTTATTATGCGTTTAATCGCTTGGGAGTTACTGCCGGCATCATTGCCTTGTTTTCGGTGCTGATTATCATTAGCATCGCCTGTGTTTATTTGGTCAAATCCAAAGCATTGGATGGGATTGCTTTGACAACGGATATTGATTCTACCGTTGCAGGCAAAGACTCGTTGAAAATTACGGTTGGTGATGAAGGAACGACCATTTCCCGTTTAAATCCGATGGGAAAAGTCCATGTGAAGAATGTGATTATGGAAGGACGATCCATTGATGATTACATTGATGAAAAAACGGATATTGTGGTGGTGAGCGTAAGCCCGACACAATTGATCGTGAAAAAAATATAAACAATTTTAACACAATATTATTATGGAACAAGGAGCATTTCTTTGGGGTATTCTTTTTACAGCAGCGATTATCCTGCTGCTTATTTTCTTTTATTATGTGCCTTTTGTACTGTGGGTTACGGCAAAGGCATCGGGTGTAAACATTTCGCTGTTGCAACTTTTCCTGATGCGGTTGAGGAAAGTACCGCCCACAGTGATTGTCAATGCGATGATTGAGGCGCACAAAGCCGGTTTGAAAAACATTACCCGCGACCAATTGGAAGCGCATTATTTGGCGGGAGGTCATGTAGAACGGGTCGTTCACGCTTTGGTATCGGCCGAAAAAGCCAATATTGATTTGACTTTTCAAATGGCTACCGCTATTGATTTGGCCGGTCGGGATGTATTCCAAGCGGTGCAAATGTCGGTGAATCCGAAAGTAATTGATACGCCGCCGATTGCCGCCGTGGCCAAAAACGGTATTCAGCTCATAGTCAAAGCCCGTATCACGGTGCGTGCCAATATCAAACAATTAGTGGGTGGAGCCGGTGAAGAAACGGTCATTGCCAGGGTAGGAGAGGGGATTATCTCGTCTATCGGTGCAGCGGAAACGCACAAAGAAGTGCTTGAAAATCCGGACAGCATATCTAAAGTGGTTTTGAAAAAAGGATTGGATGCAGGAACGGCCTTTGAAATCTTATCCATTGATATTGCAGATATTGATATAGGTAAAAATATCGGCGCCGAATTGCAAATGGATC
>BNYG01000237.1 GCA_026000155.1 Bacteroidia bacterium | reverse complement strand
GTCGGAGGTAAGCGTACCGGAATAAGAATTGCCTGCAAGCGTGGCGGTGATGTTCGTAGCTTTGAAAGCAGCCCATTGCGCTTGTGTCCAACTTGCAGGCTTGCTCAATGTGAAATTCACGGCATTGCAATAGCTTCCACTGTTTGGACTGATTACAACCGGATCCAAATCCTGGTTGATAGTAGCAATCGTTTTTGTGATGGAACTGCCGGGACCGCAATTGTTAGACGGACTAACAGTCAATGTAAGCGTACCGTCGCCGGTGAATGTCAACGATGCCGAATTGCCGATAACCTTGGTCAAATCCTCAACAATACCCATAGTACCTGTAGCTGTAAACGACCAGGTATAAGCGGTAGGAACAGACGAACCGGTAGATTTAACGGAGAATGTATAAGTCGATGTCGTATTGACCTGGGTAACGAACTGGTCCCAGTCGATAACCGGAGCGCCCTGGACGTTGACCGCAAATGGATCGGATAAATTACTCATACATCCGCCCGATTGGGAGTAACGTACCGTGTAACTACCGGCAGAAGATACCTCCAGGTAATTATTTGCGCCGGTAAAGAGTAAACTGCCGTCTTTGAACCATTCGAAAGAAGTAGCCTGGTCGGCACCGGAAGCCGTCAAACGAACGGTTTGACCCGAACATACCCAACTGTCGCCCAACAGGGTGGCAGCTACGGGAGCTACAGACGAAATATTGTTTTCGACCTGGTTGGTTTCGGCCGGACACAATGCGCCTGAATTATCCGTAGCAACCAGGCGAAGCATGATACCATTCTGGTTGTCGGGTACAATAAACGGATTGGTATTGGTAATCACATTATTACCGTTATACCAGGTATAAGTAACACCCACTTGTTGATTGTCAACAGTCAGATACAAACTGCTGCCTTTACAAAAAGAATTGAAGTTGGCGATAGGCGTACCGTTTACTTTTATGTCCTTCTCGTCCAAAGGAATCCGGTTTGTACCGCCGCCGAAGGTAACCATCGAAGAGTTGGAAGGACGGGAATACAAATTACCGTCTTTCACCGCCACAAAATAATTGCCGGGTTGGTCAACCTCAATAGAAGAACCGGTTTTACCGGTCAAAACGCCGTCTTTGAACCAGACCAGTTCCAGGTTGCCGCCGGTGGGCACGCCCAAA
>BNYG01000236.1 GCA_026000155.1 Bacteroidia bacterium | reverse complement strand
TTCAGCATGCGAAATTGAATAGCCGTAGCATCGGTCACGATTCCCATTTGACCGCCTAAGGCATCTATTTCCCTAACAATCTGCCCTTTTGCAATTCCGCCCACAGCGGGATTGCAACTCATCTGGGCAATTTTGTTCATATCCATCGTTATCAGCAAGGTTTGAGAACCCAGATTAGCAGACGCAGCAGCGGCGTCACAACCGGCATGACCTGCACCAACAACGATTACATCATATTCAAATTTCATATCTTATTTGGGCGAGCGAACTCTGTTTCGGGCGGGCAAACCCCGCCCCTACGGGATAATGCTTCATTTTCTTTTTCTCGCATCACTTTTTCATCTTCGGACGATTTGTCTTTAAAACCGCAAAGATGCAAAACACCATGAATCATTACGCGACGCAATTCTTCGTCATAATCCGTACCGAATTGTTCCGAATTGGATTTCACCGTTTCCAACGAAATAAACAAATCACCGGAAAGGATATCACCTTCCGAATAATCGAATGTAATGATGTCGGTATAATAATCGTGCTTCAAATACAAATTATTGATACGCAATATTTCCGCATCCGAACAAAAAATATAGCTAATCTCCCCTACCCTCTTTTGATATTGAGCAGCTACTGTTTTTATCCAATTCGTAGTAGCCCGCCGTTTGATTTTCGGGGATTTTATATCTACCGTTTCATAATGGATTACCATATCTTCAACTTATTAAATGACCTACAAAGATATAACAATTTTTGTTTTTATCACGTAATGATAGCCGCCGATATTACACGATGTACTAAAACGACATCACCATGTACCGTATAAATAATTGCCATTTTCTTATAATTAATTCGCCGCACATTAGGCCCAAATAACCTCAACACGGTAGTGTTCTGTATTTGATATACTTCGGCTGTAGTTGAAAGACTTTGTATGGTAGCTTTTATTCCTGAAATGTAATTTTTGGCAGTCAAAAGACTGTCGTATTCCTCTACAATGAAATAATATAAATCGTCAATGTCTTGTTTTGCGGTTTCGGATACCTGAATTTTATATTGTTTCATTAGTCTGCATAATACTGTTCAACTTTTTTTCCAAATCTGCAAAAGCTTCATCAACCGTATAGGTCTTCTCAATGTAAATTTTCGATGACTGATAATCA
>BNYG01000235.1 GCA_026000155.1 Bacteroidia bacterium | reverse complement strand
TTCCCATGTTGATTTTCAACACCTTATTACTGTTTGCTACCATTGGGTTTTGTGTGTGGATCGTTCAAACCAATCTTCCGGGATGGTTGACCGGTTTATTGGTTGTGGTAGATATTATTGTATTTATCATTAGCTGTCTGTTGTGGATTGGTTTCATTACGGTAGAACCGAATGAAGCGCGGGTAATGGTTTTTTTCGGTAAATACGAAGGAACGATCAAAACCAACGGTTTCTTTTTTGTAAATCCTTTCTATTCAAAAACAAAACTGACTTTACGCGCTCGTAATATGGATGCCGAACCAATTAAAGTCAATGACAAAAAAGGAAATCCGATTATGATTGGACAAGTCGTTGTTTGGCGGGTGGTCGATACTTACAAAGCCTCTTTTGATATTGATAATACAGCAAAGACGAATGTCGGACAAGCCGGCGTAATTAACTCGGTCAATGAAAAGATGAAGGCTTACGAAAATTTTGTGAAAGTGCAAAGTGATGCAGCCTTGCGGTTGGTCGCCGGCATGTTTGCTTACGATAATAATTCGGAAAATGACGACGAACAACTAACCTTGCGTTCGGGAGGGGAAGGTATCAACGATATTCTGGAAAAACAGTTGAACGAACGTTTGTCCATTGCGGGCATTGAAGTATTGGAAGCCCGTGTCAATTATCTGGCGTATGCGCCGGAGATTGCCGCTGTGATGTTGCGTCGTCAGCAAGCCGAAGCGATTATCAGCGCCCGTGAAAAAATTGTGGATGGAGCGGTAGGTATGGTGAAACATGCTTTGGCAAAATTATCGGAAGAAGAAATCGTTCATTTAGACGACGAAAAGAAAGCCGCCATGGTTTCCAATCTGTTGGTAGTACTTTGCAGCGACGAACGCGCACAACCGATTGTAAATGCCGGAACGTTGTATAATTAATGTATGGCGGAAAAAACAGAAAATAAAAATAAAAGCTTCGTATTACGCATTGATACAGAAACGATGAACGCAATTGAAAAATGGGCGGGCGACGAATTTCGCAGTGTCAATGGGCAGATATTATTTTTGCTCGATCAGGCGCTAAAGAAAAATGGGCGTTCGCCAAAAAATAATCAGGAACAGGATGGCATAAATCCAGGTTCCGTATTGGGCAATCAAGTCTGCCAAGTGGACATCGATATG
>BNYG01000234.1 GCA_026000155.1 Bacteroidia bacterium | reverse complement strand
AAGCGAAACGGGTCTAATCAAATAAGTGATTGCTAATAATTTCGTTTATTAATTCCGGAGGAAGGCGATGACCATTCTTACAACAATCAATAGGGATAAAATCGGCTTGCTCCTTTAAGAGTTGTTTGTATTCATTATAGACATTTTTTTGGAGCAACAACGATTCTTCATGAATATCTTGTTTTCCATTCAGATAATCCCTGTCGCTTCCGGATCTTTCATTAGATAAGGACTTGACAATAAATTCAAACGAAACATCCAAGAAAAAAGATTTATACGGAACAGGTAAGTGATGGTAATTGAATTCAAAATCCAGAATCCAATTTTTCAGTTTTTCCTTTTCCGGCGTACTTTCAATTTTTGCACATTGAAAAGCGATATTTGAATTAACATACCTGTCCGCTAAAACAAAGAAATCATTCGCCAACCAACGGTTAATTTCCTCAATATGCTCTTTCCGGTCATTCGCAAACAGCAAAGCAACCAATTTCGGGTGCACTTCCTGAACAGAACCATATTCTCCACGCAAAAATTCGGCTATCAGATTGCCGTATATACCCTGGTTGAGCATTGGAAAATGAATATACCGGTAATTAATGCCGTTATTCTCCAATTTTGTTTTTAATAATTCTATCTGGGTAGATTTCCCCGAACCGTCCAGGCCTTCTATTACAATTAATTTTCCTGCCATATCTCTTTCTTTGTGCTATATTTGGCAAAAAAGGTTCACAATCGCTTGTAAACCTCTCTATTTCATGTAGCGAGACCGAGGATTGAACTCGGGACCTCATGATTATGAATCATGCGCTCTAACCTGCTGAGCTATCTCGCCATTTTTTCGTGGTGCAAAAGTAGGATATTATTTCCTATATTCCAAAAGATAGCTCAACTTTTTGACAATAGAAAGAAAAAGGATACTTCACAGCATCCTTTTCCGAATAAAAAAAATTGGCTATTTCTCCTTGCCTGATGGGCACATATCCACGCTCACCGATGAGATAAGTCGTCAATCCGCCAAGAAGAATAATTACTAACGAAAAATGAAATAATAAAAATTGTCAATTGTCAATTAAATAGATTCCAGGAACTTGACTAATGCATCCCGGTCTTCTTTCGACATATTATAAAATTTATCTTTTGCTTTTTGCGCATCGCCGCCGTGCCACAG
>BNYG01000233.1 GCA_026000155.1 Bacteroidia bacterium | reverse complement strand
TTATTATTCTTCACTTTCTTCAAACCCATGTGTGCAGCCTCTTGTTGCGATTCTTTTTTAGAATAACCGGTGCCAACGCCGGCTAATAATCCGTTGAGTAGAGCCTGGCTTTGGAAAACCGGATGGCGTTCGTTATCCGTAAAATTTTCCACTACTTTAAAATCCAGGGTCACTTTGTATTTCTGACTCCATTCCAAGAGTTTGGATTTAAAATTCACCTCTTTTTTAGCTAAAGCGTCAATATCAATGTAAGGATGAATGATTTTGTTTTCAATAAATTTCCGGGTTTTCCGGTAGCCCTGATCCAAATAAACAGCGCCGATAAAGGCTTCCAAAGCATTGCCCATAATATGGCTTTTGGGATTTTTGATGCGGGTGGAAGAAATAACTAATTTATGCAATCCCAATTGATTAGCTACCCTGTCCATCGTTTCCCGTTTGACGATTTTAGAACGGGTATTGGTGAGAAAACCTTCGTTGCGGTTCGGAAACCTTTTGTAAATAATGTCTGCTATTATCGCATCCAAAACGGCGTCACCCAAAAATTCCAGGCGCTCATTATTGCAATAACGACCGTTCTTGTCTTCCTTAGATAAAGATTTATGCAACAAGGCTTCTTCATACAGCCGGATATCGCCGGGGAAGAAACCCAATAGTCTATATAAAGCAAAATAAGACCCTTTCTTCGCATGACGAAAGAGTCTTATCCGTTTGAAAATATTCCTAAGCACTTTCTACTTAATAAATTACTTAAAGATCATACAAGCATTATGTCGGCCAAAACCAAACGTATTGGAAAGGGCTGCCCGTACTTCCCGTTTTTCCGCTTTATTAAAAGTAAAATTCAGTTTGTAATCAATTTCAGGATCGTCATCTCCCGGAGCATGATTAATGGTCGGGGGAACAATATTGTTCTGAACCGCTAAAATACAAGCCAGCGACTCTATGGCGCCGGCAGCGCCCAGCATGTGGCCGGTCATTGATTTGGTAGAACTGATATTTAATTTATAGGCATTTTCTCCGAATACTTCTTTAATCGCTTTCGTTTCGGAAGGGTCGCCTACCGGGGTAGAAGTTCCGTGAACATTAATATAGTCCAAATCGGCAGGAGTCATGTTCGCATCCGCCAAAGCGCTCCGCATAACCAAAATAGCGCCTAATCCTTCGGGATG
>BNYG01000232.1 GCA_026000155.1 Bacteroidia bacterium | reverse complement strand
TCGTCCTGTAAAAGATTTGAAAGTATCGGAATGGAAAGGTTTATTCTGTTTCTTTTACAGCGGGAAAGGGGATATTCCTTTCGATTTGTTCGCCGCCGCTTTTTATCTGCTTACCTTATATGAAGAATATTTTCCGGTGAAATTGGACGAGCACGAACGGTTTGATCACCACGAATCCCTTTTGTTTCAAAACGGTGTATTGGAAATTCCGGTTGTCGACCGGTGGGCTTATTTGTTGAAAGAAGAGTTGGGTCAAACGGAGGATTTCAAAGGGCGTGAATACCGTGCGGTAAGCACTTACGACATCGACCATCCTTTTTTATACCGTTATAAGGGAGTGATTAAAAATACCGGCGGGCTGCTGCGCGATTTGTTGAAACGGAATTTCAAAGGAATAAAAGACCGCTTATCCGTGCAATTACGTTTGCAGGAAGATCCGTATTTGGCTGCTATTCAAAATATTCACACGATTCAAAGTCAAAGACAACGGCCGTATTATGTATTTGTTTTATTGGGAAAAAGGGGAAAATATGGGCGAACCACGTTTTATTCTCCTAAATCTTATTACCGTTATCTTCGAGGTTTGGATTTAGTGCAAATAGGACTGCATCCTTCCTACGATACGTTGCGGAATTTAGCATGTTTGCTTCCTGAAAAATCCCAATTGGAACACATTCTGAAACAAAAAGTTAATATTTCACGTCAGCATTTTTTACGCATGCAAATGCCCGAAACTTTTCAGGAATTGCATTTGGCCGGTTTCCGGGAAGATTTTACCTTGGCTTTTTCCCATGCGCCCGGCTTTCGTTCGGGAACGGCGGTTCCTTATTATTTTTATGATTTACAAAAAGAAGAAAAGACTTCCCTGTTTATCCGTCCTACCGTCATGATGGATTCGACACTTATTTTTCATCTGAAACTCTCTCCCGAAGCCGCTTTGCAAAAAATAAAAAGTTTAATTGACGCCTGCAAACAGTCCGGAGGAGATTACCTCAGCTTGTGGCATAATTCCAATTTAGCGGGTACGCCGGAAAAAAATCCGTGGATAAATGTATTTATTGAATCGTCACAATATGCAATTTCCATGGAAAATCATTAACTTTGGGCGCAAAAAACAAAATTCTTTATGGCTGTTCACAATTTAAGTGAGGGTAATAGTATTCTCCATCAGTTTA
>BNYG01000231.1 GCA_026000155.1 Bacteroidia bacterium | reverse complement strand
AAGCGATTACCAATTTCAGGGACAGAAATGAAAGAAGTGCATGGTAAATGGTATTTTTTCCATTATTCTTCTTACTTTTGTCCTGAATATATTCATTTTTATCATAAATTCAAAATCACCAGGCTCCACAACCCGTTTCATATCCTTGTTAATCAACCAAAGATGTTCTTCCGGATGAACCGTTATCGTCACTTTTTGGGTTTCTCCCGCTTTCAGATAGACCTGAGCGAAGCCTTTCAACGCTTTGATGGGAGTAGCAACGCTTCCTATTTTATCCCGCACATACAATTGTACGGTTTCCGTACCATCGACATTGCTGGTGTTTTTCACATCCAATGTCACCGTAATATCCTCTTTGATAGCGCCTTGTTCCGGAATACTAAAATGGCTGTATTCGAAAGAAGAATAATTCAAGCCGTGACCGAAAGCGTACAAAGGTTCGCCGTTGCCGTCGGTATAACTCCGGTTAGAAGACGGATGTTTGGAATAATATACCGGCAATTGTCCCTGGTATTTCGGAAGACTGATGGTGAGTTTTCCGGAAGGATTATAATCGCCGAAAAGGACATCGACCACAGCATTCCCACCGTTTTCACCCGGGAACCAAGCTTCTAAAATAGAGGATGACACTTCTTCTACCGGTGTAAACACGAGCGGACGTCCGTTCAAGAGAACGCTCACGATAGGTTTGCCTCCTTTGGATGCCGCCTGCAAGATGTCAATATCCATTGGTTTCAGATTCAGATTTTGACGGTCGTGACCTTCGCCTACTTCCTGATTGGTTTCACCCAGCACCACAATCGCTACATCCGAAGAAGCGGCAGCTTGCGTTATCTTGGCATAATATTCCGATGTGCTGGTATATTCGGCAATCCGCCATCGTACTTCCACAGAAGCCTCTTCGTCGATTTCCGCATATTCGAGCCGGACAGCTACTTTTTCGCCTGCTCTCAAAGAAATTTTTTCCGATTTACCGCGACGTCCCCGGGAATCGCCCCAATTATCAATTAACAATTGATTGTTTATGTATAATTTGGCAAAATCATTGGAAGAAAGATTAAATTCGTAAACACCACTGGTTGGAATCGCCAATGTTCCGCTGTATCGAACGGAAAAATTATCGGGATTGATGCCCGGAGCCGGACTTAAATTATGCCAGTATCCCTGCAATTTTT
>BNYG01000230.1 GCA_026000155.1 Bacteroidia bacterium | reverse complement strand
ACCCGCAACCCCCTGCTAATCGTTAATAAGTGTTTAACGGACATCATGGGATTGCGGGTCAAGCCCGCAATGACAAAATTCTCGATCAAGCCCGCAATGACAAAATTCTCGGTCAAGCCCGCAATGACAGTTCTGCTGATGCTCGTCTCTTTGCCGGGCTTTTCCCAAAAAGACTCCAAAGCCAAAGAATGGTTGGATAAATCTTCGGCGGCATTCGGCAAAGCAGGCGCTTTATCGGTTCATTTTACGATGAATATCAAGGATGTACCGAATAAGTTGTCCGAAAGTTTTGAGGGCGTCATTGACATGAAAGGCTCTAAATTTCACATCGAAGTGCCGGAGATGGAAACCTGGTTCGACGGGAAAACCCAATGGGTCTTGCAGAAAGAGTATCAGGAAGTGAATATATCCGAACCGGATGCGAAGGAAGTACAGGCGCTGAATCCGGCTACCA
Organism: Bacteroidia bacterium; assembly: GCA_026000155.1. Lineage (GTDB taxonomy): Bacteria > Bacteroidota > Bacteroidia > Bacteroidales > Azobacteroidaceae > Azobacteroides. Next base: position 724 of record BNYG01000230.1, on the reverse strand, counting down.
TTTTCAACCTGTATAAAAAAGGATGTAATTATAAATATGCCGGTGAAAAAACGGATAGCAGAGGGAAAAAAGTGCAGGAAGTGGAATTGATTCCGCAAACCAAAGGCAGTGACATGACTAAAATAGTGATGCAAATCGGTTCAGGTGATTCGATGCCGGTGAAAATTCATATTGTGTATAAAAATAAAATCGAAAACATAATTCACATCAATAAATATGTGAAAGATGTGAACTTAACGGATAGCTATTTTGTTTTTGATAAAAAGAAATATCCGGATGCGGAAATAATAGATTTAAGATGAAAGAAAAAGTAAAATGCCTGATTATAGGTTCAGGCCCTGCCGGTTATACCGCAGCCATTTATACCTCGCGAGCTAATTTATCGCCGGTTTTGTACGAAGGAATTCAACCGGGTGGACAATTGACCATTACGAGTGAAGTTGAAAATTTTCCCGGATATCCCGAGGGTGTCGGGGGTATCGAAATGATGGAAGATTTGAAAAAGCAGGCGATCAAATTCGGTGCGGATGTCCGCAGTGGGATAGCTACGAATTGCGATTTATCCCAAAAACCATATCAAGTAACGATTGACGGAAAAACAGAAATCGAAACGGACACCTTGATTATTGCCACCGGTGCATCCGCCAAGTTTTTAGGTTTACCCGATGAACAGAAATATTACGGAAAAGGAATTTCGGCTTGTGCCACCTGCGATGGCTTTTTT
>BNYG01000229.1 GCA_026000155.1 Bacteroidia bacterium | reverse complement strand
CAGGGCAAACGCATCTTAATTAGTTAGGATTTTCAATAAAAAATCATTATCCCATCCAGCATCAAGCCTTTTCCCTTTCACACTTCTTTTTTTCGATTGTTCGTGTTTTATTAGATTAAGGGCAATTCGATTGAGAGTAGAAAAATTTTGTGCAGCATATCCTTCTCTTTTTCGGCTCTCATCCTCATTGAAAGAAATATCTAATTGCCAATGCAGATTGTTCTCAATGCCCCAGTGCGAACGAACGCCTTTGCCAATCACTTCTGCATTCTTTTGGGAGGAGGTAATATAAAGCCGCACCTCTTTTTCTTCTTTGCCACTGGATTTGATATAGCGAGAGGCTTCTATCTTTACTATCGCTGTTAGATTTTTCCACGCCGAGGCGTTGTCAATAAACGAAAGGTCATTATAGAGCGTGCATTTTCGCTTTTCAATACGACCATGCCCAAAATCTTCTTCTATCCATTCTGATGCCGGTTTTATAAAGCGAACAGTTCGCGCTGCATCCTCTTCCAGGCAACCCTGATTGCCTTTGACTGCCAAAAGGTAATCGGCTCCTTTTTCTATTATTTTGGCGGCGATGTCCCGCTGACAACCCATTGCATCTATGGTAACGAGGCATCCTTTGAGTACTAAAACTTCCAACAACTTGGGTATGGCCGTGATTTCATTCGACTTCTCATCGACCTTAACCTGACCCAGACTCAATTGGTTGGCTTTTGACCACGCACTGACAATATGAACCGCCCGTTTGGAATTTCCGTCTCGTGAACCGCGAAGGGTTTTGCCGTCAATACTGACCACATCGCCTTCCGTGAGTTCTGAGATGTCTTTGATCCACGACAGGAAAGCTTGCTCAAATTCGTCGGGGTCCAAGGCACTGAAAAATCGGTTAAAGGTGTCGTGAGACGGGATGCCGTTGGGCAAACGAAGATATTGTTTCAACCAGGACTCTTTTGCCTTACCATAATTCTCAATATCATTCCATGTCTCTGCTCCACAAATGACCGCTGCAATGGTAATAAAGAGGATGTCTTCCATTAAATGATCTTTGCTCCTGTCTACCAGTGGGTCTGTCAAATCTGTAAAATAACTAATCGCTGTTCGCATAACTCGTTTCTTATACAAACGCCGACTGTGTATTTTTAGTATTTAAAATTTGTTAAAATTAGATGCGTTTGCCCTG
>BNYG01000228.1 GCA_026000155.1 Bacteroidia bacterium | reverse complement strand
AATTTTTTAGGATGCAAAGTCAGTTTCAGCTTTTCTTTCAAAAAACAGGTAAGCACTCTGTTCGTACGCTTTCCAAAAACTGCCTTCTTTGTAAAGGTGAATATGACTGATATTCCCTTCTTCGATAAAAAATATGCCTGATATATCCATGTTAGCCTGAAGTTAATGATAAATTTTTAAAATTCGACCCCCTTACGGGGGTCGATGGATTAAATTGTCAAAACGACAAATTGTTAAAGACTCCGCACACAGCGCACGCCAAGCTCGGCGTAGCTGAGCGTCTTAGGGTTGGAGAACGCGAGGCTGGTGTTGTAGAGCCAGAACCAAGCGGTGCCACCATCTCTCTCCGTACTACTCCAATAGAAGTTCGTCTGCATGCCGTAGGAGGTCTGAGAACCCTGCAACTGACCTAACTCTGCGATATTCGGCAAACGCCAAGAACCGGCTGGCTGGCCGTCTTTAGTGGAATTGGCACAAGTAGTTTGACTGGCGGTATTCCACGTAATAGAGACACCTTCATCTGTTGATGCAAGACACAAATCGGTGGTGGTTGATTTTGTAAAATAATCATCTACTACACTAAATGCAAGGTTGTTATTACCGTTCATCGTAGTTGTATTGCTGGAGTTAGGCGTCCATACACCTTTGGAAATAATCATACCGGTAGCGCAACAAGACTGATTCTGGAACTTGACCGTTTTTGAAACAGATCTTTTTGCTGTAGTACTACCTGTTAAGGTGAGATCAATATAAGCGGTTACCGTAATTTCAGCAGGAGCAAGACCGCTTACTGCCGGCTGGCTCTTGAAATGCAACTGAGCATTGGTATTACCGGTAGTAGCAGAGGCGCTTTGTACTGCTTTCGTTTCCGTGATGACCCAAGTAACCTTGTCGAGCCTTTGTAAACCGCTACCGGTTACGCTTAACGGATAATCGGAATAAGCTACCAACGAAGAAGTGACATCAAAGCAAGTGACTCCACCCAAGCTGATAGTAACATTGGAAAGAGGAGTTTCAGGATAATCTCCCGGATTCAATGGCGATATCTCAAAATTGATAACTTTCGGAACGCTGGTACAAGCATTCGTAATCTCACAGGTATAACTACCGTATTCGGTGGCAAGGTAACTGTCTTTGTAACCCGAACTGTTGGTAGTGGTACGGACAGGAGTGACGGTTCCCTCTTTA
>BNYG01000227.1 GCA_026000155.1 Bacteroidia bacterium | reverse complement strand
AAATTGCAGCACCGTATCCACAATATGTTCCAGCACTTTGGGACCGGCAATATTTCCTTCTTTATTGATATGACCGATGAGTAAGACAGGGGTGCCGGTTTCTTTGGCGAATTTCAATATCGCTGCGGAGCTTTCCCGCACTTGAGAAATACTTCCGGGACTGGATTCAACTCGTTCTGTAAAAACGGTTTGGATAGAATCGACAATGACTAAACCGGGTTTTACGTTATTGATATGCGTAAAAATTTGTTCCAGATTGGTTTCGCAGACAATAAAGCAATTTTCATTATCGCCACCCAATCTTTCCGCTCTCAGTTTCAATTGTTTAGCGCTTTCTTCACCGGAGACATAGAGTGTTTTGTATTTATTTAATTTCAGGACGGTTTGCAAAACCAAGGTCGATTTACCGATTCCCGGTTCTCCGCCAATCAAGACCAAGGATCCGGGAACTAATCCGCCGCCTAAAACGCGGTTCAATTCCTGGTCATTCATATCCATCCGGACTTCATCATCCGTTTGTATATCTTTCAATAAAAGCGGTTTAGACTTGAATGTCTCAAAATTGGATAATTCCGTCAACGCTTGGGAAGAAGTCGCTTTACTAATTATTTCTTCGATATAGGTGTTCCATTCACCGCAAACCGGACATTTTCCGAGCCATTTGGGGGAATCATTACCACATTGAGTACAGACGAAAGCTGTTTTTATTTTTGCCATTATTCTATTATATTATTTCTGCTTTGATAAGCCGCTTTGACTGTTTTATTCATGAATTTTGCTATTTCTTTTGGGGATATATCGGATATTGGTTCTAAATTTTCAAAATCTTTATCAGGAATAAATTGTTCATGGTTTACCAATATTCCAAGTAAGTTTTTGCTCTTTAAACTGTGACTGGAATATTTAAGGGCATTATCAATGATAGATATAATTTCTTTTGCTGATTTTTCCTTCAAAATAAAATACAAGTCATAATAATCCCTAAAATTACTTCTCCACATCAATGTTTCCATTTTCAAGGCAGCGATGGTCGATTCATTGGCAAGTTTGAGATTATTCATATAAGAGATTGCTTCAATGGTTGGTTCTCTTTTTTCCGGTGCATAAAAAGATAGTTTTACACCATTATCAATATAAAATTCAATATGATTTTTTGCTAAAAAATCAGTTGAATTAATTGTATGTTTTTTTT
>BNYG01000226.1 GCA_026000155.1 Bacteroidia bacterium | reverse complement strand
CTTCCGAAGCAGGCGTATTGCCTTTCGAACCGATCGAAATCAAAGAAAAAGGCCGTTTGCAACCGGGTAAAATGCTGATGATTGACACCTTGGAAGGCAAAGTGCATTACGATCCGGAATTGAAATCGGAATTGGCCAACGCGCATCCCTATCGCGATTGGATAGATAAAAACAGGATTAAATTAGATAACATATCTTCCGGCAGGACAGTTAAATACGAAGTAGAAAATTTAGTCACGCAATTAAAAGCGTTCGGCTATACGAAAGAAGATATTGAGAAAATCATTATCCCCATGGCCACCGAAGGAAAAGAACCGATCGGGTCGATGGGTAACGATACGCCCTTAGCGGTATTGTCGGATAAACCGCAACGCTTGTTCAATTATTTCCGTCAATTGTTTGCCCAGGTCACCAATCCGCCGATTGACCCTATCCGGGAAGAACTGGTCATGTCTTTGTCTTTATATATCGGTTGCCAGGATAGTAACCTGTTGATTCCTACGCCGGAATTGAGTAAAATGGTGAAATTACCAAGCCCGGTTATCAACAATTTGGATTTGGATATCTTGAGGCATTTAGGTTATAAAGGCTTTAAGTCTCTGACTCTTCCGATGTTATTCAAAGTAACGGAAGAAAAGAAAGCCACCGCTTCCCTTTCGGATGCGCTGACGAAGCTTTGTCAACAAGCCGAAAAAGCCGTGGACGATGGGTATCATTATGTGATTTTGAGCGATAAGGGAGTCAATAAGGATAATACAGCGATTCCTTCTTTATTAGCCGTTTCGGCGGTGCATCACCATTTGATTGCCAAACGGAAACGGATGCAGATTGCTATTGTGGTAGAAACAGCCGAAGCCTGCGAAGTCAATCATTTCGCCTTGTTGTTCGGGTTTGGCGCCACGGCTGTCAATCCGTATATGGCTTTCGCCGTTTTATATGAAAAAGTAAAAACGCACGAAATACAGTTGGATTACCACACCGCGGAAAAGAACTTCATCAAATCAGTCAATAAAGGTTTATTGAAAGTACTTTCCAAAATGGGTATTTCCACCTTGCGTTCTTATCGCGGGGCGCAAATTTTCCAATCCGTCGGCATCAGCCAAAAACTGTTGGATTCCTATTTTGAAGGAATGAAATCGCAGATGGAAGGAATTGATTTGTCGGATGTTGCCCGCGATGCGCTGGTTTCCCATTGGAATGCCTATAAAG
>BNYG01000225.1 GCA_026000155.1 Bacteroidia bacterium | reverse complement strand
TAGTTATAGATATTATAGTATGAAAAACAAAGGTATAGTAAATTTTTTAGTTGTATTGACAATGATAGGCCTTGCAGCCTGCAATTCCGAACCGGTTTACAAAGATGCTTCCGCGCCCATTGATAAAAGGGTCAACGACTTGTTGTCTCGCATGACGCTGGAAGAAAAAGCTGCGCAATTGGACATGTTGTCGGCAAACGACATCCTGAAAGATGCCGGTACATTCGACGAAGAGCGCGTGGTGCATTTTTTCGACTCCATGTGCATCGGCTCTATTCACGATTTTTATCCGAAAACGGCCGCGCTTTCCAATGAACTGCAACGCCGGGCGATCGAAAACAGCCGTTTGGGTATTCCGGTTTTGTTTATTGAGGAAGGTCTTCACGGATACTGTGGTGTAGGTTCTACCAATTTCCCGGTGCCGATCGGAAGCGCCAGTTCCTGGGATACTACCTTGATATACAACATTGGCCGGGTGATCGCCACGGAAGCGCGTGCGCATGGTATTCACTTCCTGCTCAATCCGAATTTGGATTTGGCGCGGGAACCTCGTTGGGGACGTACGGAAGAAACCTACGGCGAAGATGTTTATCTCAATTCCCGCCTGGCGGTGAATATGGTAAAAGGCATGCAAGGCAATGATTTGAAAGACAACAATGCGGTTGTCGCCGAGCCGAAACATTTTGGTATTCACGGTATTCCTGAAAACGGAAGCAATACCGGTCCTGTTTTTATAGGCGAACGGGAAGCCCGTGCGACGCATCTCTATGTTTTTGAAAAAGCAGTGACCGAAGGAAAAGCGAAAGGCATTATGGCCGCCTATCACGATATTGACGGTATTCCTTGTATTTCAAGCGAATGGCTGTTAACCGACTTATTGAGAAAAGAATGGGGATTCGATGGCATGGTCGTAACCGATTTGGGAGCTATTCGCCGGTTGTTGCAACCGCATTATACGGCGGTTGACCCAAAAGATGCTGTCACGCAAGCCATTACTGCCGGATTGGATATGCAGTTCTATGATTTCGACCACGATGTATTCCAATCTGCTGTGGTAGAAGCTGTAAAAGACGGATCTTTGTCGAAAGATAAATTTGAAAGAGCGGTGTCTGCCGTTTTAAAAATCAAATTTGAACTCGGACTTTTCGAAAATCCTTATACCGACGAATCGCTTATCGGCAAGGTTTTCCACAACGAAGAACATCAGGCAC
>BNYG01000224.1 GCA_026000155.1 Bacteroidia bacterium | reverse complement strand
GGAATCGACCAATGTACAAACAAGTTGATTGAAAAACTGTGCAAGCGTTATTCGCTGAAAAAGGGAGAAATAGTAAAGTTTGCATTTGTCTATCTGGATAAGGCTTGTATCAACCCCGCCGAAGCTCCCGAATCGGTAAAATCTGAACTATCCAAAATCAACAAACGGCAAGATGATATTATCCGTTTCATTCGACACTACGAGGAAGACCAACTAAACCCGATGATACGGGCGACCAATTCGATTGCTGTCCGTTTCGATGGGATTGTAAAGGCTTTGGAAACGCTTATCCTTTCGCACTTGGAAAAGAATCAGGAGAAATATAACACCGTGCTGCAAAGAATCAGCGACCAAATTAACCAACACGCCAATGTGATAAACAGTCAGGGCAAGCAAATCAACTCTCTTTCCCAAATACAGCAGAAAGATAATAAGAAACTATTGAAGTTGATTAGCCTGTATTCAGAGCTTGCCACTTGCGGAATGATGGACAGCAAACGAAAGGAGAATTTGAAAGCCGAAATAATAAACCTGATAAGCGAAAAGTAGATGAACATAGATTTCCCGCCACCGTCCAACGGGGAATATAATAATGCAAGCAGCAGCCGGAAATTGGCGAATTATCTGGAACACGAGGATATGCAGCGCATGGAACAGGGAATCTATACCGAAGGATTTTTCAACCTGACAGATGATAATATCTATAAATCACAGATAGTTAAAGATATAGACGGAAATATCGGGCAACTGTTAAAGACCGATGCCAAGTTTTATGCTATCCATGTCAGCCCATCGGAAAAGGAGTTGCAAGCAATGGGAGCCACTGAACAGGAGCAAGCCGAGGCCATGAAGCGGTATATCCGCGAAGTGGTTATTCCCGAATACGCCAGGAATTTCAACAAGGGATTGTCAACCGAAGACATCAAGTTCTATGGCAAAATCCATTTCAACCGCGACCGTTCCGACAATAACCTGAATATGCACTGCCATTTAATAGTCAGCCGTAAAGACCAATCCAATAAAGTAAAGATAAGCCCATTGACGAACCACCGTAACACAAACAAAGGAGTTATCAAAGGCGGTTTTGACCGTACAAATCTATTTCAACAAGCAGAAAAAGGGTTTGACAGGCTATTCAATTACGACAGGCAACTAACAGAATCCTTTGAATACTGCAATACGATGAAGAACGGCAGTATCTCCGACCAACTT
>BNYG01000223.1 GCA_026000155.1 Bacteroidia bacterium | reverse complement strand
TAATGGACAAAAGTGATGCTATTTTTTTAGATGTTTTGTTCAAGTGGACAAAAGTGATGCTAAATTTTTGCGGCTAAATTTATTGTTCAAATTAAAACAGATATTTTTGTACTGTCAAACGAAACGGAAACAGGCTCTGCTGGGGAGCAACCTGTCAGGGATAAATTTGACCTTATACAAATTGTAGTGAAGGATTGCTTTTTTTTGCCATCCTTTTTCACTATAATTTGGTAAGTTTTATGCCTTAAAAAACCCATCAATAAACTTCTTTTTGCGCTCTACTGTCAGTCCATTGTGGTTGTTTAACCGCTTTTTTAATGCCGAAAAACTGCCTTCCAAATCGTTGGTTGTGTTGGGCATATTAAATTCTTTATAATGCTCAAAAACAAACAGATAAGGCAAATTATTTTTGATGCTTCGCCACGCAGAATGCAATTTTTTGTGCGTGTAATGAGTTTTGCCTGTTGCCTCATTTTTAGTGCGCTCTTTGGCAAACGAAAGCCACCTGTTTTCCCATTCTTCAAACAGCATAATAAACTGTTTTTCAGATAGTTTTGATAATTTTTTCGACAATTCGAGCAACTCTTTTCCAGCCTGCAATTTCGGATTCCGTGTCAAATAACGCCTTATGATTGCTTGCTGATGATATTGGCACATCTGAACAGGAACATCGCCAAACAGTCCGAACAATCCTTTGCGACCATCGCAGATAATAGACTGTATTTCAATTCCTTTACTTCGTATTGTTTGTATGCCGTTAAAATAAAGCGTGTTGGTCTCGAAACGCACATATTGTTTGTACAGCAGCGTTTTGCTAATGCTGTCTTTGAAACACATTACGCCAAAGTTTCGACCAAAATAAGTCGTGTCCATTACAACATTGGCAACTGTCGGAAAACGCTCATTTAACTGCACCGAATACTCGTCTAACCGTCGCTGAATCGTCTTTGCAGAGCATCCGTATTCTTCTGCCAATTCTTGATAAGTTTGCTTTTTACGCAGATATTTATCCCAAAGTTCTGCTGGATTTAGCAATGGGCGAGCCGTAAAATTTGTCCCACAAACGTAACATTTGTATCGCTGTTTGCCCCGAAAGTGTCCGTTTTTTTTAGTGATTTTGCCTCCGCAATAAATGCATTTTTTTTATTCATAATTCTTTTTGCTCGCAAAATTATGAAAATCAGTCAGTTACAACTGATTTTAGCATCACTTTTGTCCATTA
>BNYG01000222.1 GCA_026000155.1 Bacteroidia bacterium | reverse complement strand
ATTCGCAGAATGTTCCCCTGGATATGTACACCGAAAAAAATACCGGAACTAACCTTCCGGCACAGATTGACATTCAGGCGGTGGACGGCGATGAGTACAAATTCCTGTGTATTGCCAAGGGCGGCGGATCGGCCAATAAAACCTACTTGTATCAGGAAACGAAGGCTTTATTGAATCCGGATACTTTGGAAAAATTCCTGATCGAAAAAATGAAATCCTTGGGAACAGCGGCTTGTCCTCCCTACCATATTGCTTTTGTGATAGGAGGAAGTTCGGCGGATATGTGTTTGAAAACCGTCAAGTTAGCCTCTACCAAGTATTACGATCATCTTCCGGCGGAAGGCAACGAAGGCGGTCAGGCTTTCCGGGATTTGGAACTGGAAGCCAAAATGTTGAAAGCGGCTCAGGAAATCGGTTTGGGCGCTCAATTCGGCGGGAAATATTTGGCGCACGATATTCGCATTGTCCGTTTGCCCCGCCACGGCGCTTCCTGTCCGGTGGGAATGGCAGTTTCTTGTTCAGCCGACCGGAATATCAAAGCAAAAATCAATAAAGACGGCGTTTGGATTGAAAAAATGGAGACACATCCTGCGCAATACATTCCCGAAGAATACCGGAAAGCCGGTGAAGGCGAAGTAGTAAAAATCAACTTGAACCGTCCGATGAAAGAAATTCTGGCGGATTTGACCAAATATCCGGTAGCTACCCGTTTGTCCTTGAACGGAACGATCGTGGTGGGAAGGGATATTGCCCATGCCAAATTGAAAGAACTCTTGGACAAGGGCGAAGATTTGCCGCAATACATCAAAGATCATCCGATTTACTATGCCGGTCCGGCCAAAACGCCGAAAGGAATGGCGAGCGGTTCGATGGGACCGACTACAGCCGGCCGTATGGATTCGTATGTCGATCTGTTTCAATCGCATGGCGGAAGCATGGTCATGTTGGCGAAAGGCAACCGCAGCCAGCAAGTGACGGATGCCTGTCAAAAACACGGCGGATTTTACCTGGGTTCGATCGGCGGTCCGGCCGCTATTCTGGCGCAAAACAATATCAAAAGCCTTGAATGTCTGGCTTATCCCGAATTGGGAATGGAAGCGATCTGGAAAATCGAAGTGGAAGATTTTCCCGCCTTTATTCTGGTGGACGATAAAGGCAATGATTTTTTTAAGAAATTGAAATAAAGGAGATTTTTATAAAACGGTAGAGACGCCCAATTTGGGCGTCTCTAC
>BNYG01000221.1 GCA_026000155.1 Bacteroidia bacterium | reverse complement strand
TAACCGGTTCTTCACTAATCTTTTGGATAAACCGGTTATACCATTTGGTCGTGTCTTTTCCGGACAGGTTATAGATTTTAAACATCGTTTTATACAATCCGAACATCTTGTAATTGGGTTGTTGCCGGACATAAGGCTTCAATTCGATAGTCTTATAATTCGGAATATCGGATTCAATTTTTACTTTGTCCAAAAGATATTCCCCTTCCGGAATAAATTTGGTTGATTTACAAGCATATAAACCCGATATAATCAGGCAAAAGAGTAAATATTTTGTAAAACCAGCTCTCATGTACGCAAAGATAAGCAAAATTTCAATAATCAGGTAGGGGTATTGTCATTGTCTTCCTTTTTATAACCCGTACCGCACCAATCCATGGTTTACAAAATAAAAAACTAAGAACTATAATAAGAATGATAGCTATTTTAAGTTTTTACCACCACCTCAATAATGGCATCCACATCATCCAACGGAACATCCAGATTAAAAGTAGCCTCCCCGGTTTTCTTATTCTGTTTCCATTCCAATTTCGCATCCACATTCAGCCATTGTGCCGATTGGATGGCTTTCGGGAAAGTCAGCGCCAATTGGTCAAGGTCGCCTTTATTGAGAATATGAATGTAATGCACATTGCCTTTTTGTGTGGCAGCGCCCCATGCTTGCGGTTTAACTATTCCGGCGGTAGTGCCGTAAATGGTTTTTCCATAAACAGATGTCCATTGTCCCACTTCTTGGAGGCGGGAAACAGCGGTGTCTTCGATTTCCCCGGTGGGTTTTGGACCGACATTCAACAACAGGTTGGCGCCATAACCGGATGCCTTGACTAAGAGATGGATAACTTGTTTGGCCGATTTAAAATTATTGTCGTAGATATTGTATCCCCAGGTATTGTTCAAAGTTTCGCAAGTTTCCAACGGCAATTTCGCCACGCTTTGATTCGCGCTAAATCCGCCTCCTGTATTTTCGCCCGGTAAATCTTTTTCAAAAGCCTGGTAATCTTCACCGGGTATGACGGCAAGGTGGTGATTATTGGCAATCATGCAATCGGGTTGCAGGCGATGGATTAAATCGTATATTTCCCTGAAATGCCAATCTACTTTCGACATTTCATGGGTAACGGCTATGCCCGAATTTTCTTCCGGCAATTGATCCCATTCGCCGTCGAACCAGATACCGGCAATTTCGCCGTAGTTGGTGAGCAATTCCGTCAATTGCGCTTTCATGAAGTTGACGTAGGATAACCATTCTTT
>BNYG01000220.1 GCA_026000155.1 Bacteroidia bacterium | reverse complement strand
TTTTCAAATTCAACCCTTGATCCGGATGTCTTACCTTTGTTGTTCTTTGTAAATCCATAGCAAGCAAGTAAATTTACCAATTCGTCAAAGGTGAAATCTTTCGGCTGTCTCTTAAACCGCTCTATCAATTTGTCTTTTGTACTCATATTTTGAAATATTACATAAAGGTACTATTTTAGTATCAATAAAACAAATGATTTTAGCTAAAATTTCACGGGAATGATTAAATTCTACCGAGTGGCAATCCCTAACGGGATTAAGACCTGTTAAGTTTTTGAAACTTAACAGGTCTTACTGCCATTCATTCTATAATCTGTTTATTCTTTGATTATCTTCTTCATAAAGATTTGATTATCGGCAAATATTTTTACAAAATTGATCATCACGTTGAACCGTGATAAAGTTTCATTGCTGTCGCGCTTTAATAAACAAATCAATTTCATTCAAAATATAACTCTCGCCCTGCGTATGCAGAACTTCAAATCCTTCGCGCAAATAATCAAAAACGCCGTATTTACGGAAAATAAACAGTGTTTCTTCTGCCGAAAGAGAAACAAAATCCTTGTATTTTTCCAAGCAAAACGCAAAAAACAGCAAAATTTTCGGATTGTCTTGCGCTTTCGCTTTTTTCTCTTCTTCCAGCAATTCAAAAATACCCAAGCCACTCATATACCAAAGTTTAGCTTCTTCTTGCAAAAGAAGTTTGTAACAATTGGAAGAATAAAGATAGGAAAAAGCATCTTCATAATCCAGTTGCTTTTTCTGCATAATTATCTCTACCAACTGCTGCACTTTGAACGGCATAATGGCTGTTTCGGTAGTTGCTTTTTGCTGTGGCATAAAATTACAAATTTAGTTTTTCTTTGCCTCTGTTTCCTTGCCTTTCAGCACATTCGGTATCCCCGGAATAGTCTTCATAATATCCGTAACCGGAGCGATGGATGCCACCAGACCTGTCAGCAAGTTGGTCAAGGTACCGCCTTGGGTCGTGTCCATCACGTTGACATTGCCCAGACTGATATGTTCAAAGGCTTTCACCTGTTCGGCAGCTATTTCTTTCCATTGATCCACCATTTTCCATTGGATAGCTACTTGCGGATTGTTTTCCGCTACTTTCACCATCGCCTCAAATCCTTCTGCCTGAGCCATCAAGGACGCTTTTTCCGCAGCCGCTTTGGCCAAACCTTGTTCCTTGATTACTTGCGCTTGCGCCAAACCTTCGGCTTTCACCGCTTCTCCTTTTCCTTTTCCTTCGGAAG
>BNYG01000219.1 GCA_026000155.1 Bacteroidia bacterium | reverse complement strand
TAAAAGCATCCGTATATACAAATTCAATATTGCCGTTTCGTTTTTTAGTTTCCGGATTTTGTTCTTTCCCTGTTTTATCAACAGGTATTATTTCTAATTTGATATCTTTCCCGGATGATTGTATTTCGCGTAATATTTTGGCTTTTTCTTCTATTTCTCTTTCTTTAGGGAAAGTGTATTTCGAAACAAATGCCCATAATTTTCGATCAATTTCTTGTGCAGATGAAGATAATTCCAGTTTACTCTCAACTAATCCTGTTTCTATAACCGTACCTGTTTGAATCGGTTTGGTTGTATGGATAGTATAAGTATCCGGAGGATAAAAATCAACCTTTGCCCCTGTTTTTATTCCGGCCAATGATCCTCCATTAATTATTACGGTATGGTTCTTAGAAGAAATTTCTTTTATAACAAAATGATTAGGAATAGATACGGCATTGCCGGCGAAAACTTTTCGATTTGCATCTCCTTCCATTTGAGGAGTTTGCCCTTCTCTATACTCTTCTCCTAATCCATGTAATTTTATTTTCAGCAATTCAAAAAATGAAGTATAACTCATATTTTCAACACTTTTTGAAAATAAAATACCTATCGTATAGGAGAGTGTTCCATAGTATCTTCCTGTATTTTTATCTTTATATTCCGTATTTGTTTGTTCCGCGGCACAAGCGCTTATGATGATAAAAGGCGACAAATTTCCGCTATTCGTTGATTTTTGAGAAGAATTGATATAAAGACTTTTATTATCTGAACGTTTCGAACCATTCTTGTAATTGGGAATTTCGTAAACCGTATCTGTACCACGAATAATATCGTTTTTAGATCCTCGTTCCATCGTTCCGCTATGGCAGGCATCTACAAATACCAGAACATCTCCAGATTTGCCGGCTTTCTTTCTCAGTCCTAAAATTAATTCATTTAACTCATCATCAATCAAATGTTTATCCGCAGAAGTTTTCCCGGTTTTATTTTCCTTCTCGCTATCATAAGGAACAAACGCTTCATCCAGACCATCTATCTCATCTTCGCTAATATCCGTTACTTGTTGTCCATGCCCGGCAAAATGGAGAAAAATCACATCTCCCGGCTGCGTATTTTTTGTCAGATTGTCCAATGCGTTTAAAATACCAATTTTTGTGGCTTGTTTATCCAACAGTACTGCTATATTTTTTTCGGAAAATCCTTGCTTTTGTAATCCGGCTTTGACAATTGAAACATCATTATCCGCATGAATTGTTTGCCAACTGCTTTCTTTAGGAT
>BNYG01000218.1 GCA_026000155.1 Bacteroidia bacterium | reverse complement strand
GTTTGTGGCATCAAAATTCAAGGGTTTACCATCCAACCAAAGATAGTCTTGAATCTTGGTTGCTGTAAATGCTGAATCAAAATGACCTTCTTTTACCTTATTTACACAATCAATTATTGTTTCTGTTGTCGTAAAAGGTGAAGTCGCATGAGTATAAACATAGATGTCTGCATCAACATCAGACATAAAAGCATCAAAAATCTGATTAAAATTGGACGTAGATAAATCTAAATATTCGGGTCTTTTCAAAAAATCAACTCCTTCTGGTAAATATTCATTTATAGAAGGATTACTACAATACACATATATTTTATCTAATCCTTTTACATTTAAAAGCTCATTCAAACTATATTGTATAAGCGGTTTATCTCCTAACATTTTTATATTTTTACCAGGAAGCCTCTCATTATTGAGTTTAATCGGCATAATTGATACTATTTTCATGTGTAATTAATTTGTTTTTTTATGGTCACATGGAACCCGCAACAATTTCATGTTCTTTGGTGCAACTTTTGCATGCGGGTTTCATATATGTTGTTTTTAATCGTACTACAAAGGTAATAAAAAAACATAGAAACAGGATTTTTTTAAGATACTTTTACTACTTTTGTCTAATTGATATTTAGTAATATGATACAGACCCTATTAAACATCGGTAAAACTATTCAGTTTCTATTGGATCTGATTTTCAAAGAAAATCTAAAAAACTATATCTCTAAAGATACGATTCTTTCGCCGATCCTATCCTCTGAAATAAGGATATTGGCGAATGGTCCTTCGTTAAAAGATTTTGTACAAAACTATACCACAAATGATGTGGGGTATGAATATTTTGTAATGAATGATTTTGCTAATTATGAAGCATTTGAAACGATAAAGCCCAAGTTTTATATATTAAGCGATCCGCTCTTTTTTTTTGATGGTCCTTATGCCGAAAGAGGTAAAAAAGCACTTTCCGAAATAGCGAAAAAAGTGAATTGGCAGATGAATTTGTATCTTCCCTATCGTTATAAAGAAGAAGAATTTATGCCTATTTTATTGAATAATAAACAAATTAATATTGTACCTTTCCATACATTTCATTATATAGGGGCAGAATCTGCGAGAATGTTTTTTTACAAAAAAGGACTGGGAAACGGAGAATTTGGGACGGTGGCGTTGAACGCTCTTTATATATCTATTTTGCTTGGGTTCAAGAAGATAAATTTATATGGTGCCGATCATTCTTTCTTCACTGATTTGTATGTGAATGAAGAAAATCAA
>BNYG01000217.1 GCA_026000155.1 Bacteroidia bacterium | reverse complement strand
TTCATTTTTCAATACCGCCGATTTCAGTTTAGCGTACAGCACCCGGTTTTTGACAAATAAATTACCGGTATAGCGACTGATGGCTTGGCTCATATCGTTATTCCAATAATTCATCAGCCGCGTTTCGGCTAATTTATCCGCCATTTGAGGATTATCCTCAAAAAAAGCTTCGAGCAACTTACCGATGGCTTGTGATTCTGTCCGTTTCATTGATTATTCCGTTTTCTACATGAAAGAGTTTGTAATTGTGCTGCATGCTTGCCAAAATTTCGTCCAAGTATTTCCGGTTGGTATCGGTAATGAATATTTGTCCGAATTCGGGTTGAGCGACTAACTGAATGTTTTGTTCCACTCGTTTGGCATCCAATTTATCGAACAAATCATCCAATAATAAGATAGGTATGAACGAACCTTATTGCACCAAAAAACTGAACTGCGCCAGTTTCAGCGCAATCAAATAGGTTTTATTTTGTCCCTGCGACCCGATTTTACGAATCAGGTATTTGCCCAATAAGAAAGTGAAATCATCTTTATGGATTCCCACACTCGTATAGCCCAGAATCTTATCCTGCTCTCGTTTTCCGGTCAATAAATCCGCTAAAGAAGCCTTGTCCAAATGGGATTCATATCCAAAATCCACCACTTCATTTTCATTGCTGATAATCCGGTAATATTCCTTGAATAAGGGGCGAAAACCTTCGATAAACGCTTTTCGTTTGGCATAAATAATGGCACCGGAAGTCACCATTTGTTCTTCCCAAATCTCAAAAATACTGTCTTCCGGAGCTTGAGGGGTCATTCTCAACAAGGCATTTCGTTGCTGCAATGCCTTATTATAATGAATCAGCGCCCGCATATATTCCTTATCGTATTGACAGATAAGCATATCCGCAAATTTCCGCCGTTCGTCGCTTCCGCCTTGAATGAGTTCGATGTCGGCAGGCGAAATCATGACCATGGGAATCAATCCGATATGTTCGGAAAGGCGTTCGTATTCCTTTTTATTCCGTTTAAAAACTTTTTTCTTATTCCTTTTAATGCCGCAATAAATTTCCTCCACCGTTTCTTTATCCGTATAATAACCTTGGAGAACCGTGAAATCTTGATTATGAGTAATCAATTGGGAATCGGAAAGATTGGTATAGTTTTTCGTGAAAGAAAGGTAATAGAGCGCATCCAGCAGATTGGTTTTTCCCATGCCGTTGTCGCCAAAAAAGCAATTCATTTTAGGAGAAAAAGAAAGTTCCGCTTCCTCAATATTCTTGAAATTCAGT
>BNYG01000216.1 GCA_026000155.1 Bacteroidia bacterium | reverse complement strand
GAAGTGATGTTGCTGCCCGGATTGGATTCCGACCTGTTCGGCGGAGAGAAATGGATCGGCGCCGCATCGGCTTCTCCTTATGAATTCAAAATTGCCAATAAATACGCAGGCGCTTTCCGGTTGGACAACTATTCCGTCCGGGGTTTGCGGATGGGAATCAGCGCTTACTACGGCGAAAGTTTTGCGAACAGCATGATGCCTTCGTATGCGGATAAATATAATAAGGTAAAAGGAGCGGTCGTGATCGGCAGTTTCGATTTCGAATACAATGCACATCATTGGGTGGCGCGCGGCTATTTCGATTATGGTCATCTGGGCGATTCGCAGACGATATCCATCTACAACCGGAATTTGCCGAATCAATCACCGTCTCCCCGCACCAATATCGCATCGGATGCTATGGCTGCCGGAGTAGAAGCCGGCTATGACCTTTTTTCGCGATTTGCTAAACTCAAAGCGCAAAAATTGTATCTCTTCGGGCGGTATGAGCAGTACGATTCCATGTACAAAACGGCCAAAAGCATCCAGGATGAAGCCTGGTGCGGCCGCCAACGGGTAGTGGCCGGTATCAATTATTTTCCGGTTAAAGAAGTGGTTCTCAAGGCGGAATATTCTGCCGGATTATTGAAAGCCCCTTTTAATAATGAGTCTGCGGTATCCTTGGGGATTGCTTATTCCGGCTTTTTTAAGTAATTTCTTAAGCTTCTTAAGTCTCTTAAGGGATTAAGCTCCTTAAAATAACTCAATAAATAAACAATAAAATGAAACACCTAAAATTCCCACTCTATTTGTTGCTTGCCATCTTGATGGTAAGTGGATTAGTGGCTTGTGATGAGAACGGCAATGACGAAAATCCTTTTGCTGAAAAGGAAGCTATGTTGGCTCCGGCAGTCGCTCAATATGTAAACAGCACTGTTATTGTGACTTACAAATCATTGGCGGATGCAAGCATTGAATTATACGATGCCTTGCATCAATTAAAAGAAAATAAATCGCCCGAAAATTTAGTCGCTGCTACGCAAATCTGGATAGAAACCCGCCGGCATTGGGAACGGAGCGAAGCATTCTTGTTCGGTCCTGTTGCCGATTTTGGTATTGACCCGCACATCGATACCTGGCCTTTGGATGAACCCGCCTTTATCAATACGATTAATAATGTCGGTTACATTGAAAGCATGGCGGCGGAAAACGGTGATGTGTGGGCGGAAGAGCATTTGGGACCTTCCCTGTTGGGATTTCATGGTATAGAATATATCTTGTTTGCAAATGGAGCGCCTAAAA
>BNYG01000215.1 GCA_026000155.1 Bacteroidia bacterium | reverse complement strand
CATACAAAAAAACAACTAATAAAAACAACAACTTTGAACTTCTTAGAATATTAACTTTACCGGGGCAGTTTGCTCCGGTGGAGGGGGGCAGTTTATGTCGGTTTTTGCAGGCTGGGAAGGGTATCATGTATTTCAACGAATACAGTATCAATGGATAATGTTTGTCCATCTGTAACTACCGGAACTGTCTTTTTCAAATGCACTGAACCGAAAAAACAGCCGGTTATGAAGCCAAACAGGAACATCAAACAAATAATAATTTTTTCTTTCATATTCTTTTTTATGCAAAGATGAAAGAAATAAAACAGCCTAAAAAAGACAAAGCCCGCAATTGCGAGCGTTGTACTGTTATTCTGTTAGCGCCTTATCCGGATTGGATTTGGTCAGGAGCCAAACCGGTTTATCATCATCGAAGCCGATTTCATAGCCATTGACGGCCAAAAATAACGAAAGCACAAAGATAGCATTAAAAATTAAAAACCCCGCATGGCTCAATGCGGGGTATCGTTGTCAAACAAACAAGTCACAATGAAATGACTGTTGAGCCTATTTTTTTACTTACATCCTGAAGGGCATAATTAAGCTTATCAATATCTGAAGGTGTAAATCTTGCAGGCTTACCATTTACTACACTTCCGTTTATCCGTTGATATAACCAATTGCGCGTTTTATCAAAGTAATTTTCAGCAATATAGGATAAAGAGATAATTTTCGAAACATTGATTAGTTGTACTTTCACTTTTGCATCTTCCACAAAATTGTCAATCTTCTGGACTGATTGTTTTACTGCACTTTCTACAAAATCATGTATCAATTTTTTTTCATCTTCTGTTGTGAAATTTTCCTGTAAAAAATTATATTGTGCAATAAACCCTTCCGGATCCTTTCCAACCAGTGCTTGTAATTTGTTTAATTCTTCTGTCAAATTCATATCGTTGTTTTTTATGCCCCCTTTCGGGGGCTTGTTGATTACTTTTTTTTGTTTAACTCTTCTTCTAACTTATCCAACCAATAGATTCGGTCAAGCACTTTATCTATCTCTTTGTCCAACTTAAATCCCTGATTTAATAAGTAGGAGATTTGTTTTAGAGTACTTTTGGCTTCCATTCTCATTAGTGGAATGCGCCTTAATAAATCCTTTTCTTCATCTGTCATTGTGTTAATTTTTTATTGTTTGTTTGACTCTACAAAGATAATAATCATTTGCTTATTATCCAAATAAAAAAGCAATTATTTTTAAGAAAATTCAAAATTCAACACTTGTGGAAAAACCGGAGCAAAGTGACCCCTCTCCACCGA
>BNYG01000214.1 GCA_026000155.1 Bacteroidia bacterium | reverse complement strand
ATTATTGTCTGTAGATATATTCATTTTATCCAATTTGCAAAAGTATAACATGTATTTTTGAAAGTGGTCGCAATTCATGAATTGCGACCACTTTGTTGTATTTGGAGAGGAAATCCCGCAGGGATTTCTTTTGCCGGCACCTCAAAATAATCAAAAAAGTACTCAATAATTTTGGTGGTTTGGAAAAATGTTGTACCTTTGCGCCCAACGTGCCTCCCCCGCTTCCCGTAAGAACAGCGCAATCAGGGGGGGCTTTTTATTCTTAAGTATATGACAAAAACACCTTACATCAAGCCTTTTCTGTCTCTTCAGGGACAAATGGCGCAACTCAAATCAAGAGGCATGAAATTTGCCGACGAAGCCAAAGCGTTGCATCTGCTCAAAAACATCGGTTATTACCGCTTCAGCGGATACTGGTATCCCTTACTGGCAAACAGGCAGACACCTGTTTTTAAACATGGAGCCACTTTCGAGTCGGCGTTCAACCTCTATAAGTTTGACCGTGAATTGCGTAAGCTAATTATTGGCGAACTGGAAAAAATCGAAGTCGCAGTGCGTACACAAATGACTTATTCGCTTTCGGTAGCGCACGGACCATTCTGGCTTGACGACGAAACGCTGTTTGCCGACCCGGTCAAGTATCGCGCCACGCTTGATAAAATCAACAGCGAAATGCGGCGGAGCGACGAGGATTTTATTCGCGCCTTTACCGCCAAATATTCCAATCCGTTGCCACCTTCGTTTATTACGCTGGAAATCGCCTCGTTCGGCGTACTGTCGAAACTGTACGAAAATCTGAAATCAGATGTTGCCAAACGGGAAATATCACAGATATTCGGGCTTGCAGACATGGTTTTTATATCGTGGCTGCACGGTTTGACGTATATCCGCAACATTTGCGCACATCATGCCCGCCTTTGGAACAGATTTCTGCAAGTTCAGCCGTTGTTTCCAAGACGCATGCAACATACATGGATTTCTACCGAAGGATTGAGCAACAGGCGTATGTACTATATCTTGTCCATGATAGTCTATTTCCTCAACACGGTGAATCCGAAGCATACTTTCCGACAGAAAATCGGCAATCTGCTGCGTAAATATCCCAATGTGGATGCTTGTGCAATGGGCTTTCCTGCCGACTGGTACAATGATCCTCTTTGGCAAATTGGCTGAGAAGCCGGCATGTTATTCCTGTTTACAAAATAATTTTTATTACCTTTGCGGTCAAAAAACAATCATTTATGAACTCACGCGACAATCTGTTTACTGCGTTATTTTGTATCTCCGCTATCCTCTTTGCGATGCCTCTGCAC
>BNYG01000213.1 GCA_026000155.1 Bacteroidia bacterium | reverse complement strand
GTACATGGAAAAGTGGCCCTTAGTGTCAGTCTTCACGAAGATACTTATCTTCACCCGATAATTCGTATCGTTTTGATACATAAAGGAATGCTGTTTTTGAAACCTAAAACCAACGAATCCGGGCAATTGGATTATCCTTTTGAACGATACCTTCGCTTCCAGGAAACCTTGGAAGACGGCGTGAGAGAGGCTTTCATCACCAACGGTGGAACAGCCGGTTTGCCTGCCCGCTTTATGTTCCGTTATGTTTACAAAGAAACCAACCGCATGGTTTACCTCTATGCTTGTAATATCACAGACGAAGAAGCATTGAATACCTTACACCTGGAAGAAGGAAAATGGTGGACAGGGAAACAGATTGAAGATAATTTGAATACCGGCCTTTTTTCTCCCTATTTTGAAAAAGAATACGAATTTTTAAGCACTACTATCCTCATGGCCGACCGGCTAATGAACGATATCGAAAAGTTAACAAACTGTTAACACAAAGATAACACAAATTATTTTGCCGCCGGGAAAAAAAGCTTTTCCTTTGCAAACGATATTTCATAAGCAAAAACACATGTTATAGTCTTAAGAAAGATAGATTAATTAGCCAAAAAACAAGGGGGAGTGGTTACCTCTCTTGTGAAGCCAAACAACACGTTAATATATGTAAGAAAACGCGGAGAAGTGATTCTGTGCGTTTTCTGTTTTTATAATTATTCGCTACCTTTGCGGAATCATCATGACGAGCAATAAAGATTTAATTTTATGACAAACATACATCCTGAAAACGATCCGCAATACAAAGGATTGACGGTAAACGAAGGCGTAGTTTCTCCTCCGACAGTCAACCCGTATCTTCAAACGAAAAAGCAACGCCGGAGTTTTACTCCTGCCGAATATACCGAGCAGATAATCAAAGGGAATATTACGGTTTTAAGTCAGGCCGTTACTTTAGTGGAAAGTCAAAAAACAGAGCATCAAGCCATTGCCCAGGAAGTCATTGAAAAATGCTTGCCGGCTTCCGGCCATGCCATCCGGATCGGTATTACAGGCGTTCCGGGCGCCGGAAAATCGACCTCCATTGATGCTTTCGGGATGCACCTGATTCGCGACCGGCATAAAAAATTAGCTGTTTTGGCGATTGACCCCAGCAGCGAACGTTCCAAAGGAAGTATTTTGGGCGATAAAACCCGGATGGAAGACATTTCCCGTGAAGCGGATGCGTTTATACGTCCTTCGCCTTCGGCAGGCTCGTTGGGCGGGGTAGCCCGGAAAACCCGGGAAACGATTATCCTCTGCGAGGCGGCTGGTTTCGATACGGTGTTTGTAG
>BNYG01000212.1 GCA_026000155.1 Bacteroidia bacterium | reverse complement strand
TCACCCCTACCCACAACTCATCCGGAAGCTTTTCAACGCTTATCGGTTCGATCCTCCAGTTAGTGTTACCTAACCTTCAATCTGGTCATGGGTAGATCACTTGGTTTCGCGTCTACTCCTGCTGACTATGGCGCCCTATTAAGACTCGCTTTCGCTTCGGCTGCGTGACTGAGCCACTTAACCTTGCCAACAAAAGTAACTCGTAGGTTCATTATGCAAAAGGCATGCCGTCACACGATAAACGTGCTCCGACCGCTTGTAGGCAGACGGGTTCAGGAACTATTTCACTCCTCTGTTCGAGGTGCTTTTCACCTTTCCCTCACGGTACTGGTTCACTATCGGTCTCTTGGGAGTATTTAGCCTTGCGGGATGGGCCCCGCCGCTTCACACAGGATTTCTCGTGTCCCGCGCTACTCAGGATACTGCTAAGCTTGGCAGATGATTCGTGTACGGGATTATCACCCTCTCCGATACAACTTTCCAGATGCTTCCACTTCATCTGCTTCTTGCCATATTGCAGTCCTACAACCCCAAATCTGCCTAAACAGATTTGGTTTGGGCTGTTCCGCGTTCGCTCGCCACTACTTGCGGAATCACTTTTGTTTTCTTCTCCTGTGGGTACTTAGATGTTTCAGTTCCCCACGTTTGCCTTCCTTTCGGAATGATACGCCTTCAACGTACCGGGTTGCCCCATTCGGAAATCCGGGAATCAATCGGTTATTTGCACCTAATCCCGGCTTATCGCAGCTTATCACGTCCTTCTTCGCCTCCAAGAGCCAAGGCATCCACCGTCTGCCCTTTCTTTCTTATCTTTCCTGCTTTTGAGTGTAGAACTTTTGGGGACTTGAGGGACTTGAGGGACTCTGGGGACAACGGATAAATCCGCTTTCCCTGGATGTCTTTTTTGTTCCTTTTCCTTTTTTTCTTACTCAAAAACAAATGTTTTTATTGCTCTACTTGTTCTTGTTTTTTTACCAATATGTCAAAGACCGTGTGTTCTTGTATCGGGCGAATGTGATTCGCCCCTACCGGAACCCTGTGGAGAATAACGGATTCGAACCGTTGACCCTCTGCGTGCAAGGCAGATGCTCTAGCCAGCTGAGCTAATCCCCCGGATTTAATTCACAATTGATAATGGATAATTGACAATTATTCGTTTTGTGTCAATTGTCAATTCTTAATTGTCAATTTTTGGAGTAGTCCCAGGCAGAGTTGAACTGCCGACCTCTACATTATCAGTGTAGCGCTCTAACCAACTGAGCTATAGGACTCTGTTTAGTGAAGAGTGATGAGTGTTTTTAACTCTTAACTCTTAGTGCTTAA
>BNYG01000211.1 GCA_026000155.1 Bacteroidia bacterium | reverse complement strand
TCACCCCTACCCACAACTCATCCGGAAGCTTTTCAACGCTTATCGGTTCGATCCTCCAGTTAGTGTTACCTAACCTTCAATCTGGTCATGGGTAGATCACTTGGTTTCGCGTCTACTCCTGCTGACTGATGCGCCCTGTTCAGACTCGCTTTCGCTTCGGCTGCGTGACTGAGCCACTTAACCTTGCCAACAAAAGTAACTCGTAGGTTCATTATGCAAAAGGCATGCCGTCACACGGTAAACGTGCTCCGACCGCTTGTAGGCAGACGGGTTCAGGAACTATTTCACTCCTCTGTTCGAGGTGCTTTTCACCTTTCCCTCACGGTACTGGTTCACTATCGGTCTCTTGGGAGTATTTAGCCTTACGGGATGGGCCCCGCCGCTTCACACAGGATTTCTCGTGTCCCGCGCTACTCAGGATACTGCTAAGCTTGGCAGATGATTCGTGTACGGGATTATCACCCTCTCTGATGCAACTTTCCAGATGCTTCCACTTCATCTGCTTCTTGCCATATTGCAGTCCTACAACCCCAAATCTGCCTAAACAGATTTGGTTTGGGCTGTTCCGCGTTCGCTCGCCACTACTTGCGGAATCACATTTTGTTTTCTTCTCCTGTGGGTACTTAGATGTTTCAGTTCCCCACGTTTGCCTTCCTTGCGGAATGATACGCCTTCAACGTACCGGGTTGCCCCATTCGGAAATCCGGGAATCAATTGGTTATTTGCACCTAATCCAGGCTTATCGCAGCTTATCACGTCCTTCATCGCCTCCAAGAGCCAAGGCATCCACCGTCTGCCCTTTCTTTCTTATCTTTCCGCTTTCAGAATTGACAATTGACAATTGATAATTGTCAATGAGGCTTACGCCCGATTGCGCTTTATCTTTTCTCAAAAATCAACTCCTAAAGCCCTTTTTTTTGCTCTACTTGTTCTTGTTTGTTTACCAATATGTCAAAGATCGTTTTCTAATTCACAATGGATAATGGATAATTGACAATTACTTCTTTGTCATTGTCAATTGTCAATTCTTAATTGTCAATTGAATAGTGGAGAA
The DNA here is from genome assembly GCA_026000155.1 of Bacteroidia bacterium. Taxonomy (GTDB): domain Bacteria; phylum Bacteroidota; class Bacteroidia; order Bacteroidales; family Azobacteroidaceae; genus Azobacteroides. The sequence continues at coordinate 273 of BNYG01000211.1, read as the reverse complement.
TAACGGATTCGAACCGTTGACCCTCTGCGTGCAAGGCAGATGCTCTAGCCAGCTGAGCTAATCCCCCGTAAGCCCCCTCTGACTCCCCCTCAAGGGGGAGAACCGCTCTTTACTCCTCCCCCTGTGGGGAGGCTGGGAGGGGCTGCGTAGTCCCAGGCAGAGTTGAACTGCCGACCTCTACATTATCAGTGTAGCGCTCTAACCAACTGAGCTATAGGACTCTCTTTAGTGAAGAGTGATGAGTGTTTTTAACTCTTAACTCTTAGTGCTTAA
>BNYG01000210.1 GCA_026000155.1 Bacteroidia bacterium | reverse complement strand
AATGTCAAACAAATATTGGGTTGGTTAGAAATTTAAATTTAAATGTGTCTAAACCAAATCATCCACGAGTTTTGATTTCCTATGTATGCAGCTTATTTGAGTTGGATACAACCCAGCCAATTACTCGTACCTATCACTTTGAAATCAATGAGATGGTAAAAGTTTTTTCTCAGTTGGAATTTTGTATTGATATAATAGATAGCCGGGATTTATCTCAACTAAATAAAATACAGGAAACACAATATGATATGATAATTGGCTTTGGTAATGTGTTTTACAAGATGACCCAACTTTGTCCTAAAGCGGTTTCTGTCCTTTATATGACGGAAAATCACCCCGATTTTTCGGAAAAAGAAGAAAACAAACGGAAAAATTACTATTTCGAGCGACATCATAAAAAAGTCAAATATACCCGAAGCGGAATGTTCTATACTAGCCAACATTTGGCAAAGCTTTACGACCATATCATTGTATTAGGTGATACGACTCCATATGAATCAATGTACACAACGATTCATTCAATTTTTCCTACTGGATTGATAAATGACAAATTTTCTTTTACAGAAGAAGTGAAAAAGCATTCCATAACTAAAAAACATTACTTATGGTTTGGTTCGTCGGGTGCAGTCCACAAAGGTTTAGATTTGTTGTTGGATGTTTTTGCACAAGAAAAGGATTTTCATCTTCATATTTGTGGGTTGGATAGTAAAGAGAGAAAATTTTTGGACATTCCCTCTTGTTCCAATATTCATGAATATGGATATATAAATATACAAAGTGATGAATTTATTGAACTAATCAGACAATGCACTTACATTATTTTACCTTCGTGTTCCGAAGCACTCGCGACCAGTATTGCTACTGGGATGTTGCATGGACTTATACCGGTTGTGATGAAAAATGCAGGATTCAATAGATTAGGTCATAAAGCTTTTTATCTTGAAGATTTTCATATAGATTATCTGAATGACAAAATACATGAATACAGTAGTCTGGATGAATTATGTTTATTGAATTTGAGTAATGATATATTTTTTTGGTCAAGAGAGCATTTTTCTCTGTCTGCATACAATGAAATGTTTTCGGAAATAATGAATTCAATACTGTTAAATCGCAATGTCATTAATAATTGAATTATGAGTAACAAAATAACCGTAATTACTGTAACTTACAATGCCGCATCAGTTTTGGAATACACTATTCTCAGCGTCATCAATCAAACGTATAAGAGTATTGAGTACATAATCATTGACGGTGGATCAACCGACGGCACGGTTGATATTATCAAAAAGTACGAGGATAAAATTGATTATTGGGTGAGTGAATCGGATAAAGGTATTTATGATGCC
>BNYG01000209.1 GCA_026000155.1 Bacteroidia bacterium | reverse complement strand
AATTTATCCCGGTATTCGGTATTAAGTAGAGCTTTCATTCTTTTTCGATTAAGACTGACATTAACAGATTTATCTTTTCCAAGCAAAGCAAGCGCAACTTTTAGTATAACATTAAAGTTTTTAGCGGCATTATTTTTTCGTTTTCTTGAAAAATCTTCACGGAAAGTCACATCTAAAGACCAATGTAGATTATTCTCTATAGACCAATGCTTTCTGATATTAGCATTAAAGATAGATGCAGTATCCTTCCGGCTGGAGATGTAGAATCGTTTTTCCTTGGTTGTTTCACCGGTAGATTTGATAATCCTTTCGGATTCAATTAAAACAATGGAAGATAACTTTTCCCAGTCTTTGAGCTGAGTGATATAACTTAAATCGGTAAAGACACTGCATTTTCTTGTTTCAATCCTGCCATGCCCACCATCCACGTCCTTGGTTTGACTTTCGGGTTTGGCTAATCTGATCGTATAGTCAATATCTTCCTCAAGCGCACCCTGATTGCCTTTCACTGCCAAAATGTAATCTGCTCCACGGGAGATGATCGTAGAGGCAATCTTTTTCTGACATCCCATCGCATCAATGGTAACTATATCTCCTTGTATATCAAGCATGGACAGAAGTTTAGGTATCGCTGTGATTTCATTGCTTTTATCTTGTGTTGCAATTTGTCCCAGACAAAGACAATCTTCCGAAGCAAAGGCTGATACCATGTGGATGGCAGAGCGTTCTTTATCGTAAGAATTACAAATCCGCTTGCCATCTACGGCTACAACTTCTCCTGGTTGACCTGTGCGAAAATGAGCAATCCATTGACTAAAAGCGGTTGAAAATCCTTCCGGATCAAGAGCGCTAAAGACACGATTGATAGTGTCATGAGAGGGTATTCCAAACTTAAAGGCGCCATAGTTACGCAACCATGATTCTTGTTCCTGCCCGAATAAGGCTATCGAATCCCAATCATTGCACCCGCATAAAACTCCGGATATGACTACCAATAAGATGTCCGTTAATGAATGGCGATAATTGCCCTTGCTTTGCCTTCTCGGATCGTTTACTTGCGAAAAAATGCAGGTGAATAAACTGGATGACGATGTTTCTTGTGATACTGTTTCCCTCTTCTTAGTTAATGTAATAATTCCCGCAAATAACTCGAAAAATATTTGCGTATCTAACTCATTATTAGTATATTTGCACAAAAGAAAGGCGGTGATGTAGTCGCATCGTAAATCCGCCTTTCAAAAACATTAACAATACAAACATAATGAAGAATTATGATAATACGAAACTCTTACGGGAGTTTCTACTCCTGTATTGTTAATAACTGTTAATTCTTAAATGCGTTTGCCCTG
>BNYG01000208.1 GCA_026000155.1 Bacteroidia bacterium | reverse complement strand
CGTCAATCGCGTTTCGATCTGTTCGTGTTGCTTATTAAAACCGACTGTATATTTATCCTTGCTTTCGTCTTTGAGTAAGGACTTTACCTGCGGAAAAACTTTATTACTTTCGTACAACATGTGTTTCCGGACTTCAGCGACAAATTTATCAAAATATTCCAGCACTGCTTTATTCAAATCATCCTGACCTTCATTCAACACTTCCACTAATTTCTTACGTGTTTCCGGCAAACGGTAATCCAGAAAATAAACATGTGAATTATGGAGATAATCAATTAACGATGCTAACGAAACCGGTGTTTCCGCAGAAGCGTGGATAGGGTTTTCCTCTGTCAGCAGATTGACGATGGCCAGAAACGTATCGGTATCAACCCGGTTGTTCCGGCAAACTTCCCCGATGCTTTTATCTCCAAAGCCCAAGGCAATTCCAAACCGGCTCAAAACCAATAAAGCAGCATAATTTTCGCTGATTAAATCGCTCATGGCGTCGCTTTCCCTGTATTTTCCAAATCTGAATGTATTCATATCTGTTTCACTTTGTTGATTATATATTTTCTGCCTTTATTTTTGCCTTCCACTTTCAGAATGCCGATTTCCACAAATTTAGCAAAGTATTTTTTAACGCTGACATCGGATTTGTTGGTAAGTAGCTGGGCGCGATAATTGGTTATTTCACCGTTTTTATCCAAATATCCTGCTATCTGTTCCAAAAATTCCAATTCGGTTTTTGACAGTTTATCGGTATTTATATCGGTAAATATATCGGTAATTTTTCTGTTTGGCAGTTCTTCCAACGCCTGTAAAATAGCATTGAGCATAAATTCTATAAAGACTTCGGAATTGCCTGTTTTCTGTGCCGTTTCCAAAGCATCATAATACCCTTGTTGATTTTCATAAACGACCGTTTCTACGGGCAACCACGCAAAAAGTTCGTTCCACTTCGAGAGGATAAGCGTTTGCCACAGCCGCCCGATTCTTCCATTGCCATCAATAAAAGGATGGATGAATTCTATTTCAAAGTGTACAATAGCACTTTTGATCAGCGGGTGCGTATCTGATTTTTTCGCCCAAGCAAACAAATCGGTAACAAGTCCGGGTACAAATTGATAATTTGCTCCTGCGTGAATTAATTTTGTGCCTTCAAATACGCCAACGCCTTGTGAGCGAAAATGTCCCGCCTCTTTTACCAATTGGGAAGTCATAAATTGGTGAGCTTTCAGGAAATCCTTTACTTTGAAGGGGTCGTATTCGAGCAAATGTTCATAAGCCTGATACGCATTTTTTACTTCCTGAATTTCGTGCGGCAGTCCTAAAACCCGCTTACCTTCAATAATATCCGTAACCTGCCCC
>BNYG01000207.1 GCA_026000155.1 Bacteroidia bacterium | reverse complement strand
AGTTTTTGACGAAAAGAACTTGTTCAGATTGATTTACGAATAATGAGCGTGGAGGGCATGGCTTGCAAAGCCTCTTTTTCGTGGTCGGAAATATCCGTCCAGGTTTCGTAACTAATTAACATTAGATCTTTTTTGGATAATACCGCTACCGGCAGTGAAGTTGACCGGATAAATGTTGTTGACGGATAGGTATTTAGAAATTCCCGTATCACTCCTTCCGATATTCTGTTTTTGGCAAGAGCATCCCCCAATTCTAAGATGGATATTTTTGCCTGATTGAAAGCAATTACATTTTTAGCATACCGGAAAAGGAAAACATCCTTCGGCTTTTTCAAAATCACAATCACATCGTTGGCTTTTTCAAAATCGCGGTTCACAAAGACCCCTACGGAACACTGAGCTTCTTCGATGAACTGCCGGGTTTTATCTTTCACCAAAGCGCCCGGATAAAACCATTTGGTATGTTTCGCCGCTTCAATATCCTGCGGTAAAGCCGACATGGAAATTCCGGCGCCTACCAATAAAAATTCAAATGATTCCTGCTTAATCCGGTTGACAACATATTGCCCAACATCATTGGTAACATCATAATGGGTTTGAATAGAAAGATTTAATCTTTGCGCTTCTTCCAAAATAGGCGCAAAACTAACCGCTTCGAAGTTTTCCGTATGGATTGGATTTACTTCCGTGCCGACGGTCAGGTGCAAACCGTAATATCCGGTTTCCGGTGTCCTTTGGCAAATACCTGTTGCGCTACGTCCAGCAATATTTTCCCGTTGCTTGCTCTTCCGAACGAGAGTAATATCTTGAAACTGTTCCCCTTTCGCCTTTCGTTTTTCGCCTTTTTACCCCGGTAGATCCATTCGATGAATGACAAGAAAGGGCCGGTCATAAACGTGGTGACCAAAGTCATCAATACCAGCATCGCAAAAATCGGGGGCGACAGGATTTTCATTTCATATCCGATGGTCAGGATGATTAATTCCATCAACCCGCGGGTATTCATTAAAGCGCCCATCAACCAACTGTCTTTCCACGATTCTCCGGCAAAACGCGCCGGGAAGATGGTTCCGGCTACTTTTCCGAAAACGGCAAATGCGATAAACATCCCGCAAATCAACCATTCGTCGAGCGAATTGATTAAACCGATTTGCGTTTTTAATCCGGTGGAAACGAAAAAAAGCGGCAGGAAAAAAGTAAGCGCCACATCTTCCACTTTTTCGGTCAGAATCTTCCGGAATTGAATATGGGAAGGCATAATAACCCCTGCCAGAAAAGCTCCGAACAGGGCATGAATGCCCAATATTTCGGTCAGGTAAGCCGACGAAATCAAAATGATAAACATAAAAGCCACAACGGT
>BNYG01000206.1 GCA_026000155.1 Bacteroidia bacterium | reverse complement strand
CCTTATTACCTTAATTAATCCGATAATAATAATAATTTTTAATATTTTGAAAAATGAAAAAGATTTTAATTTTTAGTATCCTCGCCATACTTTTGGCAACGGCAGGCGTAAAGGCGCAAGACAATGGACTAATCCAGCTCGGCGGCTTTACTATTTATTGCCCGGCCGCTGCTGATTCGCCGTTTCAAGGTCCGGATGATTATTATGGTATTGTTGTTGGCTTTCCTGCAAATGCCGTTATCAATAATTTTCCATCTCAAGCAACCTACAAAATGCTTGAAGCCTATCCCGGACATGTTCCGGCTGAAATAGAGGTAACGGTACCTGTTCTTGAAATAGATTTACGACCTTGGAACAACGATACTGCGACTGTACAGACTTGGCAGGAAATCACAGTCCCCAACTTTATTCGGAAATTTGGTCATCGCGGTGTATTTGAGTACGCAACCGCTTTACGTTCGGTAGATTTATCGGCTACAAGTTTAACCAAAGTGGGAGCACGTACATTTACCGGATGTGCTTCGTTGCAAAATGTGTCGTTGCCCGCAACTTTAACCGAAATTGGCGGGAGTGAATTTAACGGTTGCGCTTCGCTGCAAAACATAGCTGTTCCTGCGGCGGTTAAAAAAATCGGCTCAAGTGCGTTTTACGGTTGTACTTCCCTAAATACAGCGGATTTGCTCGGCGATTCGCTGGATATAGGCAGTTTATGTTTTTATGGTTGTACCAATTTGCAACATGTCAATTTTTTGCCGAATATACAATTAAAACTGAACAACGACAACATTTTACATTACGATGAAAGCGAATCGTGGAGTACTAATACAGGATCTTATTATGTGCACAGAAGTTGGGGAATATTTGAGGGCTGTACGTCCTTAACTTCCATTACTTTGCCCGAAGGATTGGAAACATTGCCTTCAACATCTTTTTATGATTGTACAGGATTGACAAGCATAACGCTTCCCCATTCGTTAAAAACAGTTGGTTATCAGGCATTCAAAAACTGCACGGCGCTGCAATCAGTCACTTTCACCGGTCCCGACAGTTTGTCCATCGGGTCAAAAACATTTAAAAACTGTACGGCACTTACTTCCGTCGATTTCGATAATCCCAATGCGTTAAAAATCGGCGATTATGCTTTTTCGGATTGCACGGGGCTGACTTCCTTTACTGTTCCCGAAGGAACGTATGAAATAAGCAATTCTGCGCCATTCTACCGTTGTACGAATTTGAAAACTTTATATTACAATGTTCCCAATCTGAACTATCAAGGGGGCAGTAGTAGTAAAACCGGTGCGCATGCGGCTGGCGCCTTCGATATGCGAAACCACTTTCGGATACACTCTTCCCTGTACTTT
>BNYG01000205.1 GCA_026000155.1 Bacteroidia bacterium | reverse complement strand
GTTAACAAACCGTATTCTCCATCATTTAATAAATCTTTAGCGCCTGCAGTTGTTGTGGACACTACGGGCTTCCCCAAGCAGAGTGCTTCAGCTATTACTAATGAAAAGCCTTCCGCACGCGATGAACTGACATACAAATCAGCGGCATTCAAATACGGATAAGGGTTGTTTACAAAACCAATCAAATCAACCACCGATTCTAAATGTAATGACGCAACCAATTCTTTCCAGTCTTTTTCATCCAATGCCTTCCCAATTAGCCATAATTGAAAACTAAAGCCATCATCCCTCAATCGTCCACAAACCCGAATGAGCCTGTCAAATCCTTTTTCTTGAATAAACCTGCCTAAGGAACAAATGGTAAACACTTTTTTTTCTACAGGGAACGCTTTTGATAAATTGACAATAGCATTCCGGTTTATTGGATTATATAATACTCGCTGAGTGGAAGTATCCATTCCTCGAAATAATTGATTGAAAGCTAATTGGTTTTGACGACAGACAAAAACAATATGATCCATAGCTCTAAATGCTTCTCGTTCGGATTCCAAATTACGGTATTCATCCTTAGTCCAATGACAAGCATGTAAATCACTATGTACCCATGAAAATTTTAATGCTTTAGAGCGTCTCATTGCTATTAATTTGGTTGACTGTCCTTCTAAAAAAGCAATTTCTACATCATAATCCGAACGAAGTCGCGAATTAATATAGATTTCGAGTAACTTTTCTATATGCAGAAACTGAGCAAACCGTATAAGTCTGAAAAAGATACCCGGCTTTATTTTGGATAGAAAGGAAGTAGAAACTTGGGAAGGAATATCATCTAAATAAACACCTTTATGGTAAATGAGGCATAAATCCACATCAAATTTTGCATAGTCAATATTCTGAAGAATTTGGAGCAACACCTTTTCAGCACCTCCGCCATCCATAGTATCCATCAAGAACAGTATTCTTTTCTTTTTCATGATTTTTTTTCGACTTCTTCAGATAAATCATCTTTAATTAATAATTAGTTCTCGATAATAGTAAACCGGTATAGCCGAAAATAGAATATAGGTATAAAACATATTGTATTCGGATAAAGCAGACTCACTCATACAGAAAGTTAGAAATACCACTTGTACATAGAGGGATGTCAGTAAGCAATTTTCATTATTCGACTGAGCTTCCTCATCTTGATATGATCGTAATTTTATTGCCATTAAAGATCTAATAGTTTGATAAAGCAACGTAATCACACACACACAGAAAAGCAAGGTTCCAATGATTCCTGTTTCCGCTAACAATTGTATGAAGACATTATGAACACCCAAAGAGGATTCAACACCTAAATATTGTTGCCTCAGTATGACATAGGATAAAGGTCCTTTCCCAA
>BNYG01000204.1 GCA_026000155.1 Bacteroidia bacterium | reverse complement strand
AAAAGCTCTAAGTTTGCAGTCAGAAGATAAGAATTCGGAAATTTATCTTAAAAAGGTCAGGCGAGACGGATAATTAGCACTGGATCTTATCAGGAAAGGATTAGTCTTATTACCTTTGTTGTATGAAGGTAAAGACTGATAGGCAGGGAGAGGAAACCAGAAAAAAGCTAGCACCTGAGGCTATCCCACGTTACGGCCTCTCCCCGCCAAGCTGCAAAGCTCCGATAGAATAGTAAGGCTACGAGCCTATTTAGAGTTTAGAGTTCAAACAGCTTTTTACAGTCTTCAAATAAACACAGCAAAAATATGAAAAAGTTATTTATTGGAATTGATTTTTCAAAAGAAAAACTGGATGCGACGATTATCCTCGCATGCGGAATGCAAGAGTTAGCTTCCAGGGAGTATGGAAGTTTCCCCAATGAGGCCAAGGGCTACCGAAAGCTCTACAATTGGGTAAAGACAAACGCTTGGGATACAACGCCGGAAGAATGGTTGTTCTGTGGCGAGGATACCGGTTCCTGTAGCCTTGGACTGAGCAAATGGCTTTACGGAAAAGGCTATGACATCTGGATTGAGAACGCTTACGCTATTAAACACAGCAGTGGCATCCAACGGGTAAAAAACGACAAGGCAGACTCTGCTGTCATTGCTGAATACGCATGGCGGTGGCAGGACAAGGCGATCGTCTTTGAACCCTTGAGCGAATCCCTTTCCGGGCTGCGGGAGGTTTTCCTGTATCGCCATAAGCTGGTGGGCCAGAAAGTGGCTATGGAGCTGCGGAAAGAGAACAAGTCACAAGAAAAGTCCAAAGCACTGTCCTTCATCAATCGCAAGAGCAAACACCTGATTGCAGAGATAAAAAAGTCCATTGAGCAATGCGACAAGATGATTGATGCCATTATAGAGGCGGATGAGGAACTGAAAGAAAATTACGCCATCATAACCTCGATCAAAGGCGTGGCGAGGCAAAATGCAACCTGCTTGTTGGTCTATACCAACAACTTTAAGAAATTTGGATGTGACCCTCGAAAAATTGCCTGCTATTACGGAGTAGCTCCTTTTGGTAAGCAATCCGGAACAAGCGTGAACACTCCGGCTCACACAAATCATTTTGAAAACAAGCTAATCAAGGCTTTATTGGGACAGGCTGCCCATATTGCCAAAATTTATAACCCCGAAATCAGGGAATACTACCAACGATTGATTAATAAAGGAAAGAAGCCTCAAGTGGCTTGAAACAATGTCAAAAACAAATTGATACGGATAATCGTGGCGCTAATCAGGAAGAAAGTGCCATATGATCAGAATACGTATAGGTTTTATGCTTCTCGAAGAGAAGCTGAAGAAACAAAAAATAAATTGTTAATTTATTGTTAATCTC
>BNYG01000203.1 GCA_026000155.1 Bacteroidia bacterium | reverse complement strand
CCGCAAACCGTTTGACGTATTCGGGATCGCCCCAGAGGAATACCCGCGTAGAACCTCCATTCCACAATTTCCACAACATTTGGTAGTGTTGTGGATATCTTAACATATCGGCATAGCCGTGACGGCGGTTTTTCTGGTCTTCCCGGTTAATGTGCGTCGGGCTGTAAGGCAATCCCATTTGTTCCATCCAATATTTAGGCGCAATTCTAAATTTGAGTCCCAAATTGATGGCGCTTTGTATCAAAGTATCGGTGATACCCTTGGAATGAATATCAATCAGCATACCGGGCGCATTTTCTTTGACCGTATTGAAAAAATTCAGGCTAAAATCATGCAGTTCGCTGGTTTTCAATCCCGATTCGTTATTGGTTTTGAATAAGATGGCGTCCAATTGGGGAAAAGACTTTAAAAATTTAGCAAAAGCCTTTTTGGTATAAGCATTTAAATTGGTGGAATCAAGTCCTGTCACTTGCCAGGGTAGCGGATGTTGTTCGTCGTATTCAAAATCGGGATTTCCACCGGCTTGTACGCCTCCGCGGTAGAGATGATCCCAGATACTCAGCCGGACGCCAATGCCGCGGTCGTGCGCCATCTGAATCAGGTGATTCATCGTTTCCACGTTGCGCTGCTGTTGTTCGGGTGTAATATCTTCCATTTTTACTTCCGGGAAACCTTCTACATTGAAAAAATAAGGATAGCAAGGCGCCATAAAACCGCCGTTTTCATACCCAAACAGAATTTCCAGCATGTTGAAACGGTTCTGCGCCAGCATATCCAGGTACTGTGTCCAGTACTCTTCGCTGTAAAAACGGTTTTCCCAGTATTTCCGGTGCATGGTGTACAGGGCTATGCCCCGTTCTTTTACGTAAGGTTCTGTATTGGCTTCCTTTACAAAACGCAGAGGCGTCGAAGTATCCGTACTCCAACTGATCCGGACGGCCACATCGAGCAAAGCATACATCAGTCCGGTATCGTCGTAACCGCTGATAAGAATGGCCGGCTTGTTTTTCAGCCGGGTGTTCCAGATGGTCAATGCTTCCGGCGTTTCCGGGACATCGTGTTTGGCTGCTTTTAGCAGACGAGCCGCCAAACCTTCGCCGTAGGCTTTTCCTATAACCAATATCGTACGACCGTGAGCCTTTTCCTCCGAATTTACTTTTTCAAAAGGAATGTGCTTGGCTTGAAGGACTTCCGTCAGCTTGTTCAGTCCATGCACGGCAGGCTGTCCCATCGCTTCATCTGCCACAATGGATATTTCAGGCTTAGCACCCAATAAGGTTAACTGCGTAAATACAAGCAGTATAAACGAAAAAATGATTTTTTTCATGCTTTATTTTTTAAATGTTTGTCATTTTTGATAATAGATTCAATCACCTTCGGAA
>BNYG01000202.1 GCA_026000155.1 Bacteroidia bacterium | reverse complement strand
TTCCGATTATAATGCTTATTATAAAAACAATAGACTTCTTTCTCATTGTCAACTATTGAAAAATTACGGTACAAAGGTACAAAATAGTCATTTAAATCTTGGATAAGTTAAAAGAAACTTCTATCTTTGCACCGCCATTCGCAAGAGTGGGGTCAAAAGAAGCTTGGAAGTGTGGGTGAGTGGCTGAAACCACCAGTTTGCTAAACTGACGTACGGGAAACTGTACCGGGGGTTCGAATCCCCCCGCTTCCGCCGAACGGGGGTCATTATCTATCTTTCTTTCATTTCTATTTTCGCTCCAATCGTTTCAATTTCTCTTCGTATCCCCGAATATACCTGCGCTTTAATTTTTTATCCAAAAACGATCGTTCCGTAAGTTCATAGACTAAAGGTTGGGGAATCAAAATTTCATCTACTATTTTGTTTTGAATAATACCGGGAACTTCTATCAATTGTCCGAAAGTGATAAAGTCGGCTAAAGCCGGATGTCCTTTGGTTTCGTATATTTCCGAATAATATTGTTTATCAAACAATCCGCCTTCAAGTGCAAAATCTTCATCTTCAATATGCAAGGAAGTATTCAATAAATCGTATGCCGGACTCAACAGATAATCTCCATTGCCGGATTGCTGTAAAGAGAAGTTTTTCAAATGGGCATCACCGTTACTGAAAAGATAATTAAAAAGTATCAACTTGTAGAATTTGCCGATTTCCACTTGCCAGGCTGCTACATATTGTTTAATCAGCTTTCCTGCGAGCACATAATTGCCTGTGTATTTATAATTTTCGCCATGTGTTTCACTTGTTTTCCGGGACAATGAAGCGAAATCTTCCTGTTGCCTTTTCTTTCCGTCCGTCCGGATATCGAAACGTTTGGTCAAGTATGCCGGTTCTCCGTTACGGAAAAACAGCATAGCATTATCTGCGGTAGATATGCCGTACACTTGCTGTGCTATTTGCATGGTCAAATGTTCATTGGCCGGCATTTGTTTCCTGTAATTCAACCGTTTATAATCGGGTGCAGGTTTGATGATATAAGCGCCTTGCTGACCGTCAGGCGTCAGGCGGATTTTTCCCTTGTCCACTATTGCAGATAATTTTTCTTGAACACCGGAAATAGATATTTTTCCGATATTTTCGTTTATCACTTTTTGCTGACTTTCTACATGGGAAAAATCCAGCAAATGAGACACTTTCCGATTACCGAATACTTTTTTTAAGGCAGCCGGACTATAGGTTTCATATCCGGGTACAAGGGTTCCGGGACAGTTTTTTATTTCAATCATATAGTTGTGTTTTTAATTTCTACCACTCTGACAGCGCCAATGGTATCTTTTCCTCCGATTGCCAATAATAATCCGAAATAATCATTTTCGTCAATC
>BNYG01000201.1 GCA_026000155.1 Bacteroidia bacterium | reverse complement strand
ATTTGTACAGAATCTAAATAAAGAAAATTATGGGAAGGAAAAAAAAGGAACGTCCATCGGTAGAAACTCTATTTTCGACCGTATCAAAAATGTTGGTGCCGGCTGCTATTTTGGAAGATTTTGAGATTTATGGAGCCAAAGAGACTAAAGCAGAATGGACCATAGAGATGCGGGAAAAGGAGCATCGAATTCCTCCTGCCTTACAGTCCTATGACGATGTCGTTTATGATGGTTATTGTGACCCTATTGTCACTCTCAGCCATAGTTTTGTGTGCAAACCTATCTACTTAAAAATTTATCGAAGACGCTACAAGCGCAGTAATCAAGATACCCATTTCAGTAACGACTATGATTTCACCTTGAAAGGCTTAAAGATGGTTCCGGAACTCGGAATTTTTTTAAAAGAAGAAGATTGAAGAATATCCGGTCACTATTAGTACAGTAGCCCGGATGTGGGATATTAAACCTCCAACGCTTTATTATTGGTACCGGAATTATTTAAGCGATTATCCAACGGATATTTTGGAAGGCAAATGGCACCCGGCATCCCTTGTTCAGGTAGATGAATCTACGGGCGAAATCCAAAAAGAAAAACCGTTGTATGTTTTCAAACCGGAGAACCTGGGTTCAGAAATGAGCATTGATGATAAACAAATCGGAAGAGACGGTTTTACGGTAATGAGTAATACCAGGACAGGTAAAATGGCGATGTTGATAGAAAGCCGTCTCTACGAAGAAGTCACTCAGGCGATTCTCTTATTTGGAAAAGGATTAAATCAAATCCGCCGGATAAGTTGCGACATGAGTCCTACTTATATAGCCGCTTGCCGGGCAACGATACCCTACGTACAGATAGTTATAGATAAATTTCATGTAATGCAATATGTTTATGATGCGGTAGCTCAAGTGCGCAACCGTATCAAAACGGATCTGAGTAAACAACTCTCCAAAGGCAAACACAAGACGGCTAACGACCGGGATTTGCTCTTTGAAATCGAATGCTTGAAAAGGTGCAAATTCCTGTTGTACAAATCCAGGGACAAATGGAATGAGGAAGGGGAAAGGCTGATGGAATACCTTTTTGAAAAATATCATCTAGTAAGAAATGCTTATTCCTTAGCCCAACAGTTGAAGCAATGGTACGATAAAAGCAACATCCAAAAACCAAAAAAACTGATTCAACAAGGATTAACCAATTGGTATAAACAAGTAGAAGAATCCTTGGTCAAAGAATTTAAGCCGGTCAGAAAAATGATTGAAAAACATGAAGAAAACATCATCAACTTTTTCATCTCCGGCTTGACTAACGCTAAAGCGGAAAGGTTAAATGGCAAAATCCAACGATTTGTTTCTTCCAACTATGGAATCAAGGATAAAGATTTTGCTTTGTATAG
>BNYG01000200.1 GCA_026000155.1 Bacteroidia bacterium | reverse complement strand
AGTAATTATACATATAGGCGCGCATAATGGCCGGAATAACCACCAAATGCTTGGTGCAATCACCCACGCATTTTCCGCAATTCTGGCAATACAACAATTCATTGTTTTGCAAACCGGCCAGATAGCGAATATCCGATTCCTTCAATTCGGGCGAGTGAGCGGCTTCCAAACAATTGTCTAACAAGTCAAAACTGGTGAATCCCGGAATGGCAGTCGTGATATTCGGATTTTGCCATGCCCAGCGCAAACAGGCGGCGCCGTCCACTTTTTTATTTCCATTGGCATCTTCCACGCCGCCGACCATGGTTTTCATGGCAATAAAACCGATACCGGCATCCACGCCTTTTTGAATTTTTTCATTCAATTCGGGAAGAATACCTAAGGTAAAATTGTAACTGATTAATATCACTTCATAAATTCCGGTTTCGATAGCCAAATCAATCTGTGCCGGTTTATTGGCATGAGTCGAAATTCCGATGTGTTTGATTTTGCCCTCTTCCTTGAATTTTTTCAGCATGGCAATCAAACGCGGATTGTTGACATCTTCCAAATTTTCAACAGCATGTGCATAAAAAATATCCACATAATCCATTTGCAGGCGGCGAAGGCTGGTATTCAACAATTCTTCGTAGTCCTGTTCAAAATTTTCCGAGTTCGGATTGGCTTTTCCTTTCGTTGCAATGGTAAAAGTGCTGCGGTCTTTGTCTTTGAAAAAAACGCCCAACATTTCTTCATTCTTACCATTTTGATAACCATGCGCCGTATCGAAAAAGGTCAGCCCGGAATTGTAAGCCGCACGAACGACGGCCGGATTATCCGCCCGCATCACACCCATACTCAAGATGGGAAGTTCCATACCTGTTTTACCCAATATACGGGTAGGGATCGTTTCTTTTGCATTGACAGCTGTCACAGAAGCCATCGCTACTTGCGGCGCCACCATTGCGCCCGCACCGGCCAAAGCGGAAAGTCCCAAAAACTTTCTTCGATTCATGTTCTTCATAAATTTTGTATATCAAAAGTTCAAATTTGGAACAAATATAATGAATATTATTCATATTGCTAATAAATCAGGCATAAAAAAAAGAAATTATTGGTTTCCGGACAAAGTACCGGCATATAATGCTTTATCCTGAAGCACCGTGAGGGCTTTCTCCAAAACCTTATCGTCCCGCAATTCATAAATCAATTGCCCTTGGGCATAATAGTATTGCTTCATGATTTGCATCGCCAAATGTTTGGCTATTTGCGTTTTATAAAGTTCCAAATCCCGTGTTAAATCCGGTTTGAGTTTGTTTTCCAAGGCTTGAAATTCGGCAGAAGCCGCCTCGTAATAATCTTCAAACTTCATAATCCGCTTCAAAGATTCCATGGCTCTTTCGCTTTGATGGTCGTAGGTAAAA
>BNYG01000199.1 GCA_026000155.1 Bacteroidia bacterium | reverse complement strand
AAGAGTCAGCAATAAATCCAGAGTACGCGCTTCCAAGGACGTATAATCCTTTTTCAGCATATAGAGGAAGTTTTCCGCAATCGTCAGATTTTCATTCGGATGCCGGATATGCAGGGAACGTCCATGCGTGCTGTGGCGGTAAATATTGTAAGCATAAGCAATGATAGTCGGGAACTTGGAAATCAGTTGAATGGATTGCCGCATCAGGTTTTCGGGCGAAGTATCGTCGGGATTGGCATCAAAATTATACATTTCCAACACGCTACGCGCCAAGATGTTCATGATATTTTGGCCTTCCAGGTCGATGATATTCATCTTTGTTTTTTGTTCCAAAGGCATATTGTCGTTAATCAATTCGCGAAAATTGGCCAAGGAATTTTTGCTGGGCAATTCTCCCGACAGCATCAGGTAAGCAACTTCTTCAAAACCAAACCGTTTATCTTTGATTAAATCGTGAACAATATCTTCCACGTCGTAACCGCGGTAAAAAAGTTTGCCCGGAATGGCTTTCAACCCGCCTTCCGGCAAGCGTTCGTAACCAACCACATTTCCAATTTGGGTAAGGCCGACCAATACGCCCGAACCGTCTTCATTGCGGAGTCCCCGCTTCACATTGTATTTCACGAACAAGTCGTTATCAATCCTGCAAGTCGTATTTACCGACTCTGATAATTTGTAAATTAAATATTCTTTTTTCATTGTAATAATTTTTTAATTCGTAATTGTCTAAACCTTGATTATAAGTAAGATTTTTAAGATTACCTTGATTAAGAAAAATCTTAAGAATCTTTTTAATCTTGATAAAATCAAGGTTCAAGACGTAATTTATTAATAACCGTTTCACCAAATTCAGCCGTTCCCAAGAGTTTGCCGTTTGGCATAAATCGTGCCAAATCGTAAGTCGCTTCGCCGTTGATAAATGCTTTTTCCATCGCATTCGTTATCAGGCCGACAGCCTCTTTCCATCCAAGATATTCCAGCATCATCACGGAAGAAAGAATCAGCGAAGAAGGGTTGACCTTATTCTGACCCGCAATATCGGGCGCCGTGCCGTGAGTGGCTTCAAAAATCGCGTGACCGCTCAAATAGTTGATATTGGCGCCGGGAGCAATGCCGATACCGCCGACCATCGCCGCCAATTGGTCGGAAATATAGTCGCCGTTGAGATTCAA
Source organism: Bacteroidia bacterium (assembly GCA_026000155.1). Taxonomy (GTDB): domain Bacteria; phylum Bacteroidota; class Bacteroidia; order Bacteroidales; family Azobacteroidaceae; genus Azobacteroides. Next base: position 245 of record BNYG01000199.1, on the reverse strand, counting down.
TGTCGCGATAACCGAATATTTTTCCGGTGTCAGCAAGGTGTTTTGAAGGAAAGCATCGGCAATCACATCGTTGATCACCAATTTTCCTTCGGACAATTCTTTGGCAAATTCGCGTTCCGCCAAGGCATAGCCCCATTTTTTGAAACCGCCTTCGGTATATTTCATGATATTGCCTTTGTGCACCAAGGTAACGCCGGGCAAATGATTTTCCAAAGCGTATTCGATAGCCGAACGCACCAAGCGTT
>BNYG01000198.1 GCA_026000155.1 Bacteroidia bacterium | reverse complement strand
TACGGACTTCCTGCGTCCGGATGCCCATTTTGCCGGGCTGGAGGCTCTGAAACAGCAATTAGCGAAGGACAAGGCGGCGGTTAATCAGCAAGCAAACGATTAATCCAATCGTTGCGCCGATACTATCAAACAAAAAATCCATCCAGTCGCCCGTACGATTGGTCGTAAAATATTCCTGCATGATTTCAATGAATCCACTGAACAGGACAGGGAAAAGGAAAGAACTCCAAAAAATCCGTTGCCGGCTAACCGGTTTCCGCAGGTAATTCGTGTTATCGAAAAAAACAACTCCCGACAGTCCCATAAACATCAGCAAATGGACTAATTTGTCGAAATTGGTCATGGGAGCTTCCGGCAGTTCCGCCGTATTCATGAAGCAAAGGACAAGTATAAGAGCAGAAAGGGATATCGTGATCCAATATTTTTTCAAAAGGGTAATAATCATAATGCTTTTAACAAGTTACCGGCCAGGCTGCTGGCTCCTATTCTGAAATATTCGGGAGTCAACCATTCGTCTCCCAAAACGGTTTTTACAAGAGTATAATAGATAACGGCTTCCTCAGCGGTACGAACGCCTCCCGATACTTTGATGCCAATCTTTCTGTTGTGCAATTGATAATATTCCCGGATGGCTTCGCACATCACATAAACCGCTTCTGGAGTGGCTCCGGGATAAACTTTTCCGGTAGAAGTTTTGATAAAATCCGCACCCGAATACATGGCTAAAACAGCCGCTTTTTTGATATTGACCGCCGTTTTCAACAACCCGGTTTCCAGAATGACTTTCAAATGCGCCTCCCGGCAAGCCTCTTTCAGTTCGCTGATTTCTTCGGAAACTTCCTGCAAATTGTTATCCAGGAATTCCCCGCCATTGAGTACAATATCAATTTCGTCGGCTCCATCGGCCACGGCTAAAGACACTTCCGCCACTTTGACTTCGATAAAGGTTTGGGAAGAAGGAAATCCACCGGCGACCGAAGCGATTTTTACATCGGCCTGCAAAGTTTCCCTGACGGTTTCTACAAAATTGGGATAGACACAAATGGCGGCCACATTCTCCATGTCCGGGCGTGAACCGTCAAAATCATTGACGGCTTCCACGAATTTCCAGATACTTTCTTTTGAATCTTCCGAACCTAAAGAAGTCAAGTCGATACAGGAATACAAAAACCGCAACACTTCAGGGGTCTGGTTTTCATCGGCTTTTGCAAGGATAGCGGCAGTTTTCCGGCTGATCTCTTCGTCCTGTACGTTCAGGTTGAATTTATGGAGGGCTTCCTCGTATTTGCTCATATTTTTTTGTTTATTAAACGAGTACAAATATAGATGAAATTTTTGAGATTCCACACAGACGAATAAAAATAGGCGAGATTATCAGGCTCACCTATTTTATCAACCGTCTGTTTTTCATAATTTTGTGTTGTCATCTTAAAAAACAAAA
>BNYG01000197.1 GCA_026000155.1 Bacteroidia bacterium | reverse complement strand
AGCAGGCGCTATTGGAGGCGAAAAAGGCTTTTGATAGAGATGAAATTCCGGTGGGCGCCGTAGTGGTTTGCAACAACCGGATGATTGCCCGCGCCCACAACTTGACGGAAACGCTGAATGATGTGACTGCACACGCGGAAATGCAGGCAATCACCGCTGCGGCATCGACTCTGGGCGGAAAATATTTAATCGATTGCACGATGTACGTAACGGTCGAACCTTGTCCGATGTGCGCCGGAGCCTTGGGTTGGTCGCAGATTGCCCGTGTAGTCTATGGAGCGGAAGATGATAAGCGCGGTTACCGGAAAATAGCTCCCGGTGCGCTCCACCCTAAGACGGAAGTAGTTTCCGGCTTATTGGCGGAGGAAGCCGCCGGTTTAATGAAACGATTTTTTCAAAAGAAACGATGAAAAAAATTCTTATTACAGGTGCAAGCGGATTTATCGGAAGTTTTCTGATAGGAGAAGCTTTAGAGAAAGATTGGCAAATCTGGGCGGGAATCCGTAAAGGCAGTAGTAAAGAGTATTTGCAGAATCATCATATCCAATTCATCGATTTGAATTTTGCCGATAAGGACAAACTCAAGGAGCAAATGGCAACACATGTTTCTCAACACGGTAAATGGGATTATGTGATTCATAATGCCGGACTTACCAAATGCCTGAATCCGGCTGATTTCGACCGTGTCAATTACCTTTTCTCGAAGCATTTGATAGAGGCTTTGCAGGAAACCGGCAACATTCCCCGAAAATTTGTATTGATGAGCAGCTTGAGCGCTCACCATCCCGGCGCGAATACCGCTTATGGAAAAAGCAAGTTGAAAGCCGAAGATTTTCTGAAATCCCAAACCGGATTTCCTTACATTATTCTTTGCCCGACAGGTGTTTACGGCCCACGGGAAAAAGATTATTTCCTGATGCTGAAAACGATTAAGGCCGGACTGGATGTTACGGCCGGACTGGAACCGCAAAAACTGAGTTTCATATATGTAAAAGACTTGATCAAAGCCGCTTATCTCGCCTTGGAAAGTCCGGTTAGGAATCAATCTTATTTTGTTGCCGACGGAAATGTCTATTCCGATGCGGAATATACCGCTATTGCCAAAAAAGCCTTGGGGAAAAAACGGGTACTCAAAATACGAGTGCCTTTGCAGATTCTAAAAACCGTTTCCGTTGTTTCGGAAGAAATAGCTAAATTTACTCAAAAACCGTCCACTCTCAACCGCGATAAGTACGAGATTATGAAACAACGGGACTGGTCGTGCGATATCCGGCCGCTTGAACAGGACTTGCATTTTCAAGCCGATTATGATTTGGAGCGCGGTATGCAGGAATGCGTGGATTGGTATCGTGCCAACCATTGGTTGTAATTTCGGCCGTTTTTGTTACCTTTGTATTTTAGTTCATCTACGATTATGAATATAAACAAATACATAAAAAACAACATCGTATATTTTGCTATTGC
>BNYG01000196.1 GCA_026000155.1 Bacteroidia bacterium | reverse complement strand
CCCGTTTTGGCCATCCGTTCGCAGGAGGCCACTAAACCGGACATTTCTTCTTTCAGGAGAGCCTTTTCTTCATCGTTGATCAATTTCTTTTGATGGAAATACTCGATTTCTTTGATTAAGTTGGAAAACACATTGGCATCTAACACCATCTCCGTACGATCCGTTTCTTGAAAACCGGTATGGATTTGTTCTTTCAGCTTTTCCAATTCCGGAGAAACCGGCAGGCCGGAGAACGATTGTGTCGTCTGAACGTCACTGTTTTGACATAGCCATTGATAATAGCTGAATTTGAAAAGAGCGTCAAAGCCCGTCAAAAAGGCGGAATGGAAACTATTGACGGCCAGCACCATTTCCTTGGGTCTCCGGCTCAACAGGCGGGTATAGATTTGTTCGAGAGACGATTGGAAAATCTGCGGATAGGCCACCGGTTCAATCAAACTCAAGTCGTACGACACCTTGTCCTGCCCTTTGTTATTACTGTCGATGACTTCGTCAATGGATACATGCAAGGCAGCCGCGATTTTGATTATTTCATCGGCGGTGAAAGGAATTTCCCCTCTTATCCGGCGATAAATCGATTCGCGGCCCAAACCCAATAAGTCCATTAAAAAGGAAGACGCTTTTATGCTTTTGGGTATGTGATCTAACAAATGGTCGATCAAAAGTCCGTACAGATTTTTTTCCATTCTCTTTCTTTCCTTATGCCTGCGCAAATATAGTAATAATTAAACATAAAAACAAATAAAATACATGAAATATAATCATTTTATGATTGAAATAGCGTGATTAAGTATCATTATTTGTTTTATTCAAATAAGTTCTATGAAACTATTATACTACAAATGACGCTTCGTTGCAAGCATAAGTATGAAATCCTACGAAAAAGTTGTTTTTGAATGATTATCCCTGCAAAATACACAAAATCGAGTGTATCCGGCAGGGGATTAATCCTGATTTTTACAAAATAACCGCCGTTTATTTCCAAATCCTACGAATCGCAGCATCTAAAAAAGGGTTTCCGGTATAAATGGGCTTCAATTGACAAAACTTCCCGGCGTATTCACCTCAGATGTGGAATACTTCGGTTTATTTTCACGAATAAAGTTTGATTTTTTTCGGAACTTTGTATTTCGATTCCTCGAAAAACAACATAGAAGGCAGGTGATTTGGATCTTTTTCGGTTTTACATCATTTTTTTCATTCTCGGAGAAAACGAATGGCTTGCCTTTTTTACAAAGAATTAACCGCTCGTAAGAGCAAAAATAATAAATAAAATTTGAAAAAAATGAAAACAAAGAAATTAATTTTTTTAATGCTGATCCTGCTGGTTTTGAGTGCAGTAAGTGTGAATGCGCAAGTGCGGATTGGCGGAGACACCGACCCGGATGGTTCGGCTTTGCTGGATGTAAATAAAACGGACGATCCCAATCCGGCAGGTAATTTGGGTTTAGGACTACCGCGTGTAGAATTAACATCGGCTACACAGCCATTAGCCACCGGTAATACTCCGAAAC
>BNYG01000195.1 GCA_026000155.1 Bacteroidia bacterium | reverse complement strand
CAAATATAGATGAAATTTTTGAGATTCCACACAGACGAATAAAAATAGGCGAGATTATCAGGCTCACCTATTTTATCAACCGTCTGTTTTTCATAATTTTGTGTTGTCATCTTAAAAAACAAAAAGATATGAAAACATGCGGACTTGATGTGCACAAAGATAGTATATTTTGTGCGATTTACAATGGAAAAGCGTATTGTGAAGTGAAAGAATACGCCACAACCACGCCGAAGATACGCCTGATGGGCGAATATCTTCGCAGTGAAGGAGTGGAGCGGGTTGCCATGGAAAGCACCTCGACGTATTGGGTTCCGATATGGGACATACTGCTTGAAATGGGTTTTGAACTGATGCTTGTCAATCCGTTTCAGATCAAGCAGATGCCGGGCAGGAAAAGCGACGTGAAGGATGCCCAGTGGATAGCGTGCCTTCTTCACAAGGGCATGTTGCGTGGCAGCATGATACCATCGCCTGTTATTCAGGAGTTGCGGACTTACAGCCGCAAATACACCAAGTTGCAGGAGCAGAAGACCCGCTCGTTGCAAAAGATGGACAGAATTATGGTCATGTGCGGCTTCCGTATCAGCAGCTGCATGAGTAATCTGAGTACCAAAAGTGTGATGCTCGTCATACAGGCATTAATCATGAAAGAAACCCATCCTGAAGTACTTGAGAGATTAGTTTACGGTAATACAGAAAACAAAAGAAGCGGCAAATTGCGCGAAGCATTGACCGGGAACCTGAAAGAGCATTATCGAAAACAGCTGGAATGGGAAAAAGCCGAATACGACTTGTATGCACTTCAAACGGAGGATTGTTTATCCGAAATGCGTCGGATATGCGACGAACATTTTCAAAAGGAAATGGCGCTTGTAAAAAGCATACCCGGAGTAAGCGACACCTCTGCGATGATCATCATAGCTGAAACAGGGGGTGATATGAGTGTCTTTGAAAACAGCGGAAAGATAACCGGCTGGGCGGGACTGCGCCCACGCAACGACGAGAGTGCCGGCAAGTACAAATCAACCGCAACCACCAAAGGCAACAAGTATCTGCGTTCTGTTTTGGTACAGGTATCGTGGGCTGCCGCAAGAATAAAGAGCGGCTGGTTTAAGGAAAAGTTCAACCGGTTGGCCATGCGTAAATCAAGAAAAAAGGCATTGATAGCCATAGCCAGAAAGTTATTGACCGTAACTTGGAATGTGCTTTATTACAAAACACCGTATAATCCCTTGCGGGTACATGTTTATGACCCAATAAAAGTAGAGGCGGGGATAAACTACCATCAGCGGGAAATGGAACGAATGCAGAAACTGTTGAGTTAAAACAGCATAGCGTAAAGGTCGGGTAACTTTGTGGTGGCTAACCTCGCAAGGGGAGACCCCGTTTACAAATAGACCAATGTTACTTGTCCGCAAATGTGGACTTTAAGCACACAGACATGAGGTAATGTTTATCCTGTCATCAGGATAAACCAAACTCGCAGGGGAAAATCGCAAGCCCAAGGCGACACTTAGGGGTAGTTTGCACTCTTTG
>BNYG01000194.1 GCA_026000155.1 Bacteroidia bacterium | reverse complement strand
GAACAAAATATTGTACAAGTTTCCATGAATTTAACGGATTATACCAAGACAGCCATTTATCAGGCAGTGGAAATGATACGCTTCGAAGCGCAACGATACGGCGTGGCCGTGGCAGGATGCGAATTGATCGGATTGGTGCCTTTGCAAGCGGTAGTTGATACGACTTCGTATTATCTGGGCTTGGAAGGATTTTCAATGAAACAGATTCTGGAGAGCCATCTTATGGAGTAATTATTAAGGAGCTTAAGGCTCTTAAGCTCCTTAAAATAACACGAAAATTATGAACAACTACATCATAAAAAATATCACCCAATTAGTAACCTGCTCCGGATTCTCCGCCAAGCACGGACAAGCCATGTCCGACTTGGGTATTATTGAAAACGGCATGGTCATTATTACCGGTGGTATTATTTCGTACGTAGGCGCTTCCTCTGAATTTCCTGTGGAAAATCCGGAAAACTATGAGATTATTGATGCCACCGGCAAAGCTGTTCTCCCTGGATTTATTGATTCCCATACCCATTTTGTTTTTGGAGGATACCGCGAAGAGGAATTTTCGTGGCGTATGCACGGCGACAGTTATATGTCTATTATGCAGCGGGGTGGGGGTATTTACAATACTGTTCGTGCCACTCAGGCAGCTTCTTTTGAAGAATTGAAAGCAGCAGCCAAATCCCGTTTGGATAAAATGCTTGCCATGGGTGTAACTACCGTAGAAGGGAAAAGCGGTTACGGCTTGGATAAAGAAACGGAATTGAAACAACTCCGGGTGATGCAAGCTCTCAACGCCGAGCATCCGATAGATATTGTTTCTACTTACCTGGGCGCACATGCTGTTCCGAAAGGATATTCCGAAAGCGCATACATTGATTTCATGCTAAAGGAAGTCCTGCCTATTATTAAAGAGGAAGGTTTGGCTGAAAATTGTGATATATTTTGTGAAAAAGGTGTATTTAGTACGGAATTATCGAAATATTTTTTGCTGGAAGCTAAAAAAATGGGTTTTCAACTTAAAATCCATGCCGACGAAATTGTAAATACCGGCGGAGCGGAATTAGCAGCTGAAATTCAGGCTTTATCTGCCGACCATTTATTGCAAGCATCCGAAAAAGGGATTTCCGCCTTGGCACAAAGCAATACCGTGGCGACTTTATTGCCTTGTACGGCTTTTTCCTTGAAAGAAGAATATGCCCAAGGACGGCAAATGATTGATGCGGGTTGTGCGGTGGCTTTGGCGACCGATTATAATCCGGGCAGTTGTTTCAGTTCGTCCATTCCATTGACGATTGCCTTGGCCTGTATTTACATGAAATTATCGCCCGAAGAAGCCGTTACGGCATTGACTATCAATGCGGCGGCGGCTCTTGGAAAAGAAAAATCCATCGGCAGTATTGATGTCGGGAAAAAAGGGGATATTATTATTTTGGAATATCCGAGTTACAAATTTCTGCCTTATCATGTAAGTATGAATTGCGTTAGCAGAACTATCAAATCACAATGGCACGCTGATGACACGGATTAGGCGGATTAAAACGGATTTATTATTATCCGCATAAATCCGCCTAAT
>BNYG01000193.1 GCA_026000155.1 Bacteroidia bacterium | reverse complement strand
GGAAATCTTTTTCCGCGATTTGAAACATTGCAAAGAAATCTATTACAATAAATGGGTCAAGCGAAGCAAATGGAAAAAGCTGCTCGAATCGGTGATGCGGTTATTTGCGCCATTGATGTAAGATTAACAGATATTTTACCGATTCTTAAAAAAGAATTAACCAAACGTAAGTTCCATTAATAAATGCAACTTATCCGGCAAAAGCGTTTTTTTCACTTATTTTATTTCTATGTCAGAAGTTTGTATTATTTTTGTATCATCATTTACATTTTATAATTATACACCATGAAAAGAGTAGTATTTTGTTTATTTATTCTGTTTTGTATGGGACAAGTGGGAGCGCAAACGGTTTCCTCCACTGATTTATTGTTTCCGCAATACGAAGATGGAGTTGCTGTTTTGAAAGACGGTACAAAAGCGCCGGGTCATTATAATTATTCTACCACCCGGAAACAAATCCAGTACTTAGACACTGAAGGTGTCGTGATGACTTTCGAAAATCCAAAGGATATCAGTGTGGTAACGATTGCCGGCCGGGTATTTGAAAATACCAAAAATAACGGTTTTTTGGAACGTGTACCCGTGGGAGCCGGGTTCTATTATGTGGAGTGGGACTCTAAATGGATTTCCAGAGGTAAAAATACCGGTTATGGACATTTTTCCCAAACGGCAAGCACGAATAGTTATAAGGTGTCTGATTCGGGACCGGATGCAAGCGCTGTAGTCACCGGCGCTAATTACATAAGCAATGCTGCCAGCTCCGGCACGTTTAGCGTATCCAATCCTCAAGGGGCAGTTGATGGACTCAGAGTTACTTACGACGATGGTATGAAAGCTATTCCTGCCCATTCATACTTCTTAAAGGTCGATGATAAATTCAAACGTTTCGATTCGGCTTCTTCTTTGGCAAAGGCGCTTGGATGTTGCAAAAAAGAATTGGATGCGTTTGTGAAAAGAGAAAATATCAATTTCAAAAACCCGGAGGATGTAAACCGGATGATGACGACTTTTTTAGCGAACAGCGCTTCCGAACCGACTATTTACGGGTTTACGGTCAAAGATATTGACGGCAACAATTTCCCTTTATCTTCGCTGAAAGGGAAAAAAATCATGATTGTCAATGTGGCTTCCAAATGTGGAAATACGCCTCAATATGCTCAGTTACAGGATTTATACGACAAATACCGGCATGAAAATTTTACCATTGTCGGTTTTCCGGCCAATAATTTCGGGGCACAAGAACCGGGAACCAATACCGAAATCAAGGAATTTTGCAAGGTGAATTACGGTGTTACTTTCCCGATGATGTCCAAAATATCGGTTAAAGGGGATGATATTGATCCTCTTTACAAATGGTTAACGACTCAAGCGGAAAATGGCGTGGCGAATGCGGAGGTAACCTGGAATTTCCAAAAATTCCTGATCGACGGACAAGGGCATTGGGTAAAAACCATCGCTCCGGGAACTTCTCCCCGGTCGGAAGAAGTGATTGCCTGGATAGAAGGAAAATAATCCGGATTCAGAATTTTCCGGTGAAATCTTCGCCGTATTTGTGTTGGTAAGTATTGAA
>BNYG01000192.1 GCA_026000155.1 Bacteroidia bacterium | reverse complement strand
TAGAATGCTTTCAATTCGTCGGAAATCGGGTTTTTGCTGTTCCAACTTTCGGGAACCAGCATGGATAGAGCATGCGGCAGGGATTTTCCGGACATCACTAAGAATTCCAGTACATTATCCAAGGAAGCGCTGTCCGACATTCCCGGTTGAACTACCGGAAAAACATCTTCCGGTTTGCCTAATTCGGGAACCTGCAGCACACTTTCGCGGGCTTCCATCCAATAGCGGTTGCCCCGGATGGTGTTGATTTCGCCGTTATGTCCCAATAAACGGAAGGGTTGCGCCAAATCCCAACTGGGAAACGTATTGGTACTGAAACGCGAATGCACCAGCGCCAGTCCGCTTGTAAAATAGGGATTGGTCAAATCGGGAAAATAATCCCTCAATTGAGTCGAGGTAAGCATTCCTTTATACGCAATCCGTTGCGTGGAAAGACTGACAATATAAAAACAGCGTTTATCGGCCAGAGAAGATTTGTAAATCTTCTTTTCCATTTTTTTCCGGGCGATGTATAATTTCCGTTCCAAAACATCGGGATGATCCTCTCCTACTATAAAAATCTGTTTGATAGCCGGTTCGTTGGCTCGGGAAATTTCGCCCAATATGTCGCTGTTGACCGGGACATCGCGTGTAGCGAGCATTTTCAAACCTTCCTGTTCTACGATGTTTTGCAATACTTCCATGCACAGGGAAGCTTGATCTTCATCTTTAGGAAGAAAGACCAATCCCGTACCGTATTTTCCTTTTTCGGGAACCGGAATTCCTTGTAACAGAATGAATTCATGAGGGATTTGCAACATGATTCCTGCGCCGTCCCCGGTTTTATTATCGGCGCTTTCCGCCCCCCGGTGAAGCATGTGTTCCAATACCTGCAAACCTTTTTCTACAATATCATGGGATTTGTTGCCATGAATATCAACTAATAGTCCGACACCACAAGCATCGTGCTCATAATCCGGATGGTACAAACCAATTTCTTTCATTTACATAAACTAAGAGTTAAAAAAAGCGGAACAAAAGTAATCAATTTATTTTTATTGAACAAATTTTATTACGTTTTGATTTACAAATTAATTATTTTAATTCAATATGATTTATTTTAGAATGGTACCATTTCAACTATATGAAAATTGGAAGTCTGTAAAAAAATTTGTAGATTTGCGAATCAATTGTGACAGTTTATGAAAAATTTACCCATAGGAATACAGTCGTTTGCAAAATTAAGACAGGAGAATTATCTTTATGTAGATAAGACTAAGGATATTTTCCAACTGATCTCAACCGGAAGCATTTGTTTTCTTTCCCGTCCGCGACGGTTTGGAAAATCCTTGCTGGTGAGTACGTTGGAGGAAGTTTTCAAAGGAAATAAACCCTTGTTCGAAGGTCTTTATATCTACGATAAATGGGACTGGACGCAACAATATCCGGTTATCCGGCTGGATTTTGCCGGATTGGACCATCGTACCGCCGAAAATCTCCAAAAAGATATTGAGCGAGTCATCACTAACATTGCAAAACAATATGGTATTACCATAGAAAGAGATGCAGCCGGTGGTTTTTCGGAATTAATACAA
>BNYG01000191.1 GCA_026000155.1 Bacteroidia bacterium | reverse complement strand
CGATATCCGGACATCCAGCAAATGGGTGAATACCCTTGTCGTCAATATTCCGGATGCGGAAGTTCAAAGCAGGGTAGCAGCCTTGCCTTTTGTAAAGGAAATGACTAAAGTCCGGACAGGCGATTTAAGTTTATACGAACCGGTTACAACGGATTCCGAAGAATTTCGTTCCGCCAACGACGAAGAGCCTTTTTCTCCCGGCCTTTACGGGGATGCGCTCGTTCAAATACAACTGAACAATGCACTCCCTTTGCACGAAAAAGGATATAAGGGCGCCGGAATAAGCATTGCGGTGATGGATGCCGGTTTTAGCGATGTGGATAAAAATCCGGATTATTTCAATCCGGATCAGATTTTGGAAGTAAAAAATTTCTCCCATCAAAAAGGAAATCCTTACCGGGATTCTCAAGGACATGGAACGTATGTGCTTTCCTGCTTGTTGGCTAATCGTCCTTTTGGAATGATCGGAACAGCTCCGGAAGCTGATTTTTATTTATTCAAAACGGAAGTCAACGGAGAAGAATTTCCGGTGGAAGAAGATTACTGGGTGGCGGCATTGGAATACGCCGATAGCTTGGGAGTCGATATTGTTTCCACCTCATTAGGCTATTCCGTTTTCGATGATCCGGAAATGAATCACACTTGGGAAGAGTTGGATGGTTATACCGTTCCCGCCAGCCGGGCAGCTTCCATGGCAGCTTCCAAAGGCATGGTTTTATTTCATGCGGCAGGCAATGAAGGAAACAAGGCCTGGCAAAAAGCCACTGTTCCGTCCGATGCCAAAAATATGCTAACTGTAGGCTCCGTCAACAGGGATTCTGTATGGTCTGCCTTTTCATCCTGGGGATACATCGCTGATGGACGGATTAAACCGGACATCATGGCGGTGGGCGAACAAACCTGCCTGGTGGATCCTGCCGGAAATATAATTACTTCCCGGGGAACCTCTTTTGCCACTCCTGTCCTGGCCGGCATGGGCGCTTGCCTTTGGGGAGCATTACCCCATCTGACCGGTTTGGAATTGATGGATCTGATCAAAGAATCGTCCGACCGGTTTACCCATCCCGATGAATATTTCGGATACGGAATACCCAATATCTATGCAGCTTACTTAAAAGGATTGTCTGTGGGATCACCGGTCATCCATCCGGAAGAAACCGGATTGCTTTACGTGGATTCTGTGTTAAACCGACTGTATTTCAAATACTACAATTCAAGCAATCCAAGCCGTTTGACTATTTATTCGTATGAAGGCAAGGTGATGGCAGAGCGGAATATGCTATCCCATACGACGGATCTTTCTTTTCTTCCGAAAGGAATTTATATGGCGCTTGTGACTTCGGGTGGAAAATACTATGTTTGCAAATTCGTAATTCGTAATTGATGGATTTTCTCACACTTTCCCAATTAAATTCGCTGATCGGTGAAGAAATAAAAAACGCTTTCCCCGATACCTATTGGATGATGGCGGAAACCAGCGATGTCCGTTTGAACAAAAACGGTCATTGCTACCTGGAATTTATTGAGAAAAAAGCGTCCGACAACAGCATTGTTGCGAAAGCCCGGGGTTATATCTG
>BNYG01000190.1 GCA_026000155.1 Bacteroidia bacterium | reverse complement strand
CTTGTGAAGACATTTTTTCTCTATCCGGTAGTCTTCTATTCCGCTTAAATAATCATAGATAGATGCCATTCGACAAAAGTAATCGTTTTTCCCGGATGATGAATATAATTTCATGCGTTTGCCCTGTACAATTTCTGACATACAAGATAATTGCCAATTTTATTCGTATCTTTGTATAGATTTTCATAAAAAACATACATTATGGATACTGTAAGCGTAAATATTCTTAATCCTAAAGCATTTGTCCTATTGAAAGACCTGGAAAAATTGAATTTGATTTCAATAGAAACAGGGAAAAGGGTACAAAAAAAAGAAAAGAGCCTGATAAATGTAATTAGGAGCTTTCGGGATGAAATTACCGAAGAGCCTCTTAGTATGGAAGAAATCACAGCAGAAGTTGAATTAGCAAGAGCAGAAAGATATGCCGCTAATAAATAAAAAGATAAGAGTTATCCTTGACACCAACTTGTGGATTAGCCTCCTTATTACCAAAAACTCAATGTTGGATGAAGTTCTTTCCGTAAAAGGAGTTCAAATTTTATTTAGCCAAAAGTTATTGAACGAACTTCATGATGTGACTCTACGTCCTAAATTCAGAAGATACTTTTCGATAGATAGAGTAGAGGAATTGCTGAAAGAGATAAAGAAATACACAAAAATGATTCGGGTAAAAACCATTGTAACCCTATGTCGCGACCCCAAAGACAATTTTTTGCTTGAGCTGGCAATAGACGGCAAAGCCCACTTTCTATTGACCGGCGATAACGATTTGCTTGATATAAAGCAAATAGGGGAAACATCCATCCTCAAGGTGCAAGATTTTTTGTCTGTGATACAATCCTGAAATTTTCCCTAATCCGCTTCATCCCCAGTTCGTTCGATGAAAGAGAAAATAAACAATAATTTGACATCGTTTGCAGCTCATTTTTTAGTACATAAATGAGCTACATTTTTTATAAAAGGTCTCTTTTTAGCTCATTTTTAGCATTGTAGCTCATTTTTAATTCCTTTTCAGCTCATTTCAGCTGTTTTTTGAGCTTTATTTCATATCTTTGTAAGTTACAAATTTTGTAAATTATGGAGAATAATAGCAGAATAAAAAATATTATCGAATTTATCAAAGAAAATCCTGGATTATCTTCCAAAGAGATATTTGAAGAATTTCAGTCAATGGCTGCTTACGCTACTATTAAACGGGATTTGGCAAAATTAGTGATGGATAAATTCATTGTTGCGCAAGGACAAGGGAAAGCAAGTAGATATAGCGTGCCATCCAAGTTGTTTTTGTTAGTTGATTTGGACGAGTATTTTGAAAAAGATGCAGACAACCGTCAGGCTCAGGAAGGGTATGACTTTGATTTAATTACCGGTATTCTTTCTAATACTTCATTGCTAAAACAGAAAGAATTAGCTCATTTGAATACCTTACAAACACAATTCTCAAAAAATATTTCCGGACTTCCCGAATATCCTTTCCTGGCCCGGCAATTATCTTCACCGAAGGTTACATCCAAGTGCCAGTGCAAATGATTTTCAATACCCCAATGTCCTCGCACCAAAGTATTGAAATAATGGGCGTTCAAACCTGT
>BNYG01000189.1 GCA_026000155.1 Bacteroidia bacterium | reverse complement strand
CATTATTTGCACGTTACGTCTATTAGGAGCTTGCTAATAAAAACAGATAAATAATTCTATTCATAATTTCTTTCTTTTTTAATTATAATCATTTATATAATCATTTTTACACTACGCCCAACGAGGGTATAACTCATGTTTGTCTATTTGTTTTCTTTAGAAATAGTGATTTATTTTTTTGACAATTCAAAACATTGAAAACTTAATATATCTTCATCAAATTTCGGATTTTTATAATGATTTTCACAAATATACAAGCCTTCTTCATTTATAAATAAGATTTTAGAATTGTAAGTATATTCCGGCATCAACGTTTCGCCTATAATTTCGAAATTTTTATCTAAAATAATAATGGAAAATAATTTACGTCCATATCGCCATATCTGTTCATAATTTTCATTTTTATCTATTTCCGCCGGAGGGTATGCAATACGATAATATACTTCCCGATAAGGATCATAATACAGATTTCCATACGTAGGCTTTTCGCATAATGATTTCAACATAAGTTGAAAATCACCGTTTTCTTTCGGCATTTCTATCCCATCAATGTATTTGCTTTTGACAAGCAGGGTTTGAACGGAATTATCGTCCATTGAAACAACATGGATATTTTCATCATAAAAGAAAGAATAGATAAATTGCCTGTTGTTATAACAACGGCTAAATTCAGTTTCAATACTGTATGCTTTCGACTTATCTTCAAAACAAGGAAAATGAGGATATTGAAAAGGATAAGCATATATATCCTTCGTTTTTAGATCGACTTTAGCGGATACAACATTATTTTCAGACATTCTATTGCATTCGGAAATGATGAATAGTTCATCATCTATTCTAAAAACCGGCTTATAATTAAAGGATATTGCCGTAAAAGGAAATAAGTCAAATCCATCTGTCGTTTTAGCGTAAGAAATCCGGTCTTTAATTTTGGCTTCCCGGTCAATCAATACTATTTCAGACTTTCCGGGTATGGTTAAATAAATATTATCCAAATCATATATGGAATAGCCCAAAAACATACCGACTCCTTCCGGACCTTCAATGTTTGGAATTATACGAAACAAAAATTGCTCCGAATCAATACTATAAAACAGGATTTCATTAGTTCCCTGATTTTGAAAACTCAAATAGTTCCGGTTGACGGAATCTTTGAAAGTAAAAAAAACAATAGGATTACATTTGGTATTATCATCCAATGGGAAAGACAATCTTTTTTCCGTTTGTTTCAAACAGTGCGTGTTTATTCTATTCGTTGATTTATTCTCCTGCTCCCTTTTACAAGAGAACAAGATGAATATTGATATAAGAAACAAGATATATTTATTTATTTTCATACATTAATTAATGATAATTAGGAGATGTATTAAAAATCATGTAATAATTCTATACCTACATAACTAAAAAGTACATCTCCGGATTGTTACTCAAAATTACTTATTCCCTTGATTCCCCGTTTGGCGTAGCGTCCCCGCTACGTCATTGTTAAAAGCCGGCCTCCGGCTGGTGTTTCTTTCCAAATACTCACAATCATCATATATCCTCATAACCAATCCAAAATACATGTCTTTACTATTCATTACATATCC
>BNYG01000188.1 GCA_026000155.1 Bacteroidia bacterium | reverse complement strand
TCGTATGTCCGATTTCTTGCATGTGTACGCGGATTTGGTTTTTCCGTCCTGTTTCCAGTTCCACTTTCAGCATTGCATAATCTTCGTTTTTCCGTATAATCCGGTAATGCGTAATGGCTTGTTTGCCCATCTCTTCCTTATAACCGGAATGAATTTTGAATGCTTTGCTTTCGCGCAAATAAGACGTGATGGTATCCTCTTCTTTGCTTGGAATGCCTTCCACCACAGCAATATACACCCTTTCGGTTACGTTTTCGTGCCAATGGTCTTGCAAGCTTAATTGAATCTCTTTGCTTTTGGCAAACATCATCAATCCGGAAGTTTCCCGGTCGATGCGATGCACGATAAACAAACGGTTGCGCGGGTCTTTCTTTTTCAAATACCCGGATAGGATGGAAAAAGCCGTTACCTCGTCTTTCCTTTCGTCGGTAGCCACAGCCAATAAACCTTCCGATTTCTCTATCACCATCAGGAATTCATCTTCAAACACGATTTTCACCTTGGCATGTTTTAACTCGTAGGTCGCTTTTGTGGTATTGACGACGACCCGGTCGTCCGGTTGAAGCGGATGATTGTATTGCGACACCGGTTTTCCATTGACGCACACTTGCTTATGCGACAACATCGATTTGAGGGCATTATGGCTTTTTCCGTTAAAATGAATGCCCAGAAAGGCCATCAATTCCACCGGCTCTTTCACCCGGAGAGTGGTTTGCTTTGCTTTTTTAGATTCCATATTCGTTTGCAAAGATAGACAGAACCTGATTACTTCGCAAGTTTATCTGTGATGGATTCTTATTTTTTCCGGTGTTTAATAATCATTTACCTGCACGGACAATAAAAATAATTCGTCTTTTCTTTTTATTTAGGACAGAAGAATGTACATTTGCAGATTATTTCGAATCAAAAAATGAGAACAAAATTAATATCTATTTTATTTATTGTATTTATGTCGGTATCTTGTCAGTCGAATGCCCAAATGTACACTATTGAAACAAGTTTGGGAAATATCAAAGTGAAGTTATACGAAAATACGCCTTTACATCAGGCTAATTTTGCAAAGTTAGTGGAAGAACAAGTCTATGACAGTGTCCTTTTTCACCGGATTATCGAAGGATTTATGATCCAAACCGGCGATCCGGGCACAAAACCGGGCGTTGACCGGTCTGCTATCATCGAAGGGGAAACGATTCCTGCCGAATTTATGGCAGAAAATATCCATAAAAAAGGCGCTTTGGCTGCGGCTCGCACCGGCGATCAGGTCAATCCGGAAAAACGCTCCTCCCCTACCCAATTCTATATCGTTCAAGGTCGAACGTTTACGGATGAAGAATTAGGCCAGTTGGAAGCTTTTTACGGTAAAGCGTGGACTGCCGAACAAAAAGAAATTTATAAAACGCTGGGCGGAACTCCTTTTTTAGATAAGGATTATACCGTATTCGGCGAAGTAACGGAGGGTTTGGATGTGGTCGATCAAATTGCTGCCTTGCCGACCGGTCGCGGCGATTTTCCGCTTTCGGATATCCGGATTATCCGGATTACTAAATAAAAAGTCTTCTGTTGATGCAACCACCCGATGATACATATTACA
>BNYG01000187.1 GCA_026000155.1 Bacteroidia bacterium | reverse complement strand
TGCCGACAACAGGATTGAGCCAAGGGATATTAAAATACTTGTTTGGGAACCTATATCGGACGATTTAGCCTTGATTTTGTTGGGGACAACATAAATCTCGTCATCCTGATGCAGGTAAAAATAAGGCGATGATACAATTTGTGCATCACTAATATCCAGAGTAATAATTTTTGTTTCTCCGTTTGGTAACGTGCGTATCAACTTCACATCATCCCGCTTCCCGTAAATAGTCATATCGCCTGCTAAAGCCAAGGCTTCCATCAGATTGATATGGTCTTTACTTACCGGATAAGAGCCCGGACGATTTACTTCTCCCAAAACAGAAATTTTGAAATTCATTAAACGGATGGTGACAATGGGATCTGCTTTCAAATCCCTGCGAAGCAATGCTTTCAAGTATTGCTCCAATTCCCCTTGCGTATAACCGGACACTTGTATGGATCCTAAATTGGGAAAATCAATCCGGCCTTCTTTATTGACCAGATAGGTTTGCCGGCCTACTCCGGAATTCAAGTCCGAACCTAAATCGTTATGAGTCGTAGCGGTTGGCTGAAGCGGCAAATTGTAATTAGATGCAACGGATGATTCACCCGTTACATTTATTACAATTGATAGTATGTCGTCCGGTTGAAAACGAACCGTGTTATCCTTAGCCAGGGATAATAACCTTATTTCCTCTCCTTTTCCTCCTGTTTGAAGATAGGGAACCTTCTTATAGGAAGTACAGGAAATACTCCCGGTAAGTAACAACAGACACAGGAAAAAAGATAAAGGACTTAGTTTCATAGATTGCTCTCTTTTTTTGAACTTCTTTTTTTAACTAAGGCATAGCCTCCTGCTAAAGCTGAAAGGATCAATATACCTTCTCCAATCGGATCGTTCTCTCCCGGCTGTTCACCACACCACCACCTGAATCTTCAGTTATCGCTCGTAGATTTCCAGTGTAATCTTCATCGTCGCCATGATCAATCGTGAAACGATGGATGATAAAAATAAAGCGGCTCTCAGCGCTTCTCACTTTTTGACAAGCCGCGTGAATGCTTTGACCGAAGAATTGATATCCTCCGAAAAAGAAATAGAAGACTTTAAACGGGACAACCATATCATCGATAATATGGAAGCCGAATCCAATATACTGGTAGCTGAAAATAATGCCTACGACAAGAAATTAGTTGAAATAGAAAAAGATATCCTGTTACTCTCCTATTTGGAAGAGGAAGTGAATAAAGCGAAGGATGACTTGTTACCCGCTTCACTCGGCTCATTAAGCGCCTCTTTAACTTCTCTTATCGGAAAATATAATCAATTGGTTTTGGAAAGAGAAAGATTATTGACTGTTGCTACTCCGGAATCTCCAAGTATTAAAGATGCGGACGAGCGTATCCGCCTGTCAAAATCAGACATCCGAACGAGTATCGAAGCCGTGAAATATGCATTGAAAAACCAAAAGAAAGAATATGAAAACTTAAGTGAAGAATACGCAAGTAATCTACAAGATGTTCCACGCCTTGAACGGCAACTTACCGAATTGATTCGCCAGCAAATAGTTAAATCCACTCTATTTTCAGATTTGTTGAAACGGAGGGAAAGC
>BNYG01000186.1 GCA_026000155.1 Bacteroidia bacterium | reverse complement strand
ATCAGCAATCAAAGAAATTCAAAAGCGTGATTATCTTTCAATTACACCCAAAGTTGAAGATATAAAAGTAGTTTACAAATGGATAGAAACATTTAATGTTCCGCATTTTTACTTTCAAGTGTTTTTTGATAAAGTTTACGGCATTTCGTTTGAACAAATTCTGCAAATAATTTCCAATCCTGACAATGATGGTGTAATTTTTTCGGTTGAGTCCGACACAAAAAATCAAAACAAAACCACAATTAAAATCAATTCCAAATCAGGTGTTGAAATTGCCTCAAAAGTGGATGAGCCTATACACAAAAGCGTTCGTAAAGAAATGGACAGAGGACGGCTCTTGTTCTATGTAACGTTCAACGGTGGAACAGCCTATTTAGGTATTGATAACTTGAAAACGATTTTAAATATCCCAACCGAGTTCTAATGAATCCGACTAACAACCATATAAACAATTATTTAGAAACAAGCTATACTAATTCTGTTTCGTCGGAACACCGTAAAAAATTTGCGCAATTTTTTACGCCTATTGCTGTTGCTGAAATGATGATTAAATGGTTGTTGGGGAATGAAAATCTAAAGACAGTTTTAGAGCCGGCTTTCGGTTTGGGGATTTTTCAAGAGCGTTGTTTTCGCAAAAAAACGATATTCAAATAAAAGGGTTTGAAGTTGATAATTTGATATTTGAAAAAGCAAAAAAAGAGTTTTTAGATACTGAAAAAATAAATCTCTTGCTGCAGGATTATATGTACAACGATTGGCAAAATAAGTACGATGGAATAATCTGCAATCCGCCTTATTTTAAATTTCACGATTACGACAACAAAAACATTCTCAAAGAGATAGAAAAGTATTTGAAGTGCAATTTAAGTGGTTTTACCAATCTTTATACGCTATTTTTGCTAAAATCCATACACCAACTCGCGCCAAATGGACGTTGTGCCTATATTATTCCGTCTGAATTTCTAAATTCAGATTATGGGAAATTAGTCAAACAACACCTAATCAAAACAGGAACTTTGCGACATATTATTGTGTTCGATTTTGAGGAAAATGTATTTGATGATGCACTGACAACAGCCTGTATTGTTCTTTGTGCAAATGACAATCAAACCGAAAAAGTACAGTTTACGAATATCAATGCTATCAGCGAATTAAATGTAATAGAAAATTTAATTGCCGATTATCCGGACTTATCAGGCAACTCACATATTTATTCATTTTCAGAACTTAATCCTAATATTAAGTGGAAAGCTTATTATCAACCACAAAACGGACATAAATATAAAAATCTTGTGCCATTTTCGACTTATGCAAAAGTAGTGAGAGGAATTGCAACCGGTGCTAATGATTATTTTACATTCAGTTTGTCAAAAGCGAAAGAACACGCCATTGATGAACGGTATTTATTGCCCTGTATATGCCACGCCATTGATGTAAAAGAGTCATTTTTTACCCAATCCGATTTTGAAAATTTGAAGAATAACAATAAAAATGTTTTTCTTTTAAATGCTGTCAATGCAAAAGACGAGCAAGTAACGCAATATTTACAGAAAGGCGAAATGGCACAAGATTTTTATATTTATGTCCGTTTTGT
>BNYG01000185.1 GCA_026000155.1 Bacteroidia bacterium | reverse complement strand
TCAGAATATCCACCGGTAGATGTTGTCCGTCCGCGTCGGCCGTAACTATCGACTCGTCAGGGTATTTGGACAGGATGTGTTGCATTCCCATCTTTAACGCGTAGCCTTTTCCTCTGTTTATACTATACGAAATTAAATCACAGCCTGATAACCGGCATTCGGTGAAAACAGGAGTGCATTCCTCCTTACTGCCGTCATTTACAATCACTTTGTGCTCAAACTCCACCTGTTTAAGCAACTCTATCAGCCTTAAATCGGGATTGTATGCCGGAATTAATAATACCATGGTTTGTTCCTCCTAAATTAATTAACTGATTAATAAAAAAACGGTTCAATGTAGTAACCATCACAGTACACAAATCCGTCTGAAGACAGACTGATTATAACCGGTTTCCCTTTTTCAGGCACCGGAAACACAAACTCTACTAAATTTTGAGTCAGTGTAATGGTATATTGCGTATCATTCAGGTTTAAAATGTAGGCCGCATCCTCATAGATTTTCGTTGTTAGCGACAATTTCAAATAATCGTTCTGTAATAAATCCGCATCAAACACTTCAAAATTAGCATGCTCAATCTTACTGTAATCTCCCAGGTTGTATATGGCGCTGTGAATAACCGGTTTGCCCGGATACACAGGAAGTATGGCGTACTTCCTGTTCGTCGAGTACCGTATGCTGTCGTAATTATAAACTACTGTATGATCCAACAATTCGGAGTCTAAAACAAAATATTCGGCATCAGGAGTATAAAATCCCGGCGTATCATACCAATAATGCTTTGGAATAAAGGGTTTATAAGCGCCGTTATCATCCAGATTTGCCAGTAAATCATTGAGTTCAACTAACTCAATTTGTTTTCGGGCATGCATATCCAGGGTGGAATTCTTTTCCCAGAAGTAAGTGGCATCTTCTGCAATGACTAAGGCAATCTGATGATCCATCCACTCACCTGTCTCCCGTGCATCCTCTTTAATCTCTTTGCTGTGATTGTAAACCATTTCCCGATATCCTGCAT
Organism: Bacteroidia bacterium; assembly: GCA_026000155.1. GTDB lineage: Bacteria > Bacteroidota > Bacteroidia > Bacteroidales > Azobacteroidaceae > Azobacteroides. The sequence continues at coordinate 579 of BNYG01000185.1, read as the reverse complement.
AATTGCTTATCAATAAGAATACAATTAAGATAGAGAAATAAGCCTGTTTTGTCAATTTAGTCCATCCATACTTCAACAGCATCAGTACCAATACGATGACGGTTGCAACTAAGCAAAAGACTGCAAACTCTTTACTGACTCCCAATCCGGCATTCTTATATAAAACAGACAGATTCAGGGAATCGGCATAATGGCTTATTATCCCGGTAGCCGGCTTGATTAGCAAGAATCCATTACACCAAATAATGGTGGCAATAATGAGCCGGAGTTTCGAGAAATTACGCAAGTCTAAAGACAGCAAATAGATTAACAAGAGGATATAATAGAATGACAAATAACGCAAATGTACCCGCGAAACGAAAGGCTCTCCTGTATATTCATTTAAGTATATGGAGAAGCAAACTCCCAGAGTCATCAGCAATAAGGAAACCATAACGGAGATGATCCAATATCGTTTGCCGGCTTCCATTTTTGATTGATTGCTTATTATCAATACTGCCGGTAACACTAAGAATCCGGCTGAAAACAGGAATGCATAGAGTATGATTCCAAAAAATCCGTTATACCATCCTCCTTGAG
>BNYG01000184.1 GCA_026000155.1 Bacteroidia bacterium | reverse complement strand
GGGGGTGAAAACGGTTAGCATATTTTTTATAAATGTCTTTAAGTAGAACGATAGGATTTAATATATATTGTTGATTCCAAATCCAAAAGGCAAAAGTAATGAACATCAAGCCGATTTTTAAGTAAATATTATTGATACTCATTTCCGGTATAAGTGTCGTGCAAAGAGCAAATGAAATCAAGTAACGCCATCCGCCGGTAATGGGTGAAAATTGCCATGACTTGTTCAATCTCATTACGAACATCGTAGCATTAGCGAAAAATATAGAAAGGGCTGCACCCATCAATCCCCATTTAGGGATTAATAAAAAGTTCAATGCCAAAGCCACGAAAGCAGCCCATATACTGGAAGTAAAGAAATACTTGGTTTTTTTCGTTACAGAAAACGTTACTCCCACAAAAGTCGAAAGAGCATTAAAAAAAACTGCCAAGCTCAACAACGGAATATATTTCCATGCATCAATAAATTTTGCATCGGTAAACGAATCAACTAACCAATAACTGGAAACTATCATAGCAATCACCAAAAGAGTTAGAAATGAATAGACGAATGCAAAAATCTTGTTATAAAACGTTTTATAATGAGATTTCCCAAATTCCTCCAATACAGATATTTGCCATGAATAGAAAAATATATTAAACAATATCATGATAAAAGAAGGAAATTTATTGGATACGGCAAAAATACCGATTAAATCCAAACTATCCGTTCCTTTTATGAAAAAACGGTTGGATGAACTAACCGCCCACCAAATTAATGAATTAGGAATTAACGGGATAGAATAAACAAGCATTTGTCGAATGGGGTCTTTTTTGATCGCGTGAAATGAAAAATATTTATATATCCGACCATGAATACAAGTATAAATACAAGTCAATAAGGAAGATAAAACCTGCGCTCTTATATATCCTTCCAAATGCAGGGATGGCACCCAAATAAACGAAAACAGAGTAAACAACACAGTACTAACGATTCCCGATATAACATAAACATCCATTCGATCAATGCTTCGTACGAATTGTTGGGTATATCCTTGTAAATAACCGGAAAAAATGATTAGATAGATAGCTGCAGCATATTCCCTAAAAAAAGAAGTCTCCGGCAAAAAACGGGTAACAAGATAAAAAATCATTCCAGCTACAACAAAAGAAAGAATAGAAAAGGATATACCGGAAGAGAAATAACGCGTTTGAACATCTTTTTCCTGATCCTTGGGAAAACGAAAAATCGCATCAATCAAACAGCAAGTAATAAATCCTGTCAGAAAAAAACCATAAACAGAAATCAAATCCAAAGAGCCATAATCCGTCTTTGAAAGCCATGCCGTATAGAACGGAAGCATGAAGATAGAAATCAACTTACTCCCGATATTGCCAATGAATATAAGTACAGTATTCTTTCCTAAACGAGCATACTTCCCCATTTTTTCAACCGTATTAATGTTGTTAACAAAAAAGGACAATTCATAAAAGGCGTAAAAAGCCTGTATTTGATCCCTTTCGGGGTATATTTTATTGGATAAACGCCTCTGTTTTTCATCTCTTGAAGACAGGCTAAAAGGAATGAAGGATCGCAATTAGTGGAAATCTTTCGGATCATTTCAATAGA
>BNYG01000183.1 GCA_026000155.1 Bacteroidia bacterium | reverse complement strand
GTATAATTCATTGATCTTTATTCAACAAAAGTACGGAATTAATTTGGGAATATCAAGTTTGTGTATGATTACAGCACCTGTTCGTGAATTTATTCTGAATATTTTGGTGGTTACAAAAAAACAAACTAATTTTGTAGAATATTTCATGGACAAGCGTGTCTTAAATGAAATAGATTTTTTACATAATTAAAAAAGCGTAAGCTTTTATTCTTGTACTGGAAACTTCAACAATTTCTTTGGTTACAACGATAAATAAGTGAACGCTCACGAGGAATCGTGGGCTTATTTATTTGTAACCAGGGTAGTTGAAGACCTCCAGTATAGATAAAGTTAAGTCCCACGTTTTTTTATTTTAAACAATTTAGTTTTAACCGCTTCTTCGGGACTTGGGAGCAATAAATCCATTATTGCAATCATCAATCGCTTTGATAAAGAATAAATCCGACCGGCACGAGCTGTAAGCCCACGCCGGTTAGAAAAGAACATAATATACACTTTTTAAAAACAAAAAAAAATGAAAAAGAATTTAATTTTAATGCTGCTGCTTTTAGCAGGAGCGGGAAGTATGAAGGGTCAGCAGGAAATTCCCGACGGACCCAGAATGGTAGTAACCGGAAATGTGGTCAATACGGGGATCATAACTGCCGTGATACCCATTGATTTGCGAACGAATGGTCAGATCGACAATGAAGAAGACGGAGAGATAACGACCCCGTTTTTGAATGTGGATGCCGGCTCCTTGGTGAATAACAAAGGATATATCTGTGTTGGCTGTGGACCGGATACACCTCCGGTTGAGGAGGGCTATCGTACTTACTGTTATCCTGGTGATGTTGGTTGCTGGATGATTGATAACAGTAAAGAGGGTACGTATTACGCAAAGTCATACGGCGCTACCGATCTGCCGGATGGCGCCGGTTTATACGCGCCTGGTGAAAGAGGCTATTACTACACATACCCGGTCGATGATACTGCATGTCCGAGCGGGTTCCGTATACCCTACTTGTCGGAATGGCAGAAACTATTAGATTACATGCAAGGCTCTTCGTCTTCTGACATTGAAAAAAATCATTGGCTCGAACTAGGGGGCATGGCCCCCATCTATTCCGGTAGCTGGGGCGGCTGGGATCAGCTGGCTTTTTATTGGGCTAAAGATGGTACCATCATTATCTTTGATGGGTGGGCTGCGTCTTTTGCTGAGACCTTCAATACGTCCACTAAATCGGATTATTCTTATCAAATCCGATGCATTAAAAATTGAAACGTCGGTTGATTTCACTCCTATAATAATATATTAAAAACCGATTTCGAAAATTACAATCTATATTGTAATTTAAAAAACTGTGTTTAATTTTCTAAAGGTGTAGCGTTCCGACCCTCCAAAAATTATAGTAAGGTTAAATTGAACAACAAAGGGTTGAGCGAAGCGCTGAAAAAAGCGCCGGCTCAACTCTTTTTTTTTAATCAACTGTTTGCCGGTCTGTATGCAACTGCGCTGCTCCTCCGAATAGTAATTTAGTGCGCTTGCTTTTTCCTGTCATGGCGGGCTTGACCCGGCATCCCATGATGGCCATTATACACCATTTCTATAAATTACGAAAATAGCTGATTAACGGC
>BNYG01000182.1 GCA_026000155.1 Bacteroidia bacterium | reverse complement strand
CAAAGATTTCTTTTTACGCCTGATCCAAAACGGCGTGAAATGTTATTATGTGCCGTCTGCCACCATTTACCATCATATTCCGGCCAATAAATTAACCGAAGATTTCTTCCATCGTATTACTTACGCCATTGGAAAAAGTGAACGCATCCGTACCTTATCCCTTTCCAAATCGGCTTATTACAAAAAAATAGTTGACGAAATAATCAAATGGGGCGGAAGTTTGGTGCTGTTTTTTTACTATACTTTTCGTTTCCAATATGCCAAAGGGAAAAAATTGATACAATTCCGGTACAATGTCATGAGAGGCTTGCTTGCGTTTGTACTTTTGCAGAATAATAAAAATTAAATTATTTTATCGAAAGTCAGCTCCGGTTTGGTGTTCAGAACAGTGACGTATTCTTCAACATACTTGTTGTAGCATTGAAGAGCCTGCTTCTTTTTTCCAAGTTTATAGAGGATGCTACATTTAAGTTTTATGCCAAATTCTTCTATATTATCTTGTATCAAAATGACTTTCGCGATATCAAACAACAACGGATAATCGTTTTTTACATCAGGATGTGCGGTCAGTTCCGATAAAAATTCAATGATAGTATTGGCATAATTTGCTTTATATACGTCTAACCATTCAAATTCATCAAAAGAGAGTAATTCCCCTTTTTTGGCTATTTTTAATACCTCTTTGAGTAATTCCTTATCCAATTCAGGCTTTTTACGCAAAATGGCTATGTTTTTCATTACTTGTTCATAATCACTGTATATCGTTTCATTATCGTATAATAATGCCCAAAAATCGTTTGTTTGGGTTAGCTGTATATTCCCAATCATACTTAAAATCGGACGCAATTTGTGGAAATAGACATTTTTGTTGTTTCGTATGCTCTCATAATCCTTATCAGGCCACAGGATTCTTCCTAATTCGCTGGATGTGACTCCTTTGCCATTTTCTAATGTTTTGAAATACAAGAGCAGAAATATCCGGCTGATAGCAGGGGAGAACAAATTCGTAATATTAGCACCCTTTGAATCAAGCACTTCAAAAACGTTTAATACATTAATGGCCGGAAAAGGAGGTTTGTCCGCCTCATCGTCGATAGCTTTTCCGAGGTGATCCTTTGCTTCATTGGTTTTCAAATCAATGGTTTTCAGAACGGAACGTATGTGCATCGTTTTCCGTACACGTTTCGTTATGAAATAAATCAGTAGGGCGATAATTATAAAGAGAGCAACATAAAAAAGCAAATATAGCGCCGGGTTTATTTTGCTTTCAGTCTGAGATATACCTTCTATGCCGAGTGGGGGATAAGCTATGGAATAAATATCTATTATACTTTTTTTCCCGGTAGCATACGACACAACGGCAAAAAGTTCGGTGCTGTCGGCAGGTATAAAAAGATTGCAATACGCATCTACGTCGTTAAACAGGAAGGGTATTGGGTTTCCAAGTGTACGAAATTCCGGCGCATTCAATTTGTACTCATGCAGAAAGAGTTGTGTTTCGTAAATGTTATTCGGATGAGATAATGTGTAGAAAGTTTGGCTTGTATTGTTAACAACTAAAGAATTACTGTTTGTAAAATGATTGTCAACATCGCTAAACTCCCATATTTTCTGTATATTTCGAGTGC
>BNYG01000181.1 GCA_026000155.1 Bacteroidia bacterium | reverse complement strand
ACGACCCCTTGAAAATTGCCAATCCGGATAATTATTCCAAGCAGGACAGTATTGTACAAAACGGTTATACCATTTTTTATACCGGAAAGAAGCCCTCGTTGAGACCCCGGACACTGTTGAACAACTGTTTTATAACGCCCGGCAGACAATATTCCCAATTGCGGGAAGATTTTACCTATTCCGCTTTTTCCTCTTTGCGTACGTTGAATAATATCCAAATACAATTCAATGAAAAATTGCGGAATGATTCGACTTTATTGGATTGCTCGATTTTTACCATACCTGCCCAAAAACAAACAGTTACGTATGCTGTAGAGGGGACGAATACGGCAGGCGATTTGGGTGTTGCTACTTCGGTCAATTATACGCACCGGAATTTATTCCGGGGAGCGGAGATGTTCAATTTCCGGTTACGGGGAGCGTATGAAGCCATGAACAATTTTTCCAATCCTTTTTTTGAATTGGGAGGAGAAGCTTCCATTCTTGTTCCTAAATTTATCTTCCCTTTTATAGACAACGCTTTTTTACGGCGGATGCGTACTTCCACCGAATTTTCATTGAGTTATAATTACCAAACCCGTCCCGAGTACGACCGGACGTTATTGTCCGGCGGCATCAGTTACCAATGGCAGGGGCGGAATAAATCGGCGGCCCGGCATCAATTCGATATCATTGATATAGATTATGTCTATCTTCCGAGGAAAGACAGTGTGTTTATGAGCAAACTGCCTCCGAATGCCGAATATTTCGGCTATACCAATCAATTTATTGTGGGATCGAGTTATACTTTTTATCATTCCACTTTCGATGCGGCTCATAAACAGAAAGACGCCCATTCTTTCCGGTTTTCGTTGGAATCGGCAGGGAATGCGCTTTACGGATTAAGTTCTCTGTTTGATTGGGAAAAAGAGACCAACGGCGCTTACCAATCTTACCGGCTAATGGGTACTCCTTTTGCCCAATTCGTAAAAAGTGATTTTGACTATACCAAAAGCATCGTCTTTGACAGGCAAAATTCCATTGCCTGGCGGGTAGGCGGAGGCATTGGGATTCCTTACGCTAATTCCCGGATGCTTCCCTTTGAAAAAAGATATTATTCGGGAGGCGCCAACAGTGTCCGGGCGTGGCAGGTCAGGGAATTGGGACCCGGCAGTTATGTTCCCAACGGCTCCACTACTTTTTACCACCAATCAGGCGATATTAAATTAGATTTGAACATTGAATACCGCAGCCATTTTTTTTGGAAATTGGAAGCGGCCGCATTTATTGACGCCGGTAATATCTGGACGATCAAAGATTATGAAGGTCAGGAAGGCGGCAAATTCAAACTTGATTCTTTCTACAAGGAAATTGCTATCGGTTACGGCTTGGGGCTGCGTTTGGATTTCGATTATTTCCTGATACGTTTTGATTGCGGGGAAAAAGCGTATAATCCGGCTAAGAGAGGACAAGACCGTTGGACGCTGCTACATCCTAATTTCAAAGAAAATTTTGCCTGGCATATTGCTGTGGGGTATCCGTTCTAATTTCCGTGAATAATTTCTTCGATGATGTATTCGGGACGTTCTTTGACTTCATCGAACAAGATACCGATGTATTGCCCCAACACTCCGATTGTCAGGAGTTGAACG
>BNYG01000180.1 GCA_026000155.1 Bacteroidia bacterium | reverse complement strand
TACGGTAACTCCTTGCTGGTGTTACGGTAGCGAAACCATGGATATGGCGCAAGACACCATCAAAGCCGTTTGGGGTTTCAACGGAACGGAACGTCCGGGAGCCGTTTATCTGGCAGCCGTTTTGGCGGCTCACGCTCAGAAAGGCTTACCCGCTTTCGGCATCTATGGGCACGATGTGCAGGATGGCGGCGATACAAGCATTCCGGCAGATGTGCAGGAAAAATTATTATTGTTCTCCAAAGCGGCATTGGCGGCAGCCATTATGCGCGGGAAATCCTATTTGTCGGTGGGCGCCGTTTGTATGGGTATCGCCGGTTCGATTGTCAATACCGACTTTTTCGAAGATTATCTCGGAATGCGTTGCGAAGGCATCGACGAAGTGGAAATTATCCGCCGGATGACCGAAGGCATCTACGATAAAGAAGAATTTGCCAAAGCTTTGGCTTGGGCGAAAAAAAATTGCAAACAAGGTGTGGACATCTGCAACCGTCCCGATTTGCAGAAAACACCGGCTGAAAGCGAAAAAGATTGGGAATTTAGCGTAAAAATGACCTTGATTGTCCGCGACCTGATGATTGGCAATCCCAAACTGAAAGAAATGGGTTTTGGCGAAGAATCCCTCGGACACAACGCCATCGCCGCCGGCTTCCAGGGACAACGTCAATGGACGGACTTCTATCCGAACGGCGATTTTACCGAAGCCATTCTCAACTCTTCTTTCGACTGGAACGGCATTCGTGCACCTTTTGTATTGGCTACGGAAAATGACGCTTGCAACGGCACAGCCATGTTATTCGGTAACTTGCTGACCAATACGGCTTCTATCTTTGCCGATGTTCGCACCTATTGGAGTCCCGAAGCCGTTGAACGGGTAACGGGCTGGAAGCCGACGGGATTGGCCAAAGGCGGAATGATTCACTTGATTAATTCGGGTGCAGCTTCTTTGGATGGCAGCGGTTATCAAAACGACAAAGACGGCCATCCTACCATGAAACCGCATTGGGACATTACCGAAGCGGAAGCGCAAGCTTGTTTGGATGCCACCACCTGGATGCCTGCCAATCGCGAATATTTCCGCGGCGGCGGCTACTCTTCCAAATTCCTCACGCGCGGCGGAATGCCTTGCACCATGGTACGTTTGAATTTAGTGAAAGGCTTAGGGCCTGTATTGCAAATCGCCGAAGGCTGGACAGCCGACATCGACCCCGCAGCACACCACATCTTGGACGAACGCACGGATAAAGGTTGGCCGACGACCTGGTTTGTGCCGCGTACCATCGAAGGGAATGATTATTTCAAAGATGTGTATTCCGTTATGAATAATTGGGGCGCCAATCACGGTTCCATCAATGGCGGACATATTGGTGCAGAGTTGATTACGCTGGCTTCTATCTTGCGTATTCCGGTTTGCATGCACAATGTTCCGGAAGAAAAAATCTATCGTCCGGCAGCATGGAATGCATTCGGAATGGATAAAGAAGGCGCTGATTACCGCGCTTGTAAAAATTACGGTCCTTTATATAAAAAATAATGAACATTCTGTCATTGCGGGCTTGACCCGCAATCCCATGATGTTCGTTAAACACTTATTAACGATTAGGAGGGGATTGCGGGTCAAGCCCGCAATGACAACATTAATTGGAA
>BNYG01000179.1 GCA_026000155.1 Bacteroidia bacterium | reverse complement strand
TGTATGTCTTACCCATTTGCCTCGCGCCCGTCAATACCAAAGGTATTCGCAGCCGCGAATTTTTCCAACCGACTAATTGATTAATTATTTTTCGTTCCATAAAATGTTATTCAATCACACTTATTCGTTTGATAAAGTGCAAATGTAAAACATTTTTTTGAACAAAAAAATATTTTCAAAAGATAATGATTTTTATTGGCTGTTTCTACCATACAAATTCCGGTTTTTTACCACTATGGTACGTAGCACTATTGTAAGTAATGGAGAATATTTTCATATTTATTTTCCTAATGCCGCGAGCGAAATCACATTTATTCCGTCAGGGCGGCGATAACTCATGCCTGTTCCTGTGATTATATTTAACGATTTCGGCAAATCCATTTTTGCCGTATCTATGTTTTTTGCAAATTTATTCAGATTAGCGACGGCTTCGTCAATAAATCCTACGCCGAGTTTTATTTCAAAAGCGGCATAATCGCTGTTTCGTTTTTGCACAACGGCATCAACCTCCAAATCGTAGGAATCGTGATAATGAAAAACGGTTGCATCATTGGCTTTTGCATATACATTCAGTTCGTGCGTTGCCAGCGTTTCAAACAGAAATCCTGCATATTTTATGTCTTTTAATAACGCATCTTTGTCTAAACCAAGCGCCGCTACACAAAGGGAAGTGTCGCACAAATGCCTTTTGGGAGATTTTCGTAGCGAAGCCGACGAGCGAATATGCGGATTAAAAGCGGGCTGTTCGTAGAGAATCATTAATCGCGACAAGGCATCAAGATAGTCAATAATAGTTGGACGCGATATTTCATTTTTTTCATTTTCTTTAATATCTTTAGCCAATGTAGAATTATCAACCAAGGTGGCAGTATTTCGCGAAAGCGAGCGAAGTAATGCCCGCACTTTCATCGGGTCTCGTTTAATGTCCGAAACTCTACTCATATCAACTTCGGCAAGCAAATCAATGTAAGCATTATTTATATCGACTGCTTCGGCAATATCTGCTCCGAGCAATGCAGGAAATCCGCCGATAATCAGGCGTTCAATAATAAATTCAAGCGAAACGGCTTCGTGGAAAGCGTCCATTTTGTTGCCTTGTAATAAATCCGCCATACTGAACGAACCATCGGAAAATCCCATTTCACGCCAGGTCATCGTATTCATTTCAATAATGGTAAATCTGCCTGCACCACTGTGTAATCGCACATTATCAGTAGGATTTGCCGAACCTGTGAGTATAAATTGTCCTTTTTGCTTTCTATCATCCACTTCGTGGCGAATGTAGTTCCAAATTGTTGGCTGCTCTTGCCATTCATCAATCAAACGCGGAGTATCGCCTGCGAGGAGCAGATTGGGGTTAGTTGCCATAATTACAGGAACCTGACTGTCTCTGTCAACCTCCAATACGCTCTTTGCAAACTGTTTTGCTGTTTCTGTTTTTCCGCACGACTTTGGTCCGCGTATAAGTACAGCACCTGAAGCATTCAATTTACGCTCTAATTCACCCTCTATGATTCGTCTATTATACATTATTTTAATGTTTTCAAATGAATGTATAAAAGTAATGCAAATATTTCATTTTACAAATTTAAGGCAATTTGCTTTACAAATTTAAGGCATTGTATTTTACAAAATTCAGAATTTTGTT
>BNYG01000178.1 GCA_026000155.1 Bacteroidia bacterium | reverse complement strand
GTATGCTGCTTTGTTTTCGGTACAGGTAATGCACAAGCTCAGGCTCCATTTGAAAAATTGGCTGTGGGAGTAGAAGCTGGAACTTATGGCCCGGGTATAATCGTCGCCACGACTTTGTCTCCTAATTTCCAATTGAGAGCAGGAATTGATTATTTTGGATACACTTTCAATGCGAATTTTGACATTAATCCGGATGGGTTTTTGGAAAGTAATCCCGCTGTGAAAGATATTCCATTGACCGGAAGTATTTCAGATCCGAAATTAAAGTTTGCTAACTTCAAAGCCATTGTTGATTATTATCCGGTAAAGAATGGTATTTTTTCCGTTTCAGCAGGTTTTTATGCAGGCTCCAGCGCCTTTTCCGTTTCTGCAAAAATCGATGATTATCAAAGAATAACGAACGAGTACGGAGGTCCGGTTGTTTTTGGTTATGAAGATGTTTTTGTCAAACCCAATCCCGATGGAAGTTTCGATGGAAAACTTAAATTAGGCAATGCGTTTAAACCTTATTTTGGCTTCGGATTGGGGCGCACGATTGCTAATAACCGCGTAGGATTTAAATTTGATTAGGTATCATTTATCAGGGTAATTATAAATTTGAGAGCAAGTTAGTTACGGCTTCCGAATCGCTTTCTAACGCAGGCAGTTTTATTGATGATTCAGGAGTTCCTTCCGGATTATTGAAAATTTGGCCGATTATTAATTTTAGCCTGTCCTACAGAATTTTTTAATATTATTTATTTTATATATAATGAAAACAATCAAGCTTATTTCTCTTAGTGTTTTGGTAATTTTATTACCCTTTTTATTCACAGGATGTGATGCTGTTGATAAATTAACAACAATCAATATTCCTTTGGATGCGGCTTTTGACATTCCGTTCAGTGTGGATCCGGAGTTGAGGAGTACAAGCGATGACCCATTCTATCATTTCTCCGGAGAATCGACAATCAGTCTTAATAGTCCGGGATTTAATCAATTGAGCAACTATAAAGGGCTTCCTATCTCGCTCTTGTTGACGGATGTCAAATTGAAAGTCACGTCAAAAGATGGTTCGGGAACGACGGTAAAAAACTTTGCCAGTTCGACCAAAGAAGGTACAACATCTATTGCGAATTATACCAAAGAAGCCCCGGTTAGTTTGAATACGGAATTTTCAGAAGTCGCGTTAACCAATTACTTGAAAAAAGCGATCACTGCTGTTCAAGATGGAAAAACGGTTACTTTGGATGTGAATGGAGATACCGACATTGTTCCTTCTGAAATAGAAGGCGTAGAAGTGGGTGTTGTGACCTTGATTTGCACGATTACAGCTCAGGTAAGTCTCACTAAATAACAACTATTTATCAGATTAAAAGGAATTAAGCGCTTACAGATAAAAAAGTAAGTGTTTGATTTCTTTTTGTATCTGATGATGAAATCAAATATTGCAAATAAATGATTATCTTTGCATTCTTAAATTCATTATCGAATGTATTGAAAAAATGGGAAAAAACTTCTTGCAAATCCAATTTATTGTCGTTGGAACAGGTGAAAGAAGCGATTGCGTTGGCCGAAAAAGATGCCTCGAGATGGCGGAAAACCTCTTGGGACAGACGGAATAGAATCTTACACCGGGTAGCGGAAAATTTATGTGCGAGCAGGGGCGA
>BNYG01000177.1 GCA_026000155.1 Bacteroidia bacterium | reverse complement strand
CCGGTCGATAGTCGTATTGGCTCCGATTTCTACATTGTCTTCGATCACGACATTGCCTAATTGGGGAATTTTGGTATAGGCATCCCCTCCTTTGGCAAAGCCGAAACCATCTGCTCCGATGACTGCGCCGGCATGAATAATACAATTTTTCCCGATCGTACATCCTTCGTAAATCTTTACTCCTGCATAAATAAGGGTATTTTCACCGATTACCACATTATCTCCGATATAGGTATTCGGATAAACAGCCACATTTTCACCCAATTGCACATTTTCACCAATGTAAGCAAAAGCGCCTATATACACGTTTTTTTCGGGAATGTGGGCGGTGGGACTCACAAAAGACGGAACTTCAATGCCTTGTTTTTTCTTTTTTGTCTGCTCCACTAATGTCAATAATTGCGCTAAAGCCGAATAGGCATTCGGAACGCGAATAAGTGTCAATGCAGCGGGAAGTTCTTTTTCAGGAACAAAATCATCGTTCACCAAAGCAATACTTGCCTGTGTGTCATAGATATACGCAGAATATTTGAGGTTAGCCAGAAAAGTAAGGGTATGAGGTTTCCCTTCTTCTATTTTAGAAAAATTATTGACTTTACAATCCGGATCTCCTTCGATTTTCCCATTTAAAATATGGGCAATCTGTTGAGCGCTAAACTCCATAAGTTATCTCATTTATGTATATTAAGAATTGCATGTATAAGAATCAGCTACAAAGTACGGAAATTATTTTCAATCTCGCAAAAAACAAAAGTAATACTTCCTGATCTTCTTCGAGAGAAGCTGTATATTTAACATATCCGACGCTTCTGCAATGTCTTTCGTACTGCCGTCTTTGTATAAAATATCAATACTGTCGTCCGCTTCACTGTACATATTCGTGGATATTTCATCAGAAGACATCAAATAAGATGCTTCTTCCAATGAAATATTGTATTTTTCGGAAAATTTTTGCCGTTTTTCGTCCAAATATTCCAGCGGAAACGGTTTTTGTTCGATTTCAATCTTGAATAAATTCCGGTCCAGCAAGGCTTCACTCAATAAAGCCAGGACTTTGTCCGGATGTTTTGCCCAAACTTTCAATGCCGACCAAATATCATTATCGTCCAAATCGATGAAACATGCCAAGGCTTGCGGGTCGTTCAGGAAAACGTTTCTATCCACATTATTGGATAAAAAATAATGCAAGGCAGGCGATGCAAACACGGTAGGGGCAACGCACGTGGTAGAGACAAGGCATGCCTTGTCTCTACGGGATTCCAATTCCTGCGCCCGTTTCAAAATATTAATCAACATTTTTTCCGCTGCAATCGCAGTCTTGTGCAAATAAACTTGCCAATACATCAACCGGCGGGTCATCAGGAAATTTTCGATCGAATAAATTCCTTTGGCTTCCACCACCAAGCGATCGTCCTTGATATTCAACATTTTGATAATGCGCGCCGAACCGATATTTCCTTCCGTGACTCCGGAAAAAAAACTGTCCCTTCGCAAATAGTCCAAGCGATCCACATCCAACTGTCCGCTAACCAATTGATGAAGAAACCGTTTGGGATATTCATCGGTAAAAATGGCAATCGCCAAATCCAATTTACCCTCCATCTCTTCATTTATTTTCTGCATTAAAATCAGGGAAATTTCTTCGTGATGAATATTTTGAA
>BNYG01000176.1 GCA_026000155.1 Bacteroidia bacterium | reverse complement strand
AAAAAGTAGGCGTACCGGTTTCAAACCAGTAATCCTTAAATTCTTTTGCACTAAACGTATTCAGCAAACTGAACGGATTGTATATATCTTCCGAATTTTTACAAAAATGATAGCCGTCATACTGTTTTTTCAATTTACCAAGCGTTTCTTCGTAAGTCAATTCCTGTTTTTCGGCAAGAGCCGTTATTTCCGGCTGAAAGTTTTCAACTAATTCCATTTCGGTGATGCCGCAAATGCCGGAAAACTGTTCATTCATACTTATATCCTGTAATTGATTCAGGTCGCTGAAAATGCTGACTTTGGAGAATTTGGTAACGCCGGTAAGCAAAACAAAACGCAGGGACGCATCGGCGCTTTTAAGTATGCCGTAAAAACCTTTCAAAATTTTTCGCGATTCTTCGTTCACTTCTGCATTATCCATTGTGCTTACCAAAGGTTTATCGTATTCGTCCACCAAAACTACGACTTTGCGTCCGGTTTGCTCGCAAGCCCGCTGAATAAGTCCTAAAAAACGGGAAGCAGGTGTAGTTTCCAATGGTTCTTTTCCCCATATTTTCTCTAATTTTTCCAAATTGGTATTCAATGCTTTATCAAGCGAATCAAGCCCGATATAACTTTCCACATTCATATCCAGATGAAATACAGGATATTCTATCCAATCTTTTTCCAGACCGGCAATAGCCAAACCATTAAAAAGTTCTTTCTTCCCAAGAAAATAAGCTTTGAGCGTGGAAAGGAAAAGGCTTTTACCAAAACGACGCGGCCGGCCGAGAAAACAAGGTACGCTCAATACCGCCAAATTATAGAGATATTGGGTTTTATCCACGTATATATAGTTCTCTGTACGCAGTTTCTCAAAATCCTGTATGCCGATAGGTAATTTTCTGTTACTTGTCATCATTTTGCTGTTTAACGGTTCATACGACAAAGATATAAAAAAATCTCAATAAGAAACTGACACCGTGTTAAATAATAATTTAACTTAGATAATATTTTCTAACAACTCTTGCGCCTTCAATTCCATTTTTGAAAAAGCAAACAATTTCTTCCCCAAATCTTTGAGCGATGCGCCAATATGATAGACGTCGTTGTCGATGAAAAGAAAACGGTCGTGCGCACGAGTCAGCACATGGATATTTATGTGTTGATATTGCGTATTGTATCTTTGTAAATCAAGTCATAAAAGATGCCTTCCACCGGAGGTAAGGCTGTCCTTACAAAGAAGTCGATTTTCTTTTCCGTTTCGGTAACGCGATGCTCTATCCGTTCAAATCGTTGATTGACTGCATAACCTTTTAATATGTATTCTTTTAATGTTTTTGTAGCCCAGATGCGAAATAGTGTACCTCGCTGAGACTTGACACGATAACCTACTGAAATGATAACATCTAAACTATATATTTTAATTGGTTTATCTGAATTTGCAATGTGCAAAAAATGCACATTGCTTTTTTCATCAAGTTCACCCTCTTTAAAAATATTGTTGATATGTTTAGTGATAACAGTCCTTTCCCTTTCAAATAACAGAACCATTTGCGCTTGAGTCAGCCAAACGGTTTCATTTTCTACTTTTACCTCTAATTGCAGGGAATTTCCCAATTGATACAATACAATCTCATCTTTGTTGTCCATAATTAAGTGTTTATAAATGTTTTATTCTAACTGTCACAAATTGTTCA
>BNYG01000175.1 GCA_026000155.1 Bacteroidia bacterium | reverse complement strand
TATAATTGGGAGATTGTTCTTTCAGCAATTTCAATACCTCAGCAGCGCCGGTTTGATCATCCGTTATCAATCCGGATTTCTCTATTTTTTTTAAATCGTTTCGCGTATTGTTGTGATACTTGTCCCGGATCGTTTCATAATCCGGACGGATATCCAAAACATAATTGGGTCGTAATTCGTTTTGGTCAAATACGTTACCGGAGTTCAACTGCAACAGGCAATAGACACCCGGAATTCTTTTCATGAAATCATCATATAGCTCTTTCGTAATTTCTTCCTCTGAAAAAATGCCCAATTGCTGGCACATTAAGGGCTGCAATACGTAAGGGATGCCCAATTTTTTCTTTACTGGAAGCGGCATGACATACGAATAACCGTAGGTTGCCAGTAATTGCCAGCCCGGAGCAACCGTATCTAAATACCAGGACATGGCATATATCGTACTCTGCCGGGCATCCAGAATGCACTGGTCGTACAGTGTCTTATTAATATCCTTATGTTTGATCAACCGGATTATCATAGCACTAAATCGTTTAATAGAAGGACGTACCGGTCAACGGCATCCATCCATTCCTGTATATAAATAAATTCATCAGCCGTATGGGACCGGGCGGAATTTCCCGGACCGATTTTCAAGGAAGGAAAAGGCATCAAGGCCTGATCCGATGAGGTCGGTGAGCCAAACGGTTTTAACCCAAGCTTTTCCGTTCTTTGTACCAAGGGATGATCCAAGGCTATCCGGGAGGAATTCAAACGGAACGAACGCGCCTTGATTTCACATCCGCAACGAGCGGCTATTTCTTCAAAGAGTTGTTCATTGCTGTAAAACTCATTGCTTCGTACATCTACGGTAAATTGGCAACTATCCGGAATCACATTGTGTTGCGTACCTGCCTGAATCATCGTTACGGTAGTTTTTACCGGACCCAATAATTCGCTTTTCAAGGGAAACTGCCAATTCCGGAACCAATCGATGACCGGCAATGCTTTGTAAATTGCATTTTCGCCCTCGTTCCGTGCCGCGTGACCGGCTTTCCCCCGCACGATACCATCCAGCACCATCAATCCGCGCTCTGCCACAGCCGGTTGCATTCCGGTAGGTTCGCCGACTACGGCTACTGTTACCGGCGGCAATTCCGGCAAAACGGATTCAAGGCCTCCTTTTCCGGAAATTTCTTCTTCGCAGGAAGCCAGGAAAATAAAATTGTTCGCTTGCTCTTTGGAGGTGAGGATAGTAAACGTTTGAAGCAAAGCTACTAACGAAGCGCCGGCGTCATTGCTTCCCAATCCGTACAATTTTCCGTCTTCTTCCAAAGGAGAAAAAGGATCTTTCGTCCAACCCGCCACCGGTTTGACCGTATCTATGTGGGAATTAAGCAATAAAACCGGTTTCCGTTCGTCCCAATGGGGCGACAGTAACCAGATATTATTTCCCTTTCGTTGAGGGCACAGATTTCTTTTTATCAGAAAAGATTCCAATAAGTCAGCGGCATCCTTTTCTTCCCTGCTGAAAGAAGGAATGGCGATTAACTGTTTTAAAAGGTCATAGAACATTATAGTCAAATAATTGCAAAGATACCTTTTTATCTTCGAATTTCAAAAAATCTGCTTACATTTGTACTGTATTAAGCAAGTAAAAACAATATGAAAAAAATAATGCTTCTGTTTTGCTGTGTAATCACTATTCAAATAG
>BNYG01000174.1 GCA_026000155.1 Bacteroidia bacterium | reverse complement strand
CCCATGAAATTGGCTGCGATGGAAGGTTTATACGAAGGAGGCCATGGCGTAGGATTGGTCGGCGTAGGTGTTTTAGCTCCCGGAAAACAATACAACGATGGGAAAGATCCTTTTCTTTTTGACATTCAAATTCCTAAAATGCTTTCTTTTCTGGCGCAAAGGGATTTTAACGGCTATGTACCGGGCATCAACAATTTAGTGGCCGGCGGATACGACACGCCCGAAGGAAAAGCCTTGTCAATCAACGAGAAAATAGAAAAAGGAAAACTCGCTTTTGAAGCTTTAACGCAATACCGGGAAGCCAAGAAAACCAACAATACGGCTTTAGCAGTGGAATCGAAACAACGCTTGGATGAAAACTTTGCCTATTTCGGCTACGGTTATTTCCATTCTCCGGCAGATGCCATTCCCAATGTTCCGATGGTCTTTTATTCTTTCCGCATCATGGTGATTTTAGGCGGTTATTTCCTGTTGCTTTTCATCCTGACGGCCTATTTCTCCTATAAGAAAAAATTCGTGGCCATGAAATGGCTGCAATGGGTTTGTTTGTGGTCTATTCCATTGGCTTACATCACTTCCCAAGCCGGTTGGATTGTAGCCGAAGTGGGACGGCAACCCTGGGCTATTCAAGACATCCTTCCGGTGCAGGCGGCTGTTTCCAATATTAGTGCGTCCTCCGTTCAATTAACATTTTTCATCTTCCTCGTCCTCTTTACTACTTTATTAATAGCGGAAATCGGTATTATGGTAAAGCAAATTAAAGCGGGACCGGAAAAAAACTAATACAATTATGGATTACATATTTTATCAACATTATTGGTGGTTCCTGATTTCCTTACTGGGAGGAATATTGGTCTTTCTGCTTTTCGTTCAAGGCGGACAATCCTTAGTCTATTCTTTGGGTAAAAAAGATCCCGATTTGAATTTGTTGATTGGCTCCTTAGGCAAAAAATGGGAACTCACCTTCACCACATTAGTGACATTCGGAGCCGGTTTTTTCGCTTCTTTCCCCTTGTTTTACTCTACGAGTTTCGGCGGCGCCTATTGGGTGTGGATGCTGATCCTTTTCAGTTTCGTCATTCAAGCCGTATCCTACGAATTTATATCCAAGCAAGGCAACTTGCTGGGGAAAAAGACCTATAAATTATTCCTGTTTCTAAACGGTTTATTGGGACCTGTTTTATTGGGAGCAGCCGTTTCCACTTTGTTTTTCGGTGCGGAATTTATCGTCAACAAAGAAAATTTAACGACCGTCATGCCGGTTATTTCCTCCTGGCAAAATCCGTGGCACGGTTTGGAAGCCGTTGCCAATCCGTGGAATGTCGTTCTGGGATTAGCCATCTTTTTCCTGGCGCGCTGTCTGGGTTGTTTATATTTTATCAACAACATTGATAGCGAGTCTATTCGCAAGCAAGCGCAAAAACAGTTGCTAATCAATGCCATCGGATTTTTAGCCGCTTTTTTACCCTACTTGATTAAATTGTTATTGAAAAACGGTTTAACGGAAGATCCCGCCACGGGAATCATCAGCGTGGAATCTTATAAGTACTGGCACAATCTGTTAGCAATGCCTTGGGCTTTAGCGCTCTTGCTGATAGGAGTCGTTTTGGTGCTGTACGGATTCATCCGGAGTATTTTCCAAGTTCAGTTCAGCAAGGGTATCTGGTATGCCGGAACAGGCACGATATTGGTGGTTTTAGTGGTATTGCTGCTGGCAGGAT
>BNYG01000173.1 GCA_026000155.1 Bacteroidia bacterium | reverse complement strand
ACGTAACGTGCAAATAATGAAGTAGTTGTTCGGCGCAGGCTCCAGCCTGCGTCGTGTTAAAAGCAAGGCTCCAGCCTTGCAAACTAACGAGTTGGATATGTAATGAATAGTAAAGACATTTATTTTGGATTGGTTATGAGGATATATGATGATTGGGTGTATTTGGAAAGAAACGCCAGCCGGAGGCCGGCTTTTAACAATGACGTAGCGGGGACGCTACGCCAAACGGGGGTGGTAATCAGCAATGTACACAAAGATATTGCCCTCCAATAAGTTAGTTACATGTTTTTAGCTTGTGTCAAAAGATTTTTTCTCAACATATCAAATATGTATTTGAGAAACTTTTGGCACAAGCATTATAATATTAATAAGATTCAAAGAATAATGAAAACAATAACAAAAAAAATATTGATAAGTTTGGTAAGCATTTTACTTGTGGCGTGTTCCAATGTTGAGAAAAAAGAAACATTCAAAATTAAATTTGATTTTGACAAGAAAACATCAGACATTCATGATATAGGATTAATAAATGATGTTCAAATTATAAATTTGGATTGTGAAGAAGTAACTTTGGGGATAATAGATAAAATTATCCGATACAAAGATCGCATCTATATAATGGATAAAAAACAAACTCAATCCATTATCATTTATGATACTCTCGGACATTTTATTAATCAAATATCAAAAAGAGGAAACGGCCCTGAGGAATATGTCCAATTGACAGATATGCTAATAAATCCATCGGATACAACTCTGAATATCATAAGCCGGATAGACAAAAAAATATTAAAATACGATTTAGATGCCAACCACTTCGCGGGAATTGAAAAATTACCCAAGTCGTTTACCCAATTTAATAAAACAGAACAGGGATATGTTGGATATATGGGTAATTTCGGAGAAGATTCAAATAAAAGAAAAAATGTATGGACAGTTTCTGATAAATTGGAGTTGGAAAATAGTTTTTTTGAAATAGACGAGACTTGGGAAAGCATTAATTTGGGTGGTGGATCGGTATTTTCTAATTATGAAGATAAAACGTATTACATCACTCCAATGGATTTCAATATTTATATGATAAATAATAGCTTTTCAACGGCATACACTTTTGATTTAGGGACTTCCGGTTGGCATTTGAAGTCGAAAGAATATGAAACATACCGGAAAAATCAACATAATTGTATCGGACGGTTGTATAATTTTCAGGAAACGCAAGAACATTTAATTATTCAGGTTCTCTACAACGGGCAATTTTTATTAGGCGTATATAATAAGAAGGAAGATACAAGCTATATTGCAAGTTTAGAACCTTATACCGGTAAATATTTCTTTTCATTTGGCCAAATAACAGGTTTCGATGAACATGCAATTTATACAATCATTGAAGCTTCGGATTTAAAAAGGATATGGGATGGAAAAGATGAACATAATGATTTTGAATCTACATATCCGGAACAGATTAAACGATTACGGGAAAAATTCAGTACGGTAAGAGAGGATGGAAATCCCTTTTTAGTCATATATTCCATAAACTAAAATAAAACGAAAAATGAAAGATGTGATAGGAATATTAATAATAATACTTTGTGTGATAATGGGTTTTGAAAAACATCCCTCGTTGGGCGTAGTGTAAAAATGATTATATAAATGATTATAATTAAAAAAGAAAGAAATTATGAATAGAATTATTTATCTGTTTTTATTAGCAAGCTCCTAATAGACGTAACGTG
>BNYG01000172.1 GCA_026000155.1 Bacteroidia bacterium | reverse complement strand
ACCGGCAAATCGCAACGGATTATCGAAGAAAAAGATGAACTGATTCGGGGTTACGGCTGGATAAACGACGACCGGCTGGTGTATGTGATGGATAACGGCGGCAACGAAAATTATCATATTTTTGCGACCAATGTGGACGGAACGAATGCACTGGATCTTACTCCTTTTGACGGTATCACAGCCGGTATCCTCAACGAGTTGAAAGACCAAAAAGACTACATTATCATTTCGATGAACAAGAACAACAAGCAAGTTTTTGAACCCTACAAACTGAATGTCGTGACCGGTGAAATGGAACAATTATTTGAAAATACGGACATAAGCAATCCGATACAGGGTTATACTTTTGATAAAGACGGTGAATTGCGCAGCTACGATCGATTGGTCAACGGATTGGAAAATCATTTATATTACAAAGATTTATCTACCGGCGAATTTAAGTTGGTGAAAAAAATGAATTGGGATGATTCTTTTTCCATTGCAGGATTTAATTATCCGTCGGGAAATAAAGACGAAGCCTACGTGGTAACCAATTTGGACAGCGACAAAGCCCGCATTGTATTGTACGATTTCAAAAACGACAAAATAATCAAGGAAATTTTCTCCAATCCCGATTATGATGCCAGCGATATGTCCCGTTCCCGGAAACGGAACTACGAAATTGATTATTTTGCTTACGAAGGCGATAAATCGATCATTATTCCGGTCAGCGATTTTTACAAAGATTTCCACCAGCGGATGGAAAAAGAATTTCCGGGCAAAGAATTTTACATTGTTGATCACGATGATGATGAAAATACCTTCCTCTTCCGGGTGCAAAGCGATAAATTGGTTGGAACATATTATCAATACGATGCAAAATCCAAGAAATTTACATTGCTCTACGATTTGATGCCGCAATTGAAAGAAGAAGATATGGCGGAAGTACGTCCGATCACGTTCAAAAGTCGCGACGGACTGACTTTGCACGGATATATTACGTTGCCGCAAGCAGCCTTGGAAGGTAAAAAAGTGCCCTTGATTGTCAATCCGCACGGAGGCCCGCAAGGCATTCGCGATTCCTGGGGTTTCAATCCCGAAACACAACTTTTTGCCAGCCGCGGCTATGCTACCTTGCAGGTAAACTTCCGGATTTCAGGAGGATACGGAAAAGAATTTTTACGCGCCGGATTCAAACAAGTCGGGCGTAAAGTAATGGACGATGTGGAAGACGGTGTAAAATACGTCATCGAACAAGCTTGGGTGGACAAAGACAAAATCGCTATTTACGGCGGAAGCCACGGCGGCTATGCTACGCTGATGGGAATGATAAAAACGCCGGATTTGTATGCTTGCGGTGTGGATTACGTGGGCGTTTCCAACATTTTTACCTTTATGAAATCCATTCCCGAATATTGGAAACCTTACCTCACGTTGTTGAAGGAAATTTGGTACGACACCGATATGGAAGAAGAAGCAGAAATAGCACGTATTGTATCTCCTGTGTATCAGATAGATAGGATTGTAAAGCCGCTCTTTGTGGTTCAGGGTGCTAACGACCCGCGCGTAAACATCAACGAAGCCGATCAGATCGTTGAGAATCTGCGCAACAGAGGCGTTGCAGTACCGTATATGGTAAAATACAACGAAGGACATGGCTACAGCCACGAAGAAAACCGGATGGATTTGTATAAAAGTATGTTAGGTTTCTTTGCAAAAAATTTCTCAACGAAGTAATAATAACACGTAACAATTATAT
>BNYG01000171.1 GCA_026000155.1 Bacteroidia bacterium | reverse complement strand
CGGTTCGTATTGCGAAGAAGCATTGGAAGGCGGCGAAACCCGCGTGGTATTGAAATTACCGCCCGCTTTGGCTCCTGTAAAATTAGCTATTTTGCCTTTGGTAAAAAAAGACGGCCTTCCGGAAAAAGCAAGGGAAATCATGAATGAACTGAAGTTTGAGTTCCACTGCCAGTACGACGAAAAGGATTCGATCGGGAAACGGTATCGCCGGCAAGATGCCATTGGTACGCCGTATTGCATTACCATCGATCACGATACATTGACCGATAATCAGGTAACCATCCGATTCCGCGATACGATGCAGCAGGAACGGGTGCCTGTTGCCGGTTTAAGCGCCATTATTGGCGGTAAAGTAAGTTTGAAAAATTTATTAAAAAAATAATTGAGTCATGAAAAAGTCAATTGTCGTAATTTTGGCCATTGTTGCCGTAATTGCTATTATTTTCTTGTGGTATAAAGGAGTTTACAACAGCTTGGTTCAGGCAGATGAACAAGTAAGCGCCCAATGGGGCAATGTGGAAAATCAATACCAACGCCGGGCCGATTTGGTTCCGAATCTGGTAGCTACCGTGAAAGGATATGCGGAACATGAACAAAGTACCTTGCAAGGAGTGGTGGAAGCGCGCGCCAAAGCAACGAGCGTCAATATTGATCCGACCCATTTGAACGAACAAACAATGGCGCAATTCCAACAAGCACAGGGAGAATTAAGTTCTGCTCTTAGCCGCTTGTTGGTGAGTGTGGAAGCTTATCCCGATTTGAAAGCCAATCAGAATTTCTTAGATTTGCAGGCACAATTGGAAGGAACGGAAAACCGTATTGCAACTGAACGTACCCGTTTTAATGAAGTAGCACAAACGTATAATACCTTGGTTCGGAAGTTTCCGAATAATATTATAGCCGCTATTTCTAATTTTGCACAAAAACCCTATTTCAAAGCGGAAGCAGGAGCAGAAAAAGCGCCGGAAGTAAAATTCTAAGAGTCCGGTCAAAGCATCTTCTGTCATTGCGGGCTTGACCCGCAATCCCAAGATGTCCGTTAAACTCTAATGATGCAAAGTATTGAATAATAGCTATTAACGATTTGCATGGGATTGCGGGTCAAGCCCGCAATGACAGAAGACTTTGAAAATAATAACTCTTATAAATTATAAAATAATGATGAACAAATTAGATAATAAACACATTTTAAAAGCCCTCTTGAGGGGGTGGGGAGTAATTTTATTACTTCCCTTTCTGCTTCTTTCTTTTACCGCCTGTAACAACGACGATGATTCCACAACGCAATGGCGGTTAGACAATACTGCTAAATACAACGAAATAAAAGCTGATCCGGAATGGAAAGAACTTAAAACAGACAATGTGGAAGGCCCTTCAGGCGTCTTTTATAAAAATATAACAGAAAAAGAAGTAATACCAGGTGAGCATCCCCTTCAAACGGCTGCCGTAACCATCAATTATACGGGGAAAGATTATACCGGAACGGTTTTTGATGCCGGCACCAATGCCACGTTTAAGGTGAATGGCGTAGTGAGAGGTTTTAGTATTGCCCTGCAAAATATGGTTGTAGGGGAAAAATGGGAAATTTGCATTCCCTATTATTTGGGTTATGGTACTACGGTTACCGGAACGATAAAGGCTTATAGTACTTTGTTTTTTGAAATTGAATTACTCAAAATAGATCAATATCCGAAATGAAAAAAATACTATTTTTATCAATGATGACCGCCATTCTTTTTTCAGCTT
>BNYG01000170.1 GCA_026000155.1 Bacteroidia bacterium | reverse complement strand
TGCTGTCTCTGCCGCTGTTACGGACTTTAGTGGAAATTTCTCACTTCAGATTAAAAATCCTAATAATAAATTGCGCGTAGCGTATCTGGGATTCGAGTCCGTCGATTTGCCCATTGGAAGCCAACGGAAATTCGATGTGGAATTGAAGGAGAATACGACCTTGGCCGAGGTGGTGATTACCGCTCAATCGGTTCATAATGATGGTACATTTGCTATTCCTAAACGGGAGATTTCCGGTGCGGTACAAAAACTGAATACCAGTGAATTAAAAGGGGTATCCGTAGCCAGTATTGATGATGCTTTGCAAGGACGTATCGCCGGTTTGGATATTGTAGGTAACTCCGGAAACTTAGGTTCCGGTTCCACACTCCGTATCCGGGGGACGAGTTCGATTAACTCCAACTCGGAACCGTTGATTGTAGTCAACGACGTACCGTTTGAGAGTAATATCTCTTCTTTTGACTTTGCCAACTCCAATACGGAACAGTTTGCCAACCTGCTTAATTTGAATCCCGATGATATCGAAGAAATTACCGTATTGAAAGATGGCGCTTCTGCGGCTATCTGGGGGTCAAGAGGCGCGAATGGGGTCATCAACATCCGCACGAAGAAAGGGGCGAAAGGGCCTACCCGCGTACAATATATTTATCGCTTTTCCGGCAAACAACAGCCGAAAGGGATCAATATGTTGAATGGAGATGACTATACGATGATGATGAAGCAAGCCTATTTCAATCCGAGACAGGATGAAAATGCTGCGAATGTACTGGAATTCAACTACGATCCTACTTTCTCCGAATACGAAAACTTCAACAACAACACCGATTGGGTGGATGCGATCAGTCAATATGGCTTTGGTCACGACCACAACGTAACGGTTTCCGGCGGGGGAGATAAAGCCAATTTCCGTCTCTCGCTGGGTTATCTGAAAGAATCGGGAACGATCATTAAGCAAGATCTGGATCGCATTACCTCCCGTATGACTTTTGAGTACCGGGTGTCCGACCGTATCCGCTTCTCTCCGGAGTTTGCGCTTACCTATACCGACAATCACAAGAACCTGGCGGATGATGTAAGCGATGGCTGGAATACCGATAACTTGCTCAACATGGCTTACCGTAAAATGCCTAACGTATCTATTTATCAACAAGATGCAAATGGAAATGATACCGATATGTTCTATACCATCCGCCAGTTATCTGCGGAAACAGCGGGACGCGCGGTCTTAAACCCTTCTCAACAGCAGTTGTGGAATCCGGTAGCGTTAGCGACTTTAGGACTGAACGACAATAAGAGCTTGCGTATCATGCCGAAATTCAGTTTGCGTTACGACATCTTAGACCCGGAAACGGCCATGCTGCGCTATAACGGCTATGTGTCTTTTGACTATGATAGTCAAAACGACATGCGCTTCCTTCCCCGTGAAGTGGTATAGAGATACGATGATGACACGAAAGGATCTATTCAAAATGATAACTATAAGAAAAAAATTAACCGCTCGTATGGTTTGGAGCAAGAAGCTTTGTCTATCTACTCCGATCAGAATTTGACGTATTCGCCCAGTCTGGGAGAAAAACACAGTTTGCTGCTTTATGCTTCCTGGCAGTTTATGACTTCTAACTCCAGAAAACAAGAGTTGCAACGCTAT
Organism: Bacteroidia bacterium; assembly: GCA_026000155.1. GTDB lineage: Bacteria > Bacteroidota > Bacteroidia > Bacteroidales > Azobacteroidaceae > Azobacteroides. The sequence goes on along the minus strand of BNYG01000170.1, from coordinate 99 downwards.
GGCCTGGCTTCGCAATTAACTACCGACCCCACCTTGCCGGGTCTGGATATGGACTTCAAGAGTAATACGGGAGAACGGAAGACGATGGGGCTTTTAGGG
>BNYG01000169.1 GCA_026000155.1 Bacteroidia bacterium | reverse complement strand
GCTTCCGCCACCAATTTATCCCCGGCATCTTTGGCTTTTTGACGGATATCCTCTACTTGCTTTTCTATCTGGTCGCTTACTTTTTCGGTTAAACTGCCGCCGTCTTTTCCACCTAAAACAGAATCCGCCAGTTTTCCCAATATCTGGTCGGCGGCATCTTTCATATCTACTCCAAAAGTGGGTTTGGTAAATGTTCCGCCGATTTTTACATTGACATTTTTGAGATAATTATTGGACAGTTTTTCCGCTAAATTCACTTTGGCCGTATAATCAATCGTTTGGTCTAATCCGGTCGTCCCGGCAAGATTCATGCTGCCGCTACCGAAATTAATATCGAACGGTTTGGTCGATACTCGTCCGTCGCTGATAGAGAACGGTAGTTTTAAATCCTTCACTTTCAAATCTTTCAGTGCATCGTTTTTCAAAGCGGAAGCCAAACCGTCCAATACCGAAACGCCTGTGATTTCCACGTTGTTGGATTGCAGCAAACCGTTTGCCGTCAAAGAACTTAGCACCGGCATAAAATCAGCGCCCAAAGCGGAATTAAATTTGAAAGAGGTGGAATAATTTCCCAGCATATTTTCGAATATCGGCGCCAATTTCTGAATGGTGACAAACGTGGCGAATGTCTGACTGAAAGAAGCGTCTTTGATATCCAAATCCAAGGCCACATCGGGTTGTTTCGGATTTTTACCGGTATCGTAAAATCCATTCACATTCAATTTTCCGCCCAACGCATTCACCGACAGATTTTTCATGTCCACCCTACCTTCTTTGACCGTGATTTGTCCAAGAACTTGAGTCATATCCAGATTATCAAAAATCACCTGTTTGAAATTACCATTCAACGTAAAATCCAGATTTTTGGGAATTTCAATAACACCGACTGTCGTTGAATCGGTCGCAGCCGCTTCGTTTGTCATGAAATCATTCAGGTTCAAATAATTAGAGCTGACGGATAAATTTCCTTTCAGTGTGCCGTCATTCAAAAAATACGGAATGAAATTTTCCAATTTGCCGTTAGCTGCCAAATCATTTTTACCGATTTGAGCCGAAAATGCGCTTAAATCCACATAGCGGGGCGAGAAGGAAAGCGCCGCATTTTTGACCTGAATATCGTTGCTCCCTTCTGATTGAATCAACATATCCCGGATATTCAAGGTCCCGGAAGCCTGCACTTTGTCGTATTGTTCTTTTTCAATATATGACATCCGCGTAAGCAATTTCAGGTTGGCATCCAGATTGCCGTTTAACTGCATGTCTTCCAAGGGATAAATTTCTTTTATCCGGCTCAAATTCAAGTTTCCAACAGCCGACAAATTAATATTCGGGTCGCTGACCGGCGTACTCAAATGCAGTTTCAAATCAAACGGATTGCCTGCCATTTCAAAATGGAATTGCGGAATATCGACAATCGTTTGATCGGCAGAACCGCCCGGACTGTAAGCCCGGATATTCGTATTAATATTGGTAACCGACTGAGGCATACCCGGATATTGGAACATAGCCTTTGCCACATTCAATTTCACATCAAAAGCCGGCAACCATTCGTCTTTCATAATTCCTTTGACGGAAGCTTCCAAAGTAGCTTCACCCGCCGTTTTCAGGTCTTTAAAATCTTTGGCGTAAATAACCGGAATCATCGACAGCACATCTTTGAATTGCGTAGCAGGTGCATTCAGTTTCAAATCCATCTCGATACTTTCATCTGCCAGCATTGCCACCCAACCGTCGATATTCGCTTTTATTTCATTGAGTTGAATAGAA
>BNYG01000168.1 GCA_026000155.1 Bacteroidia bacterium | reverse complement strand
CGAGGAGTATCTGTTTTGGAACTGATTCATACCTTTGAAAAAGCGACCGGAGTACCCGTTCCGCACAAAATAGTGGGAAGAAGAGAGGGTGATATTGAACAAATATGGGCTGATCCACGTTATGCTAATGAAGTATTAGGTTGGACTGCCGCCGAAACGCTGGAAGACACGCTGAAATCGGCTTGGAAGTGGCAGTTGAAATTAAAATAGTTTATTATGTATGAAGGAAAGCATTTTAATGAAAAAATCAGGCAAGTAGGCTTTTTATTAATCATTGTCTTTTTAGCCTGTTTGATTATCGGAGGATTACGGTATTTCGCCAGTTCGGTTCTGGGTGGATTCACCCTTTACATGATTCTAAGGAAGCCTCACAGTTACCTGTTGGGAAAAGGCTGGAGCAAAACCTGGGCAACCTCTGTCCTGATGATTGCTACGTTGATCTTTTTGGTATTAGTAATCGGCGGACTGGTTTCTATTCTCTATGATAAATTAAGAACTTTCCAACCCCAAACCATTGTTGATGGACTGCAACACATTCGCGATTGGGTTTTTCAAAAATGGGGCTACAATATTTTTTCCAAAGATGTGATTCAGAAAATCATATCGACGGTTGGAACCGTTGCGCCGGGCGTGGTGTCGGCGGGCGGAAGTGTGTTGGCTAACTCCATTATGTTGATGTTTGTCCTTTTCTTCCTGCTGCAACAACGGGTTCAATTTGAACGCGGTATCGAAAATTTCCTTCCCATATCCAAAGATAGTATTCAATCTTTGAAGCAAGAAATCCACAATATGGTACTCGGCAGCGCAGTCGGAATTCCGTTGATTATGTTCGGACAAGGCTTGACGGCCGGTTTGGCTTATTGGCTATTAGATGCCGGCGATCCGGTTATCTGGGGACTGATCACCGGCCTTTTCGGCTTGGTGCCGGTCATCGGAACAGGAGGCGTTTGGGTTCCCTTAGCAATCGAAATGTTGATTAGCGGGCAGTATTGGCAAGGCATCGTACTCCTTCTCTACGGAATTTTTATCATTTCCAGCGTAGATAATTTAGTACGAATGGTATTTTTGAAGAAAAAGGCCAATGTACACCCCTTAGTCACCCTTTTCGGAGTCATTCTGGGAATGAATCTTTTTGGCTTTTGGGGTATAATTTTTGGACCTTTAATTATTTCGGGTTTCTTTTTGTTAATAAAAATATACAAAAACGAATTTGCAACCACGAATGCTTAGTGCATTTTGTCTTCAAATTCTATTTTGAGATGCGTGCCGTCGCAGAAAGGTTTGTTGTGTGAATGTCCACAACGGCAAAGTGTCAAGCGATTGCGGATTTGATAACTGCTTCCGTCTGCACTTTGAACACGAATACCGCCTTTGACCCAAATCGGCCCGCTGACTTTCATCACCGGATCTTCCAAAATTCCAATACTGGGATCCAGGTTCGGTTCGTATATTTCGCCGGTCGCCTTATTCACCAACACCAAACGTCCGGAAGGGCAATGCGTGGCTTCGTGTATCATCAATTCCTTGTCCGCTTCCGTAGAAGCCTTTCTGATCAGGTGCCAGATATCGCCGTCTATATCGCAAAAGCGGGCTAAGGAGCAATATTTCTTGCCATTATCGTTCAAAACCATGTCCACGCCCGGACCGTCAAACTGTTTAGCTTTGTCCAACAACGATCCTTTGTCCGCCGTTTCTTTCGCATCCCAATCCACATGAATATGGGTTCCATCGCAACACGGTTTGTGTTTGGATTGACCGCAACGGCACAAAG
>BNYG01000167.1 GCA_026000155.1 Bacteroidia bacterium | reverse complement strand
AAGAAAAGAACTTGAACGAACTTCTATACCTGCAATGGCTTTCTTGACGTAATTGGTTATTTGAACGTGTGGAATATGGCTAATATCATAATCTAAATTCTCATTAAAGTCGGCTTTCTTGAAAATCAACAAATCAGGACGTTTGCCGATTGTATCCAATTCGTTTTGAAACTCTTGATAGAATGTGTCGAAGCCGTCTTCGCCTGCTACCAAATTGTCGGACTTTCCGTATTTGACAGCCACAAAGTTTTTAGAAGTTTCGTTGATTGCTCTTGTAATAAGGTTTTCAGCCCAATCGCCTTGCTCTTTGTTGGTAATAAAGTTTGAGGACGCTTGAGTAGGTGTCCGCACAGGGTCTCTTGGTTGCAAAAAATCAACCAATTCCACAGGTATATTTTTGGTCAAATCTCTGATTCTATCGTAATAATTCATGCTGTTTTTATTAAATTTACGTTTTGTAAAAATGCTAATTTTTGTTGAGTAAACAGTACGACTGAAATCAAACCTCCTTCACTAAAACTTTGTCAATCCTTGCACCGTCCATATCCACGACTTCCAATTGGAAACTTTTCCATTCCAGGGTTTCTCCCGAACGGGGAATATGGCCTAATTCTTCCAGAATCAGACCGCCCAAGGTGTTGTATTCGTTGGTCGGATATAAATTGCCTTGTTTAAAATAACTAAGGAAATTGTAGAAAGAGCATTGCCCTTCCACTAAATAACTGCCATCCGGCCGCCGGACGATTTCCGGCTCGTCGTGGGCTTCGGGAATTTCGCCGACAATCGCTTCCATGATGTCTTTGAGTGTTACAATCCCTTGTAAAACACCAAATTCATCAATAATCAACGCCAAATGATTGTGACTGATTTTCATTTGTTCCAGCGCCGAATACACTTCCATGTTTTCGTAAAAATACTGGACAGGACGCATCTCGTTCCGGATATCGAAATCGGGCGAATCAATATGATTGAAGATATCTTTCACATACACAATGCCTTCGATATGGTCTAAATCTTCTTTTCCTACCGGAAATTTACTGTAGGGATTATTCGAAACAACTTCTTTGATTTCTTCTTTGGTCATATCCACATCGACCCATTCAATATCCGGACGGGGAGTCATGATGGATTCCAGGTCGCGGTCGCCGAGCGAAAATACGCGCTCCATAATATCCTGTTCTACCTGTTGGACTTCACCGTCTTCGGTTCCTTCCCGGATCATGGATTTAATTTCTTCTTCAGTCACTTTGCTGTCTTCTTCCTTGATACCCAGAAAATTCATAATCACCGAAGTACTTTTAGATAAAACCCAGACAAAAGGCCGGGCAATAACGGACAAGCCATTCATTGGACTCGCCATAAATTTGGCGATTTTTTCCGCAGCGCTCAATCCAATCCGTTTAGGCACTAATTCTCCAAAAACAATGGAAAAATAAGTAACCACCACCACTATAACTACTTGGGTAATCCGGTAAGCATAGACAGGATTCATTCCCCAATTTTCCAATACCGGACAAAACTTACTCGTTAAGACATCGCCCGAATACATCCCGGTTAATATCCCGATAAGCGTAATCCCCACCTGGACGGTGGAAAGGAAATGATCGGGATGAGCGGACAGATGCAATGCCCGCTGAGCAGCCTTGTTGCCACGTTCGGCTTCGCTCTTTAAGCTGGTCTTACGAGCAGATATAAGCGCAATTTCCGACATCGAAAACAAGCCGTTGAGCAGTATAAGAAGTACAATAATGAGTATTTCCATAGAATTATAACAAACTACGGGACAAATTTATAAA
>BNYG01000166.1 GCA_026000155.1 Bacteroidia bacterium | reverse complement strand
AACAGCAAGTGTGAATGCGCAGGTTTTAATTGGTGGTGACGGCACTGCCAACCCTGCTCCCGGAGCAGTCCTGGAACTGGATGGTACAAAAGGAGGTCTGCTTCTGCCGCGTGTCGGTAAGCTCCCTACCACCAACCTCCAGGCCGGTCTTCAAGTTTACTTGACTGCCGATGATGGAACTTCCGCTAAGGATCAAGTTTACGTTTACGATGGTACAACGTGGAATGTATATAAAGGTGCAACCGGGGCAACCGGTCCTGCTGGTGCTGCTGGAGCTGCCGGAGCTAAAGGTGCGACCGGAGCGACTGGCCCTGCTGGTGCTGCTGGAGCAGCCGGGGCGAACGGTGCGACCGGAGCGACTGGCCCTACTGGTGCTGCTGGAGCAGCCGGCGCTGTTGGAGCTGCTGGTGCTGCAGGTGCAGCCGGAGCGAAAGGCGCAACAGGTGCAACGGGTGCGACCGGCCCACAGGGCGCTGTTTCAGCTGGAGGGACTTTCTTGGGAGTGGTAAGCTTGACTGCTGCCTGCCCGTCTGGAGCTACTTACGCTCTTATCGCGCCTCCTGTGGGTACGAACATCCTTTCTAATCCCAATTCCGTACAGACGAAGGCCTGCTTTAAATGAAGGTAAGGAGATAAGGGATATAAAACTGCTGAATTAAACGCTTGCTTTCCGTTTGCGATAAGCTTGCCTATTGCCTAAACTCATTAGGGTTGAGACCACAAGCCTCACGATTAGCCGCAAAAGGTAGCAGAAGAGTTTTTGATATTAATAGTTAGAGCGGAGTATCGGATGAATAAATCGGCGCTCCGCTTTTTTCAATTACCTGGCTACGAGGGCGCCTGTGAAAATAAGGATTAGTAGCTGTGTCCTAAAAAAGATCAATGAATGAATAATATGAAAAAAGAGAACACGCTTTGTTTTCGGAGGACTACCCTTCATTTGGTGATCCTCTACTTACTCTTTACGGGTGTACGCGTATTATTAGCCTTTACCCAATCGGTCAATCCGTTTATCATGGGCGATGAAGGGCTCTATATCAATCTGGCTAAAAGTTTGTGGCATTCGCACGACTTACTCATGAGGGGACAGCCGGTCAATTACCCAAGCTTTTTGTATTCAATCCTTTTAGCTCCGCTTACCGCGCTTCCTTACGCAGTGGATCTGCACAGAGCGATTCAGGTGCTGAATTGCTTGGTTATGAATGCCTGCCTGTTTCCTGTATGGCATTTAACTTATTTAGTAACCAAGAGTAAGAAATCTTCCTGGTTAATCGTTGTCATCTCTTTAATGATGCCTTCGGCGGCCATTACCGAAGTGATAATGTCGGATGGATTGATCAGTTTATTTTCTGCATCCGCTTTTTACTGTATGTACAAAAGCTTTCAGGATAATAAATTAAAAGATGCCCTGTTAACAGTCCTGTTTGCTTCCCTGTTATTCTTCTTAAAGCCGGGATATATAGTGGTAGGGCTGGTGTACTGTGTAGTTTTATTGATAAAAGTGATTAAAACAAAAGAATATAAAAACGCCGGATCACCTGTTCCTCTTGTCCCAATCGTCCCAATCGTCACTTTCATAGTTGTGTGCCTGATCATTTACTGGTTGCCTCATTTGGCAGCAGCTAAAAGCGATGCCGCAGGTGTATATCAAAATCTGCTGGATGCTGCTGCTCAAGGAGGATGGTATAACGGATTTTTTGGAATCATACTCTATGCATTCCTGTTTTCAGCCGGATTCTTAGTGTTACCGGCAGTATTGATAATAAGCAATCAATCAAAAATGGAAGCCGGCAAACG
>BNYG01000165.1 GCA_026000155.1 Bacteroidia bacterium | reverse complement strand
AATCAAGGATTTTTTTACAAGTAGTGTAACGCATTATATTACAGGTCTTATCATTTTGATGCTTGCCGTTTACGCCAGCATTTCCATGGTATCGTTCTTTTTTACAGGGGCCGCCGACCAAAGTAAAATAGAAGGTCTTTCGCTGTTCCATATCGGGAAAGTGGAAGGGATAGAAAATTGGACAGGTAAGCGGGGCGCTATTTTAAGCAATCTCTTGATGAACGAAGGATTTGGGGTTTCTACGCTCTTTTTATTGCTGTTTATTTCGTTCATAGCCCTTCGCCTGATGAAAGCGCGCTATTTCCATTTGCTGCGCAATTTTATAGTTTGTGCGGTTTTAACGATTTGGACATCGGTCGCTTTGACTTTTTTCTTCGGTCGCTTTTTCAAAGATACGGCATTATATATAGGTGGAAAACACGGTTTTGTTATCTCCGGTTTATTAGTCGATAATTTTGGCATTCCGGGCGCTTTGCTGTTGATAGCTTTGGTTTTCATTATTCTAATGACTATTCTTAATGCTGATACTATTCCGTTTTTGCAGAGGCTCTTTAGATTAAAGCCTAAAAATCTTAAGAGTCTTAAGGATCTTAAGAACCTTAAAGATACTGAAGAAGATAAACCTGTTCCCGATCCTGAGCCGGAAAAAAAGAAAGCCCCTGTCCAGGACATGATTTTATAATCGAAGTCTCGGAAGAGGATAATGCTCCCGCAAGAGTGATTATAGACCCTATTCCGCCGGAAGAAGAAACCATCCGGATTAATCCATCCGAAAGCGATGAGGAAGATGAAGAAGAGTATAAACGTTTGGTGAAAGAATTGGGCGTTTTTGATCCTACTCTGGAATTGGCGCATTATGAATTTCCACATTTGGATTTACTGAAAAAATACGATCAGAGCGATACGCAAATCAATTACGACGAACAAAACGATAATAAGAACCGGATTATCAAGACTTTGGATAATTATGGCATTAAAATAAAATCCATCAAGGCAACCGTCGGGCCGACCATCACCCTGTATGAAATCGTACCGGAAGATGGGGTGCGCATTTCCAAAATCCGGAACCTGGAAGATGATATCGCCTTGAGTTTAGCCGCCATCGGCATCCGTATCATCGCTCCGATGCCGGGTAAGGGAACCATCGGTATTGAAGTGCCGAACAAAGAGTCTAAAATCGTTTCCATGCATTCGATTATCGGGTCGCGAAAATACCAGGAAGCGAATTATGACCTTCCGATTGCTTTGGGAAAAACGATTACCAACGAGGTGTTTATGGTCGATTTGACGAAAATGCCCCACTTGCTGGTCGCCGGCGCTACCGGACAAGGGAAATCCGTTGGCTTGAATGCCGCCATTACCTCCTTATTATATAAGAAGCATCCGGCGGAATTGAAATTTGTATTGGTCGATCCCAAAATGGTCGAATTCAGTATTTATTCGGTCATCGAAAAACATTTCCTGGCTAAATTGCCGGATTCCGAAAATCCGATTATTACCGATTTCACCAAGGTGATTTACACTTTGAATTCCTTGACTAAGGAAATGGACGACCGTTACGCCCTGTTGCAAAAAGCCGGTTCGCGGAATGTAAAGGAATACAACGAAAAATTTGTCAACCGCCGCCTGAATCCGCAAAAAGGACATAAATACATGCCGTATATTGTCGTCATCATTGATGAGTTCGGCGACTTGATTATGACTGCCGGTAAAGAAATCGAACTGCCGATTGCCCGGATTGCCCAAAAAGCGCGGGCGGTGGGTATTCACATGATTATTGCTACGCAACGGCCGACTACCAAT
>BNYG01000164.1 GCA_026000155.1 Bacteroidia bacterium | reverse complement strand
TGGCTATCAAGCTATAGACCGTATATAATAACATGATCAAGCCTAAACCCAAGAACCAACCATCCTGCGTATGTTGCATGTAGGAATCGACAAATCCAAGTACTTTACCAAAAATCTCCCTTTGTCCGGGAAAATATTGGAATAACTGGCTTTCAACAATATTCTGAAATCCAAAACCTTTCGCAATAGCCACTAAGACAGCCAACAGCGGAATAAGCGATAAAAAAGTGCTGTAGGTGAGGGCGGAAGCGCTTCGTTGCAAGTTATCCGCTTGATACCTCTTTATGGCTAAGCTGATCACTTTAAGAATAGTGTATCCTTTCCTTTTCTTATTACTCAACTCCTGGGGAACTGCCCGCCAAATGTCTTCCGTAATAAATATCAAAAAATCACGAATATATCGGGGTATATCTTTTACTTTCATCGTATTTTAAACACTTAAAAACGATAGTTGTTGTATAAAAAATGAAAATAATAAAAAAGTAGTCAATCTGTAAGCCGGATTCTGTACCTGAAAATCAGGTGTCTGCCATTTATCTACCTTTAATGTCACCATTAAATTCGAGCAATCTACCCCCCGGCATCGGACGAGTAATCCTACAATGCGCCGGTGTACATGATCTTGCAACCCCTAAGTTGTACGGCTTCCTGTATTGCTACAGGAACCGGTAAGCTCTTACCTCACCTTCTCACCCTTACCTTTTTATACAAAAGGCGGTTATTTTCTTCTACTTAACTCTGCTCTCACAAACAGCTATCCGTTAGATAGTAGGGCACTCTGTGTTGTCCGGACTTTCCTCTTTTGTATCAAAAGCGACAGACCGATTGACTACGGAGCAAAGGTACTGAAAAAAGACGGAAGTTAAAAGAAAAAGACGGAAAAGCGATGTTAAGCGACAGTTACCTTACTTATCCGTTACCTGTTTTTAGCAGGAGAGTTGAAGGGCAATGGAACGCAGATGACACGGATGACACGGATTTACGCGGATTTTTTTTACAACGGGCGGTTGCCCTATCGCGGAGCGATTCGCTCCGCGATAGGGTGCCATTGTAAAAAAATCCGCGTCATCCGTGTCATCCGCGTTCCATTACCCTTCCCCTTTCGCCTACATTTTATTGCTTCACGATTTTTACTCCTTCCGAGGCATTCCCGTTTTCCACAAGGCGCAAAATGTATGTTCCCGCCGCAAGACGCGAAAGGTTGATTGTTTCGCGTAGAGATGCGATTAATCGCGTCTCTACAACACGACCGTTCAAATCGAACAACGCCAAGGTACCGACTGTCGCGCGTTCCAACTCAACATTTAACACATCGCCCGCAGGATTGGGGTATGCCTGTAGGGGCGTTGCGCGCAACGCCCCTACGCTCTGAATGCCCGTATTCGTGCAGGTGGCAAAATTCGCGGTGAAGGTTACGTCGGAGGTAACATTTATCACGCGCGGGTTTTCCAAATTGCCGTCGTTCCAGCCCAGGAAAACATTGCCGCCTCGTGGCAAGGCAAGCAAAGTGATGGAGCCGCTGTGATTTGCCTGCGTGTTGGTCGGGGTAGTGGTTACGAAACCGCAACCCGCAAAACTGTAAGCATCGCCTTTCGATACATCGCTCGAAAGTACGGTTAAGGTGTTCAGACAGGGGGCTTCGTAGAAATTGGCGGAAGTCCAACCTGTGTATGTATAAAAAGTATTAAAATCGGCAACATATTTTTCCAACTTTCCGCACGGAACAATAATTTTGGTAGTGGAAGGACAGCCGTTAAAAGCATAACGCCAATAGATACCAAAATCAGGCGAACCTACAGCCCGTATATC
>BNYG01000163.1 GCA_026000155.1 Bacteroidia bacterium | reverse complement strand
CCGTCTTGTGGCAACCTGAATAGTTATTACACAATAAATTATTGATATTCAATTGATTATTTTGATTTCTAAGTATTTTTATGCGTTTATTAAAGAAAAAGTACTATATTTGTAAGTTGATTCTGTTTTATGAAATAATTAATTAAGTGCAACAATATCAATATGTTAGTAAAAGACCTTTTTGAGAAGTTAGGTTTTGATTTTAACCGGAATTTGAAATCAAAGGAAGTCTTTTTGTCTGAAAGTGAGATAAGCGAAGAATTAAAACAGAAGATAAATAATTCATTGTTTTTTTATGAAAGTCCAAACCAAACCAATACTTCATTTTATTTAATAAATACAGAACTTGAGGAAGATTTTATAAATAAAGTAAGAAAATTTATATGGAATGAGAATAAAGCAACTTTGTTTTTCTATGTAAGCGAAAAGAAGCAAAACGAAAATCTTTTTGACGATGGTTTTATTCTAAATCTTTACTATGCAAAAGGAAATCCCAAAGATGATTTGAATAAGTATAAGATTGATACTTTTAATGTAAATGATGATAAAATAAAACAAATTAGTAAATGGCAGTTCGATAGTGGCTTATTTTGGTATAATTATCAGAATTTTCTAAAAACAACAACAGAGAAAAGTATTGACAAGGAATTAGTCAACACATTAGATATTTTAAAACGAAAATTGCATCCTTTGATTGATAATGCTGAAATTGTTCAAGCATTGATTGATAGAACGCTTTATATCAAATATTTGGAAGATAGTCATATTATTAATTCATATTTCTACCAATACTATTTTCAAGATGCAACGCTTGATTATAAAAAGTTATTAGAAAGTCATAACGGAGCTGCTCTCAATAATCTGTTTAGTATAATACACGAAATTTTCAATAACAATTTGTTTGATAAACCTACAATAGAAAATAACTTTCTAACAGAACCGGTTTGCAATTTAATATATCACAGTATTGCTCATACAGACTTAGAAACTAAACAGCTGAGTTTGTTCGATTTTCAGTTTAATGTTATTCCTATTGAATTTATCAGCTATATTTACGAGATATTTTTAAGTGAAAAACAAAAAGCAAACGGAATTTATTATACACCCAAAAAATTAGCCCAGTTAATAGTTGACGATGTAATTCCTCAAAATAAATTAGGCACGGTTTTAGATCCTTCTTGTGGCTCGGGAATGTTTTTAATTGTTGCCTATCAAAAAATATTAGAAAATAGAACGATGCCCTATTCCGGGAATATAAAGAAAGAGATAGAATATCGGATGGAAATATTATCAAAATATATATTTGGTATTGAAAAAGAAAAGATTGCGCAACGCTTTACTATCTTTTCTTTATCTCTTCAAATATTTAGAGATTTGGAGCCTGAAAAAATAAAATTATATATAGCCGACCAGCTAAAAGTAAACGGTAAAGTAGATTTATTTAACCGATGTTCTTTTAGTGATAACATCTTATGTGAAAATTCTTTAGATACGAATCATGTTCCATTCCCCGATAAAACTTTTGATTTCATAGTAGGTAATCCTCCATTTTTTGAAATTCCAAATACAGAAGAATTTACGAAAGAAATTTCTTTTTTGAACGATTATACCCTTACGTTAGAGAATGATAAGATTAAGAAAGCGAAAGATATTGTAGGCAAATATCAAATTTCGCAATGTTTTTTCTTAAAAATCAAAGATTGGAGCAACGAAAACACCCGATTTGGCTTTGTATCCAATAGTTCCAATTTTTACAATGACTATTCCATTAATTTTTTGAATTTCTTCTATTCTCGTTATACTATTGAAAAG
>BNYG01000162.1 GCA_026000155.1 Bacteroidia bacterium | reverse complement strand
ATGTAATGCCGATTCATTTATTTCGGAAGCCGGCCACAATACAGTTTGTTGATAGGGTTCATTCATGACTGCCACCGCTAATTGAGGGTTAAAAACAACCGACAAATCACTTAAAAAGGAAGCAGTTTTCAATAGAAAATGGCATCTTGACAAAATCAGGCAATTGACTATCGCATCCCGGTGAATAAGTTGTTTTGAATTATTTTGATTTAAATGGACAGAATTGTCATCTGCTGACTTTTGGAGCGCATCTTCTCGACAAATGATGGGCACACCTAATTCTGAAGCTGTCAGATATTCCCATACTCCCTCTGTATCGGTGGATAAAAAAATAAGATTGTAAGCATCCTTACCTAACAGGAACCGAATGTCATCTCGTAATTTTTCAAATGATACAGCAGGCGCTTCGCTTATTTTATCTGTTCCGCGATAATGTATTCCTAAAACCTTTTTGTCCACAAACCATTGATCGGCAAAAGCATTCACTTCGTCCTCAATTTATTGAAATCAATAGTGACAGCCGACCAGCGTCCTGCTATCGGCTCTTTCTTAGATATGTTGGGACAGTTGTTGACTTTCGCCGGCATATTCATTTTGTCAAAAACCGTTCCTCCTTCGTTGATTTCGTTAGGATTGGTAACTGGACTTGCTCCTGTAATCGTTTTCATCATTGCTACCTTTGTTTTGTTCAATACACGCTATAAACATTGGAAACCGGCTTTCAAGAGTATTGATTTCAAGGTTGCCGGCAGTATGGTGAATCTTGGATTCAAATTCTTTATTACAGGATGCGCTTTTTTAGTGGTAACGCAAACATTGCCTATTCTCATTCAGCGGATAACGAATCCGGTGGAAGTAACTAATTTTAATACGGCTTTCCGGTTATTTTCACTGACATTCAATGTCATAGGCATTATCATTATGCCTTATTGGAGTTCTTTTACAGATGCTTATACACAAAAAGATTTTGCATGGATGAAGCAATCCTTCACTCATTTGCGCAAACTGTTTATGTATTCAATCGTTGTCCAATTGATACTTCTTTTGTTGTCGCCGCTCATATATTACTTGTGGATAAATTCTTGGATAAAAGATGCAGCAAACAACCTGGATATTTCTTTCTGGCTGTCTTTGGCGGTATCTGTGTATGTGTGTGCTTTAACTTGGTTGAATATTTGCATTTACCCTATTAACGGAATCGGAAAAATAAAATTACAGGTATATAGTTCGATCATGGAAATGGCGCTGTTTATCCCGCTTGCTTTATGGATGGGACATAGATGGGGCACTCCGGGCATTGTTATGGCGCCTGTGATCATTTATATTCCCAGGATGATTTGGGCGCCCATTCAATTGAAAAAATTGATAACCGGTACAAGTAGAGGTATTTGGAATAAATAGAATTATGATTTTTATTACTTTAGCCATAGTAGCCGTTGTGTTGTATATCCTGGATTATAAAATCCCGGCTTTATTCCTGTTTTTCTTTTTCTTCACATCCGGCTTTAATCTTATTCCGGAAGAAGTAATCGAATTCGCTTTTATATCCAGAGGATCGGATTATGCCTTTATTATCCTGTTTGGAATCATTATTATTGATTCCTTTTGTGTGAAAAATTACCTGAAACCGGACACGATGCTCAAATACATACTGCTGTTCGGCGCTTTTCTATTAGTAGCCGCTTTTTATAGTAAATTTTACGTAGGATTGACCTGGTTGGAAATCTTTCGTACCTGCCGGTATCAATTATTCTGGATGGCTTATTTTGTTTTCCGGAATATGGAAAAGGCGCAATTGGAAAGATTGCTGGTCTATCTGTTCAATGTAACGG
>BNYG01000161.1 GCA_026000155.1 Bacteroidia bacterium | reverse complement strand
ACAACTACTTCATTATTTGCACGTTACGTCTATTAGGAGCTTGCTAATAAAAACAGATAAATAATTCTATTCATAATTTCTTTCTTTTTTAATTATAATCATTTTTACACTACGCCCAACGAGGGGAGTTTGGGGCGGACTGCATTGTCAATCCTTTTGCGAGCAAAGACAATTTTCCGCCCCTTTTTCCTCGGGCTAAATGAAGGCGGGAGCCTTGCTATTTTAGCCCGACGTAGGCGGAGCCATACGCCGAGCGGTTTAGCAAAATTAATCACCACACTACGAGTCAGGGCTCACTTTGCCGAAATGAGTGGCTCAGTTTGTGCCGAAATAATCACTATATGCAAGCGTGGAAACTATGCTGAGCGGAGTATTTTCTTAGCCACATAAATCACAAATATTCTCTATTAAAATGCTTCAAAATCAGCGCTTAAATCTAACATTGAAATAGAGTAATCATCATTAGCTGATTCTTCTGTATTTGTTTTTAATAAATACAATAATCTATGATTTGTATCAACCGCAAACATATTGTATCGAGACGGCAATAATATTTCCCGAATTGGATTTCCATCCCAATCATAAATTAAAATTCTATTTCCGGAATACCATTCTCCTGCTTTTTCATCTGCTTCTGAAAATTTAAGTCCAGAATACAATAAGAAACAATATTTTTCTGTACCTTTCAAATCAATAAAGGAATTAATATTATTTTTAGAAAAACTAACCGAAGAAAAATCTTTTTTACTTTTAGGTGTATATTCGATATGAGCATGTGAATATTCTTTTGTGCGAGTTAGATAACCATCCTCTGATATGTCGCAAAATCTTAAAATGATACCCGTATCATAAGTATATAGACCTTTTGTTTTTTGTGGATTAGATATAAACCTGCCTTGATATGCCATTGCAATATCAGCAGGAGTCGATTTTTTTTCCATATAAGAATCTTCAGGATAGGTATCAAATGTTGAAATTAGACTGCCGACAGAGTCAATTATCGCCCAATGAGCATCTTTTATAATACCAGATATGAGATAATTCTCTTTTGATAGAGGAAAGGCGTTCAAAGAAGATTGAATAATAGAATCTCCTTTAATAATGATATCCATTGGTTTTTCAATCGTTTCGCTACCCATTTTTGGTAAAAATGTTATTTTTTTATAAGAATTATCATAAAGCATAAGATGATTATCTATGATAACCATACTGGATATCCATAAATATTCGTCAGGACCCATTCCTCTTGGAATAAAACTATTATAGAGTTTTCCTGTTGAACAATCAAAAACATCAATTAAATAATCTGCATTATATTCTGCAAAATACAGAAAATTATCCATGTATTCCATTTGCATAGGAACTTTAATACTTTCTGTTTCAAAAGAAATGTCTTGAACTTCCATTATTTTCTTTTCCCGGAAACTTTCTAAGAATTTTTGATTTCCTATTTTATCCCCAGTACAAGATATTGAAAAACAAAACATTACTAAATAAAGTATCTTTTTCATATATTATAAATTATTTTTCATAATTTTTTGAGGAAACAGCATGAGTTTCCTCAAAAAATTAAATACTACATTTTAAGTTCGTTAACAGACATCTTTCCCCGGTATGGATACTTCTTGTCCATTAGGCAGCGTTGTCGTATAACATGTACCAGATGTTCCACTACATGTTGCCACATGAATACCGTCTTCCCAGACCTCAAAATCAGCCAATGCTTCCACATTTGCCAAAGAAATACCCGACAAATCACTTTTTTGTGTATTAAAATTTATATTCAAAGCAGCTGCTGCTACAACTGTTAAAACGGCGATTCCGCCAAATATATACTTCTTC
>BNYG01000160.1 GCA_026000155.1 Bacteroidia bacterium | reverse complement strand
TTTGCAGATTCAATGGTTTTACGCCAAAGGCAGAAGTTTCCTCAAAGCGAATTTTCGTCACGTGCATCTCATCTTTCAGAAAACGGAGGAATTTTTGGGCTTCGGGCGTACCTTGTTGCCATTCAATGCCGGCATAAATATCTTCGGTATTTTCCCGGAAAATCACCATATTTACTTTTTCCGGCTCTTTGATTGGCGAAACCACACCCTTGAACCAACGCACCGGGCGAAGACAAACATACAAATCCAAGGTTTGCCGAAGCGCCACATTCAACGAACGGATTCCTTCGCCGATAGGAGTCGTCAACGGTCCCTTGATACCTACCAAATACTCGCGGAAAGCATCCAAAGTGGCATCCGGCAACCAATTACCGGTCGCCTTGAAAGCTTTTTCGCCTGCCAAGACTTCTTTCCATTCAATCGAACGCTTTCCCTGATAAGCCGTTTTTACCGCCTGATTGACAATCTTTTGACTTACCGGCGTTATTTCCGTTCCTACACCGTCGCCTTCGATAAAAGGAATGGTCACGCTGTCGGGAACAATTAATTTTTCACCTTGTTTTTGTACTTTCATCATTCTTTGTTTTTTCCGTAAGCTGAAGCATACGGTTAATAAAGTATCGTCCCATGCGGGACTTGCTTCAACTTATAGTTGTGAATACTTATTTTTTAAATAATTTAATGCACTGCCTGCTCTAAACCATTGAATCTGCAAATCGTTGAAACTGTGATGCACCGTAATGGATTCTTCGCTACCGTCATCATGGCTGAGAATCGCTGTGAGCGATTTACGGGGTTGAAAATCCGACAGTCCGCTAATCGTAACGCGGTCGTCTTCCCGGATTTTATCGTAATCGCTTTTATCAGCAAACGTGAGCGCCAACATTCCCTGCTTTTTCAGGTTGGTTTCGTGAATACGGGCAAAACTCTTGGCCAATATCACTTTCACATTCAAAAAACGAGGCTCCATGGCGGCATGTTCCCGCGACGATCCTTCTCCATAATTCTCTTCGGCTACCACAATGGACGACAAACCGGCAATTTTATAAAACTTTGCCACCTCTGAAATCGTTTCATATTGATGCAGAATTTGATTCAAAACCTTGTTTGTTTTGCCGTTAAAAGCATTGACCGCGCCCATCAGAAGATTGTCCGAAATATTTTCCAAATGACCGCGGAAACGGAGCCAAGGGCCTGCCATGGAAATATGGTCGGTCGTACATTTGCCTTCCGTTTTAATCAGCAACGGCATGTTTATCCAATCCGCTTCGTTAAACGCAGGAAAGGGTTGCAACAATTGCAAACGCTCTGATTTTGGGTGAATGTTAATTTTCGTATTTTCCTTTCCATAAGCAATATAACCCTTATCTTTTACTTCAAAACCCTTGGGAGGGAAATCACTTCCTTGCGGTTCTTTGAGTAGCACTTCCCGTCCGTCTTTGGTCTTCAATTTATCCGTTAAGGGATTGAAACTTAGACTTCCTGCAATGGTCAGAGCCATCGTCAGTTCGGGAGAAGCGATAAAAGCGTAGGTGTTGGGATTGCCATCGGCGCGTTTGGCAAAATTGCGGTTGAACGAAGTGACAATGGCATTTTTCCGTGTATTATCATCGGCAGGACGTTTCCATTGCCCGATACAGGGACCGCAGGCGTTTGCCATGATTACACCGCCAATCCGCTCAAAATCAGCCATCAAACCATCGCGTTCAGCGGTATAACGAATCTGTTCAGATCCCGGATTGATAATCAGCGGAGCAGCCACCGGAATTTGTTCCTCTATAGCCTGTCGGGCAATGGAAGCCGCCCGGCTCAAATCTTGATACGATGAATTGGTGCACGACCCAATCAAT
>BNYG01000159.1 GCA_026000155.1 Bacteroidia bacterium | reverse complement strand
AATCTTGTCCGCTACCCCTTCGGAGGTTTGCACGGTGGCAATATTGGGATTAATTAAAACGGTATAAATGCCTTCCTCTTTCAACGCTTTCAATGCCTGCGAACCGGAATAGTCAAATTCTCCCGCCTCCCCGATTTTCAATGCACCCGAGCCGAGCAACAGGACTTTGCGCGAATGGCACGCGGATGACACGGATTGGGCGGATTCACACGGATTTTTTAAATTATTATCCGCGGCAATCCGCTCAATCCGTGTCATCCGCGTGCCATTGTCACTCATGCTGTCCACAAACCTATCGAACAAAAACTCTGTATCGGTAGGTCCGGAAGCGGCTTCGGGATGGAATTGCGCCGAAAACCAAGGTTGGGTTTTATGTTGAATGCCTTCGTTGGAGCCGTCGTTCATATTGGTGAACAAGACTTCCCAATCGTCCCCTAATTTAGTTGTATCTACCACATAACCATGGTTTTGCGAGGTAATGAAGCATTTGGTCGTTCCTTCCATCCGTACCGGCTGGTTGTGACTCCGGTGTCCGTATTTCAATTTATAAGTGGTCGCTCCGCCGGCTTTCGCCAATAATTGGTTTCCCATACAAATACCCATGATTGGTTTGCCCTTTTTCATGGCTTCCTGGATATGGTCAACGGTTATTTGGCAATGTTCGGGGTCGCCCGGTCCGTTGGAGATGAACAATCCGTCGTACTCCAGGGTATTGAAATCATAATCCCAGGGAACGCGGATGATGTTGACGTCTTTTTTTAACAGGCAACGGACAATATTGTGTTTTACGCCGCAATCTACCAGAACTACCGTTTTCCTGTTTGTCGTAGAGACAGGGCATGCCCTGTCTCTACCGCCGCCGCTGTATCTGATTATTTCTTTGCAACTGACTTTCGCCACCTGATTTTCCAGGGAAGGATCAATAAAATCAATTTCATCCGGAGAATCAAAAACGATTTTTCCTTTCATGGAACCCTGTTCCCGGATCAGTTTGGTCAGCGCCCGTGTGTCCACTCCGTAAATTCCCGGCACTTTATGTTCTTTCAGCCATTCGCCCAGACTTTTGCAGGCGTTCCAATGACTGTACTCGTGGGAATACTCCGAAATGATCAATCCGCTGACCTGGATTTTTTCCGATTCGTAAAACTCGGATAATCCATTGACGATGCGGTCTTCCGGAACACCGTAATTTCCTACTAATGGGTAAGTTACCGTGAGAATTTGTCCTGAATAGGAAGGGTCTGTCAGGCTTTCAGGGTAGCCTACCATCGCAGTATTGAAAACCACCTCACCGGCTGCAGGAGCTTCATAACCAAAGGAATAGCCATTGAATACCGTCCCGTTTTCCAATACCAAAGCAATCTTTTTATCCATATATTTAAAAAGAATTTTTTTCAGTGTACAAAGGTACGGAAAAAAGTGGTAAGTTAATGGAAGATGGAAGGAATTCCTACAAAAAATTGTGGTATTTTGGAAATAATTTTTCCCGACAAGGTGCGATAAGGATTAAATCCATGGACGCGATACAGCCGGGCATCTTCTTTCCATTTCTTCAATTGTTTGGAAATACTGGTAGAAAGTCCGCCCATACGCATGCGGACGATGTATTCGTTCAGGTAAGACACATGTAAGGTTTCGTTATATAAGCAGCGCACTAAAAAATCACTGTCGGAAGCTATCTGATACTCCTCATTATACTCCCCTATTCTATCCAAACAGGATTTTTTGATATAAACGGTCGGATGCAAGGGCAACCAACCATTGGCGATTTTGGATTTGGAATAAGCGCCGCTAATCCAGTTGCGAACCGTTTTATGGATATGATTGGCATCCACGAAAAGACCGTTGCCATAAACCAAATCACAATCCGAT
>BNYG01000158.1 GCA_026000155.1 Bacteroidia bacterium | reverse complement strand
GGGAAAACTTATACAGCCTTTCAAATTATTCACAGGCTTTGGAAATCAGGAAGAAAGAAAAAGATTTTGTTTCTTGCCGACCGAAATATTTTGGTTGACCAAACCATGCAAAATGATTTCAAACCCTTTGAAAAAATAATGACTAAAATCGGGAAAAAGAAATTAGATAGTTCCTACGAATTGTATTTATCGCTCTATCACCAATTGTCGGGCGAGGATGATGAAGAGGCTTTCCGACAATTCAAACCCGATTTTTTCGACTTAATCGTTATAGATGAATATCATAGAGGGAGCGCTCGCGAAGAATCACGTTGGCATAAAATCTTGGATTATTTCCAAAATGCCACCCATATTGGGATGACTGCAACGCCGAAAGAAACGAAAGATATATCGAGTAGTCATTATTTCGGAGAGCCTATTTACACCTATTCGTTGAAAGAGGGAATTGCTGATGGATTTCTCGCTCCGTATAAAGTAGTTCGGATCGGGTTGGATAAAGATTTGCAAGGATATAGACCGGAAGTGGGAAAGTTAGACGCCAATGGAGAAGAAATAGAAGATAGGGAATATAATATCAAAGATTTCGACCGAACGCTTGTTTTGGATGACCGGACAAAAAAGGTAGCTCAAACTATTACAAAATTTTTGAAAAATACAGACCGGTTCAGCAAGACGATTGTTTTTTGTGTGGATATAGAACACGCGGAACGGATGCGTCAGGCCTTGGTAAATGAAAATGACGATTTGGTAGCGCAAAATCCTAAATACATTATGCGTATTACGGGCGACAATGAAATAGGAAAAGCGCAATTGGATAATTTCATTGACGAAGATTGTAGTTATCCGACAATTGTAACCACTTCAAAACTAATGACTACCGGTGTGGATTGCAAGACTTGCAAACTCATTGTTTTGGAAAATAACATTAATTCCATGACCGAGTTTAAACAAATTATCGGGCGGGGTACTCGGCTAAAGCCCGACTATGGGAAATATTATTTTACCATCATGGATTTTAGAGGTGTGAGCCGTTTATTTGCAGATAAAGATTTTGATGGAGACCCTGTTCAAATATATGAACCAGAGGAGGATGAATCTCCTGTTCCACCGGAAATAGACACACAGGACAATCCATATCCGGAAATTGAGGAGAAACCGGATATTACAGCAGACCCTCCTGTAGAATATAACAAACGAAAAAAGTATTGGGTAAAAGATGTTGAAATATTAGTCCTTTCGGAACAAGTGCAGTATTACGATATGGACGGAAAATTGATAACGGAAAGTTTGAAAGATTACTCACGAAAAAATATCCGTAGTGAGTTTGCTACTTTGGACGATTTTCTGAAGTCGTGGAACGGCGAACTAAAAGAAAAAGCAATAGTAGAAGAATTGAAAGAAAAAGGGGTTTTGTTGGAAGCCCTGCGCGAAATTGCAGACAAACCAGATATTGACGATTTCGATTTGATATTGCATATTGCTTACGATCGAAAACCTTTAACCCGAAAAGAAAGAGCCAACAATGTAAAGAAAAAAGGTTATTTGTATAAGTATTCGGGATTGGCTCAAGATGTTTTGAATACGCTTCTTGAAAAATATGCGACAGACGGCTCACGGGAATTTGACGACACCAAGATATTGAGTTTGAGAGAGTTTTCGCAATACGGAAGTCCTTTGAAAATTGTCAAATTATTTGGAGGGAAAGACAAATTTATTGAAGTGGCAAAAGAATTAAAAACACTATTATACACAGCTTAAAATATGAGTTTGAATAACACAGTCAAACGACTTCAAGATATCATGCGCAATGATGCCGGCGTAAATGGAGATGCACAGCGTATCGAACAGATGGTTTGGATTTTATTTCTCAAAGTCTATGATGCCAAAGAGGAAATT
>BNYG01000157.1 GCA_026000155.1 Bacteroidia bacterium | reverse complement strand
GTTGATGCACAACGTTCTACCGGATTTATTTCTCCTGATCGCCTTTTTCTGGAAGGACAATCCATGTACACCGACCGGAATTTTGCCGGATGTATGGATAAGATTACGGAATATAAAAAGCAGAATCCTCCGCCCTATTGGATAGAGGAGTCGGATTTTTTGCTGGCTGCCTCCGCTTTTCACCAGGGCAGAACCGGTGCCGGACATGTCTTGCGTGAATTTCTGGAGACTTATCCCCAGACCGGTCACCGGAATGAGCTGTGTTTTATGATCGGGTCGGTCGCTTTCCAAGAGCACGATTATAAAATAGCGGAATACTGGTTGGAACAGAGCGATATGGATCTATTGTCCGAATCCGAACAGGCCGATTACGCCTATCGCCGGGGGATGATTCATTTGCAAAACGACAATGATAAAGAGGCCGGCCGTTTATTTGCCTTATTGGGGCAATACAGCGACAAATACAAAGAAGCTGCCGGATATTATCAAGCGTATATTTCCTACAAAACAGGCGATTACGATCGTGCCTTAAACCAATTTAGCCGCTTGCGAACTCATCCCGAATTCAAGCAGGATGTTTTGTATTATATGACGCAAATTTATTTTGCACAAAAAAAATACACCCAGGTCATTCAGGAAGGGCAGGCGCTTTTGAAGGCGTATCCCGGCAATTCCCGTAATCCCGAAATCGAACGAATCACCGGTATTTCCTATTATTACGAAGCCGGTTATTCCAAAGCGGTTCAGTATCTAAAACCGCTTGCCAACAATAATCCGACAGACTATTACATTCTGGGATTATCGTATTACCATTTAAATAATTACGCCCAAGCCATTGATGCTTTAAGCAAAAGCAATCCGGGCAATGACGTTCAAGGGCAAAGCGCTTACTTGTATTTAGGGCAATCTTACCTTCAATTGCAAGACAAAAACAATGCGTTACGCGCTTTTGAATCCGCTTCGCGTATGGATTTCGATGCTTCGGCGAAAGAAGCCGCCCTGTATAATTATGCGATGCTTTTGCATCAAAATTCCGTATCCGGTTTCGGTGAATCGGTCACGGTGCTGGAAAATTTTATCAATACCTATCCCCGGTCTATTTATGCCGATAAGGTGAATGATGCCTTGGTCGATGTGTATTTGACCACCAAAAATTATGATACGGCATTGACTTCCATTGCCAAAATAAAAAATCCCGGAAGAAAAATCATCGAAGCGAAACAAAAAATCTATTATTATTTAGGAACAGTCGATTTTACCAACGGAAAATACGATTCCGCTATTGAATCTTTTACAAAAGCCATTACTACAGGCGATTATGCGGTAAACGAAAAACAAGAGGCTCTCTATTGGAGAGGCGAATCTTACTACCGGAAATCCGCTTATGCGAATGCAGCCAAGGATTACCAGTCCTTTTTAAATACCGGCAATAGAACGGGCGATTTGGCCAATTTAGCCGCTTATAATCTGGGCTATTGCGCTTTCAAACAAACGGATTATGCCAAAGCGGAAACGTTCTTCCAATCGTTTATCAACCGGGGAAACAACAACCGGAATACCTTGGCGGATGCTTATGCCCGCCTGGGGGATTGTTATTTTAATAACCGCCAATTGAAAGAAGCGGAAAATGCTTATAATCAGGCTATCCATACGCAACCGTCGGCAGGTGATTATGCCTTGTTCCAAAAAGGATATGTCCTGGGATTGCAAAAAGATTACAATGGAAAAGTGGTGCAAATGGATCAGTTAATCAAGGATTTTCCCCATTCGCCTTATCTGACGGACGCCATCTACGAAAAGGGCCGCGCCTACGTTTTATTAAATAACAGCACGTCTGCCATTGAAACTTTCCAAAGTTTGATGAATACCTATCCGAACAGCAACCTGGCTCGCAGTGCGGG
>BNYG01000156.1 GCA_026000155.1 Bacteroidia bacterium | reverse complement strand
CCTTTGATACTGTAAAAGTATTCAGAGAAATCAAGGAAAAGATTGCAAAAGAAACTGAAAATATGACCTTTGAGCAATTTAGGGAATACTTGAATAAAAATCAGTTATCCACAGCACAATAGAATATCTATAATTTGGATTGAAAAATCTTTCTTCTTTTGCTCTTTCAATGATTGCCTTTCTCTGTTCCGGTTTACTTGTTCTACTTGTTCCTTGATTTGTTCCGCAAATAATGGATGCTTTGAATTTCTTTGATTACCCTGTATGCGTGGAGACAAATTCGATGTCATCTGTCACTACGGTGTATCAAATTCTCGTCGTTTTCTTGAATAATGTTATAAAATAATCGTCTTTCCTTCTTTGGCGCTTTCCTTGGCAGCTTCCAATATCCTGACCACAATCAGGTTGTTTTCCAAAGAAGATAAATCGGAACTTTTTACTTCCATCGTCCCTCTAATGACATTGGAAAAATAATTGAACGGTTCGTTGGCAGCCGTAGGAAATTCGGTTACCCGTATTTCTTGTTTGGGTACTTCACGTTTCAGGCGGTATTCCAAATTATTGGCATTCAACGCTTTTACATATCCGGCTTTCCCATAAATGTCAATGTCTTTCCGGTCAACCGGCCAGTTCCACGAACCTTGAATAATGGCTTGTGCATGCGGATACGTCAAAATAATCGTTGCCTGATCATCTACTTTCGGATATACTTCCGGCTTGATTTGCTGCAAAACAGCCGTCACGGTAGTCGGTTTTTCATTCTGCATCAGCCAAGTCATAAGATTGGCGCCATAACAACCGAAGTCAATCACAGCCCCGCCGCCATTCAAAACAGGATCGGTCAACCAGGCAAGAAATTCTTTCGAACAACCGATTTCTACCGGGCCTTTGTGTCCGTCGTGAACGACCACTTTATTAATATCGCCGATTTCATGATTGGTAACAGCCATCTCGTATGCTTTATAATGAGTTGGATACCAAGTCGTTTCGTAGTTAGTCAACAAGTGAATATGATTATTTTTCGCTAATTGCGCCATGCGCTGCGCATGTTCGGAATTAACCGCCAAGGGTTTCTCCACCATCACATGAACACCTTTCGGGGCACAAACTTCAACCGTTTTCAGATGGTCGTAGATAGAATTAAAAGCGACCACGCCTTCCGGTTTGGTTTTGTCAACCATGACGGCTAAATCGTCATATACAATACTTTTATCAAAACCATACTGTTTGGCATATTTTTCAACCAACCCTTTATCCGCTTCCGCAATACCTACAATTTGAATATCGGTACGTTCCTTGTGATTTCTCAATAATCCATGAATATGGTCGTGCGAAAGACCGGCTATTCCGATGCGTACCGGTTTAGCGGATTGGGGACAAGCGAATTGAACGCAAAAAAAACTCAAAATGCTGAATAAAAAAAGACGTATTTTCATGATAATAATTGTTAGACTGCAAAAATAGCAATTATTTTGTAGAAATGCAATGCACAGAGGACAATGTTATGTACCAATTCTATTTTTTATCACTCCGCCGTCATCTTCTTAATAATACTGTAAGCATCCACAATTCCCAATTCGCCGGCTTTGCTCAAATCCTCAATTCCCCGGTTAGTATCTCCCAAATATAAACGAGTCAGTCCGCGGTTGAAATAGGCTTCCGCAAAATCGGGATTCCGTTTGATGGCTTCATTGTAATCGTTGATCGCTGTCCGGTAATCCTTTTGCAAACAACGGATATTCGCACGGTTAAAATAAGCATACACAAAATCGGGATTCAGTTGGATAACCGTTTCGTAGTCCCGCAGAATCAAATCGAATTCATACTGCTTTTTAGTATCGTTCAGACCTTGTTGCAGATTATCCGGATTCAATTGCCGGGTATAAGGATTAGTCGTTGAAGGGATCGTCCGTT
>BNYG01000155.1 GCA_026000155.1 Bacteroidia bacterium | reverse complement strand
GTTTTTTATTTAGTATTAATTTTCTACGTATGGTAATGTAATAATGAATTTGGTGCCTTCACCCAATTCACTTTCTGCTTTAATCGTTCCATCCAATTCGGTAATGATGCGTTTGACATAAGCCAAGCCTAAGCCAAAGCCTTTCACATCATGCCTGTTTCCGGTAGGAACCCGGTAGAACCGGTCGAAAATCTTTTTGAGACTTTCTTTCCGTATGCCCACGCCATTATCTTCGATGGTAATCTGAATTTTATCGCCTGCGTTTACTGTCCGGGCCATCAATACCAACGGAACATTTTCCCGCCTGTATTTGACCGCATTTTCCATCAAATTGAACAAGACATTGGTAAAGTGCATTTTATCCACCACAATGGTCGAATCCATCGCTTCCAAGTCCACATCCAAGGTACCGCCTGCATTTTCCACCCGCAAAGCAAACGTACTTGCCACATTGGTTATCAGGTCATTCGCATCCAATTGCATCATTTTGAATTGGATCGCGCGGTCGTCAAACAAAGACATTTGCAGCACTTTTTCGACTAAGAATCCCAAACGCCTGCTTTCGTCGGTAATCACTTGTTTGGCATGCTCCATCAAACGGGGCGAATTACTTACATCCGCATCATTCAAGGTTTGCGCAGCCAGCGAAATACTCGCTACCGGCGTTTTCAATTCATGCGTCATGTTATTGATAAAATCATTTTTCATCTCAGACAAACGCTTCTGTCTGAATACGGTATAAATGGTAAATACAAATACAAGCAATAAAACAGCCGTGAAAATGATAGAAGGAACAACAAACCGGATAATCGAATCCAACATGTATTTTTTTTGGTCAGGGAAAGCTATCTGAAGTGTATATAACTTATTGGCCGGATCCATGGGAAATAATATTTGCGAATAGACATTCAAATCCTCCGTATTAAAATCCGGACTTTCATGAATACTGTTTTTTTCCTTATCCTTTATAGCATACACAAAAGGCAATATAAGGTCGTTGTTGGCCAATTCCATCCGGATATAGGAATCTAATTTCCGGTAATCGATCCGCTCTTCAATCGGCCGCGTACCTCCTTTTATCGACTTCCGGATTACTTCATCCAATAAATTCTGCTGATAAAAATACCTGTCCTGGAATACCTCCTGCATCGCACGGGAAGCTGTGCTCAAATCGTTTTTTCCAAAACTCGGCGGCAAAACGGTGAGGGTATCGATATCTGTTCCGATACCAATATCAATCCGTGTGGATAATGTTTGGTTTGAACCGCTGACCGACAACCGCTGTTGTTCGACTATACTTATTCTTGGAGATACAATTTTCCTGCTGCCCCAATACTTTATTACCTGGTCGCTAAGAAACTGTTCCGTTTCATCCAATTCCAAATCATGAGAAACCTGATATAAGCTTCTTTTAACCGCGTCTTTGAACTGATCTTCCTGCTTATTCAGGATGATATGAATATAATTTACCTGCAAATACAATAAGCCGATAAAAGCAAAAATCAAAACGCCGGTGAGTAACCAAATAGCTGATTTTCTCATATTTCAATTAACCCTGTAATAATAGAACAAAGTAAGTTTTTTTTTGTTTAACATTGACTAAAAAAAACAAAAATTATCCGCTTCAATCACTAAAACATTTTAACAAATAAGTTTAATTGTTAAAAAGGACAAATTAAGTTAATTTTAACAACTAAACCAAATAATTTGAAGACTATTTTTAACAACAAAAGCACAAAAAACGCAAAGATTTTTTGTAAACAATAATCTCTGCGTTTTTTGCGCCTTTGCGCTTAAAGACTTTCCTGTTTTTTATTCGACAGGAATGTTTTTATTTACGTTTTTACTGCCGATTAAAGCATAATAAAGCAGGTAGGCCAAACCGATTAAAGGCAATCAATTACTTCAAACAGGAGGCGCC
>BNYG01000154.1 GCA_026000155.1 Bacteroidia bacterium | reverse complement strand
TAAAGGTCCTTTCCCAAAATAAGGATTTTCTTTAAACAATTGTAAAGCATAATTATATAAATCTTGTCTATCACTGAGAACATTTCCTTCTCTCATCAGCCTTTCTTGTTTCTGAAATACCTGTCCTAATTGAGGAATATAAGGGAGAAGCAAGTAATACAGTATAACCAATGCGGTGAGTATTAATAAAAAACGAAATAAATATTCTCGTTTATATACAAAAACAGCTACAATAGCCAAAATATTACATAGGATTCCTACCCTACGTAGTGTCAATAATAAAGCTAATAAAAGTATCAATAAAGACAACCACATTATATTGGAATTCTTCTCCTTACTGTTAACTAATTTGATAAAAACAATACCCATACCAACAGAAATAAAAAAAGCAGCAGTTGCTGTCAAAGGAGCATAACCTCCATAATTTCTTGATAAAACAAGCTTCATTGCATGTTCTACCGTATCTGCCGTAAAAAACAAAGACAAAGAACTTATGTAAGTTGACGTATTAACAGCTGAAAAAATGACACTTAAGGCAAAAAAGATCGAAGCATACAGGAAAAATTTTGGTATATAAGGAAATGATGTGTCGGTTTGAGAAAATGACAATAACAATACAAAGCCCATGAAAAAAAACAGGCAAAAACCATAGCCAACAACGAGAGAGAGGAAAGAAGAAACAAAAAAACTAATAAGGGTCAGCGAAAATATCAAAAAACGACCGGTAATAATTTGTGTAAAAACATTGAATCCACAAGTAAACCAAGCAGACAATAATGTAGCGACCATATAAATTTGCAAAACATGCGGACCTACTTGTTTAAAGTAATACAAACAATTGGTAATTATAACCAACAAAAGTGTTCCTACAATAGAATAATTAACATGTCTTGTTTCCGAATTGTTTTCAATCATTTATCGTAGCCTTATAAAAAATTTCAAATCGCACCAAAGTTCACATAACTTTGGTGCGAAGTGTTTTTATATATACCCTTATGCAAATATGATTACTTTCTTTCTACCAAAATTACAACGCGGTTCCAATCATTTTGAGCGAATGGTTGTTCTTTATCACCTTTCCATTCCTGAATAATACGATTTGAATTAATGCCGCGATTTCTTAATTCAGCAGCAACAGCTTCTACACGGTTGCGGCTTAATGACAAGTTGTGCTTGCTGTTTCCTGTCTTTTTATCAGCATAACCAACCAAAAGCAATTTACTGTCCGGATTGGCTTTCAGGAAAGCGATCGCATCGTTCACCTTATTTTGTTCGGCAGAAGGAATTTTATACGAATCCAATGTAAAACGAATGTATTCCGGTAAGAAAGAAGAATTGTCAGGACGTTGTACGACAACAGGTGTTTTTTCTATCTTTGTAACACGGCCATCCAACCGGTCGATCAAGTTTTGTTGACGTTCCAAAATGCCTTGTTGATTTTCAATCAAACCGCGGTTTTCATTGATCCGGTCATTCAGATAATTCACTTCGTCCAACGATAAAATAGAGGCAGGATTGGAATAATCTTTGTTGATAGTATATTGAACACCTAAGAACAAATTACCAAACATATCGGCTACCCGGTGTCCTACATATCCGTCAAATTCAGAGCTTACCCAGTTCACCTGCGGTTCCAGATAGATAGCCCATTTTTTCGACAAATTAACATTCGCACGAACACCCATTCTACCTAAAACTCCGGTATGTGAAGGGTTGGTAACGCTCGGTCTCGCATGAGCTACTCCGAAACCGGCATAAGGAATCACATCTACTTTATTTTCTTGTCCCCAATAACCGCGGATAAGATTATTCAGATTACCCATCAAATCAATGGCAGCAGCGCCGTAATTAAATTCTTGCAAAAAAGCAGAAGATTTGTCTTTACCGGTTATCAATTTCATACCGCTACGATTCCAATTACTGTTACCATTCGGATAAGGA
>BNYG01000153.1 GCA_026000155.1 Bacteroidia bacterium | reverse complement strand
TTGACGATTAATTTGCCGGAAGAAACTTCCAGCCGTATCATTGATATGGTTATCAAACGGAAAGGGGAAATGCTGTCGATGGAACGCAAAAACGACCGGATTCATCTGGAGTTTACTATTCCTTCCCGTGGCATTATCGGATTGACTAATAATGTTTTGACAGCATCGGCAGGAGAAGCGATTATGGCTCACCGTTTCTTGGAATACCAACCCTGGAAAGGCGAAATCGAAAAACGTCAAAACGGGTCCATCATCGCCATGGAAACCGGAAATGCGTTTGCCTACGCTTTGGATAAATTGCAGGACAGGGGACGGTTTTTCATTCATCCCCAAACCGATATTTACGCCGGACAAATCGTTGGGGAACATTCCAAGGAAGGCGATTTGGTGGTGAATGTCACGAAATCCAAAAAACTGACCAATGTCCGGGCATCGGGAACCGACGACAAAGCGCACTTGGCGCCTCCGGTTATTTTCAGTTTGGAACAAGCCTTGGAATACATCAAAGAGGACGAATACGTGGAATTGACTCCCAAAGCCATGCGGCTACGCAAAATTATTTTGGACGAAAACGAACGGAAACGGCAAAACAAAAAGTAATGCGATAATATAGATAATAATTTAGGGGAGAGATGGTTTGCCGCAAAGGGCAATGGAACGCGGAGGACACGGATATCGCGGATTTACGCGGATTCTTAACTCCATTTTCACCCCGGAAGAGTAAGACTTGCATGACTATCCGACCATTTTTTTCTTCTAATTTCTTCTTTTATTAAACTTGGATAAGAGATAAATACATTCCAATATCTTCCGGCCATACGCGAAGGTTCCTGAAATATCCTGAATACCCACTCCATATTGAGTTTAATCATCCATTTCGGAGCCCTTTTCTGGTCCGGTATGCCGGAATTGAAATTAAATATCGCACCAAACCCAAACATAACGCCCCGGTTAAGATAGGGCTTTAATCTATGCATAAATTGTTCTTGTTTAGGAGCGCCTAATGAAACCCAAATGATATCGGGATTGTCTTCATTAATCATATCCGCTATTTGAGGATAGTCAAATTCTTCTACTTTGCGAAAAGGTAATGTTTCAAACCGCATGTTTTGTATGGAAGGATCTATTTTCGACATTTTACCTTTTAATCCTTTGAGTATTTGAGGGGTGGACCCTAAGAAAAACTGACGGTATTTTTTCTCATTGATATATTCAAGAAACAAGTCGGCTCCCGTATAATTTTTATATCCGGTACCATAAATACAGTTTATAAAAAAAGGAGTCCACGCACTATCGCATAAATTTACAGTAGCGCCATTCAGAGCCTCCAAATGATCGACATTGTTATTAGCAGATACTAAACTATTGCCATCAATAGAACAAACATATCCGGGGACATTGTCCCGAATGCATTGCCGGATGACATCATTTACTTTTCGACGATCAAATTCATAAAAAACATTAAAATAATTTTGCATTTGATTTGATTTGTTTTTCAACCCAGCTATATTGTTCTTTTAATCCTATTTTCAAATCTACTTTAGGTTCCCAACCAAGAATAGCCTTTGCTTTTGAAAAATCAGCACTACGTGCTTTATCACCCTCCGGTTTAGTCGTGTCATAGAAAACATCAATGTTTTTACCTGATATTTTCACCACTGTTTCAGCAATTTCTTTGATAGAAGTACATTCCGAAGGACCTATCTGTATCCAATCATGCCCCCAACCTTTATCTAACGCTAAACAAAGAGCATTCACAACATCGTCAACGTGAATAAAAGCGCGTCCTTGTTCGCCGCTGCCCCACACATTGAATGGCTCATTCGGATAATTGACGGCTTTACGAATCAACGCAGGAATAACCTGACTTCTTGCGCCAAAATCGCAGGGCGAGCCATATACATTATGAAACATCAACGTACAACACGGAATACCTGTCTCTTTTTCCAAAAAACCAATTTCTA
>BNYG01000152.1 GCA_026000155.1 Bacteroidia bacterium | reverse complement strand
CAACCGGAAAATGAATTTGAGTTGTCAACGCTGACCCGTTATGAAAAAATTCCTGTGCGTATTTATGAATCTTCCCGGGAAGCCTCTTTGCAGGTGGCGAAGGATATGGCTTCGGCAATCAGGGAAAAGCAATCTAAAAACGAGCGGTTTGTCCTCGCTATTCCGGGAGGACATTCTCCGCAGACGATTTTTCAGGAACTTGTCCGGATGCACAAGGAAGAAAACCTGAGTTTCAAAAATGTGATTGTCTTCGGGATTTATGAATTTTATCCTTTGCAATCGCGTTCCAACAGTAATTTTAATCAGTTGAAAGAACAGTTGTTGGATCATATTGATATGGATTGGGAGAATGTGCATACGCCCGACGGATTTGTTTCGAAAGAGAA
Organism: Bacteroidia bacterium; assembly: GCA_026000155.1. GTDB lineage: Bacteria > Bacteroidota > Bacteroidia > Bacteroidales > Azobacteroidaceae > Azobacteroides. Next base: position 1,604 of record BNYG01000152.1, on the reverse strand, counting down.
AGTATTGAATTATTGCAAATCCTACGAAGCACTTATCCAGCAAGCCGGTGGAATTGATTTTATGTTGTTGGGTTTGGGACGCGGCGGCAACATCGGGTTGAATATCTCCGGTTCTAATCGCGGGTCGCAAACCCGGTTGGTATTGTTGGATATACAATCCAAAAAAGAAGCGATCAGTATCTTTGAGTCTGTCGAAAAAGTGCCGGGAAGCGCTATTACCATGGGTATTTCCACGATTTTGAAAGCGAAAAAGATTGTCTTGATTGCTTTTGGTGAAGATAAAATGAACAGTATTTACAATGTAGTCGAAGAAACGCCTTCCGAAACGGTGCCGGCATCTTTTCTGCAAGACCATGAAAATGCCCAGATATTCATTGACTTGAGCGCTGCCTCCAATCTCACCCGCATCAGCAAACCGTGGCTGGTAACGAATGCCGAATGGAATAATAAATGGATCCGGCGGGCCATTGTGTGGTTGTGCCAAAAATTGGATAAACCGATTTTGAAATTAACCAACAAGGATTACCGCGAAAACGGTTTGGAAGAACTGTTGAGTCTTTTCGGATCGGCATACAATGTGAATATTATGATATTCAACGATTTACAACACACCATTACCGGCTGGCCCGGCGGAAAACCCAATGCCGACGATACCAATCGACCCGAAAGAGCGCTGCCGTATCCCAAAAAAGTGGTGATATTCAGTCCGCACCCCGATGATGACGTTATTTCGATGGGCGGAACATTCAAACGCTTGGTTGATCAGCATCACGATGTACACGTGGCTTACGAAACGTCCGGAAATATTGCCGTGGGCGATGAAGATGTTATCCGTTATGTGGCTTTGCTCGAAGATGTACGCCAAAAATACGATCCCGAAAATGAGGTATTGAAAAAGAAAAACAGGGAAGTAGTCCGGTTTTTGTTGCAGGATAAAGGAGTCAATGATATGGATACGCCGGATGTCCTTTTCCTGAAAGCGTATATCCGGAGGCAAGAAGCTATCGCAGCCGACCGTTATGTAGGCATAAAATCCGATCAGGTTACGTTTTTGGATTTGCCTTTTTACGAAACGGGAAGAATTAAGAAAAACCCTCTCTCAGAGAAAGATGTAGCTATCGTAAAAGTTTATTTAGATCAGCATCAGCCCGATGAGATATTTGTGGCGGGAGATTTGGCTGATCCGCACGGAACGCACAAAGTGGCATTAGATGCCGTTTTGGCTGCGGTTGAAGAAAGTAAAGAGGAAGAGTGGTTGAAGCATTGCCGGATATGGATGTATCGCGGCGCATGGATGGAATGGGAAATAGAAGATATCGAAATGGCGGTTCCTATTTCTCCCGAAGAGTTGCGGGCGAAACGAAATGCCATCCTCCGTCATCAATCGCAAATGGAAAGCGCACCGTTTCTGGGCAATGACGAACGTTTGTTCTGGCAACGCTCCGAAGACCGGAATCATGCTACCGCCGAGCTGTACAGGCAATTAGGTTTAGCAAGCTATGAAGCGATCGAAGCATTTGTAGAATATAAAACTAAATAATAATTTAGCGCAATGGAACGCGGATAACACGGATTAGACGGATTTGCGCGGATTAATATATCTA
>BNYG01000151.1 GCA_026000155.1 Bacteroidia bacterium | reverse complement strand
CTGATGCCGCCGATAACCTTGATTTTGTCTATTCGCAGATGAAAAATCTGAGGAAAAAACTCAAAGACAGCGGTGCTGATATTGTAATAGAGAATGTTTACGGCATCGGATACAAATTGGATAAATAACACCGGCTAATTACAATAAAAAAATGAAACTTGTCAACCATTTAGTTCTTCGATTATCAACAACGTTTATTGTGGTATTATTCGTTTGGTCGGTCGCGTACTTTTTTCTCCAGATGAACGAAATTCACGATGGTATCGACGAAGGTCTGAACAATCTGAAACAGGAATTTATCATCAAGGCAAACACAACCGAAGGCTTTGTTGCCGACATGGTCAAATATAATCCGCTTAATATTATGGTAGAAGAAATTTCTGCCGAAGACGCTTGCGCTTTTCAGGAAACCTATTCGGTGACAACAGTCTATTTCCCTTCCGAACTGGAAAAGGAAGAAGTACGCATGCTCACGACCGCCTTCCGGTGCGAATCGGATAAAAAATACTACCGGCTGAAAATCTTCACCTCTACCGTTGAAAGCGACGATTTGGTAGAAAATATACTGTACACGCTTGCCGGTTTATGGATTGTTTTGGCGTTAGCGCTCGTCTTTTTGGCAAAGAAAATTATTTATAAAAGCAGCAAACCGTTCAGGAAACTGCTTGCCGCGCTGATTGATTTTCAGATGGACAAATCTAAAATGATCACATTCGAACCGACAAGCATCGACGAATACAGGGAGTTGAACAAAGTGGTAGAAAAGTTTTTGCAGGAAAACATGCAGGCTTTCGTCAATCAAAAAAACTTTATCGAAAACATGTCTCACGAGCTGCAAACGCCGCTTGCCATTGCTCTCAACAAGATGGAACTGATGTTGAACGATAAAACATTAAATCGCCGGCAACTGGAAGAAATCAATACAACGCTGCAAATTCTCAACCGTATGAAGAAACTCAATTCCGGCTTGCTGCTGCTGGCGAAAATAAAAAACAAACAGTTTGAGGACAACGAACTGAACTTGAATACGGTGTTTGACGAAACGGTTCATAATTTCAACCACCTTATCGAATACCGGAAAATTAAACTTCAGACAGTAAATAATGCACAGATTACAGTCCGGATGAATGTTGATTTGGCTTATGTCATGGCAAGCAATCTGCTGAAAAATGCCATTTCATATAACGTGCAAGGCGGAGAAATCAGCATCGTCTTCAACCCCGGTTCCATTACGATAGCCAATGACGGAGAGCCTCCCGAAAACAGTAACCGGCAGATATTCGACCGCTATTTTTCTGCCGCCGACGATAACCGGTCTTTCGGTTTGGGCTTGTCCATCGTAAAATCCATTGCCGACAGATACCGGTTCGACATCAGCTACCGGTATGAAAGCAAGCACATTATTACGCTAAGGGTGGAATAATCAAAAGGTGAAGAGGTAGCGGCTCCTTTATTTTTTACTTTTTATTTCAACTATTTCTGTTTTATTTCCTTTTACAATAATCGCCTGCTTATTATGGATTGGCATTAACTCAAGTTTTCCGGAATATTCTGAAATTATTTTCCCAGCGCATTTTTTAAATGGAAAATTTGTACAATGCGGTACAATACAAAAATCTATAATCCCAAGTGCCGAAAAATCATTATCCAAATCCGGGGCAACCGCAGGATCATCCATAAATTTTATATATTCAATGTTTTTTGAAACAATTATTGAACCAGCCGATGTTGACATATAAATTTTACCACTTTTTATATGTTCTATAATAAGTTTATCAGCACCAGAACGTTTTAATTCCTGTAACAGATAAAATGTATTTCCACCTGCCACAAAAATATAATCCGCGTTTGTAATCTTAGGTTTAATGGACAAAAGTGATGCTATTTTTTTAGATGTTTTGTTCAAGTGGACAAAAGTGATGCTAAATTTTTGCGGCTAAATTTATTGTTCAAATTAAAACAGATATTTTTGTACTGTCAAACGAAACGG
>BNYG01000150.1 GCA_026000155.1 Bacteroidia bacterium | reverse complement strand
GGTCTTTGACATATTTCCATAATTACGTAGTACAACCAAGATTGCGCGAGCAGTTTTGGCAAAAAGAGAATACCCTGTCAAAAAAAGGATTAAGGATTAGGAGTCCCAAAAGTCTCTATAGTCCCTTAGGTCCTTAAAAAGATTTCCGGAGCGAAAAAGGAATTAGAAAAAAACAAATTAACAAAGAAGAGTTTGATCCTGGCTCAGGATGAACGCTAGCGATAGGCTTAACACATGCAAGTCGAGGGGCAGCACTTCGGGTGGCGACCGGCGCACGGGTGAGTAACACGTATGCAACCTGCCCATAACAGGGGGATAGCCCGGAGAAATCCGGATTAATACCGCATAACACAGGGATACCGCATGGTATTATTTGTTAAAGATTTATCGGTTATGGATGGGCATGCGCAGGATTAGATAGTTGGTAGAGGTAACGGCTCACCAAGTCAGCGATCCTTAGGGGAACTGAGAGGTTTATCCCCCACACTGGTACTGAGACACGGACCAGACTCCTACGGGAGGCAGCAGTGAGGAATATTGGTCAATGGTCGGGAGACTGAACCAGCCAAATCGCGTGAAGGATGAAGGTATTATGTATTGTAAACTTCTTTTGAGGGGGAATAAAGTGCAGGACGTGTCCTGTTTTGTATGTACCTCTCGAATAAGCATCGGCTAACTCCGTGCCAGCAGCCGCGGTAATACGGAGGATGCGAGCGTTATCCGGATTTATTGGGTTTAAAGGGTGCGTAGGTGGTTTGATAAGTCAGCGGTGAAATCCTGGAGCTTAACTCCGGAACTGCCGTTGAAACTGTCGGACTTGAGAGTGAACGAGGCAGGCGGAATTCGTAGTGTAGCGGTGAAATGCATAGATATTACGAAGAACCCCGATAGCGCAGGCAGCTTGCCAGGCCACGACTGACACTGAAGCACGAAAGTGTGGGTATCAAACAGGATTAGATACCCTGGTAGTCCACACAGTAAACGATGAATACTAACTGTTTGCGATATACAGTAAGCGGTACAGCGAAAGCGTTAAGTATTCCACCTGGGGAGTACGCCGGCAACGGTGAAACTCAAAGGAATTGACGGGGGCCCGCACAAGCGGAGGAACATGTGGTTTAATTCGATGATACGCGAGGAACCTTACCCGGGCTCGAACGGTATCTGAATGATTGTGAAAGCAGTCAGGCCGCAAGGACAGATATCGAGGTGCTGCATGGTTGTCGTCAGCTCGTGCCGTGAGGTGTCGGCTTAAGTGCCATAACGAGCGCAACCCTTATCTTTAGTTACCATCAGGTCAAGCTGGGGACTCTAGAGAGACTGCCGCCGTAAGGTGTGAGGAAGGTGGGGATGACGTCAAATCAGCACGGCCCTTACGTCCGGGGCGACACACGTGTTACAATGGATGGGACAGAAGGCAGCTACCAGGCGACTGGATGCTAATCCCCAAACCCATTCCCAGTTCGGATCGGAGTCTGCAACTCGACTCCGTGAAGCTGGATTCGCTAGTAATCGCGCATCAGCCATGGCGCGGTGAATACGTTCCCGGGCCTTGTACACACCGCCCGTCAAGCCATGGAAGCCGGGGGTACCTGAAGTACGTAACCGCAAGGAGCGTCCTAGGGTAAAACTGGTAACTGGGGCTAAGTCGTAACAAGGTAGCCGTACCGGAAGGTGCGGCTGGAACACCTCCTTTCTGGAAGCCCGGAAAAGAATTGACAATTGATAATTGACAATTACGAATTTTTGATTGCAGACAGGAAATTTTCGAGTACTGCGTGATTTATGGAATTATATATAAAAAAAAAGGAGAAGAGTTATTCCTGAAGGAAGAAGTTTCCAACAGAAGAGGACGACTTCGACCGTAGGACGATAGAGTTAAGCACTAAGAGTTAAGAGTTAAAAACACTCATCACTCTTCACTAAAGAGAGTCCTATAGCTCAGTTGGTTAGAGCGCTACACTGATAATGTAGAGGTCGGCAGTTCAACTCTGCCTGGGACTAC
>BNYG01000149.1 GCA_026000155.1 Bacteroidia bacterium | reverse complement strand
GTATTCATCCGGTGTGTCCGGGAGAAACAACTTACGAAATAACCAGTCCTGTCTTCGATACAATTACTTTTAATTTGGATAATGGCAAGACTTTTACGCTTGAGGCTAAAAATAATTCTGCGGAGAATATCTATATTCAAACGATGAAGTTAAACGGCAAAAAGCACAAGTCATATCAAATCAATCACGAAGATATAGTAAAAGGCGGAAAATTAGTGTTGACAATGGGGAAATAGAAAATGGATAAAGAATTAAAGCTATTTCGTCTTACCAACGCCGCAGGCGCTTACTTAGAATTACTCAATCTGGGCGCAACGCTGGTTTCGTGGTATGTGCCTGATAAAGAAGGAAAATTGGAAAATATTATCCTGAATTATCCTGAATTGGAGGATTACAGCACGAATCCTTATTATCTCGGCAGTACAATCGGTCGTTTCGCCAATCGTATCACAAAGGCGCAGTTTGCCTTAGACGGCAAAACTTATCATTTAGATAAAAATGATGGCGAGAATTGTAATCATGGCGGCTTTAACGGTTTCCACAATCGAATATTTGATTATAAAGTCCAAGACCATCAAATAGTTTTTTCTTATGAAAGTCCCGATGGAGAGGGTGGCTTTCCCGGTAATTTGCGCTTGACGGTTACTTATACTTTCTCTGATGATAACGAGTTAAGTATTGAATACAAAGTCCTTTCCGATAAAGACACGGTCTTTAATCCAACCAATCACGCTTATTTCAATCTCTCGGGAAAAGGGGGAACAATCTGTAATCACGAGTTGCAAGTCTATGCAAAAGACTATTTAGTAACAGACGCGGCATGGCTTCCAACAGGGGAAATCCGTCCGATTTGTAGAGACAGGGCATGCCCTGTCTCCACGACGGTCGATTTTACAAAATTGCAAGGGTTCAATACCTTTTTTATCGGCCAATCCAAACATTTGGCAACCTTATCTTATAAAGACCGGCGGTTGGATGTCTATTCCTCGATGCCGGGCATTCAAGTTTATACAGGCGATTATTTAGCAGAACCTTTTGAGCCTTGCGCCGGTATTGCTTTAGAAGCGCAAGGTTATCCGGATGCCGTGAATCATAATCACTTTCCTTCCTGTCGCATAGAAGCAGGCGAAGAAAAGGTGTATGCGATACAATATAGGATATTATTTATTAATTCGTAATACCAATACATCTTTACCGGGCACGATTACGCTACTATTCATATTGATTGTTTTATTGTTCCATAAATCGGTAGCTTGTAAAGAGCCGACACGCAGGTTTGCCCCTGCGATACGGTCGATAGGAACAGTCACTTCTACGGCTTCTTCCTTGTAATTGAAATAGACATAATAAATGCCGGTTTCATCTTCCCTTACAAATTGGTTTTCCGATTTTTCGCCATTGCCTTCCAACGGACGGAACGATACGCCTGTAGCGAGAGCATTGATAAGCGGATGGGTCAGGTAAGTTTTTGCCCGTTCTTTCCCTTCGACTGAACCGCCTTCGCTGAAATCATCTCCTGAAATAAACAAGCCGGTGACAACCGCCGAGGTAACACGCGCCCGGTTTTCTCCTTCCGTGGCATCGTTCAATACTACATGATCGGCATCGTTGTATTGATATACCCGGTCTATCCACCAACCGTAAGAAACGGCGTTCATCGTGTATTCGGTGTCTTTGATTTTATTCCAGGCATCGCAGGCAATACGGCGCGATTGCGCATATTGTGCCGGAAAAATGGGCGAGATAGACAGGTTGATGTACATATCACCAAAGTATTTGTCCAGCAAAGCCATCCCGTAATTATAGGCTTGCGTACCTGTTTGAATGTCTTTGTTATACCAAGAATCGCCTTCCAAAGCGCCGTGCGTCATAAAGTCCATTTTTACATATTCAAAGCCGCAACGATGAAAGAGGTCGGAAGTTTTCTTCATCCGTGCTTCAATAGCCGGATGGGTCGGGTCGATAGCATACGCGCCGTCCAACTCTTGCGGCTTGCCGTTGGCATACAC
>BNYG01000148.1 GCA_026000155.1 Bacteroidia bacterium | reverse complement strand
CAGTCATTTTTTGTTTTATATTCATGTTCATGATATTAATTTGTGTTTGCAAATGTAGAGATTCCTTTCTTTTTAAAACTATTTAAACTTGTCAATAAATACTACATTTGTCGCAATTTCATAACAAACCCTCCTCCGGCAGCCAAATCAAGGGGTAGTTTAGTGGTTGAAGTGACTTTTGTCGTTTCCACTTTATACTCCGTTGGCTCAGCGGTGGCGTTGGCTCTGTCCTTATAAATGGTTGCCGTATATTTGTTACCTTTGGGTAAGAAAGAAAAATCCACCGTGACCGAACGAGCCGTCCAGTTAGTCATACCTCCGACATACCATTCTTTGCCTTTTTGTTTTGCTTCCACGATATATTCCCCTAATTGGGCATCCAAAGGCAAAGTTTTATCCCAAACCGTTGGCACTTCGGACAAAAATTTCAGCAATTCCGGATGTTTTTCATATTCCGTAGGTGCGTCGCATAAGTAAGCCAACCAATGGTCGAAAACAATATACATGGCTAATTCATGGGCGCGAGTTCCCATCGTAGAAGGAATGATATTCGGCTTGTCTATCGGTTTAAACGCTTCTTTGGTCTTGTTTCGGAAAGAACCCGGCGTATAATCTGCCGGACCCGCCAACAGACGAATAAAAGGGAATTGCACGTGATATTCCGGATTAGAACCACTGTCCCAAAAATTACATTCGGCGCCCCGTACCGCTTCAAAGTTCAATATATTGGGATAGGTCCGGTTGAGTCCTGTCGGCACCGGGCAACCGTGATACAAAGCCACCATCTTCAAATCGGCCAAGCGTTGCGCTATGCTGTGTCCCCAAGTCATCGCAATCTGGTCGTTGCGTTCAAAAAAGTCAATTTTCACGCCATAGACACCCTTTTCTTTCATGCGAGGCAGGAAAGTGGGGTCTTCCACCGCCATACTTGCCCATGTCCATACGAATATTTTCACATTTTTAGTGGCTGCATAGTCGCAAAGTTCTTTGATATAACTTTCTTTCCAGCCGGCATCCAAAGTCATGTATTCCAATTTATTTTTAGAGGCAAAATCCACATAGTATTTGTACAAATCCAAACCGAGATTGTCATTGCCATAAGGAATATCCGCCCCATCCAGCATGGCTTTGTGCCACCATTCCCAAGCCGTTTTGCCGGGTATTATCCACGAGGTATCCGTCAGGCGATTGGGTTCTGCCAAAAGATAGACGAGGTTGTTGTTCAACAGCGATTTATCATCGTCCGACACCACCAACACGCGCCAAGGAAACGTGCGCGTGCCGCTCGTATTCGCAATATAATTGTAGCGAACGATTGGCAAGTGATTGGAATAGGTGTTCTCCGGAGCCTCCACTATCTTGGGAACGCTCGCCCACATTCCTTTCATGGAATTTTCCCCATTCGGTTCCATATACAAACCCGGATAATCGTAAGTATCTGACTCTGTGATAACCAATTTATATGGAGTATCCGGATAGGCAAACAGAATGGGACCCACCGAAAAAGAGGCGGGATTAATATCTTTAATAGTCTTACAAATAACGTAAGTTTTCTCAAAATTCCTTAAATCAGGCGATTGCGGATAATAGACACTTGGATTGCCTGCAAAGTTAAAGATAGCATCTTCATCCCGAATGATGATATTACCGTCCAATCGGGTCACAAAACGATAGGCAACGCCTTCATTGTAGGCACGCACGATTAGGTCGTAATTGTCTTGATAAGAGATGATTAATTCGTTGTAATTATCTTCTAAAACGGCATTTTTACCAAATTCCACCGGCAGAGACGTGGCATGCCGCGTCTCTACAACGTTGCTTACCGCACCACGACCGATTACGCGACCATCGTCCAAACGGAGCGCAATCGCAGAGGGGTTCAACAATACGGTGTTGCCGTGTTGCAAGGTATAGGTCGTGCCTGTATTTTTGTCGATCGACAGTTTCATTGTGAGTTGTCCGTTCGGGGAAGTCACCGAATAGTCTTTCGCTGCGATGCTTTGAAAGCAGCAGAATGT
>BNYG01000147.1 GCA_026000155.1 Bacteroidia bacterium | reverse complement strand
ATAAATATCCTTCTATCCGGCATTTTATTGCCGAAGAAGCCATCGACCCCTATCTCTCTTATCGTTTGATAGAGCCGGGCTATGTCACTTACGAGGATTTGAGTATCAATCAGCGCAACCTTACCAATTTTGAAGAGAAAATCATCTTTAGCAATACCTCCTTGGGCACAGTCGATAAAGGACAATGCATTAATTGCCACAGCTATCAGAATTACAACAAAACCGGAAATATGCAATTTCATGTACGGCAGTATCTGGGGGGTACAGTCATCGTACAAAACGGTCAAGCGAAAAAGATAAACCTCAAAACAGACTACACCATCTCCGGCGGCGTATATCCTTCGTGGCATCCTACGCTCAACCTGATTGCTTATTCGGTGAACGATACCTACCAAAACTTCCATACCAAAGACGCACAGAAGATAGAAGTCAATAGATAAGGTTTTGCCCTTGTTGGTTTCCAGCAAAGCTTTCCATTCTTTCAACTTCCACATCACCTTGGGACCTGTGGTCGTGAGTTGTTTCCCGTTGGAAGAATGAGCGACGGCAAGATACACATCCGCAGGGTCGTTGACAGTGAAATTGAGCGGAGCGATATTATAAGGGATTGTGAGCTGGGTGTAATCGGGCGAGATAGACAGAGCCGTACCCTGTTCGGTGAAGTCGGCAGGGATGTTGTCGGTGCAAGCATTCAGCAATAAAGAGAGCGTAAGGACGCAGTAAAAAAATTGTTTCATGGGATTATTATATATATCTTATTGATAGCAACAAAGATACTACATACACGATTAGCGCACAAAAAAGGAGGTAGAATTATCGGTAAAAAAGGGTGCATTCAGACGTAATGGCGCATTAATCTACCTAAATGAATGCAGAATACCCCTAATACTCATTTCTTTGATGCACTTTTGCAGTACATTTGTGAAATAAACAGGTGAAACAACAATTTATTAATATTTAATCTTGGAAGAACTATCATGAGAAACAACGTGAAACAGTCTTTTCGACATGCCGTTATCTTTTTTTGGATGACCTTAGTGAGCGTGTCAGTGTTTGCTCAGCAACATTCCGTTTCCGGAGTGGTGCTGGACGAAGCGACAAACGAACCGCTTATCGGCGTTTCGGTACTTGTGAAAGAGAGCAATAAGGGTGCGGTTACCGATTTGGATGGCCAATTTACTTTAAGCAGTATCACCCATGATGCTACCTTGGTATTTACTTACATCGGCTACACCGCTAAAGAAGTAGCGATAAACAATCAAAGCAAACTCACCGTAGTGCTTGCCGAAGACAACAAACTGTTGGATGAAGTAGTCGTAGTGGGTTTCGGTACGCAAAAGAAAGTAAACTTAACCGGTGCAGTAGGTGTGGTTAATGCCAAAGATTTGGCCGACCGCCCTGTTCAAAATGTAGCACAAGCCTTGCAAGGTTTGATTACCGGTTTGAATATTACACAAACCAACGGCTCTTTAGACGACAAACCCAGCATCAATGTGCGGGGACAAGGAACGATTGGTGAAGGCTCAAAATCAGACCCTCTTATCTTGATTGACGGCATGGAAGGCGACATCAATGCCCTCAACCCGCAGGATATCGAGAGCATTTCCACTTTGAAAGATGCAGCCGCTTCTTCTATTTATGGGTCAAGGGCGCCTTTTGGCGTTATCCTGATTACAACTAAAAGAGGACAACAAGGGAAAGCAAAATTCAATTACAACAACAACTTCCGTTGGAATTCACCCATGACCTTGCCGAAAATGTTGGATTCCTACAAGTTTGCCTTGTATTTTAATGATGCTTCTATCAATGGAAGTGAAAATCCAAGATTTGATGCCGCTTACCTGCAACGTATTTTGGATTATCAAAATGGAATTGATACCGCCGGTATTCCGGAAGCTACCAATGGTACCGGCAAATGGGCGGATGGTTATGACTATGGTTATGCCAACACCGATTGGTATGCCGAAATTTATAAAAAACAAGCTTTCTCTCAAGAACACAATGTCAGCTTGACCGGCGGCTC
>BNYG01000146.1 GCA_026000155.1 Bacteroidia bacterium | reverse complement strand
TTCCATGGTAACCATTGATGAAGCGCATTGTATCTCGCAGTGGGGACAAGATTTTAGGCCGAGCTATGCTAAAATTCCTGATTTTATCGCTAAATTAAAAATACGCCCTGTCGTTTCGGCATTTACGGCAACCGCTTCTCCGCGCGTCAGGGAAGATATTTTACTTTCGTTAAAGCTCAACAATCCTCAAGTGGTGGTCGCCGGTTTTGACCGGAAAAATCTTTTTTTTGAGGTAAAAACACCCAAGAACAAAACCCAAACACTGTTTGAAATTTTGGATAAGCATTCCAACGAGTTTGGAATAGTCTATTGTTCCACCCGGAAAGCCGTAGAAGAAGTGGCTGAAAAGTTAAAAGAGCGCGGCATGAAAGCGGCTCCTTATCACGCAGGACTTCCGCAGCAAGAGCGCAGCCAAAATCAGGAAGACTTCCTTTTTGACCGGATTCATACGATTGTCGCAACCAATGCCTTTGGCATGGGCATTGACAAGTCGAATGTGAGTTATGTCATTCATTATAATATGCCCAAAGACATCGAAAGTTATTACCAGGAAGCAGGCAGAGCCGGACGTGATGGGAGCCGGGCAGAGTGTACTCTTTTATTTTCCGGACAAGATATTGTTACAAACCTTTATTTGATTGACCATGAAGAAGATAAAGAATCTGTGGACGAAACGCTAAAAACAGAGTTAAAAGCAAAAGCCAAAGAGCGTCTGCGGGCAATGGAAATGTACTGCAAAACAAACCTGTGCCTGAGAGCCAGCCTGTTAAATTACTTTGGAGAAGAACACGACAAACACGAAAACTGTAGTGAGTGCAGCAATTGCAATAATGCCAGCGAAGTAGTGGATATTACGATATTGTCTCAAAAAATCCTTTCTTGTATCTTCCGAACGGGAGAACGAGTAGGGCGTGGACTGATTATTGATACGCTGCGGGGAAGCAAAAACGCCAAAGTGTTAAGCTGGAGATTCGACCGGCTTTCGACCTACAATATCTGTAATGAGAGCGAACAAGAAATTGCCGAAGTCTTTGATTTTCTTGTTGAAAACGGTTATATTTTTATTACGGGAGATAAATACCCCATTGGCAAACTGGCGCCCAAATCGGAAGAAATTCTAAAGAAAAAAGAGCGTCTGACGATGAAGCGAAATTTAACGGCCAAACGCGAAAGAATAGAAAAAGAGGAAGCCAAGCTTACAAAGGAGAAAAAAGGGCGAGATACCATTTACTACAATATAAACGAGCAGCTTTTCAATCAATTGAAAACGCTTAGACGGGAAATAGCCGACCGTCAAAAGGTACCTGCCTTTGTGATATTCTCTGACACCTCCTTGCTTGACATGTGTCGCATTCTACCCAAAACAGCAGACGAATTTTTGAAAGTTTCCGGAGTGGGTGCGCAGAAGCAAAAACTCTATGCAGAAGCTTTTACTCAAATAATCAATGATTTTTTAGCGAATAATAATATAGAAAAAGCGACTGAAACGGCATTCAATCCGGCACAAAATTTATCGCAGAGTGTTATAACTAATGAGCCGGTTCCCATTAGTGTTATTGCCGATAAAATCAATGTCGATCTGATGGCGCGCAATCTCAAACCCATTACGGCAAAAAAACTCAATGATTTTCTGGTAGAAGAAGGATTGCTGGAAAATATTATGGATGATAGTGGTAAAAATGCACGAGCAGTTACTGAGAGGGGAAAAGAAAAGGGAATTGAAGCTGTGGATAGAATAGCAGCGGATGGTAGAAAATACCAAGCGTTGCTTTATTCTTCGGAGGCACAAAGGTTGATTATGAATAAATGGGGGGCAATTGTTGCAAAAGGCTAAGGCGTTGAAACTGGTGTGATGGGAATTGCGTAATCTAAATATACCATCTTTATGGTATTTTCTATAAAATAAACACTCCTTAACTTTGCATCGGCAAAAAGAAAAAAATTGAACAAAATGAATAAAATTTCCAATTATAGAATGATGTGTACCATGTGTATGTGTATGTATAGCACAGCTCATAACCGGTATTCTATATAGG
>BNYG01000145.1 GCA_026000155.1 Bacteroidia bacterium | reverse complement strand
ATTATCAATAGCTAAATCCATGGCGATATTCCGTATGGAGGAATTGGTCGTGAGCAAAAGCAGTTGCGCTTTTTCAATTTTCTTGGCATTGATGTATTTCGTTGGCGTTTGAAGCATCTCTTTCTTAAAGAGTCGAATAAAATGATCGTTCGATACACAGGCGATGGCCGCTAAATCATCAATAGAAATAGTACGGTCGATATGCTCGTGGATGTATTGGAGGCTTTTGTTTATCCGTGCATCCTTATCAATGGATTTTCTAACCCGGTATTCCAAAAAATGGGACATCAGAACGGCAAGAAGGCTCCGTGTTTCCACTTGCACGTGATAGGACGATTTATTGTTGCCGGCAACATAACGAAAAAACGTAGGCGCATTATCATATATTTTCGGATCAATATCAATCAGGTAGCGGTCGGGATTAATCGTTTGCAAGCGTTCGATAAGTTCCAAATCCAAGGCGGAAGCCTGCAATTTGACCGGAAAATTGTAGGTATCGAAGATAGATTCTTTGTTGACGGTTTCTTCATAAAAATGGATGTAATACAAGGCAAAATGACCATCGCACTCATCATCATGAAGGGTGAAAGGCGGTGTCAGATAGATGTATCCCGGCTCCAATTTATACATTTTATCGCGGATATACGTTCGCGCTTTCCCCGTTTTCACATAGTACAAACGGGCAAACGGACTATACACGTCTTTCCAATTCCAATTGGCGTTTAATTCGGAATAGCCGATATTTAACAAAATGAGATTATCCATTGGAAAAAATGTCTGTATTAAAATCTATTAGCATAATATTTATTTTTACACATAACACACTGTTTTGATGCAAAAATACGGATTTATTTTAAATTAATTGTTTAGTATAAAAATAAATAATAATCAAATAAATTAATAAACGAATAAAATTATTATATTTGCATAAATAATTAATTAGATATACCTAATAAAATCCGAAATGGCATTTCAACGCACTATATTACAGGATATTACAGAACGAGTATCCGAATCGAGAAAGTTTATTCAAGTATTGGTTGGTCCCCGTCAAGTAGGGAAGACCACGCTTATCAAACAATTGCTGGAGACAACAAACATTGTTCATCATTTTGTAACCGCCGATGACTTGTATGCAGCCGACAACACTTGGATTCGCAGAGAGTGGAGCAATGCTCGCTTGCAACTACAACAAACCGGCAGCAAAGAGATTCTTTTTATCATTGACGAAGTACAAAAAGTACCGAACTGGAGTGAAGTGATAAAAAAAGAATGGGATGCCGATTCTTTTTCGGACACAGCGGTTAAAGTAATTCTGTTAGGTTCATCGCGTTTACTTATACAGAAAGGACTTACGGAATCTTTGGCGGGTCGGTATGAGTTAATGAACATTACCCACTGGTCGTTTGATGAAATGCGTGATGCTTTTGGTTGGAGTCTCGATCAATATATCTATTTTGGCGGTTATCCAGGTTCCGCCTCTTTGATAGGAAACGAAGAACGCTGGAAAGATTACATCCGCGAATCATTGGTGGAAACTACCATATCTAAAGATATTCTGATGATGACCCGTGTAGATAAACCTATATTACTCAAGCGATTATTTGATATTGGTTGTAAATACTCTTCACAAATTTTATCACTCACAAAAGTCCAGGGAGAATTGCAGGAATCGGGTAATCTCACAACCTTGTCGGGATACCTTACCCTACTCAAAGAAGCCGGATTACTGTCTGGTTTGGAAAAATATGCCGCCGATATTATTCGTAAGCGTACCTCAAAACCCAAATTTCAGGTACATAATAACGCATTACTGGCAGCAGGTCAAAATGTTTCGTTTGAAACCCTGCGAAATGACCACAAAGAATGGGGGCGATTTGCTGAATCTGCCGTAGGAGCACACCTGATAAACAGCGGATTAAAATACCGGTTTAATGTTTATTATTGGAATGAAGGCAGTTTTGAAATAGATTATGTGATTGAAAAGGGAGGTGATATTATAGCATTAGAAGTAAAAAGCGGTAAAGAAAGCACGAACA
>BNYG01000144.1 GCA_026000155.1 Bacteroidia bacterium | reverse complement strand
TCCCAATATACGAGTTGGAAAGACTATATCAACAAGAATGAAAAACGTGTAAAGAAAGGTTGATTCAATCAAATAAGATAGAGCCTTGCCATCAGATAAGATACCGTCGATTCGGCGCCTTGATTTAAGTTGATATTGTTTTCTTCCAGTCCGTCGTAACAACCTCCGGTAGCGGGATTGTAAATAATCTGGTGAAGATGGTTGTTTCCCAAAAACCAATCAAAAGCGATTTTTTGCTTGATGCGGTATTCTTCCTCTTTAAAAACCTTGTAGAAGGTTTTCAAAGCAATGACCGTACCGGCTACATCCACGGGTTGTTCCCCGAATTTCCGGCACTCTTTCTCTTTCTGAAGCCATCCCTGATTGGAAATGACTTTAATCCGGTCTTCCGTAAACAGTTTTTCCAATAAAAAATCGAACGATTCTTTGGCGACGTCTTTATATCCGGTATTGCCGGTCGCTAAATACGCATACAACAAACTTTCGGGCAAAATGCTGTTATCGTAGGTCAAATAAGCTTCAAACCATGACCAGCCGTCTTTGTTGTTTTGCCGGTAATAATACACCAATTTATCGGCTAACAGGCTGATTAAGGAAGATATATCCGGTTCCGGAAATTTATGGAAATAATAACACAATCCTTTCAGGACAAATGCTATGCTTCGCGGTGATTGCATCCGGGTGATCATCGGGAAGGATTGTTTGAAAATATGAATGGCTTCCGATGTCCAGATGTCGGGAAATTTGCCGGCATAAGAAATAAAATAACCTAAAGCGCAAATGGCGCGTCCGTTACTGTCTTCCAGTCCAACTTCCTGATTTTGAGCCGTAAATACAATATCTTTATGCACGTAGTTCAGGAAAGAGCCGTCCGGTTGGAAACAATAACGAATAAAGTTCAAGTAACTTTTGATATATTTTTCACAGGAAACATCTTTCATTTCGGCATACACCTTGCATAAAGCCATCAGGGCGCGCGCATTATCGTCTAATGTATAGCCTGTTTTGATGTCCGGACGATTGCCTTTAGAAAATTGAATCATGGCGAAATTGTGGCTCATCCGCTTAATATGTTCCACATTGACAGGCGGCAAGGAATAAACCGGCGGTTCCGTCTTTCCTGTCGTTTCTTGAAATAAAAGGGCATGAGCGATAGCCGAATTTTCCCAAGCAGTGGAGGCCGTTTTCTGCAATCCGGCGATTCGCATTTTCGACCTTAAATTTTCATTCGATAGCAAGCGATTGGTGGCATGAGCCAATTGAACGGAATTTTTAAAATCAAAAATAATCCCGGAATTGTCTTTCAAAAGTTCCAAAGCATGCGGAATCGGTGTGGCAATAATGGGACAGCCGCAACTCAGTGCATAAACGAAAGTTCCGCTAACCGCTTGATTCGGGTCGGACGAGGTAAATAAATAAATGTCCGTCAATTGCAAGTATTCCAATAAGATAGGAAGATCTAAATATAAATTAACAAACCGGACAGAATCTGTTAATTCCAATTCGGCGACTTTCGCCTGCAACATTTCGCGGTATCTTATCTGATGGCAAGGCTCTATCTTATTTGATTGAATCAACCTTTCTTTACACGTTTTTCATTCTTGTTGATATAGTCTTTCCAACTCGTATATTGGGAGTCCATTTGCGGACGGTTGCTTTGGAAAAAATGACACAAAGCGGCCGCCAGACCGTCGGTGGCATCCAATTGGGGCAACATGGATTCGGAAGGAATTTTCAGATAGCGTTGAAGCATATCGGCCACCTGTTCCTTGGCGGCGCGGCCGTTGCCGGTAATTGCCATTTTAATTTTAAGCGGAGCATATTCAAAAATAGGAATATCGCGGGACAAGGCGGCAGCCATCGCTACTCCTTGCGCCCGTCCCAATTTCAGCATACTTTGCACGTTTTTGCCAAAAAAAGGCGCTTCTATCGCCAGTTCATCGGGCAGGAACTCATCAATCAAGCTAATTACCCGTTCAAAAATACGCCGCAAACGCAGGTAATGATCGTCGTATTTATTCAATGCCAGCACACCCATTG
>BNYG01000142.1 GCA_026000155.1 Bacteroidia bacterium | reverse complement strand
ATTACGGGAACGACTATCAAATCTCACCACAATGTAGGCGGACTGCCCGAAAAGATGAACCTGAAATTAATCGAACCGCTTCGCCTGTTGTTCAAGGATGAAGTGCGCAGGGTAGGGCGCGAACTGGGCATGAAAGAACACCTGATCAAACGGCATCCTTTCCCCGGTCCCGGTTTGGGCGTACGCATTTTGGGCGACATTACGCCCGAAAAAGTGCATATTCTTCAGGAAGCCGACGACATTTTCATTAACGGACTCCGCGAATGGAATTTATACGATGACGTATGGCAGGCAGGCGTTATTTTGTTGCCGGTGCAATCCGTAGGGGTGATGGGCGATGAACGTACTTACGAAAATGCTGTAGCTTTGCGCGCCGTCACGTCCATGGATGCGATGACTGCCGATTGGGCGCATTTGCCTTACGATTTTCTGGCAAAAATATCCAATGAAATCATTAATAAAGTGCGCGGGGTGAACCGGGTGGTGTATGACATCAGTTCCAAGCCGCCTTCGACGATCGAGTGGGAATAAAAAAAGGAAGCCCTTTCAGTTCATTAAAAGGGCTTCAATATCTTTCATGGTCAGGCGAAAGCCTTTGTCAATATCCAAATTATCCTGAATGGTTTTGCAGGCATGCAACACGGTGGCATGATCCCTTTTCCCAACCAGATTACCGATGTGTGAATACGAATGATCGGTGTATTTTTTCGACAGGAACATCGTCACCTGACGGGCTTGAACGATTTCGCGTTTGCGCGATTTGGAATGAATCTCGTTGATGTCGATTTTGAAATAGTTGCTTACTACATCTTGAATTTTTTCAAGGGTAATTTGTTGCTTTTTCATTTTAACGGTTTTCCCGACAATCCGTTTCGCCAATTCCATATCGACTTCGCGGTTATAAACCAATGAATGAGCCACTAACGAGGTGATAATCCCTTCCAGGTCCCGGACATGATCCGTCACATTTCCCGCTATAAAATCAATGATTTCTTCGGAAATATTCAATCCGTCCTGTTTTACCTTGTTCTGAAGGATTTTTTTCCTCAATTCCAAATCCGGTTTTTGCAGTTCCAAGGTCAATCCCCATTTCAGACGGCTAATCAAGCGTTCTTCCAATCCCTGTATTTCAATAGGAATTCTGTCGGCGGTCAAAATCAATTGTTTACCGATCAATTTCAGGTGATTGAAGATATGGAAATAAGCCTGCTGGGTTTTTTCCTTTCCGGCCAACTCATGAATATCATCCAAAATCAGCACATCCACGCCCTGGTAAAAATGCACAAATTCGTTATGCGTGTTCTTTTTCCGTGCATCCGTAAACTGCACTTCAAACAGGTGGGCGGAAATATACAGCACTTTCTTCTGCGGATCCAGTTCCATGATCTTGTTGCCGATTGCATGGCAAAGATGGGTTTTCCCAACGCCGGAATTACCATAGATAAAACAAGGGTTGAAATCTTTTCCCGGTTCCTGTGCAATTTTTTTGGCAATGGAACGCGCCAGTTTATTGCTGGGGCCTTCAAAGAAATTGTGGAAACACAGCCGGTTATTCAAATTCGGATGCCAATCCAATGCCGAAGGCTGGTACAAATCGTTCGGAGCTTCATTCAAGCCTTTGGCGATGCGCTGGCTTTCGTTGGAAACAGCCGGATGTTCGCTTTGCAAAGTGGTGTGCCCGTTATTCCGGTTGGAATGATCCACAATAATCCGGTAATTCAGAGTCACTTCCTTTCCCGTTACCCGCAAAAGCGTTTGATAGATAAGATCCGCGTATTTTTCTTCCAAATATTCGTAGAAAAACTGGCTGGGAACCTGAATTGTGAAATCGTTGCTTTCATACTTCAAGGGGATAATTGGAGTAAACCAAGTACTAAAGGCATTATCAGTTACATTATCCCTGATAATTTCCAAACATTTATTCCATTCATTCATGCACGACTCCACTTTTTGCTCTTTAGACTATTAATTACGATATCATGAACAAAAAAACCTTCCTTTCTGTTGCAGATAGTTGTTGATTCTTTAGAAAGACAAATCATTTTTCTCACTGCAAAATTT
>BNYG01000141.1 GCA_026000155.1 Bacteroidia bacterium | reverse complement strand
AGCAAATACTCTATAATTTCCAAACGCTCTATTGTGTGTTTGAATGGCAGGCAAGGCGATATGAAAATTTGCTTGCCGACGCATTAGGCACGGATCAAGGAATACTTTTCGACTTGATGAAGGCATCCGCTGTATATGCCGGTATCAAAAATTTTGTTCCTGCCAATGCAGACCAGATAGCCGGATTGGCTACTCCTTATAAAGAATTTGTTCAGGATAAGAACGATGAATTGTTGAAAACAATTGAAGCCAATAAGCAAGAATCCGGTTTTACCATCAATGAATTGGACAAAGTGAGCAATGAAGCATTGTTTCCGGCTATTATATCTAAATTCAAGGGGAAAGTGATATTGGTGGATATTTGGGCCACTTGGTGCGGTCCGTGCATAGCCGCTAACAAAGCCATGAAGCCGGTAAAAGAAGAATTAAAAGGAAAAGATGTTGTTTTTGTTTATGTTGCCGGAGAAAACTCTCCCTTAGGTATCTGGGAAGATATGATACCGGCAATGAAAGGCGAACATGTCCGGCTCACGGAAGCGCAATGGAATTACTTGGGAAAACAATTCCACATTGAAGGAGTGCCTACCTACCTGTTTGTAGATCGTCAAGGAAATATCAAACAAAAACAGACCGGCTTTTCCGGTGCGGACAATTTCCGGAAAATACTGTTCCAACTGTTGGATGAAAAATAAAAGCAAGGAAAAATGGTCTTATTATGCAGAGACGCCCAATTTGGGCGTCTCTACGTTTTTTATGATCAAACAACCGGTTCCCAGCCCGGCTCGTACGTCCGGCCCCACAAAGCCTGTGCTTCGGGACTGTTCAAAATATGTCCGTCGGCCGGATTCACGGTAAGCCGTTGACCGGTGCGCCAGGCGATATTTCCCAACTGAACCAGCGTGGTGCTTTTGTGCAATTCTGCAATATCCGCATTGGGACGACTATTGTTTTTAATGGATTCCAGGAAATTAACGACATGCACCTTGTCTAATCCTATATTGACACTGTTGGGATTACTGCCGTCGATTACATCTTTTGAATCCAGTTCTTTTACCAATTTATTATTTAAATCATACACCCGGTAACCGTTGTGTCCGGTTTCCAAGGATCCTTTTTCACCATAAAAAATAACGCCCCGGTCGGAATTTTCCGAATGACGGGAATTGCAACTGCGGCCTTCCCAAGTCACCAGACATTTGTCTCCGAATTGCAGATTAATAATTTGTGTATCAGGCGTTTCCCAATCATCCTGAAAAACAAAACGTGCACCTTCCGAACTGACTTGTGTAGGAAAATCCACACCCAAACCCCAGCGTACCACGTCAATTTCGTGCGTACCGTTGTTCAAGGCTTCACCGGTTCCCCAATTCCAAAACCAGTGCCAATTGTAGTGAATCAGATTATCGCGGTACGAACGGCGTGGAGCCGGGCCTTGCCACAAATCAAAATCAAGGCTAGCGGGTACGGGAATTTCTTTTCCGAAACCAATGGATTTCCGCTGGTTGGTGTACCACGCCCGGGCAAAATAAACACGACCGATAATTCCGTCATGCAATTCCTGAATGCCTTGGGTGAGACCGGCCCAGGAACGCCGTTGTGCGCCCACCTGAACAATCCGGTTGTATTTGCGCGCAGCGGCGATACTCAATTCACCTTCCCGGGGATTGTGACTGCAGGGTTTTTCAACATACACATGTTTGCCTGCCTGACAAGCCATGATCGTTGCGGGAGCATGCCAATGATCCGGAGCCGTCACCAGCAAGCCATCCACATCCTTGTCTGCCAATACTTTGCGAATGTCTTTTGCGGCTTTCGCATCGCCTCCGGCTTTTTTGACAGCGGCCAGTCCTTTCGCCAAGGCTTTTTCTTCCACATCGCAAACATAAATCACATTGGCATCCTTGATGCTTTGAAAAATCTGCGACATGCCTTCGCCTCGTCCATTGGTACCCATAACCGCCATATTGATGCGCTCGTTGGCGCCCACAATATTGGCATAACTCTTAGCGCTAAAGCCAAGTCCTCCTACAGCTATTCCCATTCCGGCAACCGTAGCCTGCTTGATAAAATCTCTCCTCGAAGTG
>BNYG01000140.1 GCA_026000155.1 Bacteroidia bacterium | reverse complement strand
CGTTTGCCGGCTTCCATTTTTGATTGATTGCTTATTATCAATACTGCCGGTAACACTAAGAATCCGGCTGAAAACAGGAATGCATAGAGTATGATTCCAAAAAATCCGTTATACCATCCTCCTTGAGTAGCCGCATCTTGCAGATTTTGATATACACCTGCGGCATCGCTTTTAGCTGCTGCCAAATGAGGCAACCAGTAAATGATCAGGCACACAACTATGAAAGTGACTATTGGGACTATTGTGACAAGAGGGACAATTGGGACAGGTGATCTGACGTTTTTATATTCTTTTGTTTTAATCACTTTTATCAATAAAACTGCACAGTACACCAGCCCTACCACTATATATCCCGGTTTTAAGAAGAATAACAGGGACGCAAACAGGACTGTTAACAGGGCATCTTTTAATTTATTATCTTGAAAGCTTTTGTACATACAGTAAAAAGCCAAAGCAGAAAACAAGCTTATCAATCCATCCGACATTATCACTTCGGTAATGGCCACCGAAGGCATCATTAAAGAGAGGATAACGATTAACCAGGAAGATTTCTTACTCTTTGTTACTAAACAGGTTAAATGCCATACAGGAAATATGTAGGCATTCATAACCAGGCAATTCAGCACCTGAATCGCTCTGTGCAGATCCACTGCGTAAGGAAGCGCGGTAAGCGGAGCTAAAAGGATGGAGTACAAAAAGCTCGGATAATTGACCGGCTGTCCCCTCATGAGTAAGTCGTGCGAATGCCACAAGCTTTTAGCCAGATTGATATAGAGCCCTTCATCGCCCATGATAAACGGATTGACCGATTGGGTAAAGGCTAATAATACGCGTACACCCGTAAAGAGTAAGTAGAGAATCACCAAATGAAGGGTGACTCTTCGAAAACGGTGAGAGTTCTCTTTTTCCATATGATTCATTCTTTGACCTTTTTTAGGACATACATACTAATCCTTATTTTCACAGGCGCCCTCGTAGCCAGGTAATCGAAAAAAGCGGAGCGCCGATTTATTCATCCGATACTCCGCTCTAACTTAATAATAAAAACTCTTCTGCTACCTTTCGCGGCTAATCGTGAGACTTGCGGTCTCAACCCTAATGAGTTTAGGCAATAGGCAAGCTATATCGCGAACGAATAGGTTACGATTTAGCCAATTTTGCAGAAACTACAAAGGAGTAACGCGTGGCTATTTATAGCAGATATAACAAATAGTGGTCTGAGACATCACGGTCACAATGCGTCCGGTGCTTCCCGACGGGCAGGCCGGCAACGAAGCAGGGGATTGCGTGAATGCTTTTATGTCGGTTATCGTAATACCAGCAACGGGCGCAGAACCCAGTGCCCCAGCCGGGCCAGCGGCACCGGCGGCACCAGTGGCACCTGTCGCACCTTTAGCTCCGGCTGCTCCAGCAGCACCAGCAGCTCCAGTCGCTCCGGTTGCACCTTTAGCTCCGGCAGCTCCGGCAGCTCCAGCAGCACCAGCAGCACCTGTAGCACCAACAGGCCCGGTTGCTCCGGTGGCACCTTTATATACATTCCACGATGTACCATCGTAAACGTAAACGTGATCCTTAGCGGAAGTTCCATCATCGGCAGTCAAGTAAACCTGAAGACCGGCCTGGAGGTTGGTGGCAGGGAGCTTACCGACACGCGGCAGAAGCAGACCTCCTTTTGTACCATCCAGTTCCAGGACTGCTCCGGGAGCAGGGTTGGCAGTGCCGTCACCACCAATTAAAACCTGCGCATTCACACTTGCTGTTATTCCCATAAAGAATACCAGCATTAAAAACATCATTTTTTTCATTTTCATTTTTTTAAATTAATATATATTTTGCCCCGAAGGGCTGTTAATTCTTTTAAGTATCTTAAGATCTTTAAGAGCCTTAAGGCTCTATTTTAGATAACCGGAAAAAGGCAGGAAATCATCCCATTTCTTTGAGAAAAAAAGAATGAAAATGATTTATAAGTAAAAAAAACGAAACGCTCCCGCCTTATCCGATTTCCTGTATTCTTTTGTGTTATAATATGTTAAATCAAAAATAACATATTATTTATGCTTAATAATTTGAATTTCAAGTCACTTCTTAAGTGACAGT
>BNYG01000139.1 GCA_026000155.1 Bacteroidia bacterium | reverse complement strand
ATAAATTTCGGCTTTCTGTAACAAATCTCTTTCATACTTATAACAAAAGACAATAAAAGCCTGCTCTGACTGTTTAGGATATTCTTCCTTAAAGCAAGAGATAAATTCCAGTAACTCTGCACCGGACATAGTTTCAAAATTTAATATTTCGTCTGCCATATCACTTATATACTCAAAAGCGTTACTAACGGAATTAGTATATGATTGAAAGCACAAAAGTACAAAAAACTAACGGAATGAAGTATATAAGTAGAAAAATCAATCAGTATCAAAGAGGTTTCGTACTGTTTGAAAAAATAACAACAGAAACCTCGCATTTAAAATTATGGAGCATAATATTCCAAAAGAAAAAGTCCCTTTGAAATTCATTATCGAAGGAAAAGAGTATGAAACCTGTGAGCAATATATGACAGGTGCAGAGTTGAAACAATTGGCAGGTATTCCTTTGGAAACCGAATTGTTTCTGTCTGTCAGCAAGCCATACAACGACGAACTGATAGGAAACGACACGAGAGTCAATTTGGCACGACCGGAAACGGAGTACTTCTTTGTAAAGAAGAAATTGTTTTTTACTATTAATGGTGTTCAATACACTTGGTACAAGCAATTTATTCGTGGTATTCAAATCAGAGAATTGGCAAAAATTTCGCCCAATGACGACCTTTTTCTTGATTTGCCTGATGGATGGAAAGATGATTTTATCGAAGACGATGAAATTGTAGATTTAGCCCGTCCGGGAGTGGAACATTTTGTTAGTCGCCCTAAAATCCAAGGCGTTGAAATCATTGTAAATCAGTCGATAAAGAAGTACGATAAACCCAAAATCGCTTTCGAGGAAGTTGTCAGATTGGCAAATGGAAGCTATGACCCAAACAGGGGCTACACGGTGAAATATTCCGATGGACCAAAAGAAAACCCTAATGGTTTGATGTCCAAAGGAACGGAAGTTTTTGTTAAACATAATATGAATTTCAATGTCAGAAGCAACCATCAATCGTAGCCCAGACCTGATAAAACTTCAAAGCGAAGATTATAGGATTGAAGTATGTAGTGGATATTTAACTGTCCACTACATACCTTATCTCAATAAAAACAAGGAAATTAAATCAGGCACTCTTGTTATGGCATTGACTGATTCAGGGAATATTACAATCAAACCCAAAGACCATACTGCATATTTCATTGGAGAGCAGCCTTGTAATATTGATGGCAGCTTTGTAACTTCGTTAGTAAATTCTCCAAAGAAACAAAATCTTTATGCAAATGTTGTTTCGGATTTTTATCTTTCGTGCCACCCTGACAATCGGATTTATCTTGACTATTATGATAAAGTTACAACATACTGTAACATTATCTCTTCACCTGCAATAAATTTAGATTCAGAAGCGTGTCGCCAATTGAAAAAGCCATTGATTGTCAGAAACGAAGATAGCCCTTTGGTTTATACCGATACAAATGCAAGCCATTCCAATACCGCCTGTTTTAATGACAAGTTTTATCCGCTGAAAATTGCTATCATTGGAGCAGGAGGTACCGGCTCTTACATACTTGATTTTGTTTCTAAAACACCGGTTGCAGAAATCCATTTATTTGATGCTGATATTTTTAATACGCACAATGCGTTTCGTGCGCCCGGTGCTGCGTCTATTGAAGAATTGGAACAACAACTTTTTAAGGTTGAATATCTGTATAAAAAATACAGCCAAATCCACAAAGGAATTATTTCTCATAAAGAATACATTACGCAAGATAATATTGACTTTCTAAAAAATATGAGTTGTTTTTTTTTGTGTATAGTCAAAGTGATTGTTCGTAATACAATAGTAGAATACCTGATTGACAACGAAATTCCGTTCATTAATTCAGGTTTAGGTATAGGTTTATCTGACAGTAAATTAGATGGAATGGTAGAAATTACAACGGCTTGTAAAGACCATTACTCGCATATCAAAGAGGCGTTTAGCGGCAACGATGTTAAAGATGATGATATGTATGCAAGCAACATTCAAATAGCCGAATTAAATGCGATGGCTGCAATATATTCTATCATTAAGTGGAAAAAAATGTTGGGATTTTACTGCGACGTAAAGCAAGAGGTTCGTTCTGTTTATTCCA
>BNYG01000138.1 GCA_026000155.1 Bacteroidia bacterium | reverse complement strand
AATCAATTTAACATCAATATGATGCGGAATCCGTTCGCAAACCCGGAGCGCAATACGGCTTCCCCCCATAATCGTGACTTTACGGATATGGATGTCTTCTTTTCCCGAATAGGCTTTTACTTCGTCTATGTGTTCTTTGGTGGTGGTAAAATACACAATATCCCCCGCTAAAATCTGGTCGGAACCATACGGAATAATGGTTTCATCGTTTCGTTTAATCGCCACAATATGATAAATACGGTCTTCTCCGTCTTTTCCCAATTCGTGTAAATATTTATTGACGATAGGCGCATTCCGGCGAATCTTGGTTCCTAACAAAATCAGTTTTCCCTGGGCAATTTCCCACCATTGGCGCGTCCAGGGTTGTTTCAAAGCGCCGGCTATTTCCTCGGCAGCCAATGTTTCGGGACAAATCAACGAATCGACTCCCAGCTGGGCAAAAAATTCCATGTTCCGGGGATCCAGATATTCGTCGTTGTCGATACGGGCAATCGTTCGCTTGGCTCCCCTTTTCCGTAGAAAATTATAGATTTTGAAACGGATTTTATTGTATGTCTGAGAAGTCGTAATTTTGACCAGCGATTGGCTCAAACCTCCTACCGGCTGGTCGATAGCCATATTGTTGTCGTTGAGAAATAATCAGCAAATCGTTAGGGGCGGAAGAAGTATTATTCAAGCCTTCAAAAGCCAAACCGCCGGTCATCGAACCGTCCCCGATGATAGCAACCACCTGCCGTTTTTCGTTTTTCAAGCGCGAAGCGATAGCCATTCCCAAGGCGGCGGAAATAGAATTGGAGGCATGACCCGCCACAAAAGCATCGTATTCGCTCTCTTGCGGATTGGGGAAACCGCTGATACCCCCGAATTTGCGAAGTGTGTTAAATTCCTCGCGCCGACCGGTCAATATTTTATGCCCATACGCCTGATGTCCTACATCCCAAACGATTTTATCGTAAGGGGTATTCAACACATAATGAAGCGCAACAGTCAATTCCACGCTTCCCAAACTGGAACCGAAATGCCCCGGATTTTCGGCCAATACTTCAATGATGTATTGCCTCAATTCCTTGCTGAGTTGTTCTAACTGTTCCGGCTTCAATTTTCGCAAGTCCGCCGGAGAATTTATAGTAGATAATAATTTGAATTCCGAATCTTCAGCCATAGCCAACAATTTGTTTTACAAATGTACAGAATTAAAATGACTTTTCGTGCATTTGAATATCAATTCACGTTTTCCATTTCCCAAAGAACAGGTCTTTTTCTTCTCTTCGCCCAATTGGGAGGCGTAATCAATCACTTCCACCTCGAATCCGCCTTCTTCCAAACGCTTGTTAAAATCAGTACCATGCAGGCGAAGTAAATCAGGCTCCGTATAATAATGCAAGCGTTTTTCAGGCGTATCGGCAGCTTCTGTTTCAAGCGTTTGCGGATTATCCAAGTCTATCAAAGTCATAATCAGCGCCGTTCCACCGGCTGCCAATACCCGGTACAATTCTTTAATCGCCTTCTTTTCATCCGGCACATGACCCAATACATGGGAACAGATAATGTAGTCAAAACTTTCGTCGCTACAGGGAATATCCATGATATCCATTTGGAAATCAGCTAAATTCGGATTAATATCCACATTCAGGTAATTTAAATTTTTCGCTTGTTTCAAAATAGCGTACAAACTGAATTCCGGGGCGAAATGCAATAAACGTACCGGATCTGTTAAAATTTTCGTTTCATTTTCGATGTAGAACAACAACACGCGGGTTCGCTCCAACGAGCCGCAATACGGACATTCCGCATTAGCCCGTATCGTATCCGTCCCTTTGGACTTGAATTTCCGGAAAGATTTTCCACAACAATTGCAATGAAAAGTGTTTCCACGAGAGGCAATGGACGTTATTTTATTGAACAACACACGGTATTCATTCCGTTTTCTCTCCGAAACGTATTTTTTATATAACTTTTTCATATTTGTTTCCATATCTAAAACAAAAGTAAACAGAATATTTTAGAAACGGCAAACTTTCCAATTAATTATTTTTTTCAAATGCTATAAAAAATTTAGATGTTTAACGGTTATCTGTAGATGTCTCGACTTCGCTCGACATGACGGCGATGAATTTT
>BNYG01000137.1 GCA_026000155.1 Bacteroidia bacterium | reverse complement strand
GTTATCGGGCTGGAGGCCGAAAAACAGATGGCGTTGGCGGGCGAATATCCCGACATCATTATCGGATGTTTCGGCGGCGGGTCGAACTTCGGAGGCATTTCGTTTCCGTTTATGCGCCACAACCTGTTGGATGGAAAGAAAACGCGCTTTATTGCTGCCGAACCGTCATCCTGTCCGAAACTGACACGCGGGGTATTTCATTACGATTTTGGTGATGAAGCAGGTTATACGCCGCTGATACCGATGTTTACGCTTGGCCATACGTTTGCTCCGGCGCACATTCATGCAGGCGGATTGCGCTATCATGGCGCAGGGTCGATTGTAAGCCAATTGATAAAGGATAACCTGATGGAAGCAGTCGATATCGACCAATTGGATTCGTTTAAGGCAGGCATCCTGTTTGCCCAAACGGAAGGCATTATTCCGGCGCCCGAATCGGCGCATGCCATTGCAGCCACCATCAACGAAGCCTTGAAAGCCAAAGAAGAGGGCGTAGCAAAGACCATTTTGTTCAACCTTTCAGGACATGGATTGATAGACATGACGGCTTACGACCAATACCTGGCAGGCGATTTGACAAATTATTCCGTACCTGACGAAGTAATCCGGGAAAATATTGATCAGTTGGAAGGGTTGTAATTTCGTGTGGTACACTGTAAATACACAAGCGGCTCATTTCCTGTCTGAACAACACTGCGCCGGGTTCCATTAGGACACCAAAAAGCAGTATTAGATTGAATATGAGCCGTTTGTCCATCCAGCATGACATCTGCTTCTCCGCTGATAACGTAAAATACTTCCTGTTCAGCCGTGTAAGGCTCGCGAGTGCTGTAATTGGCATCTTCAGAGGTTACTCGATGCATTACGATGCGCATACCGCCGCTAAAATTTTTGTCTAATGCTTTCACCGCGGCTAATTTCCCGCCGTTGGTCCAAGCCGGATCATTATTGGGATAATAAATGCAATCATCCATCGTGTAATCCGCTTTTCCTACCGGGTATGCGCGATTTTCGCCTTTCGTTTCCCGCGTCATGATGTAATATTGGATAGGTTCCTCTCCTACCCTTGAAATGTTATGCGAGGAATAGCTTGGACAATAATAGAGATCACCTGTTTGTAAAATACGTTCTTCTCCATTGATATGCACCATAACAGGTCCTTGCAGGATATAAAATGCTTCATCAGCAGCATGCGTGTGAGGGGCATGTGAAGCCTTGGAGAGGAAAATCCGGGAAGTTTTGATGCTAAGCGTATCGGTTACTCCCGGAGCAAAAAACCAGTAAGACCAACCGGCTGTTCCATTCGGAAAAGTTCCGTTTTCATCAAACTGATTGATATAGGTTTCCATCTTGAAATCGGCAGGCAAAATGCTCTGTGATTTTATTACTCCGTTGCATACTGTTAATAAACAGACGGTTAGTATTAGAAATATTCCTTTTGTTTTCATGTGTTTTATGTATTAATTGTTAATCAGAATATTTTCCGGTAACTATGGCAATAGGGCTGTGCGCCTTTATGTTCGTAATATTGCTGATGATAATCTTCCGCTTTCCAAAAAACAGATACCGGTTGCAGTTTGGTGGCTACCCGGTAACCTTTTGTTTCCAAAATACCGGTGTATTTTTCCGCAATCGCTTTTTCTTCCTCGTTGTTGTAGAAAATACAAGACAAATACTGTGGACCAATGTCGGGACCTTGACCGTCGGTTTGGGTAAAATCGTGCGTTTCAAAGAAAAGTTTCACCAAATTTTCGTAATTCGTTTGGGTCGCATCGTACGTGACTTCCACACATTCCAAATGTCCTGCTTCGCCGGTACAAACCTGTTTATAAGTCGGATGAACGGTGTGTCCACCCATAAAACCAACGGCAGTAGCAATCACTCCATTGGCTTTCATAAAGTGATATTCAGTGCCCCAGAAGCATCCGGAAGCAAAATAAGCTTTGTTTGCATTCATAGATAAATATACTTAATAAAAATTACCAACCGAAAATATAAGCGTGTGTTCCTGTATTGGTTAGTAATAATGTCAGATTATTGTCTTTTACTTCCGATTTTTTCATTGCATACACTCTTCCAACAAATTAGAGATATTTTTAATACGAGTAACCCTACCGTGTTTAATATCTTTCCGCTGTTTTCAAAGACACTCATATCGCCCCCTGTTTCGGCTATGATGATCATCGCTGATATTTC
>BNYG01000136.1 GCA_026000155.1 Bacteroidia bacterium | reverse complement strand
ATAATAAGGTTTAAAAGCCGGTAATATTTCCCATTCGGCTCCTTCAACATCCATTTTCACAAGTATGCTTAGATTTTCTTGATCGGAGAGATTTTCTTTGAAGATTTGCGGAACACTGATATATTGTTCGTTGTCTGTTGTTCCTACATACTTCTTGAAAAAGAAACGTTTCTTTTGAGCATTGAAAAAAGGATTAAACGTAAATATGCAAGGAATACTCTTAATAGCCGTTTTTAAGTTCAGAATACTTGGATGCAAGAAAACATTTCCAATATTTCTCAAATAGGATGTGGGAGATACGGAATAGTCGTATGCGTAAATGGCAATATCTTCTTTTTTCTGTTTTCCGAAACTACTTTCAAAAGACCAATCGGTTGAAATCCCAAAACTTAATATAGCCTTGGTTTTATCAAATTGACGTTGAGATAATATGTAACCACCGTCCCTTTTTCTGCCAATGCGAATTAAATCATCCACTTGAATAGGGGCAATGCTTTTTAATGAATTCGAGCTTATTTGCATAAACACTTTTTTGTTTGTTTTAAAGAATGGCGTAAAGGTAGCAAACAATTAGTCATAATACAATAGCCAAATAATTTTAGTTAATTTTTAAATATTAAGAACTTCAAAAAATTTATTCCCTACCAAAGCGGCATAATCGGAAAAATTGGAACTAAACATTTCCGGTGCACGAATGGCTATTATCTTAGATGCCCGCGACATCATGTAAAAATCTATAAATGTTTTCATTACTACATCATCCGGATTATTTTTTACATAGGAAATATGACCTGGTTCTCCGTCAAGAATAATCACCGGAAGTTTGCTTTGCTTTATTCTTTCTAAAAAAAGAGAACTGTCGGAGAAAATCAGGACTTTTTTATCCGGATAATCAGCGATTATTTTTTTAATTCCTGCTATACACCTCAAAATAAGCGCCTCTTTATCTTCTTCTGACGAAAGCAGATTAAAATGTCCCTCTTCAATCATTCCTAAAGCATTTATAAAACGCAAATGGATGGCAATATAAGAATTTTCGACGATGCCTAATGATTCGATTGCTTGTATCACGCGCTTTTCCGGAAAGAATAATTCTCTGTATAACGTTCCCCATAAAGCGTTGAAATCAGGCAGTTTATTCGATCTCAAAATATCATACCCAATATAATTGTACACGTGATATTGACGGTATTTTTTATTTAATTTTGGAATTTCAAAACCATTATAAGATAGAATTTTGCTGTTTTGCAGGCTATAACTCAAACTATCCGGTTCGGCATACCAATCACACACATTCGGCTGCAAATAGGTTCGAAGCTTAAAAGGGTGATCAAAAATCAGTTTGAAGTCAAATCCGCTTTGTTGTGCAATATAGTAACATCCGACAATCGCTTTGAAACGGTCAACTAAGCCGGGGTGACTTCTGTCGGGGTCTATGATGAAATAAAGGGTATTGCCTTGAACGGACTTGTCTTTTTTCAGGGTATATTTTTTAAAATAATAGCTACAATCTCGTACAAAATACCGGCCATTATTTATGGGAATCTGGAAATGCTTTATGTAAAAAGGATTATTTCTCAGGTAGTGTTTTATTTTTTGCCACAACTGTTTCATTTCACAATGATATTAAAATACTTGCCGGCCGTTTTTTCCCAGGAGAAAGAAAAAGCGATTTTCTGCAATTCTTTTTTATTGATTTGCGGGATAACAGCCAGTTTTGTATTGACTAAATCCGCGTAGTCAAATTCATCCTCGTAGAGTTTAATATCCTTACCTGAAGTTAATTCATCATTCACTTTATTGTTTCCATTGGTAATGACCGGGCATCCTCTGGCAAAAGATTCCAAGACAGGAAATCCAAAACCTTCTAATTTTGACAGGAAGAGAGTAGCAGTAGCTTTCTTGTACAACAGATCCAATTCTTCACTGGATACATGGCCCAAGTACTCTATACCGTCTATCTCGCTGATATATTGAATAAAATCTTCGGCCTCTTTTCTACAGAAATCATTAATTCCACCGGCGATTTTCAGTTGAAAACCGGGATGCTCTTTTTGGTAGGCTAAAAACACTTTTACGGCTTCATAGAGCTTTTTGGATTTGGGGTCGATTCTTCCGGCAACGATAAAAAAAAGGCTCTCTCTGTTCATCCGGGATAAAGATGTTTCTATTTTCCGGGAGTGCAATTCCACTGTGAATCACTTCTATCTTTTTC
>BNYG01000135.1 GCA_026000155.1 Bacteroidia bacterium | reverse complement strand
TCAAACCTGCTCCTGTGAGAGGAGACAATGATTTAATTCAAATACAGCAACAAAAACTATACGATGTTATTTGTATGATTGACAAAGATCAACCGGAGGCTGCGATTGATAGCTTACTTCATTTTTCTTCTTCTCCTGAATTCAAACTTCAGGAAAGCGTTCAATGGAATCTGGCATTGGCTTATTTGAAAACCAATCAACGAGAAAAAGCAAAAAATACGCTTATGGAAATTACGGAAAAAGATGGTGAATACACTGATCAAGCGCAAGAATTGTTGGAAAAACTGAAAACAAAGAAATGGTTTTAAAAGAAAGCTTTTAGTCCACCATCACAAAGCCAGCCCAATAATACGGCTCCGGATGTATTTTGCGAATTTCGCCCTGCGCTTGCTTAAAAGCGGTATGTCTGCTCCTCTTTTCTCTAATCCAATATTTATAGAAAAGACCCATTAATTTTGCCGTTTCGTCATCCGGAACGTTCCATAAACTTATTATCAAAGTTTGGACTCCAGCCATTTTAAATGCCCGTTGAAGTCCGAAAACACCTTCGCTCCCTTCGATGTCTCCAAGTCCTGTTTCACAAGCCGAGAGAACAACTAACCGGGTTCCCAGAAGGTTTAATTGTGAAATTTCCTGGGAAGTGAGAACGCCATCCTCCTCATTTTCCGGTGTAGATTCTCCTGTCCATGCTTTATTTGCTCCAGCCATATCCAAGCCTGAACGCAGAAGCGGATTTTCAATGACAATCTGTTTATTTTCAGCAGAAAATGTCAAAAAGCTAAAATCATCTTTCAGAGTCTTCTTGTGTGGAAGATAAAGTCCATGCGTGGCAATGTGTATAATATCATTCTTTTCCCCGCTCAGTTCTTTAACCGATTTTTCAGAAGCATCAGCGCCGGTATATTTTTTAAAACAAATTTCAGAAGTATTTAATATTCCGGCGATTGTATCTATTTCTTTACGTGTACCATTTAAAGAATTGGGAGCTTCAGATTGATCTATATTGTAAGGAATATCTCCAAAAAGAGAGACTTTTTTTATTTTGTCCGAATCGTCCTTTTTCCGGACAATTTCCCGGGTACTTGTCAATTGATGTAAATCATATTTTTGCATCAGGACAGTATCGTTGTTTATTGGAATAGCTGCAAAAGCAATTTGGTGAAGTTTTCCGGAAGGAGAATAATAGATTTTTGTGATATTATTCAAACTTGGCTCCAGCGGTTTCCAAAGCAAATTACATAATTGTTCGCCATAGTCGATTGCTTTCACCGGAGGATTGGATACATCTGCCCGTGAATATATATCATACGCTCTTTTTACAAACAAACTATCGAGCTGTTTTTCTTCGAAAAGAGGAATTAGCTCCGGATAGTCGCTCTCTGCTTTTATCAATAAGGCATAATAAACCGGACTATCGGTAATATTTATTCTATTGTATCCAAAATTAATAAATTCAATTGCCACTTCCTCTTTATTTAAATGACTTTGTATATCTTTCCATTCTAATGACAATGTATTTTTAGCCTCCTTGTATAGTTGCGATTGGTCAATTAATTCCTTTTCCAGCATATTGGCTTTATTTTCCCAAACAGCCAAATTTTTCTGAGCCGATAATGGTTTCTTATATAATACATTTATTTTTTGTTTCATATCACTCCATTCTTCCCAAAGAGTAATTGATTTCCTATCTCCGCTATTCCAAATAGCTTCCTTTAGATGAATAAAATTGTTCAGAAGCAAACTTTTTATAAATAAAGCATTATTATATCCGAATATTGAAATAGTTGGTTTTTGCGGGTAATAATAATAGGTAAAAGAGGGATAGATTACTTCAAAATTAAATTTTTCATAAGTCCACAATAATTCCTGCTCTTTCACTAATAAAAAATCCATATAGTTTTGAATGTTTTTTTTCCAACCTTGAAACGATTCCAAATAATAGGGTTCGGCTTCATTGTATTTTTTTTGATAATAATATACTCCACCTAAATTTTTGATAGATTTTAGATAATCCGGATGATTTACACCTAAAAATTTCTTTCTTTTTTCTATGGCATCAAGATATAATGCTGCCGAACGATCATAATCGCCCGTACGGAGATAGATTGAAGCGGTATTATTAAGTGATGTAGCATAATCCGGATGATTTTCTGTAAATATTTTTTTTCTTAATTCCATCCCTCTTATAAATAGTTCTTTAGCTTCATCATAAAGTTCACATTCTACATATAACGCAGCTAA
>BNYG01000134.1 GCA_026000155.1 Bacteroidia bacterium | reverse complement strand
GGAGAAATAGGCTGAAAATGTCTGTATTTTGTTGTGAGGTGTAAACGTTTCCGGCTCAAACAGCGTTCAAATAGTTCTTGAATGTAAACCGAATGTAAAGCAAAGTAAACGTTTCGTTTTTCAAACAGGCTTACATCTGTATGCGGTTAATCCTTTGTCTGATGCGGTTGTATGGTTGTTTCTTGTTGTTTTTCTTTTATTACTTTTCGTTCTGCCCCCCTTAAACAGGAAATCTAAGCATTCCATTGACTTCCGGATTTTATATCGTTTCAGTCAATGGTGTAAAGCAGAAAGTGCTTGTAAAATAAATTTCAGATAATCTGACTCAGTAAAACAGGAGATGCCGTTCGTTTCGTTCGACATCTCCTGTTCAATTTTTAAAAGATAGAAAAATTAGTGAGAATATTACTTTTTCCCGGAAACAACATCAGATCCGTAAATCTTGCCTGCTCCTTCTTTTTTATCTTTCAAACCGGAAGTATAATAGTTGTTGGTGAGTTCCGTTGAGATACCGGCGGCATGCAACTTCGCATACACGTTATCCCCTGCGGCAACAGCTTCGCTGATATCTCTGGTTGCCCTGCCTTCCCCTGTCATCGGCTGTGCAAAATAAGTAGTATAAACATGCGCTTTTCCGCCTCTGTTGTCTATGCCGGGAGCGCCGCTCCTTGTGTAGTTCCCTTGTTGGATACGCACGGTACCGTTATTGATGATGGCTCCAATGATAGGACTGCCCCAAAAGGCGCTGTTGTACAGGATCAGTTGAGCATCCGGATGCACTTTATCCGTTTTCACTTTGTCGCCCATAAGAACATACGACCGGACAGGCTGTGAGGTAATTTGTGTATTCACCAATTCGGAGTTGATGGCAACGATTTTGGTG
Organism: Bacteroidia bacterium; assembly: GCA_026000155.1. Lineage (GTDB taxonomy): Bacteria > Bacteroidota > Bacteroidia > Bacteroidales > Azobacteroidaceae > Azobacteroides. The sequence continues at coordinate 1,529 of BNYG01000134.1, read as the reverse complement.
TTTTTGTCGGCATCTTCTACAAATAAAGAAAAGGTACATCCGTCGGAACCATGACCTATCACCGTCATTTGTCCCGGATTCTTACCGGTTATGGCATCTTTCAGGAAATGAATACCGTATATGGAACCGTAAACGAAATTGTTGAAAATCGTCTGGTTTTTAACATCGGCAAATTTAAGCGCGCTGCAATTGGATTGTACAAAGCGCGTCATCGATACATTCGGGTATCCTTGACCGCCTTCCGGAAGTCTTGAGCCGTAATGCGGATTGAACTGCATATTCCGGATAAATCCGCCTTCTGCGCCTCCGCCGACCCAAATACCGGCTCTTACGAGCACGCCTGCAAAATAATCCACATAATGCCCGCCGGTGTTGTATGAAGCGAGGTCTATTCCTTTATCGCCCAGCGGTACAGTCACATTAACTATATATACGTTTTTACCTTGACCCTGTATCAGGAAAGGAGCTGTTCTTGGATTCTGGGCGCTGAAACCGTCGGATACGAGGTTAAGTTGCACGATATTAATTCCTCTGATACCGGCGTTTTCCTCTAATTGTATGAGTGAAGCGCCTTTTTCACCGGCAGCGCCGCCTGCGTAAGTTGTAAATATTGCAGAGCCACCGCTTTGCGTATGATGCTGCACATCCCATGTTCCTCTCAATTCAACGCCTGAAGGAATTTTAACAGGACTGTTCACCAAATATCTTCCACCCGGCAGATACAAAGTACCACCTCCGGCAGTCTTCACGGCATTGAGCGCTGCCTGCAATTCGGCTGATACATCTTGTGTGGGGGCATTGTTGTTAAAGCCTGTTGCTTTTGCCAAATTGGCTTTTATAACTTTGTTTGAAGCCGGTCTCGGGTGTTTGCCTATGTCTGTTTTTATATTTTTAGGAATCGATTCAAATACATATTCATTACCGGTCACAATCTCCACTTTGGCGGACTTGCTGTTATTTTTGACGTCCAATTTGCGTTTATTGCCGGAATTCACCGATTGGAGCGTATTCGTGTTTGCCCCCAAAATCACATGACCGGCCGGTTGTTTAAAATCACACTGAGAAAGCAGTACATTGCCGCTGTTTATTTTAAGTGCATAATCGCTGTATTTGTCAAACGTACAGCTTTCAAAGGATATCACTCCATCGCTGCCGTCGCTGACGATAGGGCCGGTGAAATCCACGCCGTTGAATTGAACGGAAGTTCTGAAATCGTTAAAGAAATACGCGGCATTACCGCCTTTTTCAGCTCCGAGCGAACTGCATTATGTGTTGAACAGCTACATAACCGCCCTTCATGCAGGAATCGAAGTCCATGTATGTACCGACATCGGACGTATTGAAAATGTTAAAATAGACCCGAAATATTGGGCCAATTCAGGACTTCCGGGTTCACCTTCATTAGAGAAGGCTACCGCATACACCAAAGCGAACGGTACCGGATTCAACATGCACCGTTCCGATTGGGAATATGTGTCTTATCTGTACGTTTCCGGTTATAAGACAGGTATGTGGGTCGGCAGAGAACC
>BNYG01000133.1 GCA_026000155.1 Bacteroidia bacterium | reverse complement strand
TTCATCATTTTGTCATTGCGGGCTTGACCCGCAATCCCCTGCTAATCGTTAATAAGTGTTTAACGATATTCATGGGATGGCGGGTCAAGCCCGCCATGACAGTTTAGAGGCTACAAGTGGCTTTTCCACCGTGCATACGCCTCTTCGTATTGCGCTCTTTCTTCCAATTCCGGGTCGATTACCGCTAATTTTTCAAGACTGGCGAATGCTTCTTTATTGGAAGCGTAAATCCCGGCTCCGATTCCGGCTCCTTTGGCGGCTCCGGCGGCTCCGTCCGTATCATACAATTCAATGATAGCTCCGCTAATGCTTGCCAGCGTCTGTCGGAAAACCGGACTCAAAAACATGTTGGCATTTCCGGCACGGATAATATTGATATCCATACCCATACCGGCCATGATTTCGATACCGTATTGGAAAGAAAAGACAATGCCTTCCTGAGCGGCGCGAATAATATCCGATTGATTGTGAATATTAAAATTAATGCCGTGAATGGAACATCCGGTTTCTTTGTTTTCCAAGATGCGTTCGGCGCCGTTTCCAAAAGGAATGATAGACAAACCTTTGCTTCCAATCGGCGATTGCGAAGCCAATTGATTCATATCGTTATAAGAAATTCCCGGCGGAACCACATTCTTTTTAATCCACGAATTCAAAATACCGGTGCCGTTGATGCACAACAACACGCCCAAACGAGTCTGTTCGGCGGTGTGATTGACATGGGCAAAGGTATTGACACGGGATAAGGGGTCGTAGTTCACTTGTCCCAATACCCCATATACTACACCGGAAGTGCCTGCCGTAGAAGCAATTTCACCCGGATTGAATACGTTCAGCGAAAGGGCGTTGTTGGGTTGGTCGCCTGCACGGTAACAAACCGGAGTTCCTTCTTTCAATCCTAATTCTTTAGCGGTTGCGGCGGAAACTTCTCCCTGAACGCCAAACGTAGGACGGACATCGGGAACGAAACTTTTGTCGAAACCGAAATAATTCAATACGTCTTTGGAAAGTTTGTTTTCTTTGAAATCCCAGAAAATACCTTCCGACAGTCCTTCCACCGTCGTTACAATATCGCCGGTTAAGCGCATGCCGATGTAATCGCCGGGCAGCATGAATTTGTCTATCTGCCCGTAGATTTGCGGTTCATTGGCTTTGACCCACGCCAATTTGGAGGCCGTAAAATTGCCCGGGGAATTTAACAAATGGGACAAGCATTTTTCTTTTCCGATGGCTTCCAGCGCTTTTTCACCGTAAGGAACCGCCCGGCTGTCGCACCAGATAATGGCGGGGCGCAGCACTTTTTTGTTTTTATCCACCAGCACCAAACCATGCATTTGCCAGGAAATACCGATGGCTTTGATTTCTTCGCCGCTGACTCCCGATTGCGCCATGACCGATTCGTGCGCCAATTTCAGGTTGGCCCACCACGATTCCGGTTCTTGTTCCGCCCATCCCGGTTTTTTGGCAATGATCTGCATTTCAACTTTAGGGAAAAAATCCGATGCAACGATTTTCCCCGATTCTGCTTCCACTAAACACGCTTTAACGGAAGAACTACCAATGTCATACCCTAATAAATACATATTATAATCCTATTTTTCGTTTATTATAAATCACGCGGTCGAATTTGTAATACCTTGCCGCCCGGTGCGATACATTTTCCTGTTTTTCTTCCAGGGGAACAATATATTCCATCCGGATTATTTTTTTATGAAAATTGCGGACATCCTGTTTCCGGTGATAAATTTCTTCGTACAAACGCCGGAGGTCGGCAACCGTAAATTTTACCGGCAAGAGTTCGAACAAAATCGCCGGTTCCATTTCCACCCAGCTACGGATCTCATTCAAAGCCTCTTCCACAATTTGTTTGTGGTCGAAAGGCATGGCAGGCAATTCCGAAAGGGGGCGCCAACTGACGGTTTTATATTTCGACACCAGATTGAGTTTGCGATTGGTTTTGCCCAGCGACAAATAAGCAATCGTAATCAAGCGGTCGATTTTGTTGCGGTAAGTCGTTTCCAACCAGGCGACATCGTCTTTATTGGCAGTCCGGGCGGGAGAAGTAAAACTTTTGAATTGCCGCAAAGTGATTTTTTTGATACCGGTCAATTCATTCAAAACGCGGTAAGCGCCCGCATCGGCATCTTCCTGTTGATAAATCAGGCTGCCGGGCAGTTTCAAACCGTTCACGGCGGAGGATGGCGTGTTGCGTTGCACCAATAAAACATTCAGTTGGCCCTTGTCGAATCCAAAAACGACACAGTCCACTGATACATACGTCTGCAAAAAAGCGTTCTCCATGAAATTGATTGAATGTGCTTAACGGTATTATTCTGCAAATATATGTTTTTGTTTTATTAAAAACAAAAAAAAAGAAGATTATTTTTTAAATAGTTGAATTAAAACATATTAAATAT
>BNYG01000132.1 GCA_026000155.1 Bacteroidia bacterium | reverse complement strand
CCGGTAGATATTTTCTTGAATATCTTCTAACAGATTTTGCACATAAGAAGCAATATTTTCTACCGAAACGGTTTCCTTCGTCAAAGTATCGCGGCGAGCAACTTCAACAGTCCCGTTTTCCAGATCGCGGGCGCCCATAGCCAAACGCACCGGCACTCCTTTCAATTCATATTCGGCAAATTTCCATCCTGGCTTTTTATTGTCGCTGTTGTCGTATTTCACGGAAATCTTAAGCTCCTTAAGCTCCTTAAGTATCTTAAGTACCTTAAGATTAATGGAGTCTAACCCGGCCTCATCCTTGAAAATCGGCACAATCACCACCTGATAAGGCGCCAACTTTGGTGGCAAAACCAATCCGTTATCATCCGAATGGGCCATGATCAAGGCGCCCATCAAGCGGGTGGAAACTCCCCAGGAGGTTGCCCAGACGTAATCCCTTTTGCCGTCCTTATCCAAAAACTGCACATCGAAGGCTTTCGCAAAATTTTGTCCCAGGAAATGGGAAGTGCCTGCCTGCAAGGCTTTTCCGTCTTGCATCAGGGCTTCGATGCAATAGGTATTCAACGCGCCGGCAAAACGTTCATTTGGTGTTTTTACTCCTTTGATGACCGGTACAGCCATGTAATTTTCCACAAAATCGGCATATACATTCAGCATTTTTACAGTTTCTTCTACCGCTTCTTCCTGGGTGGCATGCGCCGTGTGACCTTCCTGCCAGAGAAATTCGGCTGTCCGTAAAAACAAACGGGTGCGCATTTCCCAGCGAACCACATTCGCCCATTGATTGACTAAAAGCGGCAAATCGCGATAGGATTGTTTCCATCCTTTGTAGGTATTCCAGATAATGGTTTCCGAAGTCGGACGAACGATTAATTCTTCTTCTAATTTGGCTTCCGGATCGACAATCACACCTTTTCCGTTGGGATCGTTTTTTAGCCGGTAATGCGTTACTACGGCACATTCTTTAGCAAAACCTTCCACGTGGCTGGCTTCTTTACTGAAAAAAGATTTAGGTATAAATAACGGAAAATAAGCATTGACATGCCCGGTTTCCTTGAACATATCGTCCAATTGCCGTTGGATTTTTTCCCAGATGGCATATCCGTAGGGTTTGATGACCATACAACCGCGCACAGCGGAATTTTCCGCTAAATCCGCCTTGATAACCAAATCATTGTACCATTGAGAATAGTTTTCGCTCCGAGAAGTAAGTTCTTTTGCCATTTGTATTTTGTTTTATTATTTTAATTTGAGAGCACAAAAATACAAATAATATCGATAATATTACTATCTTTGGGGCTTGTTATCTTAAACACAAACATCTCATGGAAGATACTAAAAAAAATGTTTCCCTGTTCCGGGGAAAGCAAGGGCAAAACTATTTGTTTCCCTTTATTCTGGTGACAAGTCTATTCGCTTTGTGGGGCTTTGCCAACGACATTACCAATCCAATGGTAGCCGCATTCAAAAACATATTGTTAATCAGCAATTTTGAAAGTTCGTTGGTGCAATTCGCTTTTTACGGGGGCTATTGTTTCATGGCTATTCCGGCCGCTCTCTTTATTCAAAAATTCAATTATAAAAACGGCATTTTAGTCGGATTGGCCTTGTATGCTGTGGGATGCCTGCTTTTTATTCCTGCGGGAAATGCGATGGCTTTCGGGGTTTTTCTCCTCGCTTATTTTGTGATGACCTGCGGTTTGGCTTTTCTTGAAACGACCTCCAATCCGTTCATTTTGTCATTAGGCTCGGAAGAAACAGCGACCCGCCGCCTCAATTTTGCACAAGCGTTCAATCCCATCGGCTCCTTGACGGGTATGCTGATAGCCAAAGAATTGATCCTTTCGCGACTCAATCCGGCTACCGAAGCCGAACGGACGGCGCTTAGCCAAACCGATCCCAATGCATTGGCTGTTATTCAACAATCCGATCTCGATATTGTCAGTGGTCCGTACTTGATGCTTGGGGGAGTCGTATTGGTCTTTTTAATTATATTTGCTATTGCCAAATTACCCCAAATCAACAGGAGCGAGGAAAAATCTTCGACGGGTAGTATTGTCCGGCGGCTTCTTGCCAATAAACGCTATGTCCGGTCGGTCGTTGCACAAGTGTTTTATGTTGGAGTACAGATTATGGTTTGGACTTTTATCATCCAATATGCCGGAGCCGAATTAGGAATGCCCAAAGCTACCGCTCAAGGATATAATATGGTGGCGATGGCTATTTTTGTTACCAGCCGGTTTATTTGTACTTTCCTTTTAAAATATATCCAACCGAGCGTATTGCTGACATGCTTAGCCATTGGCGGTATTTTGTGTACTTTAGGGACTATTTTCATACACGGCATGATCGGTCTGTATTGTTTGGTAGCCATTTCGGCCTGCATGTCGCTGATGTTTCCCACCATTTACGGAATTGCAT
>BNYG01000131.1 GCA_026000155.1 Bacteroidia bacterium | reverse complement strand
AGCAGCTGCTATTGAAGGAGTTAGACCTTTTTTGATTGAAACGCAAGCCTTGGTTAGTACTGCCGCTTACGGAGTACCCCAGCGAAGCGCCACCGGTTTCGATATTCGCCGGATGAATATGTTGCTGGCTGTCTTGGAGAAAAGAGTCGGATTTAAATTGGGACAAAAAGATGTCTTCCTAAATATTGCCGGCGGATTGCGGGTGAATGACCCGGCCATGGATTTGGCGGTAATTGCAGCTATCCTTTCCTCTAACTTGGATGTGTCCATTGAAAGAGAAGTCTGTATGTGCGGCGAAGTTGGACTATCAGGTGAAATCCGGCCGGTTAATCGTATCGAACAGAGGATATTAGAAGCAGAGAAATTAGGATTTAACAAAATCCTGATTCCTCAAAACAACCTCAAAGGTTTTGATGCTAAAAAACTGAATATTCAAATAAAAGCAGTACGGAAAGTCGAAGAAGCTTTCAAAGAATTATTCGGATAATCAATTAAAACTAAAGAGAAACCTGTCATTGCGGGCTTGACCCGCAATCCTCTGCTAATCGTTAATCACTCATTAACGGACATCATGGGATTGCGGGTCAAGCCCGCAATGACAGGTTATCAATAAATGACAGGTTTACTTTAAGGTTTACTTCAGAGGCAATAACTCAACCGATTGGAAGTAAATCTCCGCACCTTCTGTTTGCAAAAGAATTCTGCCATTGCAAACGCTGAGATTGGTTGCCTGATTAACCAAATGTCCATTCACATAATGTTCCGATTTATTATCCAAGGCTATGATTTCAATCGTATTCCATTCCGGATTGGGATTTTCGTAATTGGCTGTGCGGATAAATCTGCCTCCTGAGCCATTGGGTGAAGTTCCGGAAGTGCCTCCATTCAGGTAATAATCACCACAATCATTTTCCTGTACTTGACATTCGATGGCTGCCGGCCAAATGGCGTTTTCTGCACCTTCCTCAAAATGGTACATAATACCGCTGTCGCGCGCATGGTCCAAACGGGGAGGATATTTGGCTTCACCCCAACGGAACACAACTTTCAGGTAAAAGTTTTTGTATGAATTATTGGTAGCCAAATAACCAAACGGCTCGCCATGGAAATGCAAAACGCCGTCCTCTACCGTAAATTGCTGTACGGTATCGTTGTTTAATCCGCCTTTGTCGGTAAAAGAGTACCAACCCGACAAATCCGTACCGTTGAACAAGGGAAGAAATTCGGCAGTTCCGTCAGTTAATTTGGTGAATAAAGCTTTATCCGGATGTTCTTGCAGAATGACCGGAATATCTTGCTGATTAACAGCGGTTTCTTGCTTCTTTTGTGTGCAAGAAAAAAGAACAAAAATAAGCAATAAGCTAAAAATACTACGTGTTTGTTTCATAATGATATAAATATTAAAAAAATTCTGTCAAAAATAAATGGTCAAAGTTAATAAAAATACAACTACAAATCAACTACGTACGCTTTTAATTTCGGGTCTTGCATGGATTTGGGAACAGAACGCTTGATAATTTCCAAAATGCTGTTCAACATCGCTTTGCGAACATACTCTGTACTGATCACTAAACTGACCTCCCGGACAGCCGTCGTATTCTTGAATGCACGTAAATTTTCCTGTTTTTCCTCGCTCAAACCCATGGCATGCATCTCCGGAATTATCGTAAAGCCGGGATTATAATCGACCACATGAATAAGCGTATCAATGCTGCCCGATTCATACCGGATAGCGTGAGCGTCGCCGGCATACGATTTTTTCTTCAATTGGCACAAGCGTTCAATCTGACCTCTCAAACAATGTTCGTTTTCCAATAACCAAACTGCCTGGATGTCTATTTCATCTAAATTGATTTCTTTTTCTTTGTAAACATCATCCAAAGGCGACACATACGCATAAAATTTTTCGTAATAAACCGGATATTCAATCAATCCGGGATGATTGAGCGGACCTGCCAACACTCCCCCATCCAAGGTTCCGTTCAATATCTCCTTGATAAGATTGCTCGTTGTACTTTCTTTCAAAGTCAGTTCAATTTCGTTGTAAGCGGTATGATGTTGATGAAGCAGTACCGGAACAAGATAATTGGCAATGGTTGGAATGATACCCAATTTGAAACTTCCTTTCACTGTATCTTGTTCATTTTCTGCTACTTCTTTTATTTGTTTAAAGTACTTTAACGAAATACGTGCCTGCTCGATAATCTGTTTTCCGATGGTCGTAGGCTCCACCGGATGCTTTGTCCGGTCAAATATTTTTACGTCTAATTCGTCCTCCAATTTCTGAATCATCATACTTAAAGTGGGTTGTGTAACACAACATACTTCTGCCGCTTTGGCAAAATGCCGGAAATTATCGACGGCAATTATATATTCCAATTGTTGAATATTCATATCAAATAGATTTTATTGATGCAAAGATAGAC
>BNYG01000130.1 GCA_026000155.1 Bacteroidia bacterium | reverse complement strand
ATTGTCATTAAACGAACCATGAAAAAGAAATAATGTACTTACATTTGTATATCGAAATAGTTCAAATAAATCAGCATAAGCTCTTTGATAGGAACGAATTAAGTGTTGCGTATTCAAAAAACTTTAATTTCATTTTTTTCATTCTTTTGTATAAAGTGTTCCCTCAAAGAGCTTTTTTATTTGCCTATTTTTCACTTTCATTTATAAAATATATTCTAAAAATAATTATATCTGCATATTATTTATATTTAGTTTTCATTCATTTAAATTTAAAAGAAAATGAAAAAAGTATTTTTTTCGATAATTGCGGTTACCGCCTTATTGGTAGCCGGACATTGGTCAACCGCAGAGGCTCAGGTCGCTATTAGCGGAGTTGATGGAGTGAATCCCGTTGCGGGAACAGTGTTGGACTTAAGTGGTGCAACCGACGAGGGAGGTTTGCTGCTCCCAAGAGTGACTGCGCTCCCGGGTGCAGGCAGTGACATGAGGAAGCCGGGAAATCTGGTTTACCTGAATGACGCAGGAACGCCGGCAAACTCCGGTGTTTATTCTTATGACGGTTCCACTTGGATCAAGCTGGGCGCTCCCGGTGAAACTTTCACGCTTACTGCCGCCACAGCCTCGGCGCTTGGTGGAGTGAAGATCGGCACAGGCGTAACGGTTCTGGCTGACGGCACGATTAGTGTAAATCTTCCGACTAAAGCCTCCTTAGGTTTGAGTAATGTAGATAACACGTCAGATGTGAACAAGCCGGTATCAACTGCTACACAAACGGCGTTAAATGCGAAATCTAACTTGGTCTCTCCGGGTTTCAGCGGAACGCCAACCGCACCCACAGCAGTTGCAACCGTTAATAACACGCAATTAGCAACTACGGCATTTGTGAACACGGCGGTAGCAGCCGGTAAATCGGCTGCTGCCGTTAAATTGGCAACCGGCGCCGACAGTACAAAGTTGGCAACTGCAGAACAAGTATCCAATCGTGCCACTGCAGTTGGAACTTCTACGACTGCTACAACTTATCCAACGGCTGGTGCTGTTGTAACGGCGTTAAATTTGAAGGCAAACTCAGCAAATCCGACTTTCACCGGAACGGTGACAACCCCTGTTCCAACCATGCCGTCACAAACAGCCAAGACGTTTATGGCAGCACCCACTGACCGCAACGGAGTACCGTCTTTTAGAACAATTGTTGCGACTGATCTTCCTGGAATAACCAATAGCACCTTGGCCGCTATGCCTGCTAACACTTTCAAGGGTAATAACACGGCAGCTGCAGCTACTGCTAAAGATTTGACTGTGGCTGAAACCAAAGCATTGCTTGCTTTGCAAAATGTTGATAACACGTCCGATCTTGATAAGCCGGTATCAACAGCTACACAAGCGGCGTTGAATTTGAAGGCAAACTCAGCAAATCCGACTTTCACCGGCACGGTGACAACCCCGGTTCCAACCATGCCGTCACAAACAGCCAAGACGTTTATGGCAGCGCCTAATGCCGCAGCCGGCGTACCGGCCTTTAGAGCGATCGTTGCAACGGATCTTCCGGCATTAGCCAATAGCAACTTGGCCACTATGCCTGCTAACACTTTCAAGGGTAATAATACAGCAGCTGCAGCAGCTCCGGCTGATTTGACGGTTGCACAGGTTAAAACGGCGCTTGCCTTGAACAATGTTACTAACGAAAGTAAAGCAACCATGTTTACATCGCCGGGTTTCACCGGAACGCCCACCGCACCCACTGCAGGTGCCGGCACAAACACGACGCAGCTTGCTACCACCGCATTTGTTACCACGGCTGACAATTTGAAAGCTAACTTGGCGTCTCCAGCACTTACCGGCACACCAACCGCTCCGACGGCGGCTACTGCTACAAATACGACACAAATCGCAACCACGGCTTATGTTAAAGCGAATATAGCTGCTATCCCGACCGCGACAACATCGGTGGCAGGATTGATGAGCGCGGCTGATAAGACTGCACTCAACAACTTGACAAGCTCTAATCCGGGCGATGCGGCATGCGCTCACTTTAATAGTGGGTCCAGGTATGCCGGCGGGACGTGCTGGTACCCAACCGAGAGCAGTGTAACGGGTGTCGTCGCCGCTTTGCAGTCTTGTCCGACTGGTTGGACACCGCCGTCGATTGGGCAATTATTCGCCCTGTTCGATGCGAATCCGATCGGTGGTGGTGGTTGGGTTGCAATAGGACACGAGAACTACTGGACAGACAACATATATATGGATAATAACGATTTGAAGTCGATTACTGCTTGGTGGAAAGGATCAGCGGGAATTATCGAAAAAAAAGACGGGTCGGCTACAAACCGGCTACGCTGTCAGAGAAGTATGTAATAACACGACGCATCGAAAGTTGACTTTATTAACTGCTATAGATTTTGCAGAACTATCACGAGACTCGATCTTAAGGCGAACGTATGCTCAATAACCA
>BNYG01000129.1 GCA_026000155.1 Bacteroidia bacterium | reverse complement strand
TGTGGAACTTCTGGTACAATATGCAATTCAAAGAATTGCTGCATTTGGAAGGCGCTGTAAAAGAAGGCTCGAGATTGGTAATCGGCTTGTTTTCCGATTGTCCGGTTTACACCCTAATCTATCTTGCATGGCTGGTAGCCATTTGGTTCCACCTGACACACGGTATCTGGAGCGCGTTCCAAACCTTGGGCTTGAATAACAAGACCTGGTTCCCTCGCTTGAAGTTTATCTCTAATGTGCTGGCTACTATTATTATGGTAGGTTTTGCAGTGGTGCCGGTTTTTTTCACGATTAAACATTTCTGTTGTAGTTGATATACTTTGTCATTGCGGGCTTGACCCGCAATCCCAAGATGTCCGTTAAACACTTATTAACGATTAGCAGGAGATTGCGGGTCAAGCCCGCAATGACAGAAACAAATTAAATAAACAATATGACAAAATTAGAAGCAAAAATACCACAGGGCCAATTGGCCGACAAGTGGACAAATTATAAAGACCACCAAAAGTTGGTTAATCCGGCGAATAAACGCCGCTTGGATATTATTGTGGTGGGAACAGGTTTGGCAGGCGCTTCGGCTGCCGCTTCCCTGGGAGAATTGGGTTTCAATGTCTTGAATTTCTGTATTCAGGATTCACCCCGCCGGGCGCATTCCATTGCAGCACAAGGCGGTATCAATGCAGCCAAGAATTATCAAAACGACGGCGACTCGGTTTACCGTTTATTTTACGATACCATTAAAGGGGGTGACTACCGCGCCCGCGAAGCCAATGTTTATCGTTTGGCGGAAGTTTCCAACAGTATTATCGACCAGTGTGTGGCGCAAGGCGTTCCGTTTGCCCGCGAATACGGTGGTCTGTTGGACAACCGTTCCTTTGGCGGGGCACAGGTTTCCCGTACGTTTTATGCCAAAGGTCAAACCGGGCAACAATTGTTGTTGGGCGCTTATTCGGCTTTGAGCCGTCAAGTGCACAAAGGCAGTGTAAAACTGTTTACCCGTTACGAAATGTTGGATTTGGTGATTGTGGAAGGCCGCGCCCGCGGAATTATCGCTCGTAATTTAGTAACCGGAAAAATCGAACGCTTTTCGGCTCATGCCGTAGTCATCGGTTCGGGCGGTTACGGAAATGCTTTTTTCCTTTCTACCAATGCCATGAATTCCAATGGTTCGGCCGCTATGCAATGCTACCGCAAAGGCGCTTTGTTTGCCAATCCCGCTTTTGCGCAGATTCACCCGACTTGTATTCCGGTTCACGGCGAATTTCAATCCAAACTGACTTTGATGTCCGAATCCCTTCGGAACGACGGTCGTATCTGGGTTCCTAAAAAGATAGAAGATGCAAAAGCGATTCGCGAAGGGAAATTAAAACCGACGCAGATTCCGGAACAAGACCGCGATTATTATCTGGAAAGAAGGTATCCGGCTTTCGGAAACCTGGTTCCCCGCGATGTGGCTTCCCGCGCGGCTAAAGAACGGTGCGATGCCGGTTTCGGTGTCAACAATACCGGTCTGGCGGTATATCTGGATTTCTCCGAAGCCATCAACCGCTTGGGATTGAAGACAGTAGAAGCCCGATACGGTAACTTGTTCCAGATGTACGAAAAAATTGTGGACGAAAATCCTTACGAAACGCCGATGATGATTTTTCCGGCTATCCATTACACGATGGGTGGACTTTGGGTGGATTACGAATTGATGACGACTGTTCCGGGCTGTTTCGCTATCGGCGAAGCCAACTTCTCCGACCACGGAGCCAACCGTTTGGGCGCTTCCGCTTTGATGCAAGGTTTGGCGGACGGTTATTTCGTACTTCCTTATACGATTCAGAATTATTTGGCCGACCAGATTCAGGTTCCGCGTTTCAGTGTAGATTTACCCGAATTTGCCGAAGCGGAAAAAGCCGTGGAAAACAAGGTGGCTACTTTAATGAGTATCAAAGGAAAGCGTTCGGTCGATTCCATTCACAAGGAATTAGGTCATATCATGTGGGACAATGTAGGGATGGCGCGTACCAAAGAATCCTTGGAAAAGGCTTTGAAAGAATTGCAAGCCTTGAAAAAAGAATTCTGGTCGAATGTATTTATCCCGGGCGAACCCAATACCTTGAATACGGAATTGGAAAAAGCCTTGCGTGTAGCCGATTTCATCGAAATAGGCGAATTGATGGCCTTGGACGGTTTGAACCGGAACGAATCGTGCGGCGGTCATTTCCGTGAAGAATACCAGACGCCGGAAGGGGAAGCCCTGCGCGATGATGAACATTATTCTTACGCATCCTGCTGGAAATACGAAGGCGATGACAAAAAGCCGGAATTGGTAAAAGAAGCATTGGATTACGAGTTTGTAGTTAGACAACAGAGAAATTATAAAGCATAATGAAAATTCTGTCATGGCGGGCTTGACCCGCCACCCCATGATGTCCGTTAATAAGTGTTTAACGATTAGCAGGGGATTGCG
>BNYG01000128.1 GCA_026000155.1 Bacteroidia bacterium | reverse complement strand
ATCAGAATATACTATCTGATAATAATATTCTTCTTCGCTTTTTGTCGTTTCCATTCCTTATTAGTTATTTTTCATTAAGTAACTGTTTAAATTTTATAAATTGATTCTGTTAAGTATGAGTTTAATCATAGCCAACAGAATCATCAAAAAAAGGCAGTCATTCGTTTGTAGCGTTGAATGAAAAAAAAATGAAAAAAATGATAAAGAATTTATATAGCTCCGAATGATCTGCCTTTTTCAATCTGACCTTTTCACAAAGACAGGGGCAAAGTTCCGTAAAAAAATTCATTCCGGCCGTGAAAATATTCCGGACTATTCCCTGTTTTTAAGGAAAAAGGAGAAAAGTTTTCCCGGTATCAGTATGTTTTATCCTGAAATCCTCATTTTTTGCATAAAATAGCCTGTAATGTCTGAAAAATGCCTGAAAAAGTGGAATTTTTTTCATTTTACACCAAAAAAGTCCCGAATTTACTTCTTTTTTCGCATTTTTGGTGATAATAAAAGGACTATATTTGTGTAGGAATTTTCGGAAACAGAATGGGTCAAGGAATAGAAAAACAGTTATATGACCTTTTGGTCGTTCATCTTTTAAATCATATCCCTAAAGGCTTCAAAGCGTCGTCTTATTTAATGGAGTTATTGGGATTGGGCAGGGAATCGGTTTATCGCCGGATTAGAGGGGACATGTCTTTTACGGCGGAGGAAATAATAAAAATAGCCGTGTCCGTGAATGCGTCCATAGACGATATTGTCGATTCCAACAAACTCTTTCAAAACACGGTAGCCAAAGACCTGAAATTAATTGAAACCGGCGCCTGGCCACGGATTTTCCAATCGTTGCTCGAACCGCTTTACGACCGGGTGTTGAGTCGGGAACCGAAGGGAATGATTCTGGCTATCAATAGCTTTCATCCTGTCTTTTTTGTAAACTTTCCCTTGCTTTTCAAATTCGGTTATTATCAATGGTTATGCCAAAATAGCGAAGATTTCCCTGCACAAACTTTCTCCGAACTGTTTTTTCCTTCGGAATTGGAGAAGTTGAAAGAAAAAATCGGCACAGGAATCCGGCAAACGGATAAAATGGAAATCATTTTAGACGTCCATGTGTTTGAGAACTTAGTCAGAGACATCCAATATTATCATTATAAGAAATTGATTACGAACGAGGAAAGGCTTCTGTTGAAAGAGGAACTGTCCGGTTTAATCAATCATTATGAACAAATAGCCAAAAAGGGAGATTCAGGTTTTATCTATTTATCTATTTACTTATCTATCTATTCTAATAAAGGATTGGTACAATTAGGAGATTTCTGCCAATCGATCTTCCGGCTCAATACGATATCGCAAATCATCCTTAATGATCCGCAGCTTTGCGAGATCCAGAAAAGAGAACTTAACTACCTGAAAAGACAGTCAATAGGTATTACTCAACAGAATGAAATCATGCAATCGGAATTTTTTGAAAAACAACGCCGGCATATCGAGCTGCTTTAATTACCAGTCACTAATTTGGATATACTGTTGATTTTTCATATTGTGTGTTTGAAAGGAATGATGTACTTTTGCAAACTAAACAGCATATAAAATAATGGAAAAAATCATCATTCTTGATTTCGGTTCACAAACGACCCAGTTGATTGGCCGCCGCTTGCGCGAACTGAACACCTATTGCGAAATTGTTCCTTATGATAAGTTTCCGGAAAAAGACGGTTCCATTATCGGAGTCATCCTTTCCGGCAGTCCTTTTTCGGTCAATGACCCGGAAGCATTCAAACCGGATTTAGCAGCGATTCGAGGAAAATATCCTATATTGGGGATTTGTTACGGAGCGCAATATTTGGCCTATATTTCCGGTGGAAAAGTAGAAAAAGGCGACAGCCGCGAATACGGACGCGCGATGTTGAATCCGGTGGAAAAAGATGATCTTTTGATGCAAACTATACCGGATCATTCGCAAGTGTGGATGTCCCACGGCGATACGATTACGGTAATCCCGGATTATTTTACCATTATCGCCCATACGGAAGATGTATCTTGTGCAGCTTACCGCATTGAGGGCGAAAAAACCTGGGGCGTTCAGTTCCATCCCGAAGTGTTTCATACGTCCATCGGCATGACGATTCTGGATAATTTCCTGCATATCTGCGGAGCTAAAAAAGATTGGACTCCTGCCAATTTTATCGAATTGACCGTTGCTAAATTAAAGGAACAAGTAGGAAATGATAAAGTTATTTTGGCGCTTTCGGGCGGAGTCGATTCTTCGGTCAGTGCAGTGTTGCTGAACAAAGCCATCGGCAAAAACCTGACATGTATTTTCGTGGATAACGGCCTTTTGCGGAAAAACGAATTTGAAAAAGTCCTGAAAGATTACGAGCACCTGGGTTTGCATGTGCTGGGAATTGATGCCAAAGACTATTTTTACACCGAATTAGCCGGCGTGAAAGAGCCGGAAAAGAAACGCAAAAT
>BNYG01000127.1 GCA_026000155.1 Bacteroidia bacterium | reverse complement strand
TCGGCGTATATACTCCGCTGATAATTTTTGCATCTGCGCTGTTGACAAGCGGTTTGAATTGGATGGGAATACGAATGCTGCTGCCTGCTGCCACCTTCGGCACATAAATTGGATATATCTTGCCGGCGAAAGGAGTTCCAAACACAGAATCCACGGCAAAATCCGACAAATCAAGCCAATCCGCCAGCGCGGCAATGTCTTCATTCGGAATGGAATAGCTTCGCCCGAATTCTTCGCAATAGAAATTAAACGATTGTGCGGCATCCATCACTTCCCGGTAATCGCGGCGATTATTGATAGTGGTTTCAATATGCGAAGGGACTGTAATATAAGCATTTACGCCAAAAGCATCCGTATTGCCCGTGTTTTGCAAAGTCAAATAGGCAGTAGTAGTAAAACCGGTGCGCATGCGGCTGGCGCCTTCGATATGCGAAACCACTTTCGGATACACTCTTCCCTGTACTTTCATTCCGGCGACAATCACGGTGTCAATCACGCCGGTTTGCTGTATATGCAGGTCGTACATGCCGGTGGGGATGTTCTGCAAATCGAAAGCGGCGGCATATTGTCCGGGCATTGTTTGGGAAACAGTGGAGGCTGATACGGAAGTTTCGCCCTGCGACAGCCGAATGGAAGTAGATTCGTTTATTTTCCCGCCGTAAATGGTAATAGATGTGCTCCCGCTATTGCCGATTACTTTGGGCGAATAGGCGTCGATAGCCCCCATTTCTATCAGGAAAGCCCGCCAGACAGGCGTGGCACGGTAGGCCGTTTCCGTACCTTCGGGAACATTCAAACGGACATACCGTGTAGTCACTCCGCTAAACGCACTATTTGCAACCACCAAAGGCGTTTGCCACCGGACGGTCACTTGCTGTAAGGAAATACAATTCCAAAAAACATACGATTCTATCGAAGTAACGGAATTGGGAATGGTAATTTCCAACAACGAAGAATTGTCTCTGAAAGCATAATGGCCAATGGTTTTCAGCGAATTGGATAATGTCGCGGTTTTCAGTTCTTGGCAACCGGCAAACGCACTATTTGTGATAGTTTCCACCCCTTCCAAATTCAACGTTTCAATAGGTAGAGCGCTAAAACAAGCGCTGGGCATCGTTTTGGCGTGAAAATTCAACACCTTCAAACCTGATAAACCTGTTAAAGCGCTGCCAATAGTAGTTACCGAAGCCGGAATTGTCAGTTGCTTTACGCTCGGACAATTGGCAAATGCAGAACCGCCAATTGTTTTGAGATTGTCGGAAAGAGTAATGTTTTCCAGTGAAATGCAGCCGATAAATTGATTACTTCCAATAACCTCATTTAATATGGTAGCACTTTTCAGTCCGGCACAGCTCCAAAAAACATACGATCCCATCGAAGCAACGGAATTGGGAATGGTGATTTCCAACAACGAAGAATCGTTATGAAAAGCGTAATGGTCAATGGTTTTCAGCGAATTGGACAATGTCACGGTTTTCAGTTCCCTGCAACCGCTAAACGCACTATTTGTGATAGTTTCCACCCCTTCCAAATTCAGCGTTTCAATAGCCATATTGCTAAAACAAGAACTTGGCATCGTTTTGGCATGAAAATTCAACACCTTTAAACCTGTCAAGCCGCTAAAAGCGCCGCCAATGGTCGTTACCGAAGCAGGAACCGTCAGTTGCTTTACGCTCGGACAATTGGCAAATGCAGAACCGCCAATTGTTTTGAGATTGTCGGAAAGAGTAATGTTTTCCAGTGAAATGCAGCCGATAAATTGATTACTTCCAATAACCTCATTTAATATGGTAGCACTTTTCAGTCCGGCACAGTTCCAAAAAACATACGATCCCATCGAAGTAACGGAATTGGGAATGGTGATTTCCAACAACGAAGAATCGTTACGAAAAGCGTAATGGCCAATGGATTGAATAGAAGAAGGAATAATAACACTCGACAGATTGACACAATCACTGAAAGCGCCATAACCAATAATATGTATCGTATTGGCAAACGACACGCTATACACTGCATTGCGCTGTGCTGTGTTCATTCCGCTGCTTACTTCCGATACGGTGTAAGACTGTCCATAATGACGCTCATGACTTCCCGTTTCGGAATTGTAAGTTATCGTTTGCGCCGTTACAGACGAAGGACACGATATACTGCTCAATATCCGGTCTTCGTAGCCCTTGAAAACCGAAATCCAACCGTAGGTGTCCGACCATTCGGTTTCCCAATGTTCGCTGACCGGTTTGGAAACGGCGGCTGTACCGTCGCTTTTAACGAAAAAAGTCCAGCCGTTGGAGGAATATTCCGCAAACGCACTTGTTAGGCCCCAGAGGGCAAAGACCAGCACCATGCACGCCTTACGCAGGCATGCCGGTTTCCATACGAACACGCTCTCGAGAAGAAAGCGAAACTTTGTGTGTGATTCTTGTATTGCCATAACTTTTTATAAATTAAAAATGAATATTAAATGATGGGTAC
>BNYG01000126.1 GCA_026000155.1 Bacteroidia bacterium | reverse complement strand
CCCCGTTTGGCGTAGCGTCCCCGCTACGTCATTGTTAAAAGCCGGCCTCCGGCTGGCATTCCTTTCCAAATACACACAATCATCATATATCCTCATAACCAATCCAAAATACATGTCTATACTATTCATTACATATCCAACTCGTTAATTTGCAAGGCTGGAGCCTTGCTTTTAACACGACGCAGGCTGGAGCCTGCGCCGAACTGAGGAACAGAAAAAAACAGCAACAATACACAGATTAATAATGAAATAACTTATCTTCATTGTTTAAAATTATATTTAATTAAATAAGGATTATCATCTTCTTGGTGAGAATCAATAATAGCTCGCTGTTCTTCTGTAAGCAACTCCCTGTCAAACCATTTTGCATTCAAAACACTTTGGTAATTGCCCGGATTTAGATAAAAAGAGAATCCGGCAAAAGAATTTTGTATAAGTGATTCACCGGAAAAGACAGGATTGAATCGAAATTCAATGTTTTCGTTTGTCTTGTCAAAAACAGAATAACTACCATTCTTTTTGTCATAAAATATATGACTGATACGATGATTACCACGATAAAGAAAGCAAATTTTATACCGAGATGTTTCATGACACAAAAACAGCTCATAATGCAATTTTTTTTTCGCAACATGGTCGGCAGAAGCTTCTCTAAGTGTCTTGTCCCTGTCAAATTTTTCAATTGTGATTTCTCGCTTGTATTCATCCAACAGGCTATTTATCTGCTTTTCCGCATTAGTCATTTCTCCGAAATCCCAACGAGAGCCGGTTGTATCCGACAGATTAATTATCCGGTCGTAAACAGCGTTTGTATAAAACAGCGTTTCATCGAATTGATATATTCTTCTGAAAATAGAGGTCAAATTTAGCGTAGATTTAATGTCATTAAATCCTAAATTATAGACATCAAGCATTTCATTCTTCCCTCTTGAAAAGTAAAACAATTGCTTTTCAGTTGCGGAAAGCAACAGTACTTTGTCTTTATCCAAAGCATATACCTCGTTATAAGCCGGAGGATGCTGTGGCAATCTGATTTTTGAAATAAATTTGCCATTCAAATCAAATGTCAGCAAATGCCCGAAAGGCTCAATCAAGAGCAACTGCTGATTGTAATTATCAATATCAAATCCATCCAAAGTCAAATATTCTTCAGGTCCTTGCCCTTTACTGTTTATTTTGAATAAAAGCTTGCCCAACGAATCAAAACAAAACAGCATGGCTTGCTCCCTGTCAAACACATAATACCTGTCATTATCATAAATTATTTTATCAATACGCTTGATAAAACAACTGTCTGTTGTTTCCAATTGAACTACATCTGTCGATTCTACAAAATCGGCAATAGAAACTTGGTCGTTTCTATCCAAATCTATTTCAGGCGAATATGCCTCTCTTGTCCTTTCGGTTTTTGTATCCTTTTGCGAACAAGAGAGGAACGCCATGCAAAATATTAAATAATAAAATTTACGCATGTTGTTGAATTTAATATTAATATCCGGTCATAGGATTATAACTGGTACTACATGTGCAATTATTAGCCATATAACCTGTAAAGCGACAACGAGTTGTTACTATTGGGATGCCCCAAAAATCATGTATAACATCATAACCATCAAAATCGTAACATAGACCTGTAAATGAGCAACTGCTGGAGCAAGTAATACCATAATCAAATTCATCTGCGATTGCTTCAATTTTAGACAAAGAAAGCTCTGATAAATTTTTACTCTGTAAGTTAAAGCTTACATTTAATCCACTTATTGTTGCAATTGTTAAAACAACAATTGCAATAATAATATTATTTTTTAGACTTTTCATATTTTTATTTTTATCATATTCTTAAAGCCTGTATTTTAAAGCTTTAATGCGAGAGATGCTTAACCATGTTAAGCCTGAGAGCCAACAACAGGTGGATTGTCTTGCTTTTTCAGGGTGGACAATTTTCCGCTCTTTTTTCCCTTTGTCGTTATTAATTATTGTTTTACCATTCTTCCAGTATCGGAAGCCCAAATATTTTTTTAAAAAAATCATAACGGATATTTTAATATAAAATCTTCATACAAGTAATTATATCCATATATATACCCGTTAGATTCATCTACTTCAAACAAATAAGGAATGGTATCAAATAAATATTTTTTTACAGCATTTCCTTCATAATCGTACACTTCCATTACATCTGTATCAGAAGCATGATTTCCATTTATACCATGATATATAGCGTAAAAAAAGTTTTTACCTGCAACAATATTCGTATAATGTTGCATGGTGTTTTGAAAATCACCAACGATTGGCTTAGGATATGCTTTGCTATCTGTAATCACAGTTTTTAATTTCATCGTGTTTATATCATAAATATCTATTTGTTTTTTAAATAAATAAGCAAAAACAATAGTTGAATCATTTACGATAAAATTACCTCGGTTAGAAAAAAAATAAGATTCTCTATGATTCTCCTTCGTCATCCGGATTTCTTCAATAGGTCGTTCTTTGATTAAGTCATATTTTTTAATGCATAATTCATCAATCAAATAATAA
>BNYG01000125.1 GCA_026000155.1 Bacteroidia bacterium | reverse complement strand
CCCTTTGGGGCAATAATATATTAGTTTAAAAATAAGAAGATGAAGCAAAAGATTTTTTTAATGCTGACACTCCTGATTTGGAGTGCAGCAAGCATGAATGCGCAGGTAAATATCGGCAGTACGGATGATCCTCAACCCGGAGCCATTTTGGATTTGTCGCAAGGCAGTCAGAAATTAGGCTTGATTTTGCCGAATGTTCCGTTGGCTACTGTCGGCGCTTGGCAGTTGGCAGGTACCGGAGTGGAAGGAACAGTTGTTTACAATACGAATGAGAATTTGTTGGATGCAGCCGGTTCAAAAATAGGTAAAGGTATCTTTGTTTGGATCGGCAACGGTTGGCAGGCAGCTAAATCGGGCGCCGGCAGTCCGTTGGCGCTCGGTTTCAATTTGACACCCGCCACCGATGTTGTTCCTGCTTTTGTAGGCGGCACGATTGAATTTACGGCGAGTGATTTTTTACCGGCAGGTGCAGCCCCAGGAGTTAACTGGGTCATTCCTTCCGGTTCTGCATCTATCGCTGCTATTCAGTCCAGTACGGTTACAACTTGTATTGTGGAAGGCTTAAGTGTAGGCCAAGCTACCCTTGCCGTTACCAGTTTGGATGGTAATGTCGAGAAACTCGTTACTATTGATGTGCAGGAAGTCACCGTAACCGGATTTGATTTGGATAAAGACGTATTGAATCTGGAGGCAGGCGGTGCAACCGGTACAGTCACCGCTTCCGCCTTTACCTTTTCGGATGGCCAGTCACATCCCGCACCGGCGGTCAGTTGGGTCACTAATGGAGATGTTAAAGGTTCTTTGGAAAACAAACAAGACGATACTTATACGGTTACTCCGGGTAATGCAGCTGCTTCTTGGACGGTTGAGGCAAGTGCAGGTGGAATAACCAAACCGGTTTTCACGGTAAACGTTACTTGTCCTACGGCAACGGCTCCCTTGACCAGTGCAGCAGGGACTGACGCTCAAAGCGTTTTTAAAGAAACTGCCATCACGAATATTACTTATGATCTCACCAATGTGGTTGCTTCCGGCGCTGCCGTTACCGGTTTACCGGACGGGGTTTCTGCTGTACAAAACGGAAATACGTTAACGATTTCGGGTACAGTTTCTGCTTCAGCAGGTGTACAAGCTTATAATTATACTGTCAAACTGAAAAATGTTTGCGGAACGGAAACAGATGGTGCGACAGGTTCAATCAACGTGACTCCAGTTACTTTGGCTTCTTTTGCTTTGAGCGGGGCGCCCTTGAATTTGACAAATGATGCAGCCGGTACGGTTACAGCAAACACCTTTGTTGGGACTGACGGTCAGCCTTTCCCCGGTTCAGTGACGGTCACTTGGACTGAGACCGGAGATACCGGTGGTAATACTGTCACGAAAGGCGGTACGACTTATGAGGTAAATCCGGATGGTTCTTCGGCTACCTGGACGGTTGTCGCAAGTGCAGACGGGATAGACCAACCGCCTTTCTCGGTTTCGGTTATCGCTTGGCCTGCTGCATTGTTGTTATCTAATGCTGCGAAAAACTACTCCGGTACTGGTGATGATAATCCGGCTGAAGGTTGGGCAGGCGCTACCAATGAAGCTCTCTCCGGTACTTCTTATAGTAGTTGGAAAACCGGCGGCACTGCGCCGGCAAATGAAAAGAACCTGATGGTTTCTCAAAATGTTTATGCCGGTACTGCTGCGTCCCCAATATCAGTACAGTCAACAACGGCCGGACCGGACAAATTAACAGCAACGGCTGATTTAAGTAGTCTTTCTGCCGGTATAACCTGGGCGGAAGCTGCTAAATTATGTGCGACCTCTGAAGAAGGCGGTTATACGGACTGGTACTTGCCAAACTCGATGGAAATCGATGCATTGTATAATGCTAATCTGTTGGGCTGGTCCAATATTTCCAGTCGCACGTACGTCTCCTATTGGAGTAGTACGGAGGGCTCTGCTACCTACGCGTGGAATCGCTACTTCTATAGTGGCAGTACGAATACGAGCAGCTACGGTAAGACGAACGACTCGAATACTATCCTTACGTGGGTAGCGAGGTGTGTGCGTAGGACCAATTAACAATTTAACTTTTACCGCCTGCCTAATAGCAGGCGGTTAAGGCGAAAGTATAGAATTAGATAAAGGCTTATTTAACGAAGAATTAAGAATCAATCAGGATGAAATCTAAAACAAGCGAATCAAAAGTACAAAACAAGCTGTACGCAAAGACGATGCGGGTTGGAAAGAAAATAATAAAGTGGTTTATGACATTATTTGCTTCCCACCGGATTGATTCGGTTGATTTGGGAGGAAAATCGAGAGGATAAAACTTTTTAAACTGACGGTGATGTGAGCATCTCACATAGCCAACAATTAAGCGGAGTATTTGATGGTCACATCAAGGGTACTCCGCTTTTTTTCAATAGGGGGCTAAGTGAATGTTTTTTGGTTCACGGTTCACGGTACACGGTGCAAAGGTGCACGGAAGGCGAAAGGCAAGGCACAGAGTGCCGGCATCTTTGTAGCCAGGTGCGTAAGCGCCTGGTTGATAGACCGCCCCGCCAACCAAAGCCGCGTAGCGGCGG
>BNYG01000124.1 GCA_026000155.1 Bacteroidia bacterium | reverse complement strand
ATGCTCAGATTACCAACCGGTTGAAAGCAAGATTCTCTGTCGGGGGTATCCTGTCCACCAATTATCAACCTAATGTTGATTTATGGACGGTTTATAAGCTGACATGGTTAATGCGTCCGGATGCCCCTATTTATGCCAACGATGACCCTGCGTATCTTAATGGCGACAATAGCATATTGTACGAAGGGAATAATATGATTGCACGAACCAGTTCCAACATTGTAGGTTATAAGACAAACAAATCACGTCGTCTAAACACCGCTTTAACATTGACGTACGATATACCGGGTATTAAGGGATTGTCTGCCAAAGCATCTTACGACTACGGTCTTAACCTTCCGGATTATACTACATACAGAAGTAATTATACTTTATATACTTACTATCCGGATACAGAAGAATATGAGGCATCCCCAAAAGGAGTGCCGGCGAATATTAGCCGCAGCACTAATTTCGACACCGATACTGATTTGCAGATAGGTTTGAATTATAATAATAAATTCGGAAATCATAATGTTAACAGCGCGCTCGTTTTTGAAGAAGCTTATAGTGTTTGGGACAGTTTCACCGCTTACCGCGAGTTGTTAATCAATTCCGAATACTTGTATTTCGGAGAAGATGAAAATCAAAAGGCTACAGGAGGGGCGCCGGGCGACCGTTTGAATCAAGCGTTAATTGGTCAGTTTAACTACGATTACCAAGGTAAATATCTTGCCGATTTCAGGTTTCGTTACGATGGCTCATCCCGCTTCCCCGAAGGCAGTCGTTGGGGCTTTTTCCCCTCTCTGTCCTTAGGATGGCGTATCAGCGAGGAACATTTTATCAAAAATAATGTTGAGTTTCTGTCTAATCTGAAAATAAGAGCCTCTTACGGCGAATTGGGGGACGACGGTTCGGCAGGCAATTATCCGCCGACAATTGTGGGTTACAATTATTCGGGAAATAACCGGGGTTGGTATTTCGACAATGTATTAGGCGCCGGTGTTACTCCAACCTCTATTCCTAATCCGGATTTGACTTGGTATAAAATTAAGATGTCTAACCTTGCATTGGATTTTGCAATCAACCAAAATATATTAAGCGGAACTTTTGAAATTTTCAGGCGAGACCGTTCCGGATTACTTGCAACGAGAGCGAATGAAGTTCCCGCTACCGTAGGGGCTTCTTTGCCTCAGGAAAATCTGAACAGCGACCGTAATTTCGGTTGGGAAATAGAATTGGCGCACAGGAACCACATTGATCAATTTTCCTATTTTGTAAGTGGTCAAATATCCGCTACCAAAAGTATGCGTACTGATTGGCTCGAAACGCCGGCAGGCAACTCTTACGACAAATGGCGAAACCATACAAGCAACCGTTATAACAATATTTGGTGGGCGAATGAATCGGGTGGTATGTTTACAAACTACAATGATATACGAAATTTCTATCTTCCTACGGGACAAGGCGCGGTTCCCGGTGATTGGTGGACTGTGGACTGGAATGAAGATGGTGTGATAGATGATCGGGACCAGCATCCCATCGCTACCAAAGGTCTTCCCATATTTAACTATGGCATTTCAACGGGCGCCGGATATCGCGATTTCGACCTGTCAATGAATTTCCAAGGCTCTTATGGCGTGTATTCCCAGTTTGCAGAAGTGTTGGCAGAACCATTGTCTTTTGGAGGACAAAACACATTGTATTGGTTTATGGATCGATGGCATCCCGAAGATACGAATGCCGATTATTTCCATCCCGACACAAAATGGGTTTCCGGTTACTATCCGATTACCGGACGTGATGGCCGTCGCACCGGCACAAATGCTATTCAGAATGCCTCTTATATTCGTTTAAAAACTTTGGAAATCGGATACACTTTGCCGAAGAAATTATCCTCCAAGGTAGGTGTCAAGAATTTGAGAATATACCTTAGCGGATATAATCTTTTAACTTATACAGGATTGAAAGATATTGACCCGGAACGTCCCGGCTCAGAAGGAGGCGCTTCAGACGGCAATATTGACATCTATAATTATCCTAACAACAGGACTTATACCATTGGCGCAAGTATTAAATTTTAAAAATTAAAATCATGAAAATAAAACATCTATTATTTATAACCGTTTTGGGATTTTTTATCACATCCTGTTATGATTTGACTTTGGAACCAAAAGGAATTTTGGGAGAGAACGAATTGTTTGGTAATGAAACAGGGGTCAAAATATACTTTACCGGACTTTATAATAACCTTCCGATAGAAGACTTTAATTATTCTGCTACTAGAGGTTTTCGTTTTGACAACTATTGGGAAGCGGCAAAGACCAGTTTGGGAAATATGAGTGGAGAATTTGTCAATTCACTGTTACAGGTAAATACAAATGGGTTTGGCTACTGGCCTTACGCACAAATTCGTCTGGTTAATAACTTTATTAACAATTTTCCCGAGCATAAGGATAATTTCCCTGAAGTAACTTATAACCAGTTGTTGGGAGAAGCCTATTTCTTGCGTGCGTTCTTCTATTCGGGATTGGCAAAACGTTACGGAGGCGTACCTATCATCACTGAAGTTCAAAATCCGGCAGGCGACTCCATAACGCTGAAAGTACCACGTGCCACGGAATATGACACATGGAAATTTATTCACGACGATTTGCAG
>BNYG01000123.1 GCA_026000155.1 Bacteroidia bacterium | reverse complement strand
GTTACGTTTCTGTAATCCCCGAAAAACTTCGATGGCGCAATTGGGCGGTTGATAATAAGGACGGCAAAACACAAACAGGCGAAAATTTACTCAATTTTGTAAATTTGGAATTGTTTCCCGCATTAAAAAATATTCAAATAGGCGAATATACGCCCATGCGTCATGCAATAGTAAAATATGCTTTCGAAGACGGTTATAACTACATGAAGGATGGCGTTTTACTTCGTCAGGTAGTGAATGTGATTGATGAAATTGATTTTACGGAATACGAAGAAAAACATGCTTTTAATGAAATTTACGAACAGATATTAAAAGACTTGCAGGCACAACGGAGCAGCGGTGAATTTTATACTCCTCGTGCAGTTACCGATTTTATGGTGCAGATAATCAATCCGAAATTAGGTGAAAAAATTGCCGATTTTGCCTGTGGAACGGGTGGTTTTCTAACTTCGGCGTTGAAGTCTTTGGATAAACAAGTGAAAACAGTAGAAGACAAAAATACGTATAACAATTCTGTTTTTGGAATAGAGAAAAAAGCTCTGCCGCACTTGTTGGCGATAACCAATTTGCTGCTTCACGACATTGACGAGCCGCAAATTATTCATGGAAATTCATTGGAAAAAAATGTCCGCGATTACAAAGAGGATGACCGTTTCGATGTCATTTTAATGAATCCGCCTTATGGTGGAAGCGAAAAAGATGCAGTAAAAATAAACTTTCCTGTTGAATTGCGGAGTAGCGAGACAGCAGACCTTTTCATGAGCGTCATCATGTATCGTTTAAAGAAAAACGGACGTTGTGGCATTGTTCTGCCCGATGGTTTCTTATTCGGAAACGATAATGCAAAAACAACCATCAAAGCTAAATTGGTGGACGAGTTTAATTTGCATTTAGTTGTGCGATTACCTCATAGCGTTTTTGCCCCCTATACTTCCATTACTACCAATTTACTTTTTTTCGATAAAACAGGACCAACTCAAGCAACATGGTTTTACCGGATGGATATGCCTGCCGGTTACAAAAACTTTTCTAAAACAAAGCCTATTAAAATTGAACATTTTGCTCCGGTTTTAGAATGGTATAACGACAAGAAAACCATTGAAATTGACGGATTTTATAAAGCCCGGAAATATACTGTGGATGAAATAAAAGCCGGTAATTACAACCTTGATTTGTGCGGATTTCCCCACAAAGAAGAAGAAATCTTAGAACCCTTGGAATTGATAACTAATTATCGCAAACAACGGGATGAATTAAACCAACAAATGGATGCAATCCTGAACGAAATAACTGCTTTATTGGAGGGAAATAAATGAAAGCACAGGATTTAAGAAATTCCATTTTACAAATGGCTATTCAGGGAAAACTTGTACCCCAAGACCCAAATGATGAGCCGGCTTCCGTATTGCTCGAAAAAATCAGAAAAGAAAAAGAGCAACTGATTAAAGAGAAAAGAATCAAGAAAGATAAAGTAGAATCGAGAATATTTCGTGAGGGTAATTCCCATTATGAGAAGATAGGCAACGAAATTCGCTGTATAGACGAGGAAATTCCATTTCAAATTCCGGAGAATTGGGAATGGGTGAGATTAAAAACACTATCACTTAAAATAGGCTCCGGGAGTACTCCAACGGGAGGTAAATCTGTATATGTAAAATCAGGTATAAAATTTATCCGGTCTCAAAATGTATATAATGATGGGCTACGATTAAAAGATGTTGCGTATATTTCTGAAAAAATAAATACAAGTAAGAAAAATAGCATTGTCAATCCTCAAGACATATTGCTTAATATTACAGGTGGTTCTATTGGAAGATGTGTTGTTGTCCCTGATGATTTCGATATTGCAAACATCAACCAACACATAATGATTATTCGGCTTTTAAATAGCATTTTACGATTTTATATTCATAAGGTTATAATTTCTCCTTATATCCAAAAGCTTATAATGGATGTTCAAGTGGGTGCAACAAAAGAAGGATTAAGCGGGGAAAAATTGATGGAATTTTTAATTCCAATTCCACCAATAAAAGAACAAGAAAAAATTATTTTTATTTATAATTTACTGAATGACAAATTACTTAATTATCAATCATATTATGATAATTTGTCTTTATTGGAAGTAGAATTTCCACTCTTACTAAAACAATCCATACTTCAATATGCCATTCAAGGAAAATTAGTCGCCCAAAACCACAATGATGAATCCATTGATATTTTATTAGAGAAAATCCGAAAGGAAAAGGACGAATTAATCAAAACAGGTAAAATCAAGAAAGAGAAAATCACTTCTTTTATTTATAGGGATACTTCCGATAGTAAATTCTATGAAAAGTTTTCAGACGGTGAAATTAGGGATATTTCGGAAGAAATTTCGTTTGAAATACCAGAGAGTTGGAGGTGGGTGAGATTGAAAGATATAATTTTACTGGTGTCTGGACAAGATTTATTGTCGAATGAATATTCAGAATATTCTAAAGATGGTATCCCATATATTACAGGCGCAAGTAATTTTCAAAATTCAGAATTAATAATTAATAGATGGACAAAAAATCCTCGTTCAATTGCAAAGGCGGGAGATTTACTTTTAACATGTAAAGGGACTGTTGGGCAAATGTATATTTTAAATTATCCTTCTGTTCATATTGCGCGTCAAGTAATGGCATTGAGAAGTAATAATTACAATATAAAATACATAGAACTTTATTTTAAAAGTTCTATAGATAAATTAAAATCCTCAGCCAAAAGTATAATTCCAGGAATATCTAGAGA
>BNYG01000122.1 GCA_026000155.1 Bacteroidia bacterium | reverse complement strand
CGGAAAAATCTTCATAGCCTTGCAAAAAATCCGGGATGTTTGCATCTTTCATTGGAACAATAAACTCGTCCAAATCAATAAAGGCCATCCAGCGAGAATCAAAGCGATGTCGCCGCAAACAATCATCATACGCTGTCAATTGTTTTTGCTTGCCCACAATAAACTGATATTCAACCAATCCGGAAGCGATATACGGTTGCAGAATCGTTTGCGTATCATCGTCCGATTCATTGTCGTAGATATAAAACTGCTCGCATCCAAGCCCCTGGTGATATTCAATCCATTCCGGAAAATAGCGGCCTTCGTTTTTAGCAATCGCACAAATGGAAAAATAATATTGAGGCTTCGTTTTATTGCGTTTTATCTTTATAAGGGTTGCCAATTGACATAGCCCATATTTTTTCGCAACTCTACGCAAGCGATGCCTGACATCCCTGTTCGGAATTAAGTTTGCAATAATTTTAAGAATAATCATATTGAAAATTTGATTTCCGTCCGCAAAGTTACACTAAATTGCTGATTTCAGGATACTTTCTTATCATATTTTGCATAAACAAGACATTCCGGTTGTCAACAAGGTTGACGGATAATAATGTTTTTTCCTGCGAACCGTGAATGGTGTGTGCAATTCGATATCCGAACGGCACCGGGGCGATTTTTGTTTTATTTAATACCGCCATTCCCCACAACCATACATCGTCTGCCGTCGGCGCTATTTCCATAAATAATTCGGATTTTACAACGTCAGGATGCAGTGAATGGGGCGGATAAAGCGTTCCACCAACGCCGGTGCTAAAGTTTTTGTAATCCGGTTGGGTTCCCCATAAAATATAACGCAAGCCTTTGTAAACTTTCCATGAATCGTAGGGACTGATTTCACCGTTGGCATCGAGTTGTATTTTTTTTATTCTGTGCCCAATAATGGCGTCCGGATATTTTTGATGGGTGTTGAGCAATTTTTTTATCAAATGCTTAGAATACACAATATCATCGTCAACCGTAATGAGTATGTCGTTTGGAAAATCCTGCAAGGCAGGAATGATTTTGGTATATGAACAAATAGTATCCTCACAAAATTTTATCTGAAATTTCTCGCCGGTCAAATCCGTCAATGTTTCAGGCAGTATTTTATCGGGAAATTGAGAAGAGGTCAGATACAGCACGATTTTATCCGGCTGAACGGATTGCGACAGCATGGCCTTTATGACCAACGGCACAGCTCTTTCTATGCGTTCGGGAATAGATGTCAGCGATACAACTATTTTTTTATTCATATCTAAAGTCCCTCACCGTTTTGTGAGCAACGCTTGAGAATTCCTTTGATATTGTCCGGATGGAACCAGTTAATTTCTTTGTCGCGTTTGAACCACGTCATTTGTTTGCGGGAATAAATACGGCTGTTTTGTTTAATCTTTTCAACCGCGAAATCCAACGTATCCTCACCATCCAGAAATTGGAACAGTTCTTTGTAACCGACCGTATTCAGGGAATTGAGGTGACGAGAAGGATATACCTTGCGGGCTTCTTCCAACAAACCGTCTTCCATCATTTGATCCACCCGCCGGTTGATCCGGTCGTAAAGTTCTTCCCGGTCACGTGTCAAACCGATTTTAATAATCCGGAAAGGGCGTTCTTTCACGCTGTTGGTACGGAGGGAAGAATAGGGTCTGCCGGACATCAAGCAGATTTCCAAAGCATGGATCACCCGTTTGTGGTTTTGAAGATCCACCTGATTATAAAAAACCGGATCCAACAGTTTCAATTGTTGCCGGATGGGTTCCAAACCTTCTTTTTCAAATAAAACCCCGATTTCCGCACGTAAAGTTTCATCAATGGTCGGAATTTCATCAATGCCTTTGCAGACGGCATCTATGTACATCATCGAACCTCCGCTCATGATAGCCGTATCCTGCGTTTCATACAGTTCGGATAATAACCGGATAACGTCTTCTTCAAACTGGCTGGCGCTGTAGTAATCGGCTAATTCGAGATTGCCGACAAAATAATGTTTGGCTCGTTGCAACTCCGCAGCCGTAGGAGCTGCTGTTCCGATAATCAAGTCTTTATAGAACTGCCGTGAATCGGCTGAGATAACCGGAGCATTGAATTTTTCTGCTAAGCGAAGACTTAATTCTGTTTTGCCGACTCCTGTCGGCCCCAATAATACGATCAATGTTTTCATAGAGGGTAATCAGCTTTCACTTGCATTAGTATTCAAAAGGATTACCTTCGCTCAACTCTTCGAGGTCTTCTTCGTTGTAATCATCGGCATCAAACTCGCCATAGAAATCGTCTTCTTCCGAACCCGTTTGTACGGTGGTTGCAGGAATCGAAAAATCCATTTCTTCCATCAGGGAAATTTGTTTGGGCGGAATCCCCACCGATTTCACTACCTGCGGTTTGTCCTGGCTTTTTCCCGGAATAATTTCCCGCAGTTCCATAAAGAAACAGCGTTCGGTCAACGGTTCGAACACATAAATCAACTTTTGTTTTTCTTCGTCCAAAAGTTCACTCAAACGGCTTCCGTCCATCACATAAATATCTTCTTCGGAACTTGAATCCATGTCAATCAGCGTAATTTCCGTTTCCTTTGCCCAATCCTCATCACATGTAAAAAAAGAAGTGATCTGGTCTTTGGCATATCCTACGGAATCAAGGATTGCTTCATGTAATTCAAAGAATGTCGCTTCCGAATCAATCGTAATATCTCTTCTGAAATCATCTACTTCATCCGAAACAATAATAAATCTGTAAATCATAATTAATTATTCTAAATATCCTCTGATTATACCTCTTTGGGAATTAATAATAAAATTTATAACTTCTTGTTTTTCCACT
>BNYG01000121.1 GCA_026000155.1 Bacteroidia bacterium | reverse complement strand
ACTACCTGATACAAACGATTGTCGCGGATAAAAGTTTTTACGTCATCTTTCATCAGCATGACCGGTTGCAGGAAGGGAAATATTTCTTCCGTAAAATAGTCTTTGACAAATTCCCGGTGTTCCGTTTGCGGCTGGTCGTCCATATACAGCACAATATTTTTGCGCGCTAATTCCGGTAATATTTCATCCCGGAAAATCCGGGAAAATTCGGTTTGCTGGCGTGTCACTTCCGCCCGGATCCTGTTCAAAGTTTCTTCCGCTTCCTCCGAATTTTCTTCCGATTGGATTTTTTTCAGGATGACACTCCGGTGTTCCGCCACCCTGATTTTATAAAATTCTTCCAGGTTGGATGCATGAATGGAAAGGAATTTGATTCGTTCATAAACCGGCAAATTGACATCTTCCGCCTCCAGCAAGACCCGGTAATTGAAAGACAACCAACTGATGTCGCGGTTATTATATGAATATTGTTTTTCCACCAATGTATTAGTCTATTTTCCATGTAAAAGTATTCATTTTTTTTGATTTATAAAAAATCTTTATATTATTTCTCCGGCAGTTCTATTTTCAGATACAATTCATCCAATTGTTCCTGTGCAATGACCGACGGAGCATCGAGCATTACATCGCGTCCAGAATTGTTTTTTGGAAAAGCGATGCAGTCTCTGATGGAATCCAAGCCTGCAAAAATAGAGACAAAGCGGTCTAATCCGAAAGCAATACCTCCGTGAGGCGGCGCTCCATATTTAAAAGCATTCATCAGGAAGCCGAATTGGGCTTGCGCCTGTTCGTCGGAAAATCCCAGGACGGAAAACATTTTCTTCTGCAATTCGCTGTTGTGAATACGGATAGACCCCCCTCCTACTTCCACTCCATTGATTACAATATCGTAGGCATTGGCGCGGACAGCTCCGGGATTGGTTTCCAATAATGGAATGTCTTCCGGTTTGGGGCCGGTAAATGGGTGGTGTTTCGCAAAATAACGGTTCAGTTCTTCGTCGTATTCCAAGAGGGGAAAATCCACTACCCACAGGCAATTGTATTGGTTTTTATCCCTCAAACCCAAACGGGCGCCCATTTCTAAGCGAAGTTCGCCCAACTGTTTTTGCGTTTTTTCAGTTACTCCGCAAAGGATCAGGATTAAATCACCCGGTTTTGCTTCGGTTTTTTCCACCCATTTTTGCAAATCTTCGGGAGAATAGAATTTATCTACCGACGATTTCAGGCTGCCGTCCGCATCGTAACGGACATAGACCAAGCCTTTGGCTCCTATTTGCGGACGTTTCACGAACTCGGTTAATTCGTCGATTTGCTTGCGGGTATAGCTTGCGCAGCCTTCCACCCGGATAGCGCCCACGTATTCCGCGCCGTCGAACACACCAAATCCTTTTCCGGTTGTTAAATCCTTTATTTCAACAAATTGCATTCCAAAACGGGTGTCGGGTTTATCCGAACCGTACAGTTTCATGGCATCGGCATACGGCAAACGGGGAAAATCGGGCAAATCTATATTTTTGATGGTTTTGAACAAATATTTGGTCAGGCCTTCAAAAATATTCAGGATATCTTCTTGTTCGACGAACGACATTTCGCAGTCGATTTGCGTAAATTCCGGCTGGCGGTCGGCGCGTAAATCTTCATCGCGGAAACATTTTACAATCTGGAAATAACGGTCGAAACCCGAAACCATCAATAATTGTTTCAATGTTTGAGGCGATTGCGGAAGGGCATAAAATTCTCCCGGATTCATACGAGACGGAACGACAAAATCGCGGGCGCCTTCGGGCGTAGAACCGATCAGTACCGGCGTTTCCACTTCCAAAAACCGGTTTTCGTTCAGATAACTCCGGGTAGCAAAAGCCATTCGATGACGCAATTCCAGATTGGCGCGCACGGGCGTCCGGCGCAAATCCAAGTAGCGGTATTTCATCCGCAAATCATCTCCGCCGTCGCTTTCATCTTCAATCGTAAAAGGAGGCGTTTCAGACGGATTCAAAACAGTAAGTTTCGAAGCAATAATTTCGATATCTCCGGTGGGAATATTCGGATTTTTATTGGAGCGCTCGGCTATTTTTCCGGTCACCTGAACAACCCATTCGCGGCCTAATTTGGCGGCCTGTTCACACAAGGCGGCATCAATTTCCTGATTAAAAACCAATTGTGTAATGCCGTAACGGTCACGCAAATCGACAAAAATCATTCCGCCGAATTTCCGGGCTTTCTGTACCCAGCCGGCCAATGTTACTTCCTGATTTAAATTAGTTATACGGAGTTCTCCGCAGGTATTCGTTCTATACATCTCTTTTCTAATTTTTTTTGCAAATGTACATCTTTTCTTACACAGATAGAATAATTTTTGAAAAAAAGAATTATCTTTGTATGACATCATGTTAAATCGTACATTATGGGAAACATTAAATCGCTTTCGAATTTTTTTGCCATGTATGTGGACGGCTTTAAAAATCTCACCTGGGGAAAACCGTTATGGATACTCATTTTGATTAAATTATTCATTATGTTTGCTATCCTTAAAGTTTTTTTCTTTCCGAATATCCTCAACCGGTTTGATACGGAAAAAGAAAAAAGCGAATTCGTACTCAAAGAGTTAACAAATAAACATAGTACTAACGAAAAACAATTGCCTAATGAATCAGATTGACTTGTCTTTAATTGATTGGTCGAGGGCGCAATTTGCACTGACAGCCATGTACCATTGGTTGTTTGTCCCGCTTACCCTCGGCTTGGGCCTCATTATGTCAATCATGGAAACGTTGTATTTCCGGACAAAAGAGGAAAAATGGAAACGGACTACCCGCTTCTGGATGAAACTTTTCGGGATCAATTTTGCCGTAGG
>BNYG01000120.1 GCA_026000155.1 Bacteroidia bacterium | reverse complement strand
TCTTTCTTTTTTAATTATAATCATTTATATAATCATTTTTACACTACGCCCAACGAGGGGGCTTAGGATTCGGGGAGAAAGGTTGCCCCGGAGCAACCTTTCTCCCCGAATCCTAAAAAAGAAAGATAAATATTTTGAGAAATCAAATTAAAATTCTACCTTTGGTGGTCCTAATAAGTGAAGTATTATAGAATGAAACATCCATGTCTATATCTCGACACACAAGGGCATGATTATATTTCGTTGAATATCAAATAAATAAAAAATATAAACAGATGAAAAAGGTGTTTTATTGTATTAGTGCAGTAGTAGTAGTTGCTCTATCTACTTGGAATTTTAATTTTAGATTAAAAACTGAAAGTTTTTTTTCGGGTGTAGTTTTAACTAACGTGGATGCATTAGCGCAAGGCGAAGAAGTAGTGATTGAGTGTGATGCTACATGTTTAGGAAGAGGGCAGTGCTGGTCTTTTAATTGGTTTTATGAAGGAAATGATGAAGGTCCTTATAGTAACATTAAATGTAGCTTTTTGGGGTACACATGGGTGAGTTGCAATTGTAGCTAATAATTTATATTGCTTATACGGAATAAGATAATGAAATAATTTTCATAGGACATTCATTCCTTTAATTAAAAAAAGATATAAAAAAATCAACTTTCTTATTCCGTAAAAAGCAATTAATTTATAATAGTAAAAACAACTAAATAAACTGATTGTTGCCGATTTAATATTGATATAGGGGTTTAATTACTCGATTTTTAGGTCGGGAACAAATAAAAAAGTTCATTTGATACCATGAGGCTTGTTTCGTGATCACTCATTAAGCAAATAGAATATAATGTATACTGATAGAAATGACTGTAGGTGTAAGGGTGCAATAAAAATGGTTTACCCTTTTGTTTTTGTTATTGCTGTATTCCTTTTCGTCTCCTGCGAAAAAAATATAAAGACAGCCTGTAAGAATTGTGTGATTTTAAACGCATCGTTGGATGAAGAATCAATTCCTCTGGAGAGATTGTTTGATAAAATTGAATTAATTTGCCTTGAAACAACTGACAATTCATTAATACGAAATTATGTTAAATACGATTTTCTTGACAATAAGCATTATATATTAGATGATTCTCAATCTATTCTTTTTATCTTTGATGACAAAGGAAATTATATAGACCGCATTGCTCGAATAGGACAAGGCCCTGGTGAATATACTTTAATTTGCGATTTTTCTCTTAATCTTAAAAAAGAACAAATTGAAATGCTTTCACCATATAGGTTTATATACTGTTATGATTTTAACGGAAACTTTATTAAAAAATATGATTTAAATTTTTTACATTTACCTAGCTTACAACGGTTGAAAGTTTTAGACGATGAAAACTATGTGCTTTGGTCTGTTCCTGAAGATAAACTTGATGGAATATGTGTCATTTCTCAGGAGACTGGTGAAATTTTAAATAGTTATTGGCAAGATATTTTTATAATTAATATGTGGTCGTCTAATGTGTTTTATTCATACAATAATAAAACTTATTTTAGTTTAGCCTTATACAACACCGTATACGAAGTAACAAAAGAAAAAGTTGTTGCAGAATATGAATGGAATTTTGGGAATAAAACCATGAATATTAATCAACACAAAATTTCTACAGGAATGTATAATTATCAAAATGATTCAAAAAATCTAGCAGAAAAAATTAAAAATCGTATAATACAATATGAATTTATTCGGAATTATCAAAATAAACAATACTATTATGCTCAATTGCGATTTGAGATGAAATATCATAAACATTTATTTTTTGATAAAAATACCAGTGAAACTTTTTTCTTTGAATCACCTCTTGAAGGTATTCGCTTTAATCCGATACTTTATTTTTCTGATGAATTTATGATTGGTATATTAAATTATAAAGAAAAAGACAAGTTAAGGGATTGTCCACTTATAGATGAAACCAATAAACAAAAGCTACTTTCATATAAAGAAGAAGATAATCCATTTTTAATCAAATACTATTTCAAGACACATGAATAATTATCAATATATTTCATATAGCATTTTTTTATTTTCAATTATATTTTCTTGTTGTAACAATAGTGGAGTTAAACGAGAAAAGGACTTGGAAACAAATGATTATTTGGAGCTAGTTGAAAACAAGATTAATAAATTAATAGACAATAACCTAAACCTTGTCGTTGATAACCAAACAGTCTACCTAGGCATTGATTCTTTAAATAAGATGGAGTTGCAACGAATAATAGAAAATAATGTTTTCTTTTTTTATTTTTCGTATCAAACATGTCCCCCTTGTATCCAACAAACGGTTAGCTATATTAAGGAGGTCTTTCCTGACTACGAAAACAATGACCGTATTTTCTTTATTGCACCAGATTATCCACCCAGATTCAGACGAAATTGTTATGGGAAAGCACTTCTTGTATTATCAAAAATTAAGTTAGGGATACCACTTGAAGCAGAAAATGTTCCCTTTATCTTTTCATTAAACAATAAATTAGCAATAGAAAAACTGCATATTGTTAATAAAGAAGATTTTGCAAAAACATTTGACTTTCTAAAAATGCTGTCTGAACAAGTAGAAGAATAATTTATCAAGAATCATTTTGAAGGACACTGTAATTTTAATTAAGTTTTTTTTGATATTTCAAATATAAAGTCTATCTTTGTAAGGAGTTAAGTAATCAAATGTATAATTAGAAACAATAAATGCAGAATGAAAAAGTTACCCCGTTTGGCGTAGCGTCCCCGCTACGTCATTGTTAAAAGCCGGCCTCCGGCTGGCATTCCTTTCCAAATACACACAATCATCATATATCCTCATAACCAATCCAAAATACATGTCTATACTATTC
>BNYG01000119.1 GCA_026000155.1 Bacteroidia bacterium | reverse complement strand
AGAAGGGAAAACGCTGTATCAGGCAAGTATGTACCCTGAAACTAATGCAGACGACTCTTACCAATATCCGGGCTTCGGTGTGGATATAGGAAATTTCTTTCAGTTTCAAGGCGCCTTCCATCGCAATCGGATAGGAATAGCCTCTTCCCATATAAATAAAATTATGGGCGTAGGTGAAAATTTTGGATAAATCTTCAATCTTATTGTTTTGTTCCAGAATCGCTTCAATTTTTGCCGGAATACGGTGCAATTCGGCTAATGTTTTTTCGTATTGTTCGTTGGAAATGGTTTTTTTCTCGCGGGCAATACAGAGCGCCATCATCACTAAAACCGTTACCTGTGCCGTAAACGCTTTGGTCGAAGCCACTCCAATTTCCGGACCGACATGCGTGTAGGAACCTGAATGGGTGTTGCGCGAAATGGAAGAACCCACCACATTACAAACGCCGTAAACAAAAGCGCCTGCCTCTTTCGCCAATTCAATGGCTGCCAAAGTATCGGCGGTTTCCCCCGATTGGGAAATAGCAATCACTACATCATCGGGATAAATGACCGGATTCCGGTAACGGAATTCCGACGAATATTCCACTTCTACCGGAATACGGCAAAATTCTTCAAACAAGTATTCACCGATTAATCCGGCATGCCAGGAAGTTCCGGCGCCCAAAATCAGTATCCGGCGGGCATTCAGGAATTTTTCCTTATTGTCTATAATCCCCGATAAGATGACATTATTATTTTCAACATTGACCCGTCCGCGCATGCAATCCCGTAACGTACGGGGTTGTTCGTAGATTTCTTTCAACATGAAATGGGGATAACCGCCTTTTTCCAAAGCGCTTAAACTCATTTCCAATTGAATAATCTGCGGCGTTTTTTCCACATTATTCAAATTAACTATTTTCAACGGTTCGTTCCGTTGAATAATAGCAATTTCTTCCTCTTCTATGTACGTAACTTTATTAGTGTATTCGATAATGGGAGAAGCGTCCGAAGCAATAAAAAATTCGTCCGCGCCTATTCCCACCACTAACGGACTGCTTTTCCGGGCAGCAATAAGCATATCCGGATTGCCGTTTTCTACCACCGCAATGGCATAAGCGCCAACGACTTGTTTCAAAGCCAATTGAACGGCAGTACAAGTATCTACATTGTTACTGGTTTTAACATATTCGATCAATTGGATCAAAACTTCCGTATCGGTTTCACTCTGAAAGGTATAGCCTTTTTGTATCAATCCTTCTTTCAAGACGGCATAATTTTCAATAATACCGTTATGAATCAAAGCCAGATTTTCCGATTGGGAATAATGCGGATGAGCGTTGACATTATTCGGTTCGCCATGGGTTGCCCAACGGGTATGCGCAATGCCAATGGTACCGGACGTATCCTGACTCGCACAATATTCTTCCAAATCCGATACTCGTCCTTTGGCTTTGTAAATATTCAAATGATTTTGTCTGTCGAGCAAAGCCACTCCCGAACTATCATATCCACGATATTCCAAACGGTGCAAACCCTTTATTAAAATGGGATAGGCTTGCTGATTCCCTATGTAACCGACAATTCCGCACATAATTTTCTTTTTTTCCTTTTTTTCCCTTTTTCCCTGTCATTGCGGGCTTGACCCGCAATCCCCTGAAAAATCGTTAATCACTGTTTAACGGACATCATGGGATTGCGGGTCAAGCCCGCAATGACAGGAGTCCGTTTAAGTTTATTTGTATTCGTCCCAACTTTTGATGGGGATATTATTCATATTAATTTCACAAAAAGCAGCAATAAAAGCTGATGCCAATCGAGAGTTTGTAAACAACGGCACGTTGAAATCAATGGCTCCGCGACGAATTTTGTAGCCGTTCGATAATTCCCCTTCCGTCAGATTTTTCGGAATATTGACCACCAGGTCGATTTGTTTTTCACGAATCATTTCCAGGGCGTTCGGCAGGGGCGAATGATGATTCGCCCCTACTTCTGACGGTTGTGCCACATGGATAGACGGTATATTATTGTCTGTCAGGAAACGGTGCGTGCCTTCGGTGGCATAAATCGTATATCCTTTTTCCTGCAACAGGCGGCAGGCATTCAATAAATCCACTTTGGAACGCAATTCTCCGCTGGACAACAAAATAGTTTTTTTCGGAATCCGCATACCCACCGACAACATGGATTTCAATACCGCTTCGTAATAATCGTCCCCGATACAACCGACTTCTCCGGTCGATGCCATGTCCACACCCAGCACCGGATCGGCTTTTTGCAGGCGCGAAAACGAAAACTGGGACGCTTTGATACCGACATAATCCAAATCAAATTCGTTTTTATGCGGTTTTTCTACTTCTTCGCCCAGCATGATCCGGGTAGCCAATTCTATGAAATTCAGTTTCAATACTTTGGATACGAATGGGAAACTCCGGGAAGCCCGCAAATTACATTCGATTACCTTGATATCATTGTCTTTTGCTAAAAATTGAATATTGAAAGGACCTGTGATTTGCAAGGCTTTCGCAATTTCCTTGGCAACCCGTTTAATCTTCCGAACAGTTTCTACATACAACCGCTGCGGAGGAAATTGGATGGTCGCATCACCGGAATGGACGCCGGCAAATTCTATATGTTCCGAAATGGCATACGTGATCACTTCTCCTTTATTCGCCACAGCATCAATTTCTATCTCCTTGGCATTCTGGATAAATTCGCTCACCACGACCGGATGTTTTTGGGACACATTCGCTGCCAATTTCAGGAAAGTTTCCAATTCCGCCTGATTGGAACAAACATTCATCGCTGCTCCCGAAAGCACATACGACGGACGCACCAACACCGGAAATCCGACTTCATCTACAAATGCATTAATATCGGACAGGGAAGTCAATTCTTTCCAACGCGGCTGGTCGATGCCCAAGCGGTCTAACAT
>BNYG01000118.1 GCA_026000155.1 Bacteroidia bacterium | reverse complement strand
CATTGGGTAAGTGCAGATATTGTTTTAACCAGGATTCCTTTGACTTCCCATAATTTTCAATGTCATTCCAAGACTCTGCACCACAAATGACCGCTGCAAGGGTGATAAAGAGGATGTCTTCCATCAAGTGTTCTTTACTCCTATCTACTCGAGGGTCTGTCAACTCTGTAAAATAACTAATCGGTGTTTGCATAGCTCTTTTACTTATATAAACGGAGTAGCAAATACGTTAGTATTTAAAATTTGTTAAAATCTATTTAAGATGCGTTTGCCCTGCCGTTTTACCTCAATTTGTTTCCACGGAAACTACCGATTTACCTTGATAATAAATCAATTTTCCTTCGGGAGTAATCCCTTCGATAATAACCGAATAAGTCGATGGGCTATCAGCCGTATAAAAATCCACCGAAGCATTGCCCTCGGAATCTACCCAAACATCCGGTTTCCAATAGATGGTGCTTCGTAAATCGGGGGTTACACTGTTTTTCGCTTCCGGCGTATCGTATTGCGGAGAATAAAATTCGACCGGTTGTTGATAACCCAAAGGTTTGATTTGCTGTGTGTTAAATTGGGGTTTATTACTTTTAAAGCCACTTTTAGTGAATATTTCAATTACCCCGTTTCTTCCCCGTGAACCATACATGTGAAGTTTTGCTGGGCTTTTGATAATATCCACTTGGGCAATATCATCAATATCTAAGAGACTTAACACATTCATAGCTTC
Organism: Bacteroidia bacterium; assembly: GCA_026000155.1. Classification (GTDB taxonomy): domain Bacteria; phylum Bacteroidota; class Bacteroidia; order Bacteroidales; family Azobacteroidaceae; genus Azobacteroides. The sequence goes on along the minus strand of BNYG01000118.1, from coordinate 2,204 downwards.
CAAGTCTCCTACATATTTTTGACTTTCCGGATCATCATCTCCATAACTCAACATCATACCATCAACAATAATCATCGGAGGATTAAGATTCTCTCTATATCCTTTCTTTGTAAGCATTCGGAACCGTACCGTATTAAATGTAACATTCACACCGGGAACTCGATTAAGTAAACTACGCATATCGCCTGCGGCCGATCGTTTTATTTCCTCTGCCGACATAGAGTTGTCCGGATCATTATAATAAAATGATTGGTGTTGTCTGCCATTATGATGTGCTTTCACAACCAATTCCGGCAAAATCCGCATTCGCATTCCGTTTTCGTAAGTATATTTCAAATCAGCTTTTTCAACATATTCTTTGAATTCCGGTTTCTCTATTTCTTCTGTCTGTTTTCCTGAATAAATTCCTGTAGATGATACCGTTGGAAAGGTAATGCTATCTATATATAGTTCTACAATGTCTTTCCCTTTTACATTCAAAGCCTGAATAATGTAAGAAGTACTGTCGGGAAATTCAAAATCTTTAAACTCAAAATGGCCTTTTTCGTCGGTTTCCGCTATATCATAAAAAGAAGTATTGGTAGAAATAATCGTCACCTTGGAATTAGCATAAGGCTTGGACAATAATCCGCCTTTCACGATACCTGAAAATGTCTGCGATTCTTCATTAGTAATTGTCAAGTATTGATAATCGCCACGCATCGGTTACAATGACGTACTCTGTAATCCGTTCATATTCAGGCAGCTTTTTCGATAGTATATCCTAATTTTTGTGCCGTTCTTTTGAGTCGTGCAATCTCCCTTTCCTGTCGTTTTTGTGCCTGTTCCATGGATTTATTTTTGTCGTATGGTTGATGATTCTTGACTAAAACATAAAATAGGACAGCTAATTTACGGGCAACCGCTTTATTGGCTGTCTTTGCTCCCTTTTTAACCGATAATCTTCGATATAATACGCCCAAATGACTTTTACTTCCCCCTAAAGTTCGTGCTGCTAAACGAAAGGCTTGTGTCGCAGGATTGGATGTTTTGCTTCTGTCGTGTCCCAACTGTTTTCCTCCGCTTATTTTTTTTCGGGGACTCAATTTCAGATAACTGACAAAATGTTGTTCGGTCGGCCATTTACTCCTATCGGTACCGGTTACACTGATTATATCCAACAACATTTTTTCATCAAAACCGTCAACTTGAGTTAAATCAGTACCTATGATTCGTTTGAGGTGACTTTTGACATCAATGCCATATTGATTTTTACGAACATATTTGATAGGCTGTTTCTTCTTTTTCGGGGATACTTCTTCTTTTTCTTTACAGTTAAAGTCCGGCATCTTTTTTAACACTTCATCTATTAACAGTTCGTATTTTTTCATCTGGCTGACAAAAAAATCATATTCTTCCAGTTTCATTTGTAGCAGAGTTACAAACTGTTCTTTATAAATTCCGTTTAATGAATCTAAAAGTTCTTCTCTACCGGCTTTGAATTTATCTACATCCATGTAGCCGAGTAATGCTTCCGGCTCGTTTACTCCTGAGGCTATGGCTCTTAACAGTTTCATACCTCCCACACCTTCTATATCACTGATTAAATGTTGAAATTTTATGTTCATCAACGTTAAAAGCCGGTGCATCCGGTTGATGGTATCACTCTTTTGGTGTTGTACCACGCTGCGTTCGTGAATATAATGGCGCAATTCGCGGTATAAATCTGCCGCGATGTGTGAATGGCGCAAAATACCGCATGAATGATACTGATGTATCCAAATACAATCATTAATATCTGTTTTTTGATTGGCTGAGTTCTTATAATGGCTTGGATTGATTAGGGTTACTTGTATTCCAACCGCTTCCAATAACTCATATAAACTCATCCAGTAAACGCCTGTCGCTTCCATAGCGACATCCTTTACTCCTTGCTCATGCAAGAGGGCTGTTAATTCTTTCAAATCTTTAGTAAACCCGCTTGTTTCGTACAAACATTGATTACCGGAAGTATCTGTAAATGAAACGGTCATCAGCATACTTCCCACATCTATTCCGGCTGCATGAAAATTTATTACCGGAATGCCTGTCAATAATCCAGGGCAAACGCATCTAATTTTAACAAATTTTAAATACTAAAAATACACAGTCGGCGTTTGTATAAGAAACGAGTTATGCGAACAGCGATTAGTTATTTTACAGATTTGACAGACCCACTGGTAGAC
>BNYG01000117.1 GCA_026000155.1 Bacteroidia bacterium | reverse complement strand
TACCTGCAGTATAAGCATATGTATCGGCAGCTTCACCGTCTACACGTCCCAATTTTCCTGTCAATACAGCAGCAGTATCAGCATTTTTCAAACCGGATACCACACTTACTTTTGTAAATACAGAATCAGCATCAGCAGTACCATATACTTTAGCTAAAGCAGTACCGGAAACTATCAATTCAACAGGAGTGATTGTCAATGTACCTTCTGTAAACTTAAATCCCTTGTAGTTTGAACTCTTCAATGCCAAAGTACCTTGGGTAATGGCATACGTACCTGCATTTTGACCGGCTTCGCGAATCACTTTACCTGTGAATGCATCAGCAGCAGCGTCTCCGTTTGCCAAACCGGTTACAGTAAGCGTTGTAGCATAATCCGTCCAATCCGGTTCGAGATCGCCATACTTGATTTCAATATCCGTAGCTGTTACCAACAATGTATCTGCTTGGGTAATTGTGAAAGTACCTGCATTATACGTAAAGCTGTAATTAGTCGGTGCTTTAAGAGCCAAAGTACCCTTGTTAATAGTATATGTACCTACCGTATCCCCTGCAACGCGGCTTAATGCGCCTTCAAATAAAGTAGAAGCATCATCACCTGCTGCCAAACCGGCTACAGTATAATTAAGTGTAGGATCTGCTGCACCATATACTTTGCTTGTATCTTTTGCAGTTACAGTGATTGTCTTAGGATAAATCTGGAATTTATTAACAGTATCTACAACAAATACAAAGTTTTTAGCCGCTGTTTGATCTGTTAAATTATTAACATAATTATAAGACTTAACATCTTCACCGGTAACGCGAGCAATTTTCTGCGTACCGATTACTTTTTCAAACGTATTCAATGTATCTCCGGAAACCGGACCAACAAAACCTGTTACCGTACCACCATTTGTTAAAGCAAACAATGGATTCGGATCAGCATCGCCATAGATTTTTTGTAAAGCAGGAGGAGTTACCTTCAATGTATCCGGAACAATTTTAAATTTATTAGCGCCTGATTTCAAAGCGAATAAAAGATTATCTGCTTCCCAAGTCCGTACACTATCAGCATTATATGCATATTCACCTACATTTTCACCTGCTGCACGGAGCAATGTACCACCAGAGGTAAAAGTAAAATCAGCAGGAGCAGCAATGGTGTCTTTATCCAATGTAATGGTGTAAGTATAAGCAGGATTTGTAGCAGGATCAGCATTATATGCTTTGCTTACTGTATCCGGAGCTACCAATACCAATGCTTTTTCGATAGTAAATTGATATTTTGTACTATCTACTACGATAACATAATTACCGCTTGCAGCCAAAGTACCTGCTGTATAATTATATGTACCTACAGGGTCACTTTTTGCAGGAGCAGCAGTACCCACACCTTTACGGCTTAAAGCGCCTGTAAATGTAATACCTGTAACAGCTTTACCGGCTTTATCTTTTGCTGTATAAGTAAATACAGGATCGCTGGCACGATAAGCTTTCACTTGAGCCGAATCCGGTGTAACAAACAATGAATCAGCATCCACCGTTATTTTACCATTCGTAAATTTCACCACATAGTTGGTAGCAGTGTTACCTAAAGTACCTTTCAAAATAGCATTGTTATATACACCCTTTGCTAATGGTTGCGGTTTACCGGCAATACTGTCGGCAATAGCTAATACACCTGCTTTAAAAGCAGCGCTATCGGCAGCAACAGGATATATTTGACCGGATGCTACTGTCCATTCCAAAGTCGAAGCAGCAGGAATCGCTTCACCATAAGATAAATTCACATCATAAGCTTTTATCGAAATGGTATCCGGTTGGATGGTAAATTTAGCAGGAACATACGTAATACTATAATTATTGCCTGCGGTAAGAGTACCTTGAATAATATCATATACTCCTACATTATTCGATGAATCTTTCACCGCCAAAGCACCGGTCAGAGAAACTACAGGATCTGTTGTATAAGCGCCAGTGAAACCGAATGTACCATCATATAGTTTCGTTTGAGCGGTAGCAGTTACCGTTACACCAATTTGATTAATCGTATAGTCGGCATAACCCAAAGAATCAGTTCCTAATTTATAGTTGCCTGCCAAAACAGAAGAACCTAATACAACTACAACAGGAGTATGATATACACCTGCAGTATCAGGAAGAGCAACAGGATTAGTCGTAAAATCTGTAGTTAATTTCAGTGTATCGCCTTCCACCGGAGTAGCAAAAGTAGCGCCTGTAATATTTACCTGAGTCGGATAAATAACAGATGCGTTATCTACGGTAATACCTGTAACCGAAATTTTCTTAGGATTAATCGCAGCACTTGAAGTTACAGTTGCAGGACTGGGATTCAAGTAATAGTTGCCTGATCCGGTCAATGTTACTTCAACAGCAGCAGAAACACCCGTACCGGCATTTTTATCGGCAAAAGTCACTTTTGCGGTATAAGCAACGTCAGTGTCTTCGTCTGTACCTTTCAAACCGGTAAACTTAACGGCTTTTACCGTACCGTTAGTTGTACCATCGTAGTCTTTGTCGTTAACCGTAGCGCTTGCTACCGTTAACGGCGCCTGTTGAATGGTAACTGTACCGGCAACCGTTGTTGTATAAACAGCTGTTGTTGAACCCGACGTAAAAGCATAACCTTGTGTCGGATCAGTTAATGTGATCGTCACATTTACCACTTTGTCTACTACTTCAAAATCTTTACTACCTACCAAAATGGCAGTATCTACTTTGTAAGCGGGAATACCAGCAACTTTTAATGTGTCGCCCGCTGCATCTATAAAAGTAGGGGTAACAGATGCAAGGGGAATAACCGTTGTCCCATCGTACACCTTATCCGCTACTGATACAGAAACTTTTATCAGCTGAGTTGTCTGTGCCTTCGTCGCGAAACTAAGCATCAAACCAACCACAATCAGAAAAAATAGTTTTTTTCTCATAATGAATAATAATTAATTAATTGTTAATAACTAA
>BNYG01000116.1 GCA_026000155.1 Bacteroidia bacterium | reverse complement strand
TAAACAACACTGCAACTTCTACAGAAAAAGCCATGTGGAATTCCGGGTCGGCGCTTGCGGGCCGCTACGGCGGTAGCACGCTGCTCAATTCCGGGAGCCGCGGCCGCTGGTGGAGTAGTAGTGCTTCATACCAGTTTTTCGGCGCCTATAGCGGCAGTAACTTGAATGGGCCGGGCACGGAGAATGGCACCAACTCGAGGACTGTTAGGTGTATTAAGAATTAAATTACTCTTCGAGCTTTGATTCTTTGATCTTTGAAACAACAGAGACTGTCTGAAAATCTGTCAGTCGCAGTTGACTATGCGCTACCTCAAGCAAGGTGAAGATTCTCCTGCTTTGGGAATCAAAAAAAAGGTAGAGCCTGCATTACAAGGAAGATTATGAATGTACATTGTATTCATAATCTTCCTTTTTTCATTTCAATCGGGGGCGATTTGAACCTTTTTTGGTTCACGGTACACGGTGCAAGAGTGCACGGAAGGCGAGCGGCAAGGCACAGAGTGCCGGCATCTTTGTAGCCAGGTGCGTTAGCGCCTGGTAATGATGCACATACCCATTCATTGAGCTGCGTAGCTGCGATACATCGACGTTAATGTACCGCCGCTACGCGGCTCGTTTGTTGGTGGATATGCCTATATACCAGGCGCTTACGCACCTGGCTACAAAGATGCCGGCACTCTGTGCCTTGCCTTTCGCCTTCCGTGTACCCTTGCACCGTGTACCGTGAACAAAAAAAGATTCCAATCGTGTCCGGTTTCACTTTTTATTCTGCAATGAAAATTTGCAAAAAAAGAGAAACATTAGTATCTTTACGCGCTTTAGATTAAATACAGAACATCATTTAAACAATTAACATGCGGTTTAATAAAATACAAGTGTTGAGCGCTCTATCGGCAACCGGCTTGGTGCCTGTCTTTTACCATAAGGACATTGACGTAGCAAAAAATGTCGTAAAAGCCTGTTATGAAGGGGGAATACAGGCGTTTGAATTTACCAACCGGGGCGAATTCGCTCATGAAGTGTTTGGCGAATTGAGTAAATTCGTTGCCAAAGAATGTTCCGGATTGATTTTGGGCGTCGGTTCCATTGTCGATGCACCGACGGCAGCGCTTTATATTCAATTGGGCGCCAATTTCACTGTCGGCCCGCTGTTCAATCCCGAAATAGCCAAGGTAGCCAACCGGCGCTTAGTACCTTATACGCCCGGTTGCGGTTCCGTTTCCGAAGTGGGATTCGCTCAGGAAATGGGTTGCGATTTATGCAAGGTTTTTCCGGGCGATGTTTTGGGACCCAATTTTGTCAAAGGTTTGAAAGCGCCGATGCCCTGGTCTTTGCTGATGGTAACCGGAGGGGTCAAACCGGAAGAAGCCAATTTGAAAGCCTGGTTTGATGCCGGCGTAACCTGTGTGGGAATGGGTTCCAACCTGTTTCCGAAAGAGGTGATTGAGGCAAAGGAATGGGGAAAAATTACTACCTTGTGCCAAAATTCATTAGACATTATCAAAAAAATCCGATAAATTAACAACCTAATAAATCTATTATCATGACAAACATCCACCGTCCGGCTTCGAAAACGACTAATTTCCGCTGGATAATGTGCGCTATGCTATTTGTAGCCACCACCGTCAATTATTTAGACCGGCAAGTCCTCTCACTCACCTGGGACGAATTTATCAAACCTGAATTTCATTGGAACGATGATATTTACGGAACAATCACTGCCTGGTTCTCCATATTCTATGCAATATGTATGCTTTTTGCCGGAAAGTTTGTGGACTGGATGGGTACCAAAAAAGGCTATTTATGGGCCATTGGCGTATGGTCGGCCGGCGCTTGCATACACGCTTTTTGCGGAATTTTTACCGAAGCGTGGGTCGGACTTGGCTCGGCTGCCGAATTGGCGAAAGCTACCGGCGATACTGCCGTGATAGTAGCCACGGTCAGCATGTATAGTTTTCTGGTGGCTCGCTCGGTATTGGCGCTGGGTGAAGCCGGCAATTTTCCTGCGGCTATCAAAGTGACTGCCGAATATAATCCGAAAAAAGACCGGGCCTTTTCGACCTCCATCTTCAATTCCGGCGCATCGGTAGGTGCGCTCATTGCACCGCTTACGATTCCGCCTTTGGCCAAAGCCTACGGCTGGGAAATGGCTTTTGTCATCATTGGAGCGCTTGGTTTCATTTGGATGGGCTTGTGGGTTTTCCTGTATTCGGCTCCCGAAAAAAGCAAATTTGTGAACAAAGCCGAATTGGATTATATCGAACAGGATAAAAACGAAAAAATAGCCCAACCGGTAGATGAAAATAAGGCCTCTGCAAAGAAAATCAGCTTTGCGAAAGCGTTTTCGTACAAACAAACCTGGGCTTTTGCCGTTGGCAAATTTATGACCGACGGCGTGTGGTGGTTTTTCCTTTTCTGGACACCGTCGTATCTGAACGCCAATTTTGGAATCAAAACCAGCGAAGGTCTGGGTATGGGGCTTATTTTTACCCTTTATGCCATTACTACCGTCTTGTCGATATACGGCGGGAAGTTACCGACTATTTTTATCAACCGTTCGGGGCAAAATCCTTATGCGGCGCGGATGAAAGCGATGTTGATATTTGCCTTTTTCCCGCTTTGCGTACTGTTGGCTCAACCCTTGGGCGAATGGTTTGGCCCTTCGCTCGGAAGAAATGCCGCCTGGCTGTCGGTCATTATGATTAGTATGGGTTGTGCGGCGCATCAGGCTTGGTCGGCCAATATTTTCTCCACTGTGGGCGATATGTTTCCCAAAAGCGCTATCGCAACTATCACAGGCATAGGCGGTATGGCAGGCGGATTGGGTTCATTCTTTATCCAAAAAGGCGCCGGATTGTTGTTTACCTTTGCGGCCGGCAGTACCTTGAAAGACGGTAATTTGGTAGAAATGACCAAAGACTTGTTGGCACAAGGAGCAACTTACGTACGCGAGCCATTGACCTTTCTTGGCTATACCGGCAAACCGGCAGGATATTTTATCATGTTCATT
>BNYG01000115.1 GCA_026000155.1 Bacteroidia bacterium | reverse complement strand
AGAGACATATATGAGCGTAATAAAATTAACTTTTTAAAAGAGTATAAAGAACGATGGACAAGAAATGAAGAAGATGATATTTTTAATATACCTATCATTGATCCTGATAATATAATCCCTTTTAAAATAACAAAAATAAAAAGATATGCCCAGAATAGTGATAATTTTAGAAGAAAAGGATTTAATGAAGAAATATTTGAAAAAGAAAAGATTATTTGGACTCGAGTAGGCAAACGTATCAAAGCGGCATACACTAATCAAAAAACATATTTTGAGTTTGATATTCACACATTTAAGCTATCTAATAATGAATACTACTGGTTTATTGTTGCCATTTTAAATTCGGATTTGATTAATTATTATATTAATATTAACCTTAGAAAGCGTATTAGTGATTCATTTCCCAAAATTGGGAAAAACGAGATTTTGCAATTGCCTATTGCCAAAGAATTAGATTCCAATTTAGTAGCTCAAATTTCTAAAATCAGTCAAGAATTAACCGAAGGAAAGTCTGAATACTCAGAAAAAGTTACCAATGAGTTAAATGAATTGGTTTTTGATTTATATGATTTGTCTTATATAGAAAAACAGCGAATAAGAGATTATTTTTCCCCTAAAGCTAAAATAAGTAAGAACAAAAAAGAGTTGGAGAAATATATAGAGGTATTCATCCAAACAGTTTCTTTATACTTAAATAACCCTGTTGGCATAGAGTTTTCTCCTAATACAGATTTTGACTTGATTGTGGCTAAAATTCTTTTAAATCAAAATACTTCAGATACACCCAGTGCAAATAAAACTAAAAAATATATTCTCAATGAGATTTTTGAGCAAAATCCCAATGAAAATTTTCTGGCTATTCAAGAAAAAATATATGCAAAAGACTGTGTTTATATCATCAAAAAAGATATAAATCTTAATTGGACTGAGACAAAGGCGTACGAAGATGGACAAGAAATTCTAAAACAATTAATATCTACTTCTAATGGAGAAAGAATACATTAAAATAAGCAAACCTTCTCCATTACCCTACAACACTCATTTATTACGAAATTTAGATGATGAGTTTTGGAAAAATCATATTTTCTATCACTTGTTATCATTTTATGCTCATTATGACAAAACAAAATTGAAAGAGATTATTGATTTAGAGCAATCGAAAAATAATTCGAGAACAGAAAGAGTGATAGCAAAGCAGATAAGGAAATACTTGAATAATAATCAAGAGTTTAGTCTGAATTTTAAAGCATTTGGAGAAAATACAAATGATGAGGATGTTGAAGGCAATTATGACATTACAATTGATAATACCTATTGGCAAGTAAGTTTTCATTTTGAATGTAAAAATTTAGATATCAGCCAAGATTTAGTAAACAAATATGTTTGCTATAATACCGGACATTCGATTTTTGATGGTGGAGTTTATCGTTATTTCAATAAAAAATATGCTCAAAATCAAAATTTTGGAGGAATGTTGGGTTTTGTGTTGCAAGGTGACGTTCAAACAATAAAAAATAAAATTATAGAAAAAATGAAATTACCCTTCAATATCTCTCCCGAGGGCGATTTTTTAAATATAGAAGAAAATGCAATAGTAGGAAATGATTTTACTTTTAACTCAACACATAAAAGAAAAATAGGAGAATTTATGCTTCACCACCTATTGTTTAAATTCGAATGATAGTATAAATATCCACTTGACCCATAATTTTTTACATCGGTGGGGAAAATATAAGTAAAATTGCCCCAATAAAAAAACTCCAATCTTCTGAATTTCAGTTAATTGGAGTTCATTGTACCCAGAGCCGGGATCGAACCGGCATGGAAGTGAATCCACTGGTGTTTGAGACCAGCGCGTCTACCAATTCCGCCATCTGGGCATCTTTTGACGGCTGCAAAGGTAGAAAAACTTTTGAATATGACAAACACTTCTATGCTTTTTTATTACTTTTGTGCAATAATAATAAAAATCATGAAACAGCAGATTATTCGTTGCTCCCACATAGAAAAGGACTTAGCCGGTTTATTACGCGGATTAAGTTACGATGGTTTATTTCTCTTGACGGATGAAAATACGCATCAGCATTGTCTTCCGCTGATTCAATCCATTCCCGAAATCCAATCGGCAAAAATAATTTCCATTCCGGCAGGGGATGAAAATAAAAACGTCGAATCGCTGTCTAAAGTTTGGAAATTCCTTTCGGAAAACGGCGCTAACCGGAAATCGTTGCTGATTAATCTCGGTGGTGGAATGTTGACTGATTTGGGTGGATTTGCGGCGGCTACCTTTAAACGGGGCATTCGGTTTATCAATATTCCGACTACACTTCTGGGCGCGGTGGATGCGGCTGTGGGTGGAAAAACCGGAATTAATTTTACCGGACTGAAAAATGAAATCGGCGCTTTTGCTCCCGCACTTGCCGTGCTGATTGATTCCAATTTCTTACAAACATTGGATCTTACGAATTTGCTTTCCGGTTATGCCGAAATGCTGAAACATGCATTATTATGCGGTAGAGACGCCATTAATGGCGTCTCTACACGGGATTCATTGAACGAATTGTTGCGTTTCGATTTGGAAAGAATAGATTACAGGAAATTAAATGATTTGTTGTTTGAATCGGTGTTGGTAAAGGAACGGATTGTAACGGAAGACCCAACCGAACAAGGCATCCGCAAAGCTTTGAATTTGGGACATACCTTCGGTCATGCGTTTGAAAGCCTGTCTTACGAACTCAAACGACCGGTTCCGCATGGCTATGCTGTGGCTTGGGGGCTTGTTTGCGAACTTTTCCTTTCTGTGGTGAAATTTGGATTTACCATAGACGAATTAAGGAAAGTTTCCCAGTTTGTCAAAGAAAATTACGGCGTTTTTGCTTTCGATTGCACGCACTATCAACGTATCTACGAATGGATGCAACACGACAAGAAAAACGAATCTGCCTCCATTAATTTCACGTTGCTGAAAGCGGTGGGCGAAATTGAAATCAACCAAACGGCTAATCAAGAGGAGATTGATGAGACTTTGGATTTTTACCGGGAGTATTTTACATGACCAAATTTTTAATGCT
>BNYG01000114.1 GCA_026000155.1 Bacteroidia bacterium | reverse complement strand
ATACTAAATAAAAAACATTATGGAAGACAAAGTAAGAATCTTCTTTTGTGAAGATGACGAAAATTTAGGTATGCTCTTGAAAGAGTATTTGCAAGTGAAAGGTTTTATTGTCGATTTATTTCCGGATGGGGAATCCGGTTCTAAAAATTTCCCGAAAGAAAAATATGATTTGTGTATTTTGGATGTGATGATGCCGAAAAAAGATGGATTTACATTGGCTCAGGAAATCAAGACCATCAATGTAGATGTGCCTATTATCTTTTTGACAGCCAAGGCAATGAAGGAAGACATTTTGGAAGGATTTAAAATCGGAGCCGATGATTATTTGGCAAAACCTTTCAGTATGGAAGAATTATTGTTGCGGGTAGAAGCCATTCTCCGTCGTGTAAGTACCAAAAAAGCGCCGAAAGAAGGGCCGTATATAATCGGTAAGTTTACTTTCGATCCGCAAAAGCAGATATTGTCTGCGGGCAAAAATAACAACACGAAATTGACTACGAAGGAAAGTGACTTGTTGGGTCTGCTTTGTGAAAATGTCAACCAGGTATTGGAACGTAATTATGCGTTGAAGAAAATTTGGGGCGTAGTCGATTATTTCAATGCGAGAAGCATGGACGTGTATATCACTAAACTGCGTAAATTGTTGAAAGACGACACGAACATCGAAATTATGAATATCCACGGAAAAGGGTATAAACTCATAGCTCCGAATGCTGCCTGACCGGAACGGCATGAAGCGCCTCCTTGCAAGTATAGCGATCATTCTATCCATTTGTCCGGATATAACCCATGCCCAAACGTATGACGAATGGATAGAATTGTCTTTTAAATACCTGGAAGCCAATCGTTTGGATTCGGCTGAAATCGCCTTGAAAAATGCGTTGCGAAGCGAGCCGGACAATCCGGTGAATACTTTTTTGTTTAATAACCTGGGTACCATTCAACGGCGGCAGGGCAAAAACGAAGAAGCGCTCCAATCCTATACGATCTCTTTAACCCGCTATCCGAAAAATCCGGTTTTTATAAGCGCCCGCGCCTCTTTATTTTCGGAAATGGGTAATTTCCGGAATGCGCTTTTGGATTACAATACCTTGTTAGACGAAGAACCGGAAAATGAAGAAGCCTTTTATCAGCGGGGACTTTTGTACCTGGATATGAAGGACTTCGAATCATCCGAAAAGGATTTCGGTAAAATGATGGAGCTTAATCCGCAAAGCCTGTATGCCCGCCTGGGGTTTGCTTCTCTGTATAAAATCGAAGGACTCTATGCGGATGCCGAAAAAACTTACAACTATCTGCAAGACAAGGAACCGGACAATCCCGCTGTGTATGCCGGAAGGGCGGAATTATTCCTTTTAACCGGAAAAGGCGGTAAGGCGCTCGCCGACATCAATCAGGCCATCCGTTTATCGAGAGAAGAAAATCCATACTTCTATATCATCCGGAGCCGCGCCAAACTGTTGCTGCATGAGAAGAAACCGGCAGCCGAAGATATTCAAAAAGCCATCGAATTGGGCTATGATACCCAAGAGGCGGAGGAGTTGTTGAAACACACCAAATGACGATTATTTGGGCTGAAAGTCCTTATAACCCCAGCCCAATTCGCCGTTTATTTTTGTCTTACCGGCATTTTAAACGTCAGCGGCTGTTGTTTTTTCAATATCTTGCCTGCTTCACCGGTCAGCCACAAATAATGGTCGGACGGTTCGCCGTCTAATTGGACAAATTTAGCGACATCGCTTACCGGCGGATTACCACTGACTTTGAAAATGGCGGTTCCTTCGTTGACTTCATCAAACATAGCCACATAGAGCATGCTGGCTCCGGCATTGATTGCCGTTGAAATTTGTTGCCAATAAAAACGTCCTCCCTGGCGGGGAATGGAAGCCACCGGTTTCACATCGTCGGGAAAAGAGGAACGGCTCAAATTGTGCCAGCTAAATCCGGGTGTTACGCAAGGTACATAATCAATGCCATTGGCTTTGCACCATTCCATATCGGCAAGAATAATGTCGCGATACCGGTCCATATCGTTGTGCAATAAAGGAGTAAAACGTTGTACCATCCAAGGCAACACGATGTCGCATTGCTTGATAACGGTGTGGAGGTAGGGGTCGGGTAAACAATCGGCATTCAGGTCGCGCCAGAAAGTGGGAACGCCCAGCATGATGCTGCAACCGCCATAGACCGGATCGTTTTTCAAGAAGTCGATAAAACGGTCGATGCCGATGTTGCGCGTGTTGTAGGGACGGTCGGGAAAGCCTACGCCCCAGATAGTTACCAAAGGTTTGCCGTTGAAGAAAATATAGGTTTGTTTGCCTTTCTGATTGGTTACTTTAACAGAGTCCACCAAATATTTCCAGTCTTCAATAAGCATGGAACAATCTTCGCCGGAACCTTTCAAACCGGACAAGTCGTACATGATTCCTATGGCGCGTTCGTATTTGGATGCTGCATCAAAAGCATCGCGTATCACATTGGTGGCATTGCCATGCCGTCCTTGCGGTCGGGCGGCGCCAAAAAAACGTTGCATAAACACGCCGTCCACGCCATAGTCTTTCATCCATTTGAAATGCAAGTCAACCGTGCTTTTGTCTGTAGCGCTGAAAAAACGGGCCGTGGAGCCGTCTGCCAATTTCAATCCGGTAGGATACGTTTTTTCATATTCCGATACATCGGGCCACATATCTATATGGACTTTGGTTTCATCGGGATACATAATACCATCGGCGGGTGCATGAAACCAACCTTGATAACCTGCCATAACCAAGCCTTTGTAGGATGGATAGGCTGTTTGTTTCGAATGTTTGTTGGTCTGTGCGTTTCCTGAAAAACAGAACAGACATAATAGAATGATGAATAGAATGTTTTTTGTGTTCATTATACTAATTATTAAAAATTGTGTTATTATTTTGGTGTTCCCGGATAAAATCTTTCAATGCTTGCGTTCTCATTTCTATTTGTTATGAATGCACAAAGATATAAATTATTTCGCAAAATGCGAAACGCAAAATGCGAAGCCTATAATACTGTGGTATCTTAGACAAAATTTTCCCTGCCAATGCCACGTAGGGATTGAATCCATGGGCGCGATACAATTTCATATCTTCTTGCCATTTTTTCATCTGCTTGGAAATACTGGTAGAAAGTCCTCCCAT
>BNYG01000113.1 GCA_026000155.1 Bacteroidia bacterium | reverse complement strand
TTGAATTTATAATCCGGAGCCTCATCCACCGTTCTTTCGGGGTTCTTGCCCCAATCGGTGAAAGGAGTCCAATAAACGCCTGCTATCTGTCCGTTGTCTTTGCATCGTTGTACAAAAGATTTCAATTCGTCTTCGGAGAAACTGTTCCATCCCGAATCCAAACCAATATATAAGGTGTGGCCGGCATTGATGAAGTTGTGATTTTGAAGGTTGTTCGCAAAAAAGTCCGATACTTCCATGGCTTTAGGATAAGTCAGTTTGAATTGCAATACTCCCCAAGAGTTCCATCCGAAAGGTACGGCTTTGTTCCAGGCTTTGGGCGGCGTCACTAAAGCATTGGCGGTACCGTATTCTTCCAATCCGGTGCGCCAATCGTCAAATACGCCTACTAATACTTTCGGTGACTTGATGATTTTGCCCGATAAACTGCCGTGAGGCTTGGAGTCGCGTGTCAAGTTCGTGGCAATACCACCGTAGCAAACCAAACTTTCGATTCCATCGGCGCTTGCGTTCGTTAGCTCAATCCCGGTCTTCCAATTATCATGTTCGATTGAACCTGCTACAATTCCCCGGCGGCTTACATTATCAAATACAGTCGTCACTTCGTAACTTACTAATTTCTCAAAAGGCAAAGCGTGAGATTGGTAGCGCACCCAGGCATCGTTGTCGTAAGGGATAAACAAAGCCTGCGCCTCTTTTGTATCGAAAGGCAACGGATTGTTTTTAAGATTGACAGGAGCCATATAATCGGAACTTACCACTTCCCTTGCATTTTCTAAAGTAAAATCCGTAAGGAGATAATCTTTACCGGGATAGATATAGAAATTTTGCTTGAGCGTAGGCAATTCATGACCCGTATAAGTTACAGTAAAAATGGTACTTTGACCGAAAGCATCCGTTATGCTCACCGTTTGGAAAGTGCGGTGAGGATAATCCGAAGAAGAAATCTCTTTGCCATTGAAACGGTAAGCCGCTGACAAACCTGTAAAGACAAGCTGAGAATCTTTTAGAATGTCAATACCTTGTTTTTCTTGATTGTAAGAGATTTTCCATTGGCTTACCTCAACATGCGATTGGTTGCAGGAGACGAAAATGGTCATTGCAAAAAGCAATAGTAGTGCGGATAAAGTATTTTTCATGATAATATAAATTTAGAAAAAAATTGAAGCACAAATATAAACAATTTAGAAAGAAGAGAACGACTCTTATTCAATCTATTAATGAAACAAATGTCCGATTGCGACAAATGTGTTATTAATTGCGACATCTGCGCTTTTTGTATTATTTATCACTATTGTCCGAAAACAGGTGTTTATTTGGTGAAATTGTCTAACGGCAATGCGGTTAATTAAAAAATATGCGTATCAAATATTTGTGTGTTTCAAAAATAAGATGTACTTTTGAGCCCGGAAAGTAAAGCAGAAAATCGCTTACGTCTGCTCGGATGGTGGAATGGTAGACACGCAAGACTTAAAATCTTGTGACCATTACGGTTGTGCGGGTTCAAGTCCCGCTCCGAGTACCAAGACTGGTATTAATTTTAAATTGAAAAAAAATGGCTTACGTAATTACAGACGATTGCATTGCTTGTGGAACTTGTATTGATGAATGTCCGGTAGGAGCTATCTCCGAAGGCGACATTTACAAGATTGATCCGGATGTTTGTACCGAATGCGGTACTTGTGCAGATGTTTGCCCTTCTGAAGCAATTGTTAAGGGATAATTTTATTCCATACATTAAGGGTATAAAAAAAGACACGATCGCTCGTGTCTTTTTTTTGCCTTTGACGAACGTTAAAATTTTCAAAAGCATTGTATATCTCACCAACAGGAATTGTTGGCTTGTTCGTAATCATGGTGTACCTTTAAACAAAATCAAACGACACCCGGTTGAGGAAAGCGACTGTTTTGTGAATTTCCTTGTACATAACCACATCCTCCTTGATAAACGGAACTTCCTTGCGGTACTCCTGGAGGAAATTTTCCAATACCGGAGACGTTTTGAGCGGCCGGCGGAAATCAAGACCTTGGGCGGCATTCATCAATTCAATCGCATAAATCAAATCGAGATTGTTCAAGACTTTGAATAATTTGGTAGCTGCATTGGCGCCCATACTCACATGATCTTCCTGCCCATTGGACGAAACTATCGAATCGCTGGAAGCCGCATAACAATACATTTTATTCTGACTCACCATGGAAGCGGAAGCATATTGCGGAATCATAAATCCGGAATTGACACCCGAATTCGCCACCAGAAATTCGGGTAATCCTCGCAATCCCATAATCAACTGTGCTACCCGCCTTTCGGAAATATTGCCTAATTCCGCCAAGGCATTCGCCAGAAAATCAAAGGCAATCGCCAAGGGTTGCCCGTGGAAATTTCCGCCCGAAATAATCAGGTCTTCATCGGGGAAAATAGTCGGATTATCGGTCACGGAATTGATTTCCGTCAACAGCACATTGGCGACATAGTGGATCGCATCTTTCGTCGCGCCGTGTACCTGCGGAATACAACGGAAAGAATACGGATCTTGGATGTGTTCTTTCTTCCGGCTGATCAATTCGCTACCTTCCAATAATTGGCGAATTCTTTTACCGGTTTCGATTTGTCCCGGATGCGGCCGCATCTGTTGGATACAATCCAAGAAAGGATCGATCAATCCGTCGAAAGCTTCCAGGGAAAGCGCCGCAACCAGATCGGATTTTTTGGTAAATTCCATGGCTTTAATCAGCGCATAGACTCCATTGGCGCTCATGAATTGCGTTCCGTTTAAGAGAGCTAGACCTTCTTTGCTCATCAGTTTCACCGGTTTCCATCCGAATTCCTGCAAAACGCTCATGGCTTCCCTTTTCTTCCCCTGGTAATAGACATCTCCGGCTCCGATTAACGGCAGAAACAAGTTAGCCAGCGGAGCTAAATCGCCCGATGCTCCCAGCGAACCCCGGTCATAGACAATCGGCATCACGTCATTGTTGTATAAATCCAGAATACGTTGAACGGTAATGACTTGCACGCCGCTGTATCCCAACGACAAAGCATGCGCTTTCAGCAACATCATCAGTTTGATAATCACCGGAGGAATTTCTTCGCCCACACTGCAAGCATGCGATTTCACCAAGTTTTCCTGCAATTTGCTCAATTCGTCCGGAGAAATATTTTTATTGCATAGCGAACCGAAACCGGTGGTAATGCCGTACATCGGCGTTTGGGACGATTCTGTTTCT
>BNYG01000112.1 GCA_026000155.1 Bacteroidia bacterium | reverse complement strand
GTAATAAACCTGTCATTGCGGGCTTGACCCGCAATCCCATAATGTCCGTTAATAAGTGTTTAACGATTAGCAGGAGATTGCGGGTCAAGCCCGCAATGACAAAAATAAAAAAATACAATGAAAGAAATATTAAACAGATTATTTGAACATCAATATTTGTCAAGAGACGAAGCCAAACAGATATTGACCACTATGGCGGAAGGCAAGTACAACGACAGTCAGATAGCCGCTTTTATCACCGTTTATTTCATGCGAAGCATCAGTGTGGACGAAATTATGGGTTTTCGCGATGCCTTGCTGGATATGCGCGTGAATGTGGACGAATTGCGCGATTACAATCCGATTGACATTGTCGGAACCGGCGGGGATGGAAAAAATACTTTCAACATCTCGACTGCGGCTTGTATTGTAACGGCAGGAGCCGGTTATAAAGTGGTCAAACACGGAAATTACGGCGCTACATCGGTCAGCGGAGCGTCGAATGTGATGGAAGAGCATGGGGTCAAATTTTCCAAGGATTTGGATCTTCACAAAAAATCGTTGGATGTAACGAATATGGGCTATTTGCATGCGCCCTTGTTCAATCTGGCATTGAAAACAGTGGCGCCTGTTCGTAAAGCATTGGCAGTAAGAACTTTTTTCAATATTTTGGGGCCTATTGTCAATCCCTTGATGCCGAAAAGGCAAGTTTTGGGCGTGTATGATTTGAAAATGGCGCGTTTGTATAATTACATTTACCAGGAAAGCGGGAATGATTTTTCGATAGTACACAGTTTGGATGGTTACGATGAAATTTCGCTGACCGATACCTTCAAGATTATCAACAAGCTGGAAGAAAACATTTACACGCCCGAAAAGTTGGGTTTTGCACGGGTATCCCCTGCCGAATTATACGGTGGTGAAACTCCGCAGGAAGCCGCCCGGTTGTTTGATAGCGTATTAAACGGGACATCGACGGAAGCGCAAAAAAATGTGGTGTTAATCAACGCGGCTACGGCTATTCAAACGATTGAACCTCAGTTGGATATTTATACTTGTTTGGATAAAGCCAGGGAGTCTTTGGAATCGGGGAAAGCGAAGAAGACATTTATTAAGTTTTTGGAAATCAACAGTTAGGGAAAGAAGAAGAATTTGAATAATATCGTCAAGAGTTATTTTGATGGAAAAAGGCCGGATAGCCAAAGACAGGAGCAATGATAACAAAGAGGTTGAGAATGAATTGCGTCGTTATTTTGAATTATTCAATGAACCATTTTACTTATGTTAATTAGGAGGCGAGCAATTATGAAATTATGATTTATAATTTTGCGTATGCCAATTAATATATTTTCTAATTAATTCCATTTGAGATTTAGTTATTTCGGTTGGTCGCACTATTTCTCTGAATTTATTAAGACCATATTTCTCAATTAATTCTCCAAAAGATGAATTAAAAAAAGAAGAAGACATGGCTGTTGTATTGGCAAACGAAACAAAAACAACTTCATTCGTATCAAAATACGTTTTTAATAGGATATACAATGAAAAGCCTTCGGCATTTGTTCCCGTTCCGGCAACTGTATCTTTTAAATAAATCGTTTTCATCATTTTCTGTTTTTAAAACACGTTATCTTCGATATAATCCTCTCTTTTATCTTCTAAATTATCTATTTTTATATCAAATTCGATTAATGTTCCGATAAAATTTTGAATATTATTTTCTTGATAATGCTTTGTTGTTCCATTTATGTGTAAACAACCCCTATTAGATAGTATTTTCATTCTACTGTTAGTGGATTCGACGAAACCAACAATGTTTGCCAATCCTAACCCAACATTGTAAGGAAATGTCATAGTTGTATTACGCCCTTTAATTGCCCAGCGAATACAATCATTATCAGACATATTCATATTCGTATGTATCCTAACATTGGCTGGAATTCCGATTCCCATATCAGAAACACAGACCCTTATCGTTTTAGTCTTTGGAAAACATTGACAAAACACAAATGCTCCAATTGATGATTGCGAATGGTCATAAACATTATTTATTGATTCTTTTATTCCCAAATCCAAGATAGTTAAATCTTTATCCGGACAAAAATTTCCGATATATCGTAATGTTAAAACAACGTATTCATCCAAAGAACTCCTTTCTAAGCACAAAATCGGCATAGCCGTTTGACTCGTGATAAATTCAATATTTTGGGGTTGTTTATAATTTGGTTGACAGAATCGAGCCAACCCAATAGCATCAATATATGTACTTGTTCTTTTATTTTTATCTTCAATTAATAATGAAATATCCGGTCGCTTCTTTAAAAGATAGATAATGCATTGAGTCAAAATTAAAATATCACTCGGATTAAGAAAGCTTAAACCTGAAATATCAATAATGACCTTACTCCCCCTATTGATTTTATCCCACTTTTCACAAATTTGAAACAATAAAGAAAAATCTTGTTGTACATTGATTTTATAATTAACAATCTCTATTTCGGATATATTAGTCATACTATTTCTTTCATTACAAGAGCATTTTACAAGACAAAAGTACGATTATTTATTAAATAATAAAAGCGACAATTCAAAATAAGATAAATACAAAAATTAAAATTTAGTTCAAATCGTACCCTTTGTAAACTTGACTATAAAAATACTCCACAAAAAAATCTCTCAAAACGGTAATAATTATACTAAATAAATGTAAATTTGCAAAATAAAATAGCATATAGTCTCTAAATCTAAAAAACATGAAATTGATAAAATGGGTAAGATGGATAACCAGGATTGGTATTTTTGGAATACTTCCTATTTTTATGCTTGTAGGTACATATTTTTCTTTAGCATCAGGTAAATATATAAGTGCAGTATGTTCTTTGTGGATTTGTGGTATGCTCTTTTATGACGGCAGAAGTTTATGGAAATCAGCATTTTGGCAAGTGGAACCGGAAGATATAGACACTATGGAAGATGATTAGATTTGAAAAAATAAATATGAATTGGAAAAATTTCCAGATAATTTTACTTTAGAATTTAAAGAATAAGCCATTTTTGACTTGACAAATTCAACTAATGAATGTAACTTTGCAAACAAAAATAAAAATTCATAAATTATTATGGCAAAACCAATTTTAGCAACTCCTACATTAAAAGGAAATAATCATAAAGGCTTTCATTTAGAATTCAAAATAAAGAAAAACAGGGATGGATATTTTCTTTATCACTTAAAAATCATTTAAAATACATAACG
>BNYG01000111.1 GCA_026000155.1 Bacteroidia bacterium | reverse complement strand
GAGATGATGTTTTAATCGAAAATGTGCAAAACTTCATTGCCAATTATAAAATTGGGAATCATACGTTTATCCAGAATGTCGATCGTATTTTAACGGATAAAAAATCCACTTTCGGAAACGGCGTGGAAGTGGCGGTACTGAATGAAACCGGCGGCCGGGAAGTGAAAATCAATGATAAACTTTCCGCTCATATCGCCTATATTTTAGCGCTTTACCGTCACCGTCCCGAACTGATCGCCCGGCTCAACGGAATGATTGATTTTTATTCCCAAAAACATGCTTCCGAAACCGGCGACATCGGCCATCATGTTTTTATCAGCAATACCGGCTTGATCCGGAATGTGCGTATCGGCGACAATGCCCGCGTGGAAGGCGCTTGCCGTCTGGAGAACGGAAGCATCAACAGCAACGAATCCGATCCGGTTCATATCGGTTATGGCGTGATTGCCGAAGATTTTATCATCTGTTCCGGCTCGAAAGTGGAAGACGGCACCATGCTTACCCGCTGTTTTGTGGGGCAGGCTTGCCAGTTGGGACATTCGTATTCTGCCGGCGATTCCTTGTTTTTCAGTAATTGCCAAGGGGAAAACGGCGAAGCATGCGCTATTTTTGCCGGGCCTTATACGGTTACGCACCACAAATCCACCTTGTTAATTGCCGGGATGTTTTCGTTTATGAATGCCGGTTCGGGTTCCAACCAAAGCAATCACATGTATAAATTGGGTCCTATCCATCAGGGAATTATCGAGCGGGGCGGTAAAACGACCAGCGATTCCTATATTCTTTGGCCCGCAAAAATCGGCGCTTTTTCGTTGATTATGGGTCGCCATTACCGCAATTCCGATACTTCGGATATGCCTTTCTCGTATTTGATTGAAAGCAACGACGAAACGGTTTTGGTTCCCGGAGTCAACCTGAAAAGTGTGGGAACCATCCGCGATGCACAGAAATTCCCGAAAAGGGATAAGCGGAAAGACCCGAATCAATTAGACCAAATTAATTTTAACTTGTTAAGTCCCTATACCGTTCAGAAAATGTTCAGGGGCACTGAAATATTAAAAGGATTGCAGGAACATTGCGGAAAAACGTCTAAAACTTATACCTATCAAAGTTGTATCATCCATAATTCCGCTTTGCGAAAAGGATTGGATTTGTATGACAAAGCCATCCGGAAATTCCTGGGCAATTCCCTTATTTCCCGTTTGGAACACCATACGTATTCTATCGAAGCCATTCGCAACCGGTTGCAACCGGATAATGCCGTCGGCTTGGGGCAGTGGCGCGATATTGCCGGCGTTTTGATGCCGGAACAAACCGTTGATGAACTGTTGAATGCGATTGAATCCGGAAAGATTGCCAAATTGAAGGAAATCAATGATTTTATAGCGGAAGCCCACACGAATTATTATTCCTGCGAATGGACCTGGGCATGGGATAAAATCCAATCCCACTACGGTTTAGCATTGGAAACGATTACGCCTGCCGATATTATGGCTATCGTAGAAGATTGGAAAGATGCGGTGGTAAGTTTGGATAAAATTCTGTATGAAGATGCAAAAAAAGAGTTTTCCTTGAATGCCCAAACCGGATTTGGCGCAGACGGGAACAACGATGAACAACGCATGGATTTCGAACAGGTGCGAGGCAATTTTGAAAAAAATCCGTTTGTCGCCTCGCTTTTGCAACACATTGAGAAAAAAACGAATCTGGGGAATAAAGTAATACGAGAAATGAGAGAAATACAATAAAAGCAGTATCTTTGCAATCTAAATTAAATCATTTATGAATTCACAATGGCCTAATTTAAAATTACCTCCTGTCATCATGGCGATATTTCAGCTAAAATATCACAAGGAAGGCGTTGAATTAAATGATTTTATTCAATATGACGAGATTATTAAGCGAGAATATCCGAATCGACATGATAATTATCTTGCGAATATTGATATGCCAAAAACTTTTGCTCCGGGCATTTCTACGATTACAGGAAAAGCCGATACTAAAATTACTTCGTACATCTATTTTTCACCTGACCAAAAACAAAAACTGATGATAGAAGAGGGTTCTATAACCTATACCGACGAAAATAAATATGCCGGTTGGGAAGATTTTACGACAAAAGCGTTAAAAACGCTCGACATGTTGCAAGAACTTTTGAATCAAAGTACGATAAAGAGAATTTCTATCCGCTTCATTAATAAATTTTCTTTTGAATCACTCAATGATCCATTAGAGTATTTTACAACAACTGTTTCATCCAATCAAGCCAATGGTCTTGCTTATCCGTTATCGGATTATGCTTTTAAATTAAAGATAACCGTACCGGATACCAATATTTATGCCTATATTAATCAAGCAATTAATCCGGTTAATAATAATCAAATAGATTATATTTTTGATATTGATGTCTTAGATTTAACAAATTTAATTTTTGACAGGACATTGATTTCCGAATCATTGGAAGAATTGAGAAAAATTAAAAATACACTGTTTTTTGATAATCTGACAAAAAAAACGATAGAGTTATGCAATTGAAATCTGCAGCAGGTCTTAAATCATTAACTGTTTCGAGCGCATTAGTGCTTTCGCCGACGGTGTTTTTATATAATGATTTTAATGATGCAAGTGATGTGAACAGCATTGCCTTAAATCCTAAAACAAATGATTATATAAAAGAAACGAATGAAAATGTTTATACCGGTCTTATTTTGCGTTCTAATTTTGAAGAATATCTTGCTAAATGGGAAAAGAATACCCTGTTTTATTCTTTTTCCAATCAAATAATTAAAGATATTTACTTTCAAAAAATAATAGCAATGGGAGAAAGAGTAGTTCCTCTTATTGTTGAGAAAATTAAGCAAAAACCCTCTACCTTGGTTTGGGCGTTGAATATTATTTATGATACGAAAATTTCCAGTAAACCGGAAACTACTATTGAAAAAGCTTGTAAACTATGGGTAAAGAGTTTGAGCTGATCAAGGAGCAATTGATACAAATCTTTCCAAAATTAGCGAAAGATACAGATTTTAGTATTACCAGTAAGGCAACTCCCAACTATAATTGTATTGCATGGGCATATAAAAAAACTGACCGATGACATTTCTCACGCAACCCCTTATTCTATTGAGGGAGCTACGTATGGAAAAGTCGCTTGTATTATGAAGCGAAAATGGGAATAAATTAAATAAAAAGAATATGGCAACAACACTTCCATTCAAGTATCAAAACCCATTTCCCTTGGGAAAGGACGATACGGAGT
>BNYG01000110.1 GCA_026000155.1 Bacteroidia bacterium | reverse complement strand
ATACATCGAATCGGTATTGAAAGGCTACAAACTGTTGGATGTTCCCGAAAACCCGGAATTACGGCAACGATTGCAAGACAAACCCCTTCCGGAATTGGAAGAAATATTGAAATCGTATAAAAAACTCCACAATAAAACGGACTTGGATTCGGCGCAACGAGCCATCCGGGCGATCGAAATCGAAGAATATTATCTCACGAACGAACCGGAGATGCGTGACTATGCCCCCATCCACAGCCTGATTATCGGCATTGATATTGACCGCGAATTACGAAGAAACAAGATAAGCGCCCGCTTAAAAAAACGTTTGGACGAAGGCATGGTGGATGAAGTCCGGAACCTGTTAAGCGCCGGTCTGTCGCCGGAAGATTTGATTTACTACGGTTTGGAATATAAATACCTGACTTTATACCTCACCGGAAAACTTTCGTATTCCGAAATGTATAACCAATTGGAAATTGCCATTCATCAGTTTGCCAAACGCCAAATGACCTGGTTCCGGGGCATGGAACGGCGGGGATTTCAAATTCATTGGGTACGGAATGCCGAAGAAAAATCGTTCATGGAATCAAAAATTTTAGTATCTTTGCCTTAATAAAAAAACGAACTTATGAGTGTGAACCTTCCTAAATCTTTACCGGAATATCCGTCCTTTGTAGCGGGCATCCGGCGCGCTCCCGACCGGGGATTTAAATTAAGTGAATCGCAAGCGCAACTGGCTTTGAAAAACGCCCTCCGCTATATTCCTGCTGAACTTCATGAACAATTGGCTCCCGAGTTTGCGGAAGAATTGCGGACAAGGGGACGGATTTACGGCTATCGTTACCGCCCCCCCGGAGATATCCGCCCGAAATCCATTGACGAATACGAAGGAAATTGCATCGAAGGCAAGGCTTTTCAAGTCATGATTGATAATAATCTTTGTTTCGATATCGCATTATATCCTTACGAATTAGTGACTTATGGCGAAACCGGACAAGTTTGCCAAAATTGGATGCAGTACCGGTTAATCAAACAATACCTGCAAATCATGACCAACGAACAAACCTTGGTCATCGAATCGGGTCATCCTCTGGGTTTGTTCAAATCGCATCCCAATGCCCCGCGCGTCATCATTACCAATTCGATGATGATCGGGATGTACGATAATCAAGCCGATTGGGAAATCGCCGCCCAGATGGGTGTGGCCAATTACGGACAAATGACAGCCGGCGGTTGGATGTATATCGGTCCGCAAGGCATTGTGCACGGTACATTCAATACCTTATTAAATGCAGGAAGATTGAAATTAGGCATTCCGGCCGGCGGTGATTTGCGGGGCAAACTGTTTGTTTCTTCCGGTTTGGGAGGCATGAGTGGCGCTCAACCCAAAGCCGCTGAAATTGCCGGCGCTGTTGCCATTATTGCCGAAGTAGATAAATCCCGGATTGAAACCCGGCATCGCCAGGGATGGCTGCAGTCGATTACAGACAGTCCCCGACAGGCTTTTGAACGGGCACAAAAGGCGATGAAAGAGCAACAACCCTATTCGATCGCTTTTCATGGCAATATCGTTGCTTTATTGGAATATGCCGTACAACATACGATTTCAATTGATTTGCTTTCCGACCAAACTTCCTGTCACGCGGTGTATGAAGGGGGCTATTGTCCTGCCGGTATCGACTTTTCAGAGCGCACCCGTTTATTAAAGGAAGACCGCGGGAAATTCCGTCAGTTGGTAGATGCTTCGTTGCAGAAGCATTTTGAAGTCATCAAACGTTTGGTTGCCAACGGAACTTACTTTTTCGATTATGGAAATTCCTTTATGAAAGCTGTTTACGATGCGGGAGTAAAAGAAATTTCCCGGAACGGCAAAGATGAAAAAGACGGTTTTATATGGCCGTCGTACGTGGAAGATATTATGGGACCGGAATTGTTTGATTACGGATACGGTCCTTTCCGTTGGGTTTGCCTGAGTGGCAAGCACGAAGATTTGATCAAAACCGATCGCGCGGCGATGGAATGTATCGACCCCAATCGCCGGGGACAAGACCGCGACAATTACAATTGGATTCGGGATGCTGAAAAAAATAATCTGGTAGTCGGTACCCAAGCACGGATTTTATATTCCGATGCGGAAGGGCGCCTGAATATCGCCTTACGTTTCAATGAAATGGTACGGAAAGGCGAAGTAGGAACGATTATGTTGGGACGCGATCATCACGATGTGAGCGGAACCGATTCGCCTTTTCGCGAAACAGCGAATATCAAAGACGGCAGCAATGTAATGGCGGATATGGCGGTACAATGTTTTGCCGGAAATGCCGCCCGGGGAATGAGTCTGGTCGCCTTGCACAATGGTGGTGGCGTAGGAATCGGAAAAGCCATCAACGGCGGATTCGGCATGGTGCTGGACGGCAGCGAACGGGTGGATGAAATCCTCCAAACGGCTATGCTGTGGGATGTCATGGGCGGAGTAGCCCGGCGCTCCTGGGCAAGGAACGAGCATGCGATGGAGGTTTGCAAAGAGTTTAACGAGAAATATAGTGAGGATTATATGATTACAATTCCGGTTTGTTTTTAAGATTCTTAAGAATCTTAAAAACAAAACTGATAAAGTTTAATAACAAGAAAGAATGGATAAAATTATCGAATGTGTCCCCAATTTCAGTGAGGGACGCAATCTGGAAAAAGTAGAGCGGATTGTTGATGCTTTCCGTGCCAAGGAAAGCATCAAGTTGCTGGATTACAGCAACGATAAAGACCACAACCGGATGGTCGTGACCGTGATTGGCGAGCCTGAAGCCATTAAAAACGCCGTGATTGCAGCGGTGGGCATTGCCGTCAAAGAAATAGATTTGACCCGGCACGAAGGGCAACATCCGCGTATGGGCGCTGTAGATGTGATTCCGTTTATTCCTATTAAAGGAATTTCCCTCGAAGAAGCCGATGTTTTGGCTAAAGAAGTGGGAAAAACCTTGGCGGAGAAATACCAACTTCCTATCTTTTTGTATGAAAAATCAGCTTCATCCGAACACCGTCAAAATCTGGCAGCCATACGCAAAGGAGAATTTGAAGGTTTGGTGGAAAAAATGAAATTACCGGAATGGAAACCGGATTTCGGTCCCGAAGAACGGCATACGACTGCCGGCGCTGCCGTAGTGGGCGCTCGAATGCCCTTGATCGCTTTCAATGTTAATCTGCATACCAACCAAATGGAAATTGCCGATAAAATTGCGAAGAAAGTGCGTTTTATCGGCGGCGGCTTGCGTTTTTGCAAAGCCATGGGCGTAGAACTGAA
>BNYG01000109.1 GCA_026000155.1 Bacteroidia bacterium | reverse complement strand
AGCCTCTACACTATTGTGATAAGCTTTCTCGCAGATGTGGCGCGTCCATTTCTGAGTGCGTTGCGGCGCGTGCAAGCGATTGAATAGAAATGGAATATGATGCACCGGCTCATTTGCATGATTGTAATACTGATTCCATAACAAATCTTCCGGAGCTTGTTCAAAGAAGTTCGTTAAGTCGGCTAAGGCTTTCGTTTCTCCACCCATCAGGTCCACCATTCCGCCCACATCGTGAGGGACAAACCAGCCTTGTTGATAGGGATTGGATTCGATACAACCGTACCACTCATGCGTGCGGGCATCTTCTGGCCATTCTTCCCAGCTTCCATCCGCCAGCTTCGGACGAAACCAACCCTTGTCCTTATCAAAAACTTTCTGATAGGCATTCGCTCTTTGAGCAAAATAGTTTGCATCGGCTTGCTTGTTTAATGCTTTTGCCAAGACCGACATACACCAATCCGTATAAGCATATTCCAAGGTTGAAGAAATACTGTAATCAGGCGAGGGCGTATATCCTAAGTTGCCATTGCCAAACTTCTTCGAAGTATTGAGAGCGTATTGATAAGCCTTTTCCATATCATAATCCCGTATCCCTTTTTGATAAGCATCGGCTAAGACGGAGAGAAAAGGATTGCCTATCATACAGCCCGAATAAGCGTTGAGGAACTCCCACCGGTCGTAATAGCCGGTGCCGTTCTCTTCTGCTAAACTGATGAAAGAGTTAATCTGGTCGTTAACCAAGACCGGATTGATAATCGTTTGCAAGGGAAACTGACTGCGAAACACGTCCCAACCGCTGAAGATAGTCCGCTTGTGGAATTTATCCGAAATATGCGCTTGCTTATCGCCACCCCAATACCGTCCGTCCACATCGGAAAACATCCGCGGGTCAATCATGGTATGATAGAGCGCTGTATAGAAGATGGTCTTTTGTTCATCGGTACCGCCTGTTACACTTATCTTACTCAATGCTTCATCCCAGAGCCGGCGAGCGGTCGCACGTACTTCATCGAAAGAACGGTCGGTCATTTCAGCCTTGAAATTCTTTTCGGCGCCTTCCATATCTACAAACGAAATACCCGTTTTCAACGTAATGACTTCATCTTTATGAGTAGGGAAGCCGGCAAAGAATTTTAGATTTTCTCCTTTCAATTCCCGTTTGCCGGTGATGAATGGGCGACTGAATTGTGCATAAAAATACACCGTATAATCGGGATTGCCTGCACCATGCCCCCAACCGCCGCCTTTGGGTGTGCAAATCATATAACCTTGTATTGTGCTGTCATTCAGTACTTTCAGGTATTGATAATCGGAAACACCTCCTACCCTGCGAGCCAAGTCTATCCGGATGCGTGAGTGCTTGTTTTCGGGAAAAGTAAAGCGGAGCATACCACTATGAGGAGCAGCCGTAGCTTCTGCTTTGATGTTATGATCAGTAAGCAAAACAGAATAATAACCGGCTTGTGCTGTTTCAGTGGCTTTATCATAGTGCGGAAAAGTAGCCTCTTCTCCTATCGTTGGAAGCACCAAGAAATTGCCTAAATCGCCATACCAGCCCACACCACTCATTTGCGTAAAAGCAAAACCTTCCATAGTGGTATGTTCGTAGCTGTAACCCGAACCGTTATCACCGCCGGTAATGGTATTCGGACTTACCTGCGTCATGCCGAAAGGTGTGGCCGCTCCGGGAAAGGTTTTGCCGAGTCCGTGGTAGGAACTGGCCGTGTTGGTGCTTGCTCCGATAAACGGATTGACGTAATCGGAGAGATGCACTTCTTCTATTCGTTTTCTTAATTCTATCAATAAATTACTATCCTTTTCCCTCATTTTCCCATCCCTGCCGGGAGGGCAATTCAGAATAAGAATGTTATCCTGAGCCGTAGCAGTCCGGTATAATTGAACCAGTTCATCAATGGATTTGTAAGCGGTATCGGTGGTATTGTAAAACCATTTTTGACTCATGCAAACGGTCGATTCCCAAGGCATATAATAGCTTTTCCCTTCGTGTGTAAATAATTTGGGGTCGGGAGTTGCCGGTAAATAGGGGTCGCCCAAACGGAAATCGCTTGGGAAATAGCGGATTAAATCACCTTCTTTCTGTTTATCCGGATAAATTTGCTGGTGATGCCATTGCCAATCCACTTCATCGGGACTGTCGGGCTTGCCGATAGTCCAGTTAATACCAATCTGGCATTGCGGTTCACGGGATTTGATGGTTTGATAAATTTCATCGAAATTCCAGCGATAACCTTTTTTTGCCCAACTTCCGTCGAACCATAATTCGACAATCGGCGTATATTTGCTTGTAATATCCATCAATTCGTTTAGTTGGTTAATCATATACCGATTATATGCCTCATCCAATGCTTCGTTTTCCGTATCGGGGTTTTCTTTCCGGTCCCATAACGAATAATATAAACCCAAACGGATGCCTTGCTTCTTGCACTCTTTAGCTACCGCTTCCACCACGTTTGTTTTGTTACCGGAAGCAGCCACGTCGTAGGTTGTATATTTACTATCCCAAAGACAAAAGCCATCATGATGCTTTGTAACTAAAATAATGTATTTCATTCCGGCATTCTTAGCCGTTTGTACCCATTGCTTGGCATCAATAGTAGCCGGTTGATACGATGTTGCCGGTTTGGAGCCGTCCGTCCATTCTTCATCCTGGAAAGTGTTGACACCGAAATGGATAAACATACCATATTTCCGGTCAATCTGTTGCTGTTGGTATTTGCTGGGCGTGGTAGAAGGAATGGATGATAATCCTTGTCCGAAAGCAAGCATCATGCAAAAGCATCCGGCTATCAATAAAATTATTTTTTTCATTGCTTCAATTGTTCTTCAATGACTTTAGCCACTTGCTTAGCTGTTTCGGTGACCCCTTTCTGAACCAAATGCGTACCATCACCTCCTGCATAATATTCGGGATGGTCAATCAACCATTCCACCGTTTCCCGCGCGGGAGTGATTCCGGTGGTTCTAAAAGGCGATGCCGGCAAACCCGCTCCGTTATACAAATTACACACCGGATTGTCTGCCCAAGCGTAACGAACTGCTACGGGAGAGGGTACTTTGGGAGAAGACACGACTACCTCATTGCCTTCAATCACCGCATTTGCCCAATAATACTGATTGTCGCCACCGGCAATGGCAAAGCCGGTAAGCGGAGCATTGTCTTTGGTTTTCAATCCTTGATTGGTATGACTGAATTTTATACGAATCGTATTTCCTTCAATGGTATGCGATTGATAGATTGGCCCGGAGAAGGCAATGTTTTCTTTATACGTATTGGCC
>BNYG01000108.1 GCA_026000155.1 Bacteroidia bacterium | reverse complement strand
TAGCCAATTCCATAGCCTATGAACTTCTTTCGTATTTCCGGAATGAGTCAATAAAAAATAGCCTTTACCTACGCTATATTCATTACTAAATGCATCAATAATTTCCTTATCATTAAATAAAATATCTTCACTTATACCGACAGTTATTACAGTCATCTTTTTATGTAATTTATTGAATTCAATCGTTTTATAACAATCACTCTCATGTTTAAATTTTCTCTTGAAAATATGAAGCATTTCATTGGTTCCCTTTTGATAGTTGAATGATAGTTTATTAAAATACCCAACACCTATCAAGAATATTGCGGCACCTATTAAAGCACCAACGAAATACGGATCACTATAATTGTATGGAGGATTTTGTAGAAAATCAAACCTGTGTATTTTTAAATCATAGATTGACCAATTAGGATCTAAGTCTGTTTTTTCGGCACAACTCATATAAGCAATATCAACCGAGTGAATAATGTAACAAATAGCTACCATTATTGTTGGAATAAAGAATGCTTTATCAAGAAAAAAACTTATATTTAATTTCTTTTTAGACTTGCTCGCCATTTTGACAGGTATTTCTTCTAATTCTTCTTTCAATGTTCTATTTGGATTGGAGAGTTCTGTATAGGGTTTTGACCGTTGAGTAGTTGGAAAAAACATATTGTTAAAACAAATACCATAGAAAATATATCGCTGTATGTCAATTTTTTTCTCTTGTGTCAGAGTTAGGATCTTCCCTACAGTAAAATTTTCTGACCGTATGCAGAGAAAGAACCAAAAAGAAATAACAAAAAAAGCAAAGCCCATTAATATCAAAATATCATTTGGACTAATCTTAACTCCTATTAGTGGAATATTTATATACCGGGAGTCGGCATAATTCCGAATCATATTCTCACGTAAATCTTGAGAGATTATATTTTGCTTTTTAAAAGGAATTGATTCAATGTCACTTCCCCATGCAGTTTGGTATTGTTTGATAGTAATTGACTTCCTGTTTAAATCTATTTGCTTTTGAAGTAAAACCGAATCTCCGTATATTCTCCTCAAATCTTTTATGGGTATTGATGAATCATAAACATTCTCCCTTAAAGCCAAATTAGCCGACTTAAAAAAACTGATGTCATACGACAAATATTCGTTAAACAGTACAATTATTGTTATGGTGGAAATTACAATCATTGTTGAAAAAGCCCAATAAGAACGAGCTGTTGTTCTATGGGCCATTTTTACATATAAATCAGCATTATAATATTCTTCATTGAATGCTGAATTGAATAACAATTGCTCCCGGACTTCTGTATTACTGTTAGGCATATTTATAAATATTTTTAGATTAACATTAACTATGATTAATTGATCTCATTTTATTTACCTCACAACACTTAGATCTACAAAAGTATCTTAATTAAAAGAAAAAACATGTTTACAAATGTTTACAAAATCTCTTGATATATACCATGGATATGTTAAAAATCTAAGTTTTGAGCCGCAACTCCAATGATTGCGACTCAAAACACCTCTCTTAACCAATTAATACCTGTTGTTTATTAGTTGGAGTTGGTGTAGTCGGAGGAAATGGATGCGGAGGCTTTATCGGAGGAATTATCGCATTGCATAATGCGCTCTTATTTGTAACTCCGGTTTCAATACCCTTTTCACTCTCCATTCCCAAGGACTGCTTTGCATTGGGAGTAACACACATGACTGCTAATGTAAACATAGCTGCCCAAAAGAATTTCTTCATGACTAAAAAAATTAAAAGATGAATACTTGGCTAAACCGTTTTGATTTAACCGTTCAAATTTTTATACCATGTGAAAGGAAAACGTAACCGCAGAAATCAATTTTTTTTTATCTTTGTGGCCAATCTATTACTATATATGAATTCATCTCTCAAAAAAATAGTCTTTTTTGGAAGTTTTGTGTGTATTTACACTTTCTTTTTTCATATAGAAATGGAAGGTAGAGAAGATCGCCGGATATCGAATAAATTGGAATCGGCTATCTATTTTTATACGAACAGGGCTGATACTTGCATCCGGCAATACGATTTCAACCGGGCTAAAATGTATCTGGATTCGGCTTCAATGTATGCCGATCAAGTGAATAATTGGATCGTTTTAGGTTTTTATCATCAAGTTCAAGGGAATTATTACGCCAGCCATTTAAATGATTATGAATCTCATAATCACTATTATAAAGCGCTGGATTATTACAAAAATGCAGGAGAAGAAAGTCAAATCTGTCCAATCTATTATAATCTGGCTTTTTCATATATACAGAAAAATGATACGCAGATGTTGAGAAAAATTATTGACAAAATGTTGCCTTTGGCTTTGAAACAAAAAGATGAATTGAACCGGATAGAAACGTATGAGATTATGGCTTTTTATTATAGTTGTTTATATGAAAAAAATAAGCAACAAACTTCTCTCTTGGATTCTATCATTTTGTATGAAACCAAAGTCGTTTCTATGTTTGAAAATTCAAAAGATATCAAAGACCGTAAAAATGATATTGCATACAACTATATCATGTTGGCCGATAATATGATCAAAAAAGAGAATTACAATCGAGATTCCGTTTCTTATTACTTTGAAAAAGCTGAACAATGGAGCAATCCACAAGATACCGGCATGTTGATCAATTGCTTTTGGATAAAAGGTGAAATAGCTTACGGCGCTCACAACATTCAAGAAGCTGAAAACCGGTTCAAACAAGCGCTGATATTAATGAATAATTGGTCAGATAAAGGCAATCTTGCCATGTATGTGGATGTCTGTAATCGATTATCCAAAATAGCCGAAACGCAAAAAAATTATTCCTTAGCCTTGGATTATGAGCGGAAAAAAATCGCCTGTTTAAATGAAATACACGATGCCGAAAAATATGGAATTATAAATGAATTGGAGGTTAAATATAAAACAAAACAAAAAGACTTGGAGATCATACAATTAGGAGAGACAAACCGGTTCAGGCAAAAAATCAATTGGCTTTATTTAGGAATTTTTCTATTGAGTGTTCTTTCTTTTTTTCTTATTATTCGCTGGATGCGCTCGAAGAAAAAGGCGACGGATGTTCAACTACAGCTTGTGAAGAAAGAAAAGAAAGCAATTGAAATGGAAAAATATGAAGTGTTGTTGGATAATCATTTCAAAAAATCAGAAATATCGGAAAGGGACGATACGATTGAAAAATTTGCAAAGGAGCGGATACACTTGAATAAGCAAATTGAAGATTATTCGGCAAGAGTTCATAAATATGAACAGCGCCCAAAACAATCCTTTATATCCGCTGTTGAAAATCCCTATTGGTCCACTATTGTTA
>BNYG01000107.1 GCA_026000155.1 Bacteroidia bacterium | reverse complement strand
GAATAGTATAGACATGTATTTTGGATTGGTTATGAGGATATATGATGATTGTGTGTATTTGGAAAGGAATGCCAGCCGGAGGCCGGCTTTTAACAATGACGTAGCGGGGACGCTACGCCAAACGGGGGAAACGCAGGTAAAAACGGAACTTCCCGGACGACCCAAAGACCTTGAAATCTCGCCGGACATAGCCTTACAATACGCTCGCGAAAACAATCCCGATTTCCTGTCCAACAGGCAGGAACGGTTGGAGTCGGAACGGGAAGTGGATCGAACAAAGAAAAGTTCCGCTTTCGACGCCAGTTTTTCGGTCAGCGTGGGTTTCAATCAAGTGGCAGGCGATTTTGCCGGGGCTTACCGGAATCCGCTTCAACAGGATGTAGTCAGCGTGGGGTTGACCATTCCCTTGGTCGATTGGGGCGTACGAAAAGGACGGGCAAACATGGCTGTCAACAATCTGAATGTGACCAAAATATCCATTCAACAGCGGGAAGCCAGCCTCGAACAGGATGTCGTCATGACGGTCAACGACTTCAATATCCAGCAGGATTTGATCAACAGTGCAGAAGAAGCTATGGAATTGGCAACGATGGCATACAATGTAACTAAGGAGCGGTTTATCATCGGAAAAGCCGACTTGAACAGTCTTACATTGTCGCTGAACCGGCAAAACAGTGCACAACGGAATTACATTTCCGCATTAAGGGATTATTGGTTGAATTATTATAAATTACGCAAACTGACACTTTTTGACTTTCAAAAAGGCGAAGGGATAAAAATTAAAAAAGAAGAGTTATGATTCAGATGAAAGATATACATATTGGTACTATTATCAAACAAAAAATTCAGGAAAAATCAATGACTATTGGTGAATTTGCTAATAACATACACCTCTCCAGAACGGGGATATATGCTCTTTTAAAAAAGAAAAGCATTGATACTGAATTGCTAATAAATATATCAAGAGTATTAGACTATGATTTCATCCATGAAGTTTATTTACCAAAGAATGACCTAACAGGAATAAATTGGAAAGATATTGAACAGTCAAAGATGATGGAAGATCTGATGAAACTGCTCGAGAAAATACGACGTGTCAGAAAAAACGACGCTTTTGTCAGAAAAAACGACACTAATAATGATAATTTGTGATAAAAGAGCTATATTTTTGAGTGGTGTTCTTTGGGAAGATAGATTGCCGATAAAGGTGTTGCGGAATTTGATGATGTACCGGTTGGGGCTTTACTTTGGCTACATAATTATACGCGAGGCAAAGAAGAACGAGTGTTTGTGTATTTGAGTGGAGAACAAATATAAAAACAAGTATTGATATAAAGGAAAAAGAGCGGATAATTGTCGCCTCCAGCAAAAGATGTGACAATGCTCTCCGCTCCGATTCCTGACTAAAAAAGAAAGGAGGTACAAAAGTAAGAAATTAAAATGAAACCTGCGTGGATTCGGGTTGTTGAAAGAAAAGAGCAACCCCGTTGATTGGTTCTCGGCTTAACATTATGTTAAGTATCTCTTGTGTCAAAGTCTCAATGAGATTTTGAGGATTCGATAAAATTTATAAATATCTGTTTCATAAAAAAATAAACGATATGAAAAATAAAATTATTACTGTATGAAAAATATTTATAAAATATTATGTGTATTATCCTTGTTATTTTTTTGTTTTAGTTGTCAAAACACAAGCAAACAATATATTGAGAATCAGGATAATTCTCACATAAATACTGTATTGATCCCTGATGTACAGGCAGCAGAAACTGTCAATATTATCGACCAATTAGAAAGCATTATTTTAGAGGAAAAAGAAAATTCGTACTTTGGCCATGTAACCAAATTGCGTGTTTTTCAAGATAAAATATATGTTTTCGACGGCAGATATGCTAAAGCCGTTTTTATTTATACACTTGACGGTAAATATATTACAACAATCGGCAATCAGAGAGGAAATGGTCCACTTGATTTTGTGAGTGTTTCCAATTTTGAGATTGATTATGTAAACAAGAAGTTAATAGTTATGGATAATTTTGGACAGAAATTTATGATTTATGGACTTGATGGTAATTTTATTGAAAGAGCAGGCTCAAAAATCAGCGTAACGGATGCCGTTTTGCTGCCAAACAACCATTTTGTACACGCTAAAGCGAGATATTCATACAGAATTTCCGGGCAAAGCGATAATTGCATTTTTATTACGGATAAAAATAATAACATTGTCAAAGAAGGATTTGCACACGATGACAACAAAAATCTTAAAATTCATTCTTATGGCATAATCAATGCTTTGCCCAATGGAGAAATAAATTTTGCTCCAATGTTTCGAGACACAATCTATCGACTGTCTTTTGATTCTATTTCACCAAAATATGCTATTGATTACGGTAAAAACAAGAAAATTCTCAAAAGTCAGATAGACATATTACAGTCGCCCAATGAATTGTTTCAACTAATAGAGGACGGCGGTATGTGTTTTATTGGCGACCATGTTGAATCCGAAGATTTTCTTTATCTGTTTATAGGATATTGGATGAATCCGGTATCGGTGTTTTACAACAAAAAAACCAATAATACTATTGCAGTTTCACATAAAAATGATATCTATTTTGATTTGTATTCAGTGCTGTGTTCGGATAATGAAGGCTATTTTTATGGCGCATTTAACAATAACGAAATTCACGAACTTACCTCGTGGTTTCCCAATCTGAAAGAATTGGAAGATAAAACCGACTTAAACCCAATCTTATTTAAGTATAAAATAACAACAGATTAAAAATATGAAATACAAATTATTGTTTGTTTTAGTAATTGCTTGTCTTACTTTGTCAGAGGGTTGCAAAAACAAGGAAGCAGACAATCCAAGAGAGAATTATATAAAAAACATTATCGGCAAAGAATTAATTTTGAACGATAATTTAATGGTAAAAGGAGAAGATAGTTGTTTATATGCCAACGAATTATATAAACCTCTTAAGATAGTTGTATATTCAGATTCTTTAAGTTGTGCTTGTGAACTGAAATTACCGTTGTGGAAAATTCGTTTCAAAGAACTCCTGCGCAATAACAATAATGTCGGGTTAGTGTTTATTATCAATACTAATGATATTTCCTCAGTAGAATTAGATGTTAAGGTTACAAAAGTTCAAGGAATAAAGCTATACGATTGTAATGGAGTTTTTGAAAAAAATAATGACTTATATAATGACAGTGATTTGCACGTGTTTTTGATTGACCGTGATAATAAAGTGTTGCTGGTGGGTAACCCGTTAGACAATCACAAATTATTTGTTCTTTATAAAAATTTGATTGATAGATTAAAAAAATAAAAATGGGATAATGAAACTTCCCGCTTTTTCAACGATTATAGTCTTTGTCTGCTTGCTCATTTTGGGATTATTCCTGATCCCCTCGTTGGGCGTAGTGTAAAAATGATTATAATTAAAAAAGAAAGAAATTATGAATAGAATTATTTATCTGTTTTTATTAGCAAGCTCCTAATAGACGTAACGTGCAAATAATGAAGTAGTTGT
>BNYG01000106.1 GCA_026000155.1 Bacteroidia bacterium | reverse complement strand
GTTGAACGCCGCCAAAAAAGATGATGGCTATCATGATGGAAGTCCAGCCGCTTTCTGCTGCCGTGTAACCGAAAATTTTTCCGAAAATATACCAGAACGCCATGACAATTCCGATCAACACAGCCAGAAAACCCAAGCCGATAGAGAGTTGAAGCGGTTTTTTTGAAAAGTAAGACAAAGCGATGGACGCAAAAGAGAACATTTTTTGGAATGAATATTTCGTTTCGCCTCCTTGCCGCGCCTCCCGCTCATAATAAAACGGAACCTGCTTGAATCCCACCCAGGAAATCAAGCCCCGGATGTATTTTCCCCGTTCTTTGAAACGGTTGAATTCTGTGATAATCCTTGCATCAATCAGCCGGAAATCGCCTGCATCCAACGGAAATTTAGTATCGGAAAGCCGGTTGAGCGTACGGTAGAATTTTTTGGCCGTCCAACGTTTGAATTTACTTTCTCCCCGGCGGGTTTTACGAACACAATACACTACATTCGCATTTTCTTCCGCCTGTTTAGCCAGTATGGCAGGAATAAGTTCAGGCGGATCTTGCAAATCGGCATCCATAATGAGGGCAAAATCCGAAGGACAATGATGAATTCCCGCCGTTACCGCCGCCTGATGCCCGAAATTACGGGAAAAATGAAGAACCGTCACCTGAGGATCCGAAGCAGCCAGAGCATTTAGAAGTGTGTAGGTTTGATCCGTACTCCCATCATTGATAAAAATAATCTGCGATTTGAAATCCAAGCCATCAAGCACGGATTTGAGCCGTGTATAACAGGTTGTTATGACCGATTCTTCATTGTAACAGGGGACAATAATACTCAGTGTCTTCATGGGATGCTGTTATTCTATGTTTTTCTTTTTCTTTACCAACAAGCTTCGAGGACCTGTACGTCCCTTTTCCGGATTACCAAGGCTATACTCCGTACATTCTTCCGGAAAATTCCATTGAAAAGTCTTGGCCATTTTCTTAAATTCTTTTGCATCTCTTTGAGGAACAATGATAAAATCCGGGGCATTTGCATGGGAAAAGAAAATGTCTTTATAAGCGAATATATTTTCGATATGGTGCATTAATCCACCGTAATTGGTTGCATTCACATACAGCAAAACGGCATAATCGGTATCAAAAGCCAAAATCCGGTCTTTTTCCGGATTAAAATGATTCGCCTTCAACAGACTATCGACCCGTTGAAAATAGTTCATCTGTTTCTGTTTCAATTTAATGTGATTGAATTCTTTATTATTTTCCACCCGGCAGGTTGAATCAAACAGATTGCCTTTTATGTCTCTATAATGTTGTAAGTAACCTCCATAACCCATACCTGACGCAATGCACACGGTTAAATACAAAACAGATTTATAAACAATTTTATTTTTTATTCGAAACAAATAGTTGGACAAGAGAAATACCCAAATAAAAGAAGTATAAGCCAGCTTGTATTCGATACTCACATTGGTTCCCAGTAAAGCGATGGCAGGAAAAAAGAATATTACAAGTCCTTGAATAATCAGAACACTCTGCTTTTTGGTTAGCTGTTCATTCTTTGAAAAAAATAGAGATAAATAATAAAAAAGAACAGCAATTAGTATGGGCATTAACAAAATATGATATCTGAAAAATTTTGTATTCAGAGCAATGAGTATCAAAAGAGCTACAAAAATATAAACAGCAATCAATTGCTTATCCCAATAGTTCTGTTTCTGATTGATAAAATAAAGAAAACAAATCCCGGCACTGCATAAAAAGAGGACCAGAAAGTTTCCTGTATAATTGCCGGCAATTTTCAAATAAGAAAACAAATCATACCCTCCCGTACCGAAAGCAGGATTTTGTATGCTGATAACTATTTCATTCAATGCCTGTTCTACAGGAAAAACAACCGCATTATAGGCAAAGGCGCAAGCGGCAAATCCG
Organism: Bacteroidia bacterium; assembly: GCA_026000155.1. GTDB lineage: Bacteria > Bacteroidota > Bacteroidia > Bacteroidales > Azobacteroidaceae > Azobacteroides. The sequence goes on along the minus strand of BNYG01000106.1, from coordinate 1,741 downwards.
ATCGTATAGATAACGAATGAAAGGAATTTATGACTCCAATGTCCGGTTGTTTTCAGCACCAGCAGTACGAGCAGAACCAATGAAACCAAAATTCCCGAAGGAAAATAATTGACGATGGATAAAAAAGAGAAACACCCGATTAAAAATATGAACAAGCACTTGATCCTGGGTTTATCGGAAACATCCCATAACAAATAAAAAGAAAGCAGGGAAGTCGCAAAAAACACCAGTAAATGATTGAATGAAAAGGACATTTCGTAACCGGAAAAATACATAAATATTCCACACAAGAATACCAGCGATACATATAATCCGAACGAACCGCTTATTTTTTCTTTTTTATGTAACCAATAATAGGAAACGCCGGAAAAGAAAAGCAAAGTGAAAGAAATACAAATATAAGCCACTATCCTCGAAGTGAGAATGGTAGGACTTAAATGGAAAATGCCGAAAATAAACCGGGCAATCTGAAAAAATTGACTGTGTTGGATGCCCAAATTCTGTTCCGGATTCAAGCCCAACACAAAGAACGCTTCATCTACATACGATTTGAATCCAACCGGTAAATTAAAGAATATGAATAGCCAGGAAAAACCGGCAAGGATATAAATCCACTCTTTTCTAAACAGAATCTTTTCCAAACTCATCCTTTAAACGTATAATATTTGTTACACAAAAAATTCAATGCCGTATAAAACACAATACCAATCCATTGGCAAGTATAGGCAGACAGGCCTTCGGCATAGCTGTTCAGCCACATTACCAGCAATAATTGAGGAATATAGCAAATCAAAAACGCAGCGATAAATTTAAGAAAATCTATTTTCCAACTCTTTTTGCTTTGAAAAGTCCACTGGCGATTCCAAACAAAACTATTAAGCAATCCCGCAATATATCCTGCTATATTTGAAACAGATACAGCAACAGAAGACGCCACCTGTCCCGCTCTCACATGGAAAACAAAGTGCATCAGGAGCCAGATGATTACGGCGGTTAACAAGGTATTCAGAACACCGACAATTCCGTACTTAAAAGCCTGTACAATGAATTTATGGTTCATCTCTTTCGTAATTCCCTTTGTATATCATCCGGACTGAACACTTTCACATTGGTAACCACAAAATTGTCGCTGATGAAATCACCGTATTCGTTACATTCGGCCACGGCATCGCGCAACATATTTTTAAGATCCACCTGCAAACCAATTAAAAACAGCAATGAAAAATAGTTGCTTTCTACTTGTATTTTTTCTATTTCTCCCTGATACTTACGAACATAGAAAGGAATTTCTTTTTCGATTAAATTCCGTTGATAATCCGAAAACGGTTTTAATCCTTCAGATTTGAAAAAAGCATAAAATCGAAGTTTGCTTCCTTTTCCACCCAAACCGGTAGAAATGAAAACTTGCTTTTCATCGGAAAATTCGGATTCCAAGGTAATCCGCGCTTGCAACAAAGACATGGAAGCCCAATCTATTAACAGATTGTCTTTCGGATCTTTATTATAAGTTTCCAATGCCCGGAAAGCTTTTACATCTCCCGAAATAGCTAAAAAAGTCATCGCATACTTCCGCTCGTCGGGAGTGGAATCCAGCGCATCCAAAACCGCTATTTGCTCCTCTACCGTTTCATTCCGGCTATGTTCTCTTACATTTTCGGAATACTTGAAATATTCCATTTGCTTTTCAACAGGAATAGAGGTTTCCAGAACATGCAAATTTCCCCCCAATCCTCTTAATGAT
>BNYG01000105.1 GCA_026000155.1 Bacteroidia bacterium | reverse complement strand
GACATAACCGCTACTTTCAGCAAAAGAAGCGGCGCCTTAGAAAGATATACCTATAAAGATAAAAACCTGTTGTCTTCCGGTCCTCAACCGGATTTCTGGCGCGCACCGACCGATAATGATTACGGCAACCGGATGCCGGAAATAAGCCATGTCTGGAAATTAGCCGGACAGAATAAAACCGTACGCAATTTTACAGTAAACAAATCGGGACAAGACATTATTATTACGGCGGATTATACGCTGAATGATGTATCCAGTCCCTACACAGTACGTTATACGATTTTAGGCAACGGAACCATCCAAGTAAAGGTTTCCTGGGAAGCAGGTAAGCAAGGTTTGCCCGAAATGCCGCGTTTTGGTATGCAAATGCGATTATCGTCCGAATTTGATAATTTTGAATATTACGGCAGAGGGCCTTGGGAAAACTATTCCGACCGGAATACGTCCAGCTTTATCGGGATTTACAACAGCACGGTAGCCGAACAAGCTTTCGATTACATCCGTCCGCAGGAAAACGGAAATAAGACAGATGTTCGCTGGTTGAAATTAACCAACAAAGACGGAATCGGATTAAGAATCAACGGAATCCAAGCATTGAGCGTGAAAGTCGCCCACAATACGGCAGAGGATATGGATTACGGCGTAAGCAAGAAAAATACGCATCCGAGTGATATTACTCCCCGGAAAGACGTATTTTTGAATGTTGATTACCTGCAACGGGGACTTGGTGGGGATAACAGTTGGGGCGCTTTGCCGCATAAACCATACCGCTTGTCAGGTACTTCGTATTCCTACGAATATGAAATCAGCGCCGTACGATAATCGGCTTTCAGCAAAGCGATTACTTCTTTCACACTGTTGATTTTTTCAGCAAAATGAGCGTTCAGGCCGGCAAAGGCATACCCTTTTTTCATATTTCCCTTTGCCGCCTGATAAAGCGCTTGAATGATGCAATAGGGACTTTGGGTATAATCGCAAGTCTTGATGCAGTGGAAAGGACAACTTTTCGGTTTTTCGGAACCGGTTTCTACATTCCGGATAAATTCGCCGTCAATCGCTCTTCCCGGCATTCCTACCGGACTTTGGATGATTCTCATATCGCCTTCATTGGCCGTGATGTAGGTATTTTTAAACTTAATATCGGCATCACATTCATCCGTAGGAACGAAGATACTGCCCATCTGTACACCGGACGCGCCCATTTCCAGGAAACGGTAGATGTCCTTGCCCGAAGAAATTCCGCCGGCTGCAATCACCGGAATATTTTTGGTTTCCTTGTATCCATTGGCTACCTTGATCACTTCCGGTAGAATATGTTCCAATGAATAAAGTTCATCGCTTATCTGATTTTTCTTAAATCCCAAATGCCCGCCGGCTTTCGGCCCTTCAACCACGATAGCATCCGGAAGGTAATTATAACTGTTTTTCCATTTGTCGCAAATAATTTGCGCCGCCCGCGATGAAGACACAATCGGCACTAATTTAGTCGTACTTTCTTTATTCAGGTAAGAAGGTAAATCCAGCGGAAGCCCTGCTCCGGCAAAAATAACATCCACTTTCTCCGCGATGGACGTGCGCACCATATCCGAAAAATTGGTCAGGGCAACCATAATATTGACACCGATCACGCCCTGGGTTTTTTCCCGGGCTTTACGCAATTCTTCTTTCAAGCCCCAAATGCAATTTTCCCAAAAATCGCCGGAAGACCTTTTATAAAGGAGTCCCAAACCGGCGCAGGATATTACACCGACACCGCCCTCGTTAGCTACAGCCGAGGCTAAGCCCGACAAAGAGATACCCACGCCCATACCGCCCTGGATAATGGGCAGTTTGATTTCTATATTTCCTATTTTGAATGATTTCATACCGGATAAATGTGTTACGCGCACAAAGGTAGGTATTTAATTTGGTTTTTTCAGTTTATTTTTGGGTAATCGAAATAAAAATTCCAATCCGCCTCCTGTCCGGTTTTTGGCGGCAATACTTCCCTTGTGAAATAAGACCGCATTTTTCACAATGGACAAGCCCAATCCAGACCCGCCGGTATCGCGTGTTCGTCCTTCGCTGACACGGTAAAAGCGCTCAAACAAGCGATTTAAGTGGTGCTCATCCGAAATGCCGACTCCGGTATCGGCATAGGAAAAGTAATAAAAATCGGCATCTTCGTTGTACTTGTTGATAAAAACAGTTACCTCATTTCCGGCATACCGGATGACATTGTCGGTCAGGTTTCTGAAAATAGAATACAGCAAAGTGGAATTGCCTTTCACACAGGTATCTTCGGGAAGATTGACTTCCATTTTTATCCCTTTTTCCTTCAGCGGAATTTCGAGGTCCGTCTTCATTTTTTCGATGAGAGCGGGAATTTTAATCGGCTCTAATTGAAACGATTGAGGAACTTCTTCTATTTTGGTCAGCAGACTCATATCCTGAATAAGTTCCGACAGTACCAGCGTTTGACTGTAGGCTTTCGTCAAAAAATCATGATTTTTTTCGGAATCCAAAGATTGTTCCAAAACCAATTCAAGGTAGCCGCGAATACTGGTAACCGGCGTACGCAATTCATGAGCGATATTGCCGGTCATTTCCTGTTTCAGCAGGCGCGTTTTTTCCTGCGTGGTCACATCGTTGAGGATAATTTCAAAACTGTTGTCTTCAAAAATATTGATCCGCGCGATAAACGTCTTTCCCTGTTTATTGATTTGTGTTTCAAAATAATTGTCCCCTTTTTTATGTCCGTATAAAAAAGAATTTATTTTATCAAACGCCCGGTCGGAAAACAGGGCCGAAGGTTCGGAATTGGACTGATCCACAATCGTATTTAAATATTGGATAAATAATCCGTTATAAAATCCAACTGTTTTTTGAGAAGAGAAAAAGCACAAGCCTTCTTCCGAAGAATGAACATGTTGCAATAATTTTTCCCGTTCAAGCGCGATTTCTTTCCGGCCCCTTTCCAACTGCCGGTAATTTTCGGCGATTTTTGTCCCGATATCACCCAATTCATCTTGAGGAAAGGAAAAATTATTTTTTTCATTGCCTGCCGGTGAATGTTGTGTCTCCTTATTCCATTCGCCTTTTTCCATGGAAGAAGCAAAACTTCGCAGTTGATTAATGGATTTTCCGAATCTCCCTGCTACATAGTTGATTAGAAACAGCATCACTACAAAGAGCGACAAGATATAGTACAAAAAGAGATTGTCGGGTTGCAGAAAATGCCGGACTTGGATATCGTAAGGCAAAGCTACACGGACATAATAATTGGGAAACTGTTTGGCGTAATAGAGATATTCCAGATGGTTGGAAGCAGAAATCCGGATGTCTGTTCCTATCGTATTTTTCCCTGCTTGTATGATTTCCGTCCGGTGGGCGTGATTCTCCAATTGGGAAATATCTTTAAAAACATTATCGTAAAATACCCCGCCTTGCCGGTCAATCAGGGTAAGACGAATGTTGGGAGGAAAAATAGCTACCAGGCTGTCCATTGCCTGTGTTTGATTCGAATGTTGCACCAAAAAGGTGTTGACCATATCGGCATAAGCATCTAATTTTTCTTCCAGCGACTCCGTCTTGAATTTCCGTTCGCGAGATTGTTCAAACACAATAATTCCAACGGCAAACAAGGTAAAAATAAGAAAAAAATAGACGAAAATCTTTTGTTTATAATTCGTTTTCATATTCCGAAGCATTAAAACGGTAACCAAAAC
>BNYG01000104.1 GCA_026000155.1 Bacteroidia bacterium | reverse complement strand
AAGGGACTATAGAGACTTTTGGGACTCCTAATCCTTAATCCTTTTTTTGACAGGGTATTCTCTTTTTGCCAAAACTGCTCGCGCAATCTTGGTTGTACTACGTAATTATGGAAATATGTCAAAGACCTAATCACTGTTCCAATTTCTGGAAAGCGGGGACAAAGATACTATAAAATAGGGTCATCATGCAAATTTATTTTGCCTTTTATTTCTTGCTTTATATTAAGATTTTGAATATCAAGGAAATATTTTTTTATAAATAACAAAACTTTATGATTATCAAAATTGTTTTAGAATAATGAAATTATCAAATGTAACATACGTACAAACTTATGTTACTTTAAACGGATTCCATGTTACTTCCCTTACAATCTTGGCATCAATTCTAATCCTTTAGTTTTACGGAAAAACCTATATTTGTGCATTACTTGTTCACTCTAAAATAATGCATTATGAATTCTATTTCCAATGAAACGAAGGGTTTCTACAAATTATCATGGATACAACGGATTGGTTTCGGTTCGGGAGACTTAGCCCAAAACCTGATTTACCAAACGGTTGCCCAGTATCTGTTGATTTTTTATACCAATGTCTATGGTTTGCCTGCGGCAACGGCTGCTTTCATGTTTCTAATTGTTCGATTAGTCGATGTGGCCTGGGATCCGTTAGTCGGCGCCTGGGTGGATAAACATAATCCTAAATTAGGCAAGTATCGCTCTTACCTTGTATTGGGTGGTATTCCGTTAACTGCCTTTGCTATACTCTGTTTTTGGAACGGTTTCTCCGGTTCTTTGCTTTATGCTTATATTACTTATGTGGGTTTGTCGATGTGCTACACCTTGGTGAATGTTCCTTACGGCGCTTTAAATGCTTCTCTTACCCGCGATACGGATGAAATCACCAAATTGACTTCTACGCGCATGTTCTTTGCAAATTTGGGAGGATTGGCTGTTGCTTATGGTGTTCCTGTGCTGGTTCGGTCTTTATCCCCCGACCATTCAATGGCTTCTTCCGAGGCCGGTCACGCCTGGTTTGTTACCATGACTATTTACGCGATTGTGGGTTTAGCGCTTTTGATATTCACATTTACACAAACGAAAGAGCGTGTGGTTATGGATAAGGCCGATACAGACAAGGTTAAGGTATCCGATTTGGTGACCGAATTCAAGCGTAACCGTCCTTTGCGAATATTGGCTTTCTTTTTTATTACTTCCTTTGCTATGATGGCCATCGGTAACTCAGCCGGTTCTTATTATATGATTTACAATGTGCATGCGGAAAATATGTTGCCCTACTTCGCTGCCTTGGGTTCCATTCCGGCGTTCATTTTTATGCCTTTAATTCCAACTATCAAGAAAATGATTGGTAAGCGGAATATGTTCATTGTCTTTCTTTCCATCGCTATCTTCGGTATGGCCTTGTTGTATATTATTTCCAGTGTGGATGCTTTGAAAACGCAAATATGGTTGGTTCTTGCGGCACAATTCATCAAATCAACCGGTGTGATTGTGGCTACCGGTTATATGTGGGCATTGGTTCCGGAAGTGATATCCTACGGAGAATACACAACAGGACGCCGTATTTCCGGGATTGTGAATGCTTTGACCGGTATTTTTTACAAAGCCGGCATGGCGCTTGGCGGTGTAGTTCCCGGCTTTCTTTTGGCATTTGCCGGTTTCAACGAAAAGAACCCGACTACTCAATCTGCTTTTGCACAACAGGGAATTCTTTGGTTGGTGGCCGTCATCCCTGCCTTGCTTTTGATTTTGGCCATGTTCATCATTACGAAGTATGAATTGGACGACGAACGGATTGATGAAATTAATCAGGAAATTGAGAATCGTCATCTGAAATAAGTGTTTAATCCATTATACGCTAATATTTAAATTATATCATTATTATGAAATTAAGTAAATTATATCCATTATTTTTTCTTGCCGGTGGCTTGAGTTTATTGTTGTCTGCCTGTTCCGCTCCGGAGCCAACAACTCTGAAAGATGCTTATGCCGGTAAGTTCTTGATTGGCGCTGCCATCAATACCCATATCTCTTCGGGACGCGATACGGCTTCTATCCGGGTTTTGAGAGCGGAATTCAATTCCGTTACACCGGAAAATTGTATGAAAAGCGAAAATCTGCAACCTGAAAAAGGGGTTTTCTTTTTTGATGATGCCGACCAATATGTAAAATTCGGAGAAGAAAACGGTATGACTGTAATCGGTCATTGTTTGATTTGGCATTCGCAAGCTCCGGAATGGTTTTTTACGGATGAAAACGGACAGGACGTTTCCCGTGAAGAACTGATTCAACGCATGAAAGATCATATTACTACAGTTGTTAGTCGTTATAAAGGCAAAATTAAAGGTTGGGATGTAGTGAATGAAGCGATCCTGGACGACGGTTCTTGGAGAGAGTCCAAGTTTTACCAGATTATCGGAGAAGACTTTATCCAATTGGCTTTCGAATTTGCAAGAACCGCCGATCCGGATTGTGAATTGTATTACAACGATTATTCCATGGCGAATGAAGGGAAACGGACCGGCGTAGTCAATATGATTAAAAATATACAGGCGCAAGGCGTTCAAGTGGATGGAATCGGCATGCAAGGTCATTGCGGATTGAAATTTCCGGATTTGAATGAATTTGAAAAGAGTTTGACGGCTTTCTCCGGTTTGGGTTGCCGGGTCAATATTACGGAATTGGATTTTACGGTTCTACCCGGTTTCGATCCGAGTGTGGGCGCCGATGTGGCTGCCAGCTTTGAATATCAACAATCCTTGAATCCTTATGCGGACGGACTTCCGGAAGCAGTTGAAAGTCAATTGTATAGTCGCTACAAGGATTTGTTCGGATTGTTATTAAAGCATCAGGACAAGATCGATCGCGTCACGCTTTGGGGCATTACCGACGATGCTTCGTGGCGGAATGATTGGCCTATTAAAGGACGCACGGATTATGCTTTGCTTTTCGACCGGAATTATCAACCGAAACCGGTAGTGAAAGAATTGGTGAATTTAGCGAACAATTCTCCAAGATGATTGAGTATCGGAGGCCTGAGTTACATCGAAAAAAAAATAAAGTTAAAATTTCCAAAAAACAGGGTAAAAATGGTTAATTATTTTTTTGAGGAACTATGAAAAATTTAGTTGTTTAACGATCATCATCAGATGTCTCGGCTACGCTCGACAGGACGGCGATGTATGTGATTGAGGGAGAGGGGGGAAAGGTTAGGGCGGCGAAGCCGCCCTAACCTTTCCCCCCTCTCTTATTTTCTCCCAAAGGGCAGCGTCCTGTCGAGCGACGCGAAGCGGAGTCGAGACATCTGATGAAAATTTATACGCTGTTTATACTGTGAAAGAGAAACTCAATTAAAAAAATGGAGTAGAATAAAAAAAGATTTAGCCTTAAATTATTATTTGGTAGGGGCGAAACATTTTTCGCCCTTGTTCATGTACCCGCGTCATTGTGTGTAACCGTATTCACATCATGTGGACCTACATCATTAGTGCGAAAAATGTTTCGCCCCTACGATGCTGAAAAAAAAATTAAAGTTAAAATTTCCAAAAAACAGGTTAAAAAATAGGTTAATTAAAAAAATTTGCATACCTTTGCATCGTTAAACTTTAGTCCAAAAAACGCTGTCACTTCTTAAGTGACAGTTTTTTTTTGCCAAATTGTCATTAAAATGCTTATCTCCGCCTTTTTAAGTTTTAAATAT
>BNYG01000103.1 GCA_026000155.1 Bacteroidia bacterium | reverse complement strand
CGTTTGACAGTACAAAAATATCTGTTTTAATTTGAACAATAAATTTAGCCGCAAAAATTTAGCATCACTTTTGTCCACTTGAACAAAACATCTAAAAAAATAGCATCACTTTTGTCCATTAAACCTACTTTTTCTTTTGAATAAACATCTACACAACTAATAATTGGCAGTATAGTCAATTCTTGTAGCAGACTATCCACCAACTTGTGGTGTTTTGCTGGATTTCCACTATTTTCTGCACCGAAACGTAATTCAAATACAGTTATCTCGGATATGTAACAATTCTTCCGTCCATCCAAATTCAACTTTCCGCGTAAATGAAAAGCACAAATATTTGTATCTAATAAATATTTCATGCAAATATCATATCTTTTTCTCTGAATTTTCGGTTGGCTTTAATTTCAGTTTTGATTTCGTCTGTCGTTTGATTGGAACTTTCCCATCCACCAAAAGACGAAGCAAAACCATTGCTCGTTGTTCGAACTTTATTTTCAGTTTTCGATAATCTATCTGCCAATGCTACTTTGCACACATCACTAAGGTTATTGAACAAAACCGCATAAGTATCAACAATATTTCTTTCTGTATAAGTCATTGTAGCCATAGCTTTTTGTTTTATTAATTGTGTTACAAAATTACATCTTTTTTCTCAATCTACCAATTGAATTTCTGAAAAAATGCTATATTTGCAAAACTTATGACGCTGTTGGACAATTAAGATTGAATGAAATGAACGGAAAACGCCAATAATCCAATCACCACCAGCAACGCATTCACAATCAGCAACTCGTATCCGAATTGGTAATTGACAGTGACTTTTAAAAGTTCATTGCTTGCAAAACAAATCACCGGCGCTAAGAGGCAAATGTAGGGCACTGCTTTGTCTTTGGTTTTCCGTTTGAAAAGTATCCCGTAGGCAAATAATCCTAATAAAGGACCGTAGGTATAGGAGGCAATCATATAAATGGCATCAATGACGCTGGTATTGTTAATCGCTTTGAAAATCAGCATGATAGCAATAAAAGTCAAGGAGATTCCCAAATGAACACTCAAACGGATTTTCCGGGCTTTCTGTTCTTTGTACTTGGATACGTTCAATATATCAACACAAATGGAAGTTGTTAATCCGGTCAATGCCGAATCGGCGCTGGCAAAGGTGACGGCAATGATGCCAATCGTAAAAAAGATGAGCGCCGGGAGGCCGAAATAACCGCCGGTGACTAAACCGGGAACGATGTCGTCGGCTAAAGCAGGTAAGGAAATGCCGTTGATTGAAGCATAATTTATCAATAAAATTCCCAGGCAGAGAAACAGGAAATTCACCGGAATAAAAAACAGGCTATAGGTACAAACATTCTTTTGCGCTTCTTTCAGATTTCTACAGGAAAGGTTTTTTTGCATCATTTCCTGGTCAATCCCGGTCATTGCAATGGTGACAAAACAACCGCTGATGAATTGTTTGAAAAAGTTTTGCCGCGTGTGCCAATCATCGAAAACGAAAATCCGGGAATGTGGACTTTCTTTTACGGAAGCTACTATTCCGGAAAAATCCAAATCTAATCCTTTGGCTACCTGCCAGATAATAATCACTAATGCCGTCAATAGAAAGAACGTCTGTAATAAATCCGTCCAAACAATGGCTCTTACGCCGCTTTTGTGTGTATATAACCAAATCATGAGCAGGAATCCGGCGGCGGTGACTGTAAACGGAACATGCCAGGCTTCAAAAACGTAGGTTTGGAGGATTAAAACCGCTACATACAAGCGGGCGGCAGCTCCGATGGTACGGGATAAAAGGAAAAATCCGGCTCCGGTTTTGTAAGCCCGTTGACCGATACGCTTGTCTAAGTAGGTGTAAATGCTGGTCACCTGTAACTTGTAATAAAGTGGCAGCAACACAAAAACGATCACAACATAACCCAGCAAAAATCCCAAAACCATTTGCATATACGTCATATCGAAATTCCGCACCATACCTGGAACCGATACGAAAGTGACTCCCGACAGGGAAGACCCAATCATCCCGAAAGCTACAATATACCACGGCGATTTGCGGTTGCCCAAGAAAAAGGCGTCATTGCCCGAATGTTTTTTTCCGATGACATGGGAAATAAGGAATAAAGTTCCGAAATACAGCAGGATAATGACCAGGATAAGTGTTCCGTTCATATTGTTAGTTATTCATTAGCAATTGATAAATATCTCGTTGCGACTGTACCTTTTGCCCTTCGCCTTTTGCCTCAATCGAGAGCGGAGGAGCGGTCTTTACATTATCTTTCAGTTGCAGATTTAAAATAGCGAGTATGGTTTGCTTGATATGTTTGTCCAAAACAGGAAAAGCCGTTTCGATGCGCCGGTATAGATTCCGTTTCATCCAATCGGCGGAACTCAGGTAAATCTCTTCTTTTCCGTTGTTGTAAAAATACCAGACGCGGGCATGTTCCAAAAGCATGTCCACAATGCGGATGACACGGATGTTCCGGCTGTATTCCTGACCGGGAATCAGGCAGCAGATGCCCCGCACAATCAAGTCGATTTGTACGCCGGCTTCACTGGCTTTATACAATTCATCAATCATGACAGGGTCTTGCAATCCATTCATTTTGAGTATAATATGTGCCGGTTTGTTTTGCCGGGCAAAAGCAATTTCTCGTTGAATCATCGCCTTTAAATCCGGAATCATATTGAATTGGGTCACTAAGAGCTTGTCAAACCGGACATTCTTGTTCCGGCTTTCCAATACTTCAAACAAAAGGGCCAATTCTTTGGTCAGATTTTTCCGGGAAGTCAGGATGGCCATATCCGAGTACAATTGGGCGGTTTTTTCATTGAAATTACCGGTACTCAGGTAAGCATACGATTTTCTTTGTCCCCTGAAATTGGCTTTTTGGGTGACCAAAGCTACTTTAGCATGCACTTTTAAACCGGGAATACTGTAAATGATTTTAATGCCCGCCTCTTGCATCATTTCCGCCGTATAAAGATTGTTTTCCTCGTCAAAGCGGGCTTTTAATTCCACGAAAACCGTTACTTTTTTCCCTTTTTTCGCTGCATTAATCAAATTATTGATGACCTCCGAATGAATGGCCACGCGGTATTGCGTTACCTTAATTTCTTCTACATGAGGATTGGAAGCCGCATCCATCAGAAAATGAATAAAATAATCGAAACTATGATAAGGAAAATGCAGGAAAATATCTTTTTGAGCGATCACGGAAAGAATGGACTTGGCCCGGTCTAATTCGGGTATCCGGAGCGGAATCATCGGTTGGGCTTTCAATTTTTCCCCTATCGGATTCGGTAATTTGAGCAAGTCCTCCATATTCAGGTGCACATTATCCGGAATCAAATCCTCTTGCTGGATGCCGAAGGTCTCACAAATATAGTTCAAGCAATCTTCCGGCATCCGGCGGTCATAGACAAAACGGCTCAAATCGCCTATTTTCCGCTTCTTGACTTTCTTTTTGATGGTTTCCACAAAATTGCCGGTATTCAGCGCTTCATCCATGTAAATATCCGCATCGCGGGAAATTTTGATATTGTAACTTCCTTCTACCGTGTATCCTACAAAAATATCGGCTAAATTGGCGGAAATCACATCTTCCGCAAACATGAAATAAGATGTCTCCTTGATTTTCGGAAGTTCGATGAAACGGGGAATTTTGGCGTAGGGTATTTTGATAATCGCGTAGGCCTTCTCGCCGCTTCCTTTTTTCCTTAAATCG
>BNYG01000102.1 GCA_026000155.1 Bacteroidia bacterium | reverse complement strand
AAAAAATCTTGTCCCTTAATCGTACACAGATACAAGTTAAGCGGATATAATTGACCAACGAAGTTTTGGATTGGCACCAGGCTAATCTCATCGCATTCTCTTTCATTTCGGAAGGCTCTTGGACTGACTCCAACAAGGAATAGATATGGGAAAAATACACCGACATGGGAATGCGTAATTTCCGGTATTGTCCGAATGTCCTAAGTACAATACGGAACATATTGCCCAAAGTCCGTTCAAAATTAAGCGGTTCCATATAGGTAGCCGCACCGGGATGCCGCCGGTGATAGACCAGCACTTTGGGAATGTATTTTATGCTATTGTAACAAGCTGCAATCATGGCAATGACATGATCGTATAAAAAGAAATCAGGTTCCCCGGTCGCCGGTATTTTATCCAGCAATGCTCTTTGAAACAGCATGGCATGTCCCGACAACATACAATTGTAAATCAACCGTTCCAAATGGATATTCGGTTCTCTTTCATCACCGTATATCTTTGCTTTTCCATCCGCAAAGGGTTGGGAAGCGCCTGCTACCAGCAAAAAATCTTTTGCATAAGTGACTTGTATTTCTATTTTCTTCGGAACCCAGATATCATCCTGGTCTGCGATAGCAATATAATCGCCTGTCGCCCGTTTCATAGCAGAGAAAAAATTAGCAGTTATCCCTTTTTGTTTCTCATTCCGATAGACCTGGATAAATGGATATTCCTTTTCATACTCTTTCAACAGATTGACGGTAGAATCGGTGGAACAGTCGTCCTGTACGATCAACTCATAAACAGGATACGTTTGATTAATAATGGAATCCATCTGCTCTTTCAGATAGTTGCCTCCATTATACGTACACATTACGACCGAGACTTTTTCCATATATTTGTAATATAATCCATACTCTCTTTGAATATCACCGAATGACTCCATTTTAATATTAAAATATAAAGCACACCGGAAATTACTATTTTAGCAATCATTAGCCAATACAAATTTACAATATTTTTTGTTAACAACCATGTTACCAAAAAACAGCCGAGTGTTATGCCCAGATACGGCAAAATATCTTTCAAAACATCCATCAAGCGTAATCCGATCAATTTATGCGTGTAGTATTGCCAGATAAATAAGCCCACTATATTCATCAACAAGTAACCGATTACCATGGGAAAAATACCGAACGGATACATACAGACCACTACCAGAAGCTGCAATAATCCGGTAATAAGCGTTACATACATAAATATGTTTGACTTTCCATGCGTGAAAATCAAATTGGTAAAGACATTCCATAAATAGGCTACAGCACCCCAAATACAGAATAATTGCAGGAAAGGTACGGCCGGCAGCCATTTTTCACCAATAGCGATCACAATAAATTCTTTCCCGATAAAGGCTAATCCCAGCATCAACGGGCAGGACACAAATGCGCCGAACCGTATTAATTTCCGGAGGACTCCCACTTGGCGGTCTTTATCTTCATTCATTTGTACCAGAATGGGTTGCGCTACATAATTAATCATCCCGCCGGTAAAAGCATTTCCCATGACCATCCATTTCTGTCCTTGCGTGTAGTAACCGACCTGCTCGGCATTATAAAATTTACCGAAAATAACGGTAAACAGATAAGTATTGATTTGCATAAAGATATTAGTCAGAAATAATTTGATACTGAAGGACAACATCGGCTTCAAGGGAGAAAACCGGATGGTCACAGAGGGTTTCCAAGGGGCAATGATAAATCGCAAAATCGAACCTAAGGAAACTTGAATAACGGTTTGGATAGCCAACGCCCAATAGGCAAATCCATTAAAAGCCAATAGAATGCCTATGACGAGAGAAGACAACAAGGCAACCAAATCAATGATAGCCTGCTGCTTTGCCATGATTTTTTTGAACAAAATTGTATGTGAAACAGTCCCGATTCCGCCGATGAAAAAACTGATGAATAATACCCGGGACAAATCCGTCAATTCCGGCCGTTCAAAAAATCGGGCGATAAATGGAGCGCAAAAATACAAAACCAGATACAAAAGCAATCCGGCAAAAACGGTAAACCAAAATACGGCATTATAATCGTCCTCAGTCGCATTTTTTTTATTGGTCAAAGCTGTCGAAAAACCACTGTTGATAATGGTGGAGGCTATTGCCGTGAAAATAGCTAACATCCCCACTAATCCGTAATCGTCCGGATTCAAAAGGCGCGCCAAGAAAATGCCAAATACCAGACTAATCAGTTGTTGAGCGCCGGTACTAAGACCGCCCCAAAAGAGTCCGCTTGCTGTTTTTTGCTTGAGAGTTGATTCCGCCATTATTTAAAATCAAATTTTTCTTCGAATGATCGCTTTCCTGAAATCCTTATCAAAATATAAAAATCCTTCTGTAAATTCCGATTCAAAATGATGATCGGAAAGCAGTTGATTTATTTCTTCCGGATCATTTTTACGGTGATAAGTGCAAATAGCATAATCCAAATCATGCGCTTCTTTCAATGTCTTTTCAGCTCCTTTTAAGGCAGCTTGTTCACAACCTTCAATATCCATTTTAAAGAAGAGATTATTTTTCTCTTTTCCTTCTAAAAAATGATCAATACTAATATTGGATTCATCGTCGATATCGCTCACGTATTTAGAAATGAGGGTAACTTTCTCTTTCCAAGGGGCAAAAGTAGCATTCAAGGCGCTTATCCAGTTTTTGTCACACTCAAACAAATAGACATGATTCGCAATATCAATAATTCCCAGAGAGAAAATTCCTTCCGCAGCACCCATATCCAGTATCGTTTTTCCGGTTAAACGTTTCGGATCATAGATATACCGGTGAGGCGAACGAATATCTTGCTCGATAATTAAATTCCGGTAACTGGCAATCGCATCCATTTTTGTGCAAAATGAAGGAAAATACAGTTTTTTACCTTCATGAAAAACATAATACATTTCTTGTTGGCTATCGTAAATACTGTCAATGGATAAATTTTTATATTTCAACATGAAATCATAGGGACAAGGCGTTAATCCGTTTTTTCCCATGAATGCATATAACTTGTTTTCTGTTGTAGCAGGCAAAAACAAGGATAACCGGCAAATGGCTATTGCTTTTAGATTTTCCGGCAGATTCCGGAGAAAAAAAAGAAATTTCCCTAAAAACAGCTCATATATCTTATCTCGAATTTCTTGCGATATGTATTTCCTGTACAATTTTGTTATCATGTTTACTCAAAATTAATTTTTTAACGCTTTTTTTGCATTCAACGGACTAATCACTTTTTTACCGGTTTGAGCTTCCAATTCTTTCCGGGCTACACTCGCTACATTCCCGCCCCGCCGAGCCACATTAATGCTTTCTTCAAAAGTATCCGGATCTTCCGCCTGCGAAATATCTTTGGTCGAAATTTCTGCCAACATATTGAATATAAGCTCTGTATTCGTCATATTATCCCGCGAACTTTCTTTTTTCAATCCATGGAATGGACTGTACTAAACGTAGAAGTTGCTCAACATCAGCGACATCCGTAAGTCTCATTTTCCCATCAGGAGCTTGCATTTTCAAACCGTTACAATTTGTAACGGTTTCATTTCCCTCCGCTTTTAATCTACTTTTTAGCACCCTCCAATACACTTGGGGATTGGGGCTATCCGTTAAAACTGCAACAGTATCCACTACTGAAACATACCATTTTTCTTCTTCTGAATCCCAGATCGTTCTTACTTGTTGATCGTTAAAGATTTTTA
>BNYG01000101.1 GCA_026000155.1 Bacteroidia bacterium | reverse complement strand
TGGATTGCGAAGTGCTCAAACCATCGGGACAGCCTTTCCCTGCGATGACCGATGATGAATTAACCCAAGCGGAAGAAGGATTTCCTTTTTCGCTTCCCATGTCGGAAGAATATGTTCGCTACCTCCGGTTTAGAATCAATACCGTATGGGGTGGACTGAATGAATATATCTATATTGCAGAATTGACATTCTATGGTCAATATGCCCAGTAATAATTATCTAAATAAAAAAACATGAAAAAGATATATAAAAAGCTGTTGCCTTTGGCCGGGTTGATTTTCATTTTTTCCGCTTGTGAAAACATGATGGATATCCATGAAAAATACCTGGAAGGAGGCGAAATAATTTATGCGCCCAAATTAGATTCGTTGCAATTTTATCCGGGTAAAGAACGGATTCTTTTCCGGTTTTGGCTCAACAATGCACCCAATGTAAAAGAAGTGGTGCTGTATTGGGATACAAGAAAAGATTCGCTGGTTATTCCGGTTACTCCGAGTTCCCTGTTGGATAGCGTGAGTGTTTTTATTCCCAATCTGGAAGAACGCACCTATTCTTTTGAAGCAAAAACGATAGACACTTATGGACATCAGTCGCTCCTGTCCACTGGAATCAGTACCGCTTACGGGGATATTTTCCAAAGCACTTTGGGACACAGGCAACTGAAAGAATTGGAACTGAACGATATAGCAGGATTGGTATATTGGTACACCGCTCCTGCTAACCTCGCGGCAACCGAAGTTCGTTATACCGACAGAGACAACAACACTCAGATTTCGTGGGCGCCGGCAAGCGAATCTTTCAACTCTTGCCTGGAGGCCAAGCCGAATACAACCGTGGAATATCGTTCGCTCTACATTCCAGAGCCGAATGCAGTGGATACATTTTATTCCGAATGGCGAACGGAAGAAAAAGCATTCCCCGCTACTTACTTGATAGATAAAAGCAAGTGGAGCATCGTGGCTTGTTCCGATGAAAATGCCAATTCGGGAAATGGCGTTGCCAATATTATTGATAATGACATTACCACCTGGTGGAATTCACAATGGGAGCCTGAAACGGCGCCATTACCGCACTGGGCAATTATCGACATGGGTGCATCCAAAGGTATGCTAAGTATCGACTCTTACCGGCGCCCGGGTAATCCGGAAGTAAAAACCGTTCAATATTATGTCGGTAATGATCCCGATCCGGATGCAAGTACTTGGGTGCAAATTGCAGAAGGCATATTTACTTCCGGCGATTTATTGACCATCGAGATTCCCGAATCAATCAACACCAGGCAAGGACAGTATTTAAAGGTTGTTTTGCCTGACAGCAATGGCGAACCCTTTACCAGTCTGGCAGAAATCTATATTCGAGGCAAATGAGATGATATTCTCTCCGGGGCTGTTTAAAAAATCTCTTGTCATTGCGGGCTTGACCCGCAATGACAAGAAAATAGTTAATCGCTATTCTTCAAGGTCTTGCAACAGGAGTGTTTAACGGACATCTTGGGATTGCGGGTCAAGCCCGCAATGACAGACTGCCGGACTTTTAAATAGCCCTTTTTTCTATTATTAATTGATTATACCATGAAAAAAATTATTCTTTTTATACTCCTTTTCAGTCTGGCTGCCGTCGTTAAAGCAGCATTTACTATTCCGGAACCGGCGGCATGGATTAATTTCAATAGCCAAACGAGTAACAAAATGTCCATATCGATTACCAACGATCCTAATCAGGGATATTATACGGAATTAATCGATTTTGAAGGATTTAAATGCCGGAAAATACCGGAAGGAAAAGATTTGTATTTCCAGATTGACCGCTCTGCCGTTCCTTCTACAGCTCGCAATTTGCTTATTTCCGTCACTTATTTTGACAATAATAGTCGCGATATTTCCTTTCAGTACAATGCGGTGGGTACCGGTGATGCTGCCGCATTTAAATCAGCTAATTTCACCAAAGGAAATTCTCAGACCTGGGTAACCACCGTGGTTACCATCAGCGATGCGGAACTTTCCGGCAAAATGTTCGGCAGTGATGATATTCGCATCGGCGGATTGAACTATATAAAAGAAGTCAAAGTCGCTATCGGTTCGCTCAATCCCGACACAGAGCCGGTTCCTCAACCAATCAATACGGCTTCGAATCAATACACCGGACGGTCTTTCGCCGGTTATCAAATATGGCATAAAGCCGGACCCACTCCCGAAGACTGGAATCACTGGTCGCCCGGCAGAGTACCCGGACCGGGGTTTCACATGTACAACGGAGTGGATGTATCTACTTATCCCGATGTATCGGAATACGATGAGGAAAATTTATTCCACACCAATCTGGGAGCTTTAGGCAACGGAAGAGAGGCCGGTTTGTATCACGCAATGAATCCTGCTATTATCAATAAACAAATGGAATGGCTGGAAACCGCCGGATTTGACGGCGTAGGTATCGGACGTTTCGTCGGTAATACCGGAAAATCCATCACCTTATCGGAAAATTCCCATTTAACAAGTGTAAAAAATGCTTGTGAAGCCACCGGACGATTATTTTTTGTCGGCTACGATATGAACGGCAGCGATAATACCATTGTCGAATGTATGAAAAAAGACTGGGTATATGAAATTGAACAAATTCGCGCATTGACTTCTTCCCCGAATTATGCGACGGTAAACGGCAAACCGGTGGTTTTATTATGGGGTATCGGAATGGATATGATTACGGTACCGCAGTGTGAAGCGATTATTGATTTTCTCCATTCCAGAGGCTGTTATATCATTGGCGGAATTTCACGCGATTGGCGAAGCGAACCGGCTGAGAAATTGGCGCTATATAAAAAATTAGATTCCATTTCTCCTTGGACGGTAGGCGCTTATGGCGATTCCAACGGCGCCAATAATTACAAAAATAATTATATGATTGGAGATAAACAGTTTTGCGACAACAATAACATTGATTATCTCCCGGTAGTTTTTCCCGGAAGCGCCAACTGGTTGAACGAAAATTTGCAGCTTTCCCAAAATTTCAGAAAAGGCGGAGAGCTTTTCTGGACACAAATCAGCAATGCCCAATCCGTAGGAGTGACCTCCGTGTATTATGCCATGCTGGACGAATTTGAAGAAAGCACCAATTACATCAAAGGAGCGGTGGATTATTTCGATCTTCCTACCGGACAATATTTTGAAACTTTTTCGAGAGACGGCATCTGGGTATCAAGCGATTATTACTTGCGATTGGGCGCACACGCCTCGAAAGTACTGCGCGGAGAAGAACCATTCACAACAGAAATCTCTATTCCGTATTCCGAAGGTCCTGTTTATTACCGCAATAGTTTTGAAAGCCGTCTTTCGACCATGAATATCAATGCCAGAGGCAAAGGACCGGGAGAAGCGCCGGATTATGAAACCATTCTTCCCATTGACCCTTGTTTCTATCGTCCTCAACTCTTAGCCAATACAAACGTAAAAACGCCGTCTTGCAAAATAGAAAAGACATCCGTTACAAAAAGCGGAGATTATTCCGTCCATTTCTCCGGCGAAGCCAATTCCGGTCAAACCGCCCGCTATGCTTATAAATTTGCCGAAGTAAAAATTCCCGTAGTAGATGGAATGAAATTCAGTTTTTGGAAATATACCGAAAACGAACCGGGTCAATACACTTCGGTAGATTTACTATTTAAATCGGGTAAACAATTGAGTAATCTGCCTGCTTTTACGGACAATAACGGAGTTAGCATGCACCCCGGAAATGCGCGCGGAACTATTGGCGAATGGAATCTGTTCTCTTGTGTATTCGGAAAAGATGAACTATTGGGAGATACGATTGCCGGAATTGTAATTACCTACGATCATCCCCAATTATCCGGTCGGTAC
>BNYG01000100.1 GCA_026000155.1 Bacteroidia bacterium | reverse complement strand
TGTTTTTCTCTGTCGAAAATAATTTTTTAAACCCAAAATCCGTAATCGGACTTATATAGGTTGAAGTTAAAATTTTGCCCATAAAATTAAGTATGGCTTGTTAAAAAATCTTGTTCATAATCACAGGTCAAAGATAAAAGATTATTTTTAGAAATGCAAGCATTTTAATCTGAGATTCACCGCTAAACATTAATTATTGAGTGGGCTTAACACCTTAATTTATCATTTAGCCTATAATTTCTACAAAATTTGTATCTTTGCAAAACCCAATAAATATTATTAAATTATATGGAAAATCTAAAGCCCAATGAACGCAGAGCTAAAAATGCAATTCTTTTGATTTGGATAGTGTTGGCATTGGAAATTGCAAGTCTGATTTCAAGTTATTTACAATACAATTTATTACAAACAATCGCAAGAGGAGGTGGTGTTTCCGACGAAGTAGTTCTTGCAAATGATATCAGAGAGGGTATTGTTGGTTTACTCTATTCCATCGCATATATAATCTCGGTAATTACTTTTATTATGTGGTTTAGCAGGGCTTATGCTAACCTGCACGAAAAAACAAATAATCTGCACTATTCAAAAGGTTGGGCAATAGGCGGTTGGTTTGTACCGATTCTTGGATTGTATTGTCCCTATCAAATTATGAAAGAATTGTATGTTGAAACAAAAAACATATTGCAAAAGCAAGGTTTTGCAGGGTCAGCCAATTACACGACAAATTATATGGATTGCTGGTGGACGCTTTTTGTAATAACCTTATTTCTTGGATGTTATAGTTTTCGATATGTCTTTCTCTCTTCCGATACTATTGAGGGACAGAGTATATCGACAATTGCCCAAATGATTTTGAACATTGTAGATATTCCGCTGGCTTTGATTACTATTAAAGTGATAAAAGATTATTCGATAATGGAGCCATTGTTACAGGAAATTCCGGAAGATTTGCCATTGGATAATTTTTATGGGCGGGTGGACAAAATATTCGATAACAACCAAGGATTTTGAAAATAAAGTTCAAGGAAGTCTTGCCGGAATAGAATCTGTTATTGACTTTTACAACAAAAATAAACAGAAACGTTTGGGATTCAGGAAATTGGGCAGAACATTTTAGAGAATTATTTAAGGAATATAAAATTGATATAGATAAATAAAAAATTGTACTTTGCACTGTGGAATAGAAATCGCTCAAAACAAAAAGTTATTCAATATTCAAGCGGGCAAACAAAAGAAGCCGCTAAACAACAAATAGAAAAATTAAAACAATAAAATAATAAATGAATATGAAAACAACGAAAAACGATTGGTGGCTCAAAAACACCTCATGGGTAATAGTATTAACGTGCTGTTGCTTAGCTTTATTTAGCGAAAAATCCTATTCACAAACGGCTGAAGAATGGAAAAAAAGTGGTAATGTGTTTTTAGACAGCGCTAATTATGATATGGCGATAGAACATTACGAAAAAGCAATTGAAGTTGATAGTAACTACTTCGATGCCTATTTTAATTTAGGCCGTGCGTATGCCAATAAATTGGATTATGATAAATCCATTGAGTATTATAACAAAGCCTTGGCACTTAACGATAAGGATGCCGAGTTATATCTTACCTTAGGTGGAACCTATGGAGCGAATCAGAATTATGACAAGGGAATTGACCTGATAAAAAAAGGACTTTCGCTTGATCCGGATAATTCATTCGGATATTCTCTTTTAGCTTATTTATATCAAGAGAAAGGAAACCAAATCTATCCTTTTATCTATATGAAAAAAGCAGCACAATTAGGAGACTCCATATCGCAACAATATTTCTTGGACAATAGTCTTACATGGGAAGATACTTTTATCAAGCCCGATTATGAGCAAATAAAAAAGGATATTGAAAATAAAAGTTCAGATTATTATTACGATAAACTACTGAAACGGTATCAACAGGGAGACAGCACAATGACTTTGAGCGAGAAACAACATTTTTACTATGGATATGTTTTTCATAAAAATTATCATCCATATATCTCTTTTCCCAATCAAAAGGAAATTAATAATATACTAAATAAAGAAGATGAAATTTCCAAAGAAGAATGGGAAGAATTGCTGTCTTTAACCGATGCCGCTTTAAAGATAGAGCCGTTTAATTTGCGAAATTTACACTATCAATCGCTTGCCTATCAATATTTTGATAAAACAAAAGAAGCGGATGTGAATTATCAAAAAATAGTATGTATTTTAGATGCCTTGCTATCAACAGGCGATGCCTATACAAAAGAAACAGCCATTCATGTGATTGCCGTATCGAATGAATACGATTATTTATTTGTAAATGATTTATCAATACAAAGTCAGGCGTTGATAGACGGCGGATTTGACGTATTATATTTAACACCCAATACTGACGGCATTGAAGAACTATGGTTTGATGTAAATCAGTCGCTAAATTCTTGGACGAAATAATTCCTGTACATTTAGGGCTTTTTCTAATTAAAACCCAAAATACCGTTTAGCATTATAATAAGAAATATCTTCCACCATTTTCCCCAGGAAAGGCAATTCCGATGCCGGCAATAGGCCTTGTTCCACGTCATTTCCAATCAGGTTGCACAAAATGCGCCGGAAATATTCGTGGCGTGGATACGACAGGAAGCTTCGCGAATCGGTCAGCATACCGACAAAACGGCTCAACAGTCCTACGGAAGAAAGGGCATTTAATTGGTCTTCTATCCCGGATTTCTGGTCCAAAAACCACCAACCCGAACCGAATTGGATTTTTCCGGCTACCGGTCCTTCCTGAAAATTGCCAATCATCGTAGCAAGCATGGTATTGTCGCGCGGATTGAGGTTGTACAAAATCGTTTTTGCCAATTTGTTTTCCGATGCCAAGCGGTTCAGTAATTTGGACATAGCCTCCGCCGTGTTCCAATCCCCGATGGAATCGTAACCGGTATCGGCTCCAATCTGCTTGAACATCCGGGTATTGTTGTTCCGGAGCGCGCCGTAGTGAAATTGTTGTGTCCATCCTTTTTCATTATCCATTTTGGCAAATTCAAACAGCATACAGGATTTGAATTTCTTCACCTCTTCACCATTCAACAAAGTTCCATCCAATACTTTAGTGAAAATCGTTTCAATTTCCGAAGCCGTATAGTCTTCCGCATAAAATTCTCCCAAACCATGGTCTGACAATTTGCATCCGGCAGCGGCAAAGAAATCGTGACGCACTTGCAAGGCTTGCAATAAATCGTCGAATTGATGAATGTCAACACCCGAAACGGCAGCTAATTGGTCGATGTATTTCCGGAAATCAGTGGGATTTTCTACTGCCATGGCTTTGTCGGGGCGCCAGGTCGGTAATACCTGGGTTGTAAAGACGGGGCATGCCCCGTCTCTACGATGGATTGCCAGATGATGTTCCAGGGAATCAATCGGGTCGTCGGTGGTACACACCACTTCCACATTATATCGTTTCATCAATCCGCAAGCGGAATATTCCGGCGTTTGCAATAAAGCCGTACATTCGGCATAAATTTCCCGCGCCGTTTCCGGTTTCAGGATTTTATCGACTCCGAAAGCCGTTTTTAATTCCAAATGTGTCCAATGGTAGAGCGGGTTGCGTAAAGTATAAGGAAGCGTTTCCGCCCATTTTTCAAATTTTTCCCAATCGGAAGTGTCTTTTCCGGTGATATAACGTTCGTCCACACCGTTGGTACGCATGGCGCGCCATTTATAATGGTCGCCTTCCAGCCAGATTTGTCCCAGATTGTCAAACCGGCGGTCATTGGCAATCATTTTCGGGTCTAAATGACAGTGATAATCAATAATCGGTTGCTGTTTAGCGTGTTCGTGATACAATTGTTGCGCCGTTTCCGTTTGTAAAACGAAATTATCGTTGATAAATGTCTTCAT
>BNYG01000099.1 GCA_026000155.1 Bacteroidia bacterium | reverse complement strand
CTTCGGTCGGCAGGCAATCCGCAAAAAGCCATGATGGCAACGATTTATACCGTATTGATTAACTTGGTATTGAATCCGCTGTTTATCTTCGGTTTCCAATGGGGAATCAAGGGTTCTGCTTTTGCTACGATTATCTCACAGGTGATTGTCCTTTGTTGGCAATTTCATTTGTTCAATGATAAAAAATATTTTATCCACTGGAAAAAAGGCATTTACAAATTAAAAAAGAAAATCGTAGTCGATTCCTTATCCATCGGAATGTCGCCTTTTCTGATGAATGCAGGCAGCTGTTTGATCATCATCCTCATCAATCAGCAACTGATCCGGCACGGCGGCGATTTAGCGGTCGGAGCTTACGGAATAGTCAACCGGATTGCCTTCCTGTTTATCATGATTGTGATGGGATTGAACCAGGGGATGCAACCAATTGCCGGCTATAACTACGGCGCCCAATTATTTGACCGGGTGATGGCTGTTCTGAAAAAATCCATTTTCTTTGCCACGATTATTATGATTGTGGGATTCACGATTGTGGAATTATTCCCGCATGCGGTCGCTTCTATCTTTACTACAGAAACCGAATTGGTTAATATTGCCGTTCCAGGACTTCGCTGGGTATTTGCCGTTTATCCTTTAGTGGGTTTCCAAATGGTTTGTTCCACTTTTTTCCAAAGTATCGGCAAGCCTAACAAGTCTATTATCCTGGCCATGACCCGTCAGATTCTTTTCCTGATTCCTGTCTTGCTGATTCTTCCCAATTACTGGGGCATCACAGGCGTTTGGGCAAGTATGTGCATATCCGACTTTTTGTCTGTCATTCTGGCAACATTTTTATTATATACGGAACTAAAAAAGAAAAGAGTATGAATTACGTAATTACTATCGGACGGCAATTAGGCAGCGGGGGCAAACAAATCGGGGAACTGTTGTCCCAACAATTAGGGATTAATTGCTATGATAAAGAATTGATCCGATTGGCTTCCCGGGAAAGCGGTTTGGGAAAAGAATTTTTTGAAAATGCCGATGAAAACAGCAGTCACGGCTTTTTCAGCACGTTTTTCGGTTTCCGTTCAGGATACATGGGCGACGTCAATTACCTGTGCAACGAAACGCTATTCAAAATACAAAGTGATGTCATCAAAGACCTGGCAGAAAAAGAATCCTGTATTTTCGTGGGACGTTGTGCGGACTATATTTTACGTAATCACCCGCAATGCCTCAATGTTTTTATTACAGCAAACAGGGAAGACCGTATTCAACGGATTTGTCAAACTCAGCGCCTGACGGAAAAAGAAGCCGCTACGCTCATCGAACAGACCGATAAAAAAAGAGCGAACTACTATAATTATTATAGTAATAAGGTATGGGGTATGGCTACATCCTACGATTTATGTATTAATTCTTCCGTTTTCGGCATGGATAAAGCAATCACTATTATTCAAGAACAGGTTGCTGCGAATTATTGCAATGTTTAAATAGCAAAAATACCCTATTTTTGCTATTCTACATTGGTAATAATGTTACAAAATCGTTACATTTCTTTATTTATGTTAAGTTTTGGCTAAGAACAAACTTATTGATCACTAATTTGTTTTCCGGTGCCGTTGTAAACCTTATATTTGCAGTTACACACATAGTAGATTTTTAGATTGTTTCACTTATTTTGACTATAACAGGCATGAACCATTTGCAACATAGCATCACGGCTGTTACCGAAAATGTATTCCATTCAACCGTGTCGGGAAAAAATTACACATTTAAAAAGTGGTTGGTAGCAGAAATGCAATCCACTTTTGAAAGTAGATACCGTACTTTCTTAATTATTCAAACTCATCTTGATAAAACAAAAACATTATACCGGTTAAATCCGGAATCCCCCAATTGAGCTGATCGTTTTCACTATAAGAATGTTGGTACGGTTTTTGAGAGTTCTAACATAAATTTATTATTAAATTTTTAAACAAAATGAAAGTAAAATCATTTGTTGCGGCCGCACTGTGGATGTGTGGCGTAGGTAGTTTAAATGTACAGGCTGAGGGCAATTCGATCAATCCGGCAACGGTTAAAGTCGAGAAGGAGCTGACTTACGATCAGCATACCTTGGCGGATACGTATCCGTACCTCAAAGGGACGCGTGAGTTTCAATGGAATAAGATTAAAGAAAAATTGGCTTTTACGGACGACCTTCGTGCTGAAAGTCAAGGAACATGGGGCGTTTTACAAAATAAATCCAATATTCACGGCGAACCTCCCGTGGTCAAAGAATACAATAAGGATGAATACAATGTGGCGACCGACAGTTACGATGTAGAACGCACTCAGGCCATTCCTTTGTATCTGGCGAATGAATTAAAAATACCCAATCGTTATGCTTACGACGGCTCTTTGATAAAAATTACCGGTACACAAGATAACTTTACGATTGCTAACGTGCAAGGCATGGAAGGAGAATATTTGATTCCCACGAAATATATTCATTTGATTGCCGGTACTCCGCAGTTTCAAAAGGTAATTGTAGTGGACAGGGAAAACCAGAATATTTCCACCTACGAAAAAGTGGGCGATACCTGGAAAGTAAGAAGCATGAATCCCTGCACGACAGGCGCGCATCATCCGCCCTTGCAAAAACCGACTCCGCTCGGACTGTTTGTAATTCAAATGAAAGAGGAAAAAATGGCGTATTATGTGGACGGCACTACTGAAATAGGCGGATATGCTCCCTGGGCCAACCGTTTTTGCGAAGGCGCTTATATTCACGGTGTTCCGGTAAATTTACCGCACAAAGATATTATCGAGTTCAGTTCAACTTTGGGAACGATTCCCCGCTCGCACATGTGTGTACGGAATGCGGCGTCCCATTCAAAATTCATTTACGACAATTTTCCTGTTGATCAAAGTTTGGTTTATGTGATTGAATAAGGAATTTTGTCTTTTAAAAAATAAAAATATGCAGAAACTAACCCTTATTTTTTCAATTATAATAATTACTCTTTTATCTCCCATTCGGAGCAATGCCAATAATTTGCCGCTATCCGGAATCCGGCAACTCTATGAAAATTTACATCTTCAGGATAAAGTCTGTTACAACGCTTTCCAACAAGCAGTGGCAGGTTATAATAAAATGAACGTAAAAAATCCGGTTCTCACCATCATTGATTTCAGTAAGGCCTCGACGGAAGAACGCATGTATGTGATTGACATGGAGAAAAAAATCCTTCTTTTCCGGTCGCATGTAGCGCACGGGAAAAACAGCGGCGCCAATTATGCGACTTCTTTTTCCAATAAGCCCGGTTCTTATCAAAGTTCGTTGGGTTTTTACCTGACCGAAAAAACCTATCAGGGAAAAAATGGTTTATCGCTGGTTCTCAATGGTTTGGAAAAAGGAATCAATGACAATGCCAAATCGCGCGCCGTAGTCATTCACGGAGCGGATTACTGCAATCCGAAATCAGCCAAATCACTCGGAAGATTAGGGCGGAGTTTCGGCTGTCCCGCGCTGCCGAAAGAGCTTACCAAACCGATTATTGATACAATCAAAAACGGCAGTTTGCTGTACATCTATTCCGAAAGTTACAACAACACCTATTTAAAAGAAAGCAGTATTCTCAATTAAAAATATAAACACTCAGGCCTCTAAATAATAATTTTCCGGCAAATGACCTGAGCCGGACTATTGACTTTCACAATCATTACACCTTTTTGATAGACAGGCAAATAAGCGGCGTAATCATCCGTTTGCATTTGACTGATTAATCTTCCTGCGGTATCATAAACGGAAATCCGGGAGTTTCCTTCCAATCCGGATACATACAATTGATTATTTCCGGTTGAAATAGCAATCGTTGAAAAATCAACGGGAGTAATAGCCGTAGGTTTATCTATCACTTTGATTCTTAACGAGGTGCAT
>BNYG01000098.1 GCA_026000155.1 Bacteroidia bacterium | reverse complement strand
ACGCTGTCCAGGTATTTACTCCTGCCGCTTCCAGCACTACTCTCACCAGCAACCAGGTGACGGTTAAATTCGATCCTGCTTTGTTGAGCGATGCCACGATTACGGCTACCGGTATTCAGGTGCTTATCACGGCTACTGTAACAACGACAAGTTCCGGTTGCGCGAATGCTAACTATACGGTTACTTTCCCGGTGACTATTCATGATGCAGATTGTTGTTCATCGCTTCGGGATGCCGACGGCAATGTTTATACGGCACAGAAAATGAAAGATGGTAAATGTTGGCAAACCCAGAATATGTACACTACTAAAAACAGTTCGGGAAGCGCATGGACTAACAGCGCAAAAATGAATCAAGGTAAATCCCTTAGTACTCAGGCTCTTGCTATCAACTCACCAAGCGACTTGGCTTCGGGAACCGTGTCTTATACGGAAAATGGTTCGTCCAAGAACGATACTCGTTTGGATTTTGCCGGGAAGTTTGGTTTGTTATACACTTGGGACCAGGCAAAAACGGTGTGTCCTTCCGGTTGGCATTTGCCTTCTTCGCAAGAATATGACAATTTAGCCACTGCATACGGAGGCGCATCGAATTGTGGCGCTCAATTGAAGGCTAATAATTCTACTTATGCTGCTAATGATGATCAAATTTCACATACTTGGGGCGGGACTAATCCTGGTGGTTTTAATGCTTTACCTGCCGGCTACGTGAATACTACCGGTTATACTACCGTTTTCGCTAACTCCGTGGCCTTCTGGACGAGTGATAGTAAAAACTATATCTTGAGTTACAAGAATGCCACTTTATCCTCGCTTAGCTCTGATAAGACGTTCGGTTTTAGTGTTAGGTGTATAAAAAATTGATACGGCTATTCGGCTGAGCTAAATGGTAAAATAAGTATGGAGGGATGAGGTTGTTCATCTCTCCATACTTATTTTTAATTGTGTACTAAAGTTCCTATATTTTCGCCGGACAAGACTTTTTTCAGATTTCCTACCGTATCCATATCAAATACGATAATCGGGAGATGATTGTCTTTCGCCAAGGTAGTTGCGGTCAAATCCATGATTTTCAGTCCCCGGTTGTAAATTTCGTCATACGTGATGTCGTCGAATTTGACGGCAGACGGGTCTTTTTCCGGGTCTGCGGTGTAAATTCCATCCACACGGGTACCTTTCAGCATGACATTCGCATCCAATTCTACGGCACGCAAGGCAGATGCCGTATCGGTAGTGAAAAACGGATTGCCGGTTCCGCCCGCCACGATCGCAATTTCACCTCTTTCCAATGCTTCTACGGCCTCTTGTTTGGAATAAAGACGTCCAATCGGTTCCATGCGGGTAGCTGTAAAGACATTTCCCTTGATTCCTTCTTTCTCCAAAGCGGAACTCAATGCCAAACTGTTGATCACGGTTGCCAACATACCCATCTGATCGCCTTTTACCCGGTCAAATCCTTGTGCCGCACCGCTTAAACCGCGAAAGATATTTCCACCGCCAATCACAATAGCGATTTGAATACCCATACCGGCTATTTCCTTGATTTGTTTCGCATAATCGGCCAAACGGTTTTCATCAATTCCGTACTGTTTTTCGCCCATCAGGGATTCGCCACTGAGTTTAAGAAGAATTCGTTTGTATTTCAACGCCATACGATTTTTTTTATTTACGATTGATTATTTTGTTACAAAAGTAAGAAAGATTTTTGGTACTTCCCCAAATCTTTTTTACTTTTGTGCAGTATAACAAATATTTAATTTTATTTCTATGAAAACAAAAACAGAAAGTAAGGAATCAGACAAAAAAGTACAAAATGTTTCAACGGTTGGTGATAAACCAAAATCAAAGATTGCCCTATATTGGGAATCAGACGATAGGCTTGATATTAAGATAATAGATATGAAGGCTGTGTTAAAATAATCATCAGATGAGATATTATTTAGACACCAACATCTTAATTTTTATTTTATCCGAAAATCAAGACGACCTGAATTTCAAAGTATCTGATATTTTGTTAGATTATGCGAATATATTTTATACCAGCTCAATAGCCGTTACAGAATTGATTTTTCTCCATAGGATAGGAAAAATAGAAATACCACCGTATAAATCAGAAGAAGATTTGCTGAAGAAAATCAAAATGTCCGGAATTGAAATTGTGTTTTTTAACGAGTATCATTTTTCCAAATACGCTAAATTGGATATAATTGAAGGGCATAAGGATATTATTGACCATGTAATTATTGCGCAAGCCATGTCTGATAAAATACCGCTAATATCGTCTGACAACGAATTTAAAAACTATATGCCCCAAGGATTGGATTTAGTTTTCAATAAACGATAGTAGTTCCAATATCGCTTCCGGCCCCATATTAAACAATAAATCAATAATACTTAAATTTGCCTGAAAGCCGTATTTGTGCTCAAAGACTTGGTAGTAAGGTTTAAAATCCTTAGTAAGCGGCGTTTTTTTGGGATGGATTGCTTCCCGCAAATCCAATTCATCCGGTTTTATATTTTGGATGTATTTGGAAGAATAGGAAACGGCAGGGGAAATATCCAATAACGAGCAAACCAATTCCCGCAATTGTTCATTGAAATCGAACAAAAATCCCGGTTGCTTTTCATAAAACGGACGAAAATCATCGGCATAATATTCGAAAAACGGAGTGGAATTGTAAGCGGAAACAATGGCGTTCCAATGCAAATGCTGCCAATCATCGTGTTCGGCAATCCGGATGTCGCGTGTCGGGCATTTGGGAGAATCCGGTTTTACAATCGGAATACTTAATGTCTGCAAACCGTTGGCCGAAGCAATGACACAACGGTTGCGGTAGGTTTGTTTGACGTAATTATCCTGTTTTTCGATGATTACCTGCGGGGCATTGATCAACATCCTGTAATATTCGACAGGAGCCAGATAAGCCGTGGAAAGAAAAAGGGTGCTCATCTTTTTTATTTTCTTAAGTGTCTTAAGAAGCTCAAGGTACTTAAAAAATTCAATTGCCGGCTGCTTTGAAAATACGGTTCCAGCGGATTTTTCCATCGAACCATCCGCGGTCTTTGTCCAAAGACATCCAGATTAACAGGGGTTTTCCGACAATATGGTCTTCGGGAACAAAACCCCAGTAACGCGAATCCAGCGAATTGTGCCGGTTGTCGCCCATCATGAAATAATAATCGTATTTAAACGTATAGCTGTTGGCCGGAACACCATTCAGGTAGATTGTATTTCCATCTTGACGCAGCGTATTCTCTTCGTAATTCACAATGCAACGGGTATATAAAGCCAAATTTTTTTCATCCAAAACAATCGTTTCGCCTTTTTTAGGAACCCAAACCGGTCCGAAATTATCCCTTGTCCAACCGGTATCATAGCCGTAAGGATAAGTGTCGCCGGCAAGAATACGGCTTGGCTGTATATGGATTGATTTTACCCAACCGCTTTTTTGCAAAAAATGGTAAGCTTCCTGAGTTAACGGAAGTATGTAAACCGGATTGTAATTGCCTGTTTCATTGACCGGTATGCCCAAAAAATCGAACAATACCGGGGCATCCGCTTCCCGATTGGTTAACCGTTGGTCTGCTTTACTGATATCCAATTTCCGGAATTGTTTTTCGGACAATAAATTTCCGGTAGTTTCAACATAATAATTGAATTGCGCTTTTTTCGGAGTAGGCAATGCAACGCTATTGATATAAACTTGGTTGTCAATAATTTGCAAAGAATCGCCCGGCATGCCGATACAACGTTTTACATAATTTTCCCGCCGGTCAACCGGACGGGATACAATATCTCCAAATATTCTTTTGTTATTATTCACCTGTTCCCATCCATACTGATAGACCAACTCGTCATAATCCCGGTCTTGAGCATTCAACGCGACCGTATCTCCCGCATTGGGATTACAAACGCCTGAAAGGCTTTGGCGATGTCAAGCGGGAAGACATTGTGGTGTTCAATTTTCCGGCGGGAGATACGGT
>BNYG01000097.1 GCA_026000155.1 Bacteroidia bacterium | reverse complement strand
TTGGAAATAAAGCGGCAAAACGAAGAATTATTTAAACTAATTCTGGAAAAAACAGGAGTATCCTACCGTTCACTAATAGAACACGCCAAGAAAGAGTTTGTAATAGGGTCAATTTAAATCGCTCTGGTGGGATCGGTTTGCTTCGGTTTTTCCACCCGTATAGCGCTTGGAGTTGGGCTGAGTTGGCTATTGATTCGGCTAATCCGTAAAAAAATGAACTTATAATGATGTTTTGTATAAAAATTAAGGGTTAGTAATTAGATTGGGAAGGTTGACGAAGTGATTTCGGCAACCTTTTTCGTTTTAAATGTTAAATCTTTTATTTTGCATGAAAATAAATGGTAAAATATTTGTTTAATATACAAATGTATATTAACTTTGTGATGTTAAATAAAAACAATGATATGAACGAAGAAATTAGAAACGCATTAAAGTACATCTTGACAAAAAAGATGTTTGTCAAGAATGCCCTTTCGAGTTACAGCAAAATGATGAATCTGACGGGATTTAATTACGAAAGAGAAATCAATGCTTTGCTTGACCAACTAAAGGCTTTAGAAGATTTAGAAAAAGAGTTAGAGAAAAGAAAGTAATTAACAAGCCCTCGAAAGGGGGCATAAAAACACTGTAATATGAATTTAATCGAAGAATTGAATAAATTAAAACCGCTCATTGGTAGCGACACAGAAGCATTTGACAAGCAATTGAAAGTAATCCAGGATAATTTTACATCGGCAGAAGATTTGAGGACCATAGATGATTTTATCCGCTCCGGATTGAATGAAGCGACTGCCGATTTGAAAGCATTCAATACAGAGCTTAGTTTACGTATGCAATTAAACGAAGTGTCTCAAATAGTTTCTTTAGCTTATATCTCTAAAAATTATTTTCATAAGACAAGAGGTTGGTTTCATCAGCGACTAAGCGGGCAAAAAGTAAACGGAAAACCGGCTAAGTTTACCTCTTCCGAAATTGATACTCTTAACTATGCCCTTCGTGACATTGGTAAAAAAATAGGCTCGACAGTTATTTCAGCATAATTGTTTTTATTTAACACCGAACCCCACATTGAGCTGTGTGGGGTTTTTAATTTTAAATCACTATATTTGTACCGCCCAATCGTTATTAAAGAATCCTCACACAAGTGTAACCGGTTAAATCCGGTTCCGGCAGTAACCCGGTGGGCGCACTTGTGTGAGGATTGTTGTTTTATTATGAAAAAACAGTTTTATTTTTATGGCTAATGGCTATACTTCCGGCTTATTTCGCTTGTTCGGAGAATAATGAAGACGAAGTGTTCAATTGGAAAAACCGGAGCAAAGTGACCCCCTCCACCGATTCAAAGTGACCCGGTAAAGTTGTTGTTCCAAGCAAGTAAAAGTTGTTTTTTTTTTGCGCTATAACTTTCACTAAAAAAGTGGTTTTATTTTGTTGTATTTTTAGCGATAAAATTTAGCTTCAAAAAGAGAAGAAGATCGGATAGTCATTCTCGATTTTTTGTTAATTATCGGGGTTTATACATACAGATTTTCTTTGTTGCTTTTTTTTCTTCTCAAAGATTCTCCGAAGAGTTCGACACGCAACGATTGGTGCACGATTCTGTCCAATACGGCATCGGCAATCGTTTTTTCACCAATGACATCGTACCAATCCTTGACCGGTATTTGAGAGGTAATAATCATAGACCGTTTTTCATTACGATCTTCAATGATTTCTAAAAGAGCACCCCTTCCTTGCGAGTCAAAGGCTTGTAACCCAAAGTCATCCAAGATTAGCAGGTCTTGCCGTTCAATCTTTCTTCAGTCCTGCATGAGGGTTCCTTTCCCTTTAGATACTCTGAGTTGTCCCAAAAGCTTCGAGGTGGAGGCATACATCACTTTATAGCCGTTTTGACAAGCATGATAGCCGAGCGCGGTCGCTAAATAGCTTTTCCCTGTTCCGGTACTCCCGGTAATAAACAAGTCTTTATTCTCCTGGATAAAATCCAGTGATGCCAAACGGTGTATCTGATTCTTATCCAAACCTCTTTCTACAGAGTAATCCAGTGCTTCTATGGAGGCTTGATAACGGAAGGCTGCCTGTTTGATCAAACGGGCAATACTCGCATTGCGCCGATTGTCCCACTCATTGTTTACTAAATAAGCAACTAATTGATCGGGAGTTAAACTCTCTTTGATGGAAGACTCCAAATTGCTCTTAAAGGCTTCATACATTCCATTAAGACGCATTTGGCGCATTTTTTCTAATGTTTCATTATTGATGTTCATTGTGTTATTTTTAAATTTGTTGTTTTATCATTGATAATATTCTTTCCCCCTGATGTTCTCATGAGAGGGGATTTGCAACTCATTCGCTTCTGCGGTTTCCTGTTCAAAGAGAACATCTTCGCCACTTTTAAGTATCCCTTCGATCGTCAGATAGCTGTATTGTTTCAGACTGTCTGCCAATCGACAGGCATTGATCAGTCGCTTGCTACCCACCTGCTTATGAAAGTGCAAAATGCCACTGCAAGCCTTGTATGCTTTCTCCGGATACATATTAGCACTCAGTATTTTGTTTATATACTTTGCCACCGATTCGTGTATATCCAGCGCTAACTTCAAAAAGTAATCCGGAGACCAGTCGGACAGGTATTGATGTTGAGAGGCTAAATGTTCTTTTTGGGTCGTGTATTGATATTTATCAACTGCCCGCACATGGGTGGCAATGAGTTCGTATTGATAATATATCTCCACCTTGCAAGAAGAATAAAGCACTTTCACTTTCTTTGAGATATACTTATAGGGAACGCTGTAGTAATGCTCATCAACGGCTAAACGGATATAGCCGGTCTTCATGACCGAAACGATGATTTGTTTCTTCATCTCAAAGCCAAGCGGATTCAAGGGCTGCAACATCTCCTGCTCTATCTCTTCAAATTGATCCCGACGAGAGTACTCCCTTCTGTAAAGGGGTCTGCTGTTATGACTTTCCAGCGCTCCTCTGATGGCTGCATTAAGCGTTTCAAGATCATAGAACTCCCTGTCAGCCAATTTGGCAAAGATGCTCCTGTAAATCAACTTTACTGCTCCTTCTACCAACGATTTATCTTTCGGCTTATAAACCCTTGCCGGAAGGATGGTGGTGCCGTAATGCTCCGCAAATGCCATAAAATCCGGATTTATGGTCGCTTCATACCGACTCCCTTTGGTAACGGCTGACTTCAGATTATCAGGCACTATCGCCAAAGGAACACCGCCAAAGTAGCGTAGCGCATGTTCGCAAGTCTGGATAAAATCTTCTTTCTTTTGGCTCGCTACCGCTTCCACATACGTCAACTGACTACATCCTACAATGGCTACAAAGACTTCTACCGAAGTTTGATTGCCCGATTTATCCGTCAAAGAAAGTCGCTGACCGGTAAAGTCAACATACATCTTGTCGCCCGCCTTGTGCTCTATGTGCATAATCGGACGCTTGGATTCCAAATACAGATTAAGCACTTCGTTAAAACGAGAGATACGGTAACCTTGCGGATGTTGTGTCCGATACTCCTCAAAAAGATCTGCTTTAGTTACACCCTTGCGTTTAAGCCGTTTACAGAGCTCCGGCAGTAGTTTTTCCAACGCTGCCTGACGTTCACTCTTGGCATATTTGTTCTCTGAAACGAAGAACATGGCTGCCACTTCTTTATCACTCAACCGGAAAAACAATTCATAAGACATCCCCGAACTACGAAAAATGTCTAAATACTTTTTTACCGTGTTGCGTGACAAGTGAACTTTCCCACTAATGCTTCGAGAACCATTCCCTTGTCCATGAAGCCGAATAATCAATCTAATTTTATTCATATCAATTGTTTTATTCATTTATTTTTTTGAGAAAAAATATCCGATCTTCTCTCAATCAAAAAAACAAAAAAAACAGATAGAAACAAGGGCTAATTTACATGAAGTGGGAGGGGGGCAATTTCGACCGATGCAAGGGGGGCAATTTGAATCGTAGAGGTGGGTCACTTTGCTCCGGTGGAGAGGGGTCACTTTGAATCGGTGGAGAGGG
>BNYG01000096.1 GCA_026000155.1 Bacteroidia bacterium | reverse complement strand
AAAATGATATTAAAATGATATCACAAAAGTAAGAATAAAATTTTAATAAACAAGAAAAAAAGAAAGAATTTTTCATTGAAATTTATTTTCGGAAATAGTTGTTTATATTAAAAAATTCTTTTACCTTTGTAGAGTATTAGAAATAATACAAGCCCCTCTCGAATGAGAAATGTCGAGATCCTAACCACCAGCATGGTGGTTTTTTTATATTTATTTTTACAAAATTTTATTTATGGAAAGGCAGAAAGTAATTGTTTATGTAGATGGTTTTTAATTCATTATTATTTTCTGCCTCTCTGCCTCATAATCTCAATAATCCCCGGAAGCAACGATGCGAAGATAATAACAACGACCAGTACGCTCAGATTCTTTTTAACGAATTCCAATTCGCCGAAGAAATAACCGGCATACAGGAAGATAGACACCCAGATAAAGGCGGCGGCTATGCAAAAAGAGATGAAGCGGATGTAAGTCATTTTACCCATTCCGGCAACGAAAGGCGTGAAAGTCCGGACAATCGGAACGAAGCGGGCGAAAATAATGGTTTTTCCTCCGTGCTTTTCGTAAAAATTATGCGTTTTTTCCAGATAACTTTGCTTGAAAATTTTGGAATGGGGATTGGTAAAAAGTTTTTCCCCGAAGAATTTCCCTATGAAATAATTGCAACTATCGCCTAAAATCGCGGCGAAAATTAACAATAATACCATCAAATGTATATTGATGTGGTTAGACCCTATGGCCGCCAAAGTACCTGCCACAAACAGCAGGGAATCGCCGGGTAAAAAAGGCGTGACTACTAATCCGGTTTCGCAAAAAATAATCAGGAACAGGATGGCATAAATCCAGGTTCCGTATTGGGCAATCAAGTCTGCCAAGTGGACATCGATATGCAGAACGAAATCAATAATCCAGTGAATAATATCCATAATTTAATTTTTTATTCCAATGTAAAATCCAATTGTTTTTTCTCTATGTTGGCGCGCGTCACTTTAATCCGTACCGGATCGCCCAAACGGTACTTGTTCTTTGTCCGTTTGCCTACCAAACTATAGACTTTTTCGTCGAATTCATAAAAATCATCCGTCAAATCACGTACAGGAACCATTCCTTCGCAATGGTTTTCATTCAATTCGACATATAATCCCCATTCGGTGACGCCGGAAATGACGCCATCAAAAACCATTCCTACTTTGTCGGACATGAATTCCACTTGTTTGTATTTAATGGAAGCCCGTTCTGCCTGCGTAGCTATCGTTTCCATATCGGAACAATGCTTGCATTCGTCCTCCGTTTTTTGTTCGGGAACCGAACGTCCTCCGGCTAAGTACCTTTCCAGCAAGCGATGAACCATCATATCGGGATAACGGCGGATCGGCGACGTAAATTGAGTATAATAGTTGAAAGCCAAACCATAATGCCCGATATTCACCGTGGTATAAGCCGCTTTCGCCATGGCGCGGATCGCCACCGTTTCAATCAGGTTTTGTTCTTTCTTGCCTTGTACCTCGTCCAGCAAGTTATTGATACTCTTGGAAATATCGCTATTTTTACCTTTGTTGTTCATTTTATAACCAAACCGGCGGATAAATTGCATGAAATTCGCCATCTTTTCCGAATTGGGCAAATCATGTACGCGGTAAACGAATGTTTTCGCTTTCTTGCCTTTCGGAACTCTCCCCACGAATTCGGCTACGGTTTTATTCGCCAACAACATGAATTCTTCAATCAGTTTGTTCGAGTCTTTCGATTCCGTGAAATATACCCGCAAAGGCTTGCCGTTTTCATCAATATCGAATTTCACTTCCACCCGGTCGAAATTAATAGCGCCGTTCGCAAACCGTTTTTCCCTCACTTTTTTTGCCAAACGGTCTAAGATAAGGACGGCGTCTTCTACACTTAAATCTCCATCAGAAAGTTTGAGGGGATTCTCAATGATTTCCTGCGCTTCTTCGTAAGTCAGTCGCCGGTTGGAATTGATAACCGTTCGTTTGATGCGGTATTTTTTGATTTCCGCGGCATCCGTCATTTCAAAAATAACGGAAAAGCACAATTTGTCTTCATTCGGACGTAAAGAACAAAGATTGTTGCTCAACACTTCGGGGAGCATCGGGATGGTTCTATCGACCAGATATACGGAAGTCGCCCTTTCGGCAGCTTCATGATCAATACTGCTTCCGGGCTTTACATAATGCGTTACGTCAGCAATATGTACGCCGACCTCCCACAAATTGTGCGGTAATCTTTTGATAGACAAGGCATCATCAAAGTCTTTGGCATCTTTCGGGTCGATGGTAAACGTCATGATTTCCCGGAAATCTTCGCGGGCGTCTATTTCTTCCTTCGTAATTTGAGCCGGAATTTTTTTCGCCGCTTTTTCTACGGATTCGGGATACTTATACGGCAAACCGTATTCCGCCAAAATAGCGTGCATTTCGGTATGCTGACCACCGGCTTCACCCAGAATATCAATGACTTCGCCAATCGGATTTTTCGCTTTATCGGGCCATTCGATAATTTTTACCACTGCTTTTTGTCCCGTTTTTCCGTCTTTGATTTTATCTTTCGGAATGAAAATATCATTAGCCAGAATTTTACTGTCCACAATCAGGTAAGCATAGTATTTGGTGACTTCCAATACGCCCACCACCGTATCTTGTTGCCGGTGAAGGATTTCAATCACTTCCGCTTCCGGGTCGTGACCTTTTCGCTTCGCAAAAATTTGTACCCGGACTTTATCCTTGTTCATGGCATGCAGGGAATTGCGTTCGGCCACAAAGATAGGATTTCCACCATTGTCGGGAATAAACGAATTTTTTCCGTTGGAACGCCGTTCGAAAGTGCCTTCGGCAGTACAGCTAATGCCGTTCAGGCAGTATTTTCCCCGGTCGGTCTGCACCAGAAAATCTTCTGCTAATAATGTTTCCAAAATAGAAGCCACCGCCAGTTTGCCGGTTTGTGATGTTACCCCAATCCCTGAACTCACTTGTTTATAGTTCATTGCTTCTTTGGACCGGGTATTGAAAAAATTCACGACCAGTTGAACGATTTCCCTCTTTTTCAACTGTTTACGTGGTTTAATTTCTTTGAATTTTTTTTGTGCCATAAGTATAATAATGGAGCGTTTTCCAACGTCCTTTGTCGGAAAAACGTACAAATATAGTAAAAATTTCTATAGTAGCAATCAGTTAATCATCAATCGACTCCAACCTTGCGTTGCTTTGCTCAATTACATTTCACTTTCGAAATGTTAAAACTTCTCAAAAAACAGGAAAAAAATTAGGTTAATAAAAAAAAATTGCGTACCTTTGCATTGTTAAATTTTAGTCCGAAAAATGCTGTCACTTCTTAAGTGCCAGTTTTTTTTTGCCAAATTGTCAATAAAATGCTTATCTCCGCCTTTTTAAGTTTTAAATATTTTAAGCGAAAAGGATACAGCTTTGTTGAAACCAAGACATTTAAAATATAAAATTTTGACAGTTTTGTCATCAGTTGATGATAGTATTGTTATTTTCTTATTCTTTAAAAACCCTCATTACAACAAACCTGTATCCTGTTTTACCTTTCTCTTGTGGTATGCTTTTACCCGGAATTCAATATTTTATCCGTGAATCGGCAAAACTTTACTGTCACTTAAGAAGTGACTTGACATTTAAATTATTAAGCATAAATAATATGTTATTTTTGATTTAACATATTATAACACAAAAGAATACAGTAATCGGAAAAGGCAGGTGCATTTCGTTTTTTTTTATTTTATAAATCATTTTCATTCTTTTTTTTCTCAAAAAAATGGGATGATTTCCTGCCTTTTTACATTGTCAATAAACAATTAGAATAAAAAAATACTTAATGAAAAATAACTAATAAGGAATGGAAACGACAAAAAGCGAAGAAGAATATTATCAGATAGTATCTTCTGATTTGGAATTAAAAAAAGAGACCGGTTCCCGGATGAAGCGATTAAGAAAGAAACTGAAAAGATGGTTTTCCAAGCTATTTTCTTCCCATCGAATCTCAAGGATAGATTTGGGAAGCAAATCATCTTATGGAGACTAAT
>BNYG01000095.1 GCA_026000155.1 Bacteroidia bacterium | reverse complement strand
TTTTTCTTTAATAGTTATGTAATATGAATAATCAAGATTTAGACAACATACGAGTTTCTCTTTCTACGGACGCGATAATTTATTTGCCTTTTTATTTAGCCTATTTTGGAGGCGATTTTGAAGATACACCTTATGGTCGTGTAAATGTACAGATTGTAGGACTGAACGATATTCGTTTCAAATACTATGATGAAGAATTAGAAGAAAAAACACCCGACACAGACAAACCACAATTCCAATGTCCTTTGATTGAAGAAAGTAAAAAAGAGGAAAGTAATATAGAAACTGGCGAAAAACCCTCATCAGAAAATTCAACAAAACAAAAACAAAAATGCGCCCGATTAAGAGGAGATGCTTTTATGGCATTAGATGTTTTGTACGGAATCGCAGATGTAGGACTTGGCGATGTTGGTTTTGTATCTGTGCTTAGAAATGAAAAGAAAAGAAATGAACTGTTTACAAACACGGATAGTAAGGGACATAATCTTATTACAAAATATAGTGAATGGTTGAATCCGGACATGTCTAATCCTGATTTGGATATTTTCAAAATCCCAACAAGCGAGCACAAGACAAAATTATCTGAAAAGGTAAGCAACAGTGGACTCAGAATTGTTGGGGGATTAATAAGAAAACCTGCATTGAAATGTTTGCTTAAAGACAAAGCACAAGCACCTG
Source organism: Bacteroidia bacterium (assembly GCA_026000155.1). Classification (GTDB taxonomy): domain Bacteria; phylum Bacteroidota; class Bacteroidia; order Bacteroidales; family Azobacteroidaceae; genus Azobacteroides. The sequence goes on along the minus strand of BNYG01000095.1, from coordinate 3,383 downwards.
AAAAGGGCGATAAAAATTTTATACGGAATAAAGACAGATTAAAAGCATTAACCAATAATTTGGAAATCTTTTCTTATCCGAAACCAACAACTGCTTATTATTATATTAACAAAATCATCAATGAGTACGCAGGAGATAGTTCAATTAAAGATAAAGTTAAATGGAAAGACCAAGCGGTGGATTTTGGAAACGAATTGACACAAAAAAATATAACCAATACTACGGGTTGTTTTTCCTGTGATTTTGTTGCTTTGAGATATGCCAACAAAAATACAACTGATTATAAGGATTATGCTTTGGTTGATGATTGGACTTGTATGGATACAAACATATTATGGAGCGGTTTTATTTTAGACGAAATTAAGTACAAAGAAAAAGAAAATGCTTTCAATGCTTTTTTTTATGTAATAGATAAATGTTTATTTAAAATCAATCAATTTTTAGCTTTGAATGACAGTCATGGATTGCATTACTACATTAAAACAAAACTGACCAACAACAGAAGCAAATTGAATGATGTTTTTAGAGTATTGATTGCAGATGAAAAAATTACTGAAATCATCAGGAAGAACGAAGAAATAAAGCCAAATAATATGGATATCAATCTTGACCAGATTATCCGATATTTTATTAAGGATTTATTCTATTGCAAAAAAAGTAATTTAGATGCTAATTTCTATTATCAATCTTTGAATATACACAAACCTAAAGCAAATAATCAACAAATAAATCATTGTAAAGTTCAGAAATCTCATATTTTAGAATTGGTAAAATTAAGAGAAGAGACGATGTCTGAAAAAGATTTAGATAATCATATTAAATATGATGTAATGGAAAATTGGCATAAAAGAGAAAAAAGAATCAATAAAATAAAACATTATTCATTCACAAGGTTTTTTTACAATATATTTAAGAAAGATTATGTTAGGAGTCTGTCTGTCATTATTGCTTTAATAGGAATAATATTCCTAGTGGAACCTTTCTTTTCTCACAAACAATGGGAAATCCTTACCAATGTTCATGCCGGCTGGTCTTTACTATTATTTGTAGCCATCGCGATAGGCTTATGGTTGTTCATTGAAAAAATAGTGATGCCAATGATTGATATTCTGCAAAAAGAAAAATATGTAATTAATCCAAAACGAGGGATAAAACCTAAAAATGAGAAAAATGAGAAATAAATTAAAACACTTTTTCTGCGATAGAAAAGGAGCAGAACGCACTGAAACCTTGGAAATGTTGAACCGTATTTCCGAGGAGTTGAATACAATAAATTTTTCAATATTATGGTGTGCAGGCTCCAAAGCAAGTATTAACCAAGCGGATAAGGAGGCATTACAATATTTATTCCGTTTTCTGGAACAAGTTGAAAAGGAATACGGGAAAAAGACAAATCTGACAATAATCTTCGCCGATACACACGCTTATCTGAACGGATATAGTTTGGACTCCATGTACGCATACTTTCAGGAAATTCAGAGTATATCAGAAAAATACAATTGTAATTTCACTTTTTCATCTGCGCTTTGCAAAGGAGAAATTATAAAAAAAGGGTTTCCTGATTTTACGCATTATATTGATCATATTATCAAAAATCCGGAATCTCTTTTTAAACAAATCGGACTACAAATTACAGAAGTAGAAACTTTTTATCAAGCAGCGATCAAGCATTGCACAAGGATTGGACAACACAATTCAGGTATTAGTTTTAAAGACGAAAAGGAAGCAGTAATGGCATATTTCCTTTTTGCAAATTTTGAAAAAGATATTATTACAGAAAATTTTTCTGATACTGTATTTATTACTTATATGACAAGAGAAGAAGGAGGAGCTTTACCCTCGTTGCCTATTGTCCGGTTGTATTCTATTAAAAGCGGCTTGCGAACACGACCTTGGTTTATTAATTGATTATTATGTGTGGAATTTCAGCAATATTGTTTAACGCTCGGAATAAAGAGCGGAATATGCAATCTATGTTAAATGCAATTAAACATAGAGGGGATAGCGTCCCAAATTATGAGGTTGTGTCGAATACCATTTTAGGAAATGTACGACTAAAAATTGTTGACATTCCCAATGGAGAACAGCCTTTTTATAACGAATATAAAACGGTTGCCGTAGTCTTCAACGGAGAAATATATAATTATAAAATTCTCAAAAAACAATTGGAAAAATTAGGACATACTTTTATTTCCGATTGCGATACGGAAGTTTTGGTGCATTTGTATGAGCAATATAAAGAAGATATGTTGACCATGCTGGATGGTATGTTTGCTTTTGTCATTTTTGATACAACAACGGATAATTTCTTAATGACCAGAGATAGATATGGTATTAAACCTTTGTATTATGCAGAAGCAGCTAACAGTATTTATGTATCATCAGAATTAAAATCTTTTGCCAAGATTGATGTGATTAATGAATACAAAGAGTTGTTACCCTCTCATTATATGAACGATACAGGATTACATCGGTATTATTCGCAGAGTTATGCCGTAGATAATTCGATTGATTTTGAATCAGCTTTATCAACTGTTCGTGAGTATGTGGTTGAAGCTGTTAAAAAAAGAGTTGATACAGATTTACCGATAGGAATGTGGTTAAGCGGAGGAGTTGATAGTTCCATTGTATTTTTAATTGCACGGCAATTTCATAAAGATATAACACCCATAGTTATCGGAAAAGAAAATTCTTCGGATGTTTTGGCAGCTAAATCTTTATGCAGTCAAATAAAAAGTCCTTGTATTCATATAAATCCTTCGGATAAAGAGATATTGGATAATATTCCTAATCTTATTCAGTGTATAGAAACATTTGAAATAAATCCGATACGGCCTTCTGCTTTGACTTATTTTTTAGCGAAGGAAGCCAATCGTTTGGGTTTAAAAGTAGTATTATGTGGAGAAGGTGGCGATGAAATATTCAGTGGATATGGCGATTTTCTTTCTGCGCAGTCAGATGACGAATTTCAAAATCTGACCTGTAATTTTGTAGAAAACTTACATCGAACGCAATTATTAAGAATAGACAGGATAGGTATGGCTTTTCAAGTGGAAGTTCGTGAGCCATTTATGGATAATCAATTAGTGGATTATGCCGTTCGCTTAAATCCAAGTTATAAAGTTAATAAGATAGATGGAAAGACACTTACAAAATATATTTTAAGAGAGGCATTTAAAGATATGCTTCCACAAGAAATTTATTTGCGAGAGAAAAAAACCATAATGGCAGGAGCGGGACTGGATAGTGTTGAGGTTGCGAAAGGGAAATTTTATGAAAATGCAAAATCAATAATGAATCTTTCTCTAAAAGAGTACAAAGAATATGGTTTAGAAAATGAAGAAGAAATTTATTATTTCAATATTTATAAAGACCATTATATG
>BNYG01000094.1 GCA_026000155.1 Bacteroidia bacterium | reverse complement strand
GGACTATAGAGACTTTTGGGACTCCTAATCCTTAATCCTTTTTTTGACAGGGTATTCTCTTTTTGCCAAAACTGCTCGCGCAATCTTGGTTGTACTACGTAATTATGGAAATATGTCAAAGACCGTTCGCCTTCCAATTTCTGGAAAGCGGGGACAAAGATACTACAAATATTATTACAAATCAAAAAATATACTGCATTTTTTTCAGAAAAATTGGATTATTTTTTTAATTTGATCGGGGATATAAAAAAATTGACCATACGGAGAATTTATAAGCATTATTTTTTACTTTTGTTCTCTAAAAGTGAAATTACTAAATTAAAGAATAATATGCACAGTGAAAATGAAACGTTGCCCGGATTGCCTGAAAATGCGAGCCGGGAGTTGAAACCGGGTGAACACTATGAGCCGGTCATGTCTCCGTTGAAAAAGTACCGCGAGGTAACTCCTTGGTCGGTCGTTTGGGGAATTTTAATGGCTATCCTTTTTACAGCCGCCGCCGCTTACTTGGGATTGAAAGTCGGTCAGGTGTTTGAAGCCGCCATTCCGATTGCTATCATTGCCGTCGGATTATCCGGCGCTTTGAAACGGAAAAATGCGCTGGGTGAAAATGTTATCATCCAATCCATTGGAGCCAGTTCGGGGGTAATCGTGGCAGGCGCTATTTTTACCTTGCCCGCCATTTACATTTTACAAGCGAAATACCCGGAAATGTCTGTCAATTTCTGGCAGGTCTTTATGAGTTCGGCTTTGGGCGGTTTATTGGGTATTCTTTTCCTGATTCCTTTCCGGAAATATTTTGTGTCGGATATGCACGGAAAATATCCTTTTCCGGAAGCAACGGCTACGACTCAGGTATTGATTTCCGGAGAAAAAGGTGGCAATCAAGCCAAACCGCTTATCATTGCCGGTATTATCGGTGGAGTGGCGGACTTTATCGCCGCTTCTTTCGGATGGTGGAACGAAGTCATCTCTTCCCGGATTATTCCGGCAGGTGAAGTTTTGGCAGACAAATTTAAAGTGGTATTCAAACTCAATTCCAGCGCCGCCATTTTGGGCTTGGGCTATATCGTCGGATTGAAATATGCCACGATTATCTGCGCCGGTTCGTTTTTGGTTTGGTTCATTATTATTCCGGTAGTCAACGGTATTTGGGGCGGCGAGGTATTGAATATGTGGAATCCGGCGATTATCGATGCAGTCGGCTCCATGGCTCCCGAAACGATTTTCAAAGAATATGCCCGTTCCATCGGTATCGGCGGTATTGCGATGGCAGGAGTGATCGGGATTGTTAAATCGTGGGGCGTGATTAAAAGCGCTGTGGGTTTGGCCGGAAAAGAACTGAAAGGGAAAGCCGATGCCAACAAGGAGGCAACGCTTCGCACCCAACGCGATTTGTCCATGAAATTTATTTCTATCGCCAGTATCTGCACTTTGTTGTTGATTTTAGCTTTCTTCTATTTCGGCGTTATTCATAATATTCTTTTTGCCTTGGTAGGCTGGTTATTAGTCACGGTGATTGCCTTTTTATTTACGACTGTGGCGGCGAATGCCATTGCTATTGTGGGCACCAATCCGGTTTCGGGTATGACTTTAATGACTTTAATCCTGGCTTCGGTTGTTTTGGTGGCAGTCGGACTGAAAGGAACCGGCGGCATGTTGGCTGCCTTGATTATGGGCGGTGTGGTTTGTACGGCATTATCCATGGCGGGCGGATTTATTACCGACTTGAAAATCGGTTATTGGTTGGGCACTACTCCCGAAAAACAGGAAGGATGGAAATTTTTGGGCGCCTTGGTTTCGGCAGCCACCGTGGCAGGCGTCATTATGATATTGAATAAAACTTACGGATTTACAGGCGAAGGCAGTTTGGTAGCTCCACAAGCGAATGCCATGGCTGCGGTGATTGACCCCTTGATGTCGGGCACCGGCGCTCCCTGGTTATTATATGGTATCGGCGCTGTGTTGGCTATTATCTTGACTTTCTTAAAAATACCGGCGTTGGCTTTTGCCTTGGGGATGTTTATCCCGCTCGACTTGAATGTGCCGTTGTTGATTGGCGGTGCGATTGCCTGGTATGTCAGCACCCGTTCCAAAGATCCGGCCAAAAATCAAGCCCGCTCGGAAAAAGGGACTTTATTGGCTTCCGGGTTTATTGCCGGCGGCGCTTTAATGGGTGTCGTCAGCGTGGCATTGAAATTCGGCGGTGTTGAATTGATGAACGATGCCTGGGTAGAAACGGTTGGTTCCCAATGGGTGGCGCTACTCGTTTATATCGCCCTGATTGCTTATTTGATTTGGGACAGCATGCGGGCTGACCAGGAGCGTTAGTTCGATAAACTCCTCCACGGATAATTGTTCGGGACGTTTGTCAAAAACCGGAAGGCTAAAGAGCGCATTTTCTTTTCCCAACAAGGCTCTCAAGGAATTGCGCATCGTCTTCCGCCGCTGATTAAACGCTGTTTTGACAAGCGTCTTGAACAATCGTTCGTCACATTCCAATTTTTGTCGGCTGTTCCGGGTCATCCGGATGACAGCCGATTTTACTTTGGGGGGCGGATCAAAAACGTCCGGTTCCACGGTAAAAAGATATTCGATGTCGTACCATACCTGCAATAAAACCGTGATGATTCCGTAGGCTTTCTTTCCGGGTTTGGACGCCAGGCGTTCGGCCACTTCTTTCTGGAGCATTCCCGAACAGCAAGGGACTTTATCCTTATAATCCAATACTTTGAAGAATATCTGGCTGGAAATATTATACGGATAATTACCGATCACACAAAACGTACCGGCAAATAAAGCATTCAAATCCAATTTCAGGAAATCCGCTTCAATAATTCGCCCGTCTAATTCGGAATAGTGTTTTTTCAGGTATTCCACCGATTCCGCATCCAGCTCTACCACAGTTAAATCCCTTTTATCCCGTAAAAGGAATTGCGTCAGCACTCCCATTCCGGGGCCTACTTCCAAAACCGGAAGTTCGGGATAGCCGGAAACCGTTGCCGCTATTTTTTCGGCAACAGACAAATCCTTCAGGAAATGTTGACCTAAGGACTTTTTCGGACGTATATCGCGATGATAGCTCATCTCATTTTTGTTTGATATTATTTTGCTGTGCAAAGATACGATAATTATTAAATAGTAGAAATGCACAATTTTGCGTCTCTACATCAGCAAAAATTTAAAAGTTAAAATTTCCCAAAGCGTAGGTTAATTATTTTTTTCAGGTGCTATAAAAATTAGGTGTTTAACGGCTTAGCAGCAGATTCCTCGCCTACGGCTCGGAATGACGGTGTGAATTTAAAACAGGTAGGAGGAGGAATAAGGAGGGGCTTCGCCCCTCCTTATTCCTCCTCCCGTTTCACCCCCTATGGGTATCGTCATTTCGACCGTAGGGAGAAATCTGCTGATAAACGTTAATCGGCTTTTGTCATTATTTGCAAGAATGGTGTTTAACGGCTTAGCAGGAGATTCCTCGCCTACGGCTCGGAATGACGGTACCCGTTTCACCCCTATGAGTGTCGTCATTTCGAGCGTAGGGAGAAATCTGCTGATAAACGTTAATCGGCTTTTGTCATTATTTGCAAGAATGGTGTTTAACGGTTTATCAGCAGATTCCTCGCCTACGGCTTACAATGACGGTGTGAATTTAAAATAGGAAGGAGGAGGAATAAGGAGGGGCTTCGCCCCTCCTTATTCCTCCTCCCGTTTCACCCCCTATGGGTATCGTCATTTCGACCGTAGGGAGAAATCTGCTGATAAACGTTAATCGGCTTTTGTCATTATTTGCAGAAATAGTGTTTAACGGACATCATGGGATGGCGGGTCAAGCAACTGAAAAAAAAATTAAAGTTAAAATCTCCAAAAAATAGGTTAAAAAATAGGTTTATTAAAAAACTTTGCCTACCTTTGCATCGTTAAACTTTAGTCCAAAAAACGCTGTCACTTCTTAAGTGACATTTTTTTTTTGCCAAATTGTCAATAAAATGCTCATTTCCGCCTTTTTAAGTTTTAAATATTTTAAGCGAAAAGGGTACAGCTTTGCTGAAACCAAGAAATTCAAAATATAAAATTTTGACAGTTTTGT
>BNYG01000093.1 GCA_026000155.1 Bacteroidia bacterium | reverse complement strand
TTAAATTGGAGGTCATTTACCAAATCGTCGCTAAAATACTCCCCAAAAGTAATTTTATGAACATTCGGAAAATGACCATTATTTACTTCCGTCTCAAAATAATTAAAATACTTTGGGAAAATAATTTCCGTCGAGCCTTGCAAATATCCGATTCAAGCCTGATTACGCCACGCGAAAAATCAAATTCCCTTGCCCTGCTTTCCTCTATCCACTTGAAATGCAACGAATGGCGCAAAGCCGAACAAACCGCCCTCGATGCCCTTGCTACCGACGATACCGAGCCTGCCAATACCTTATCCCTGTACAAAAATCTGGCGAAAGCCTGCGCTCATCTCGGCAATTCCGCCAAAGCCGGTGAATATATCGACAAGATGCAGGAATTGCAGGCTTCATGGTCGAACAAGCACTACCAGTCGGCCATCCGCGAAATGGAAACGAAATACGAAACCGAAAAGAAGGAAACAAAAATAACCGCGCTCGAAGACGAAAAACGGCTGCTGATTTGGCTCGGAATTGCCGGAGGCGCGGTATTGCTGCTGGCATTGACAGCGTTCTTTTTCCTCTGGCGTTGGACGGTGCAGAAGAAACGCCTTGCCGAAAGCCAAATCAAACAGTTGGAACAGGAAAAACAGTTAATCGCCACGCAATCCGTACTCGACGGCGAAGTGCAGGAACGCACCCGCCTTGCCCGCGACCTGCACGAACTTGTAAGCAACGCCATGAAACACGCCAAAGCGGAAAATATCCTTGTACAACTTGTACGCGACGAAGACGGCATAGCTCTCACCGTACAGGACGATGGCTGCGGTTTCGACCTGTCGGCAGAATCCAAAGGCATGGGACTGCGCAATATCCGCACCCGCGTGGAATCTTTCAAAGGCAATCTCGATATAGATTCTCAAGTTGGTAAAGGAACGGAAATACATATTGAATTTCAATTACGAATTACGAATTAAAAATTACGAATTGAGAAATACTGTTATTTGGAAAAAAATCACATTTTTAGTACCAATAATGTGATTTTTTAAAGAAAAATTGTCACCAATTCGTAATTCGTATTTCGTCCTCCACCTTCTTCCTGTCGTAAGATACCTTTGTCTATCAGGTCTTTTATGTCGCGGATTGCAGTGTCTTGCGAACATTTACAGATTTTTGCCCATTTTGACGATTGCAATTTGCCAACACAGTTGCCGTCAAGAAGTTTGTTCAGGACTTCCCGCTGTCGTTCGTTGATTGGCCTATGCTCGTGCTTTGACCAAAATTTGGCTTTGACCAAAATGTGTGAAGTTGCTTGCTCGGAAGAAAGCAAAGCATTTTTCATACAATTCAGAAAAAACGTCAGCCAATCCGTAATGTCGCTGTCGGTGTTCCATTGAACTTTTTGTAATACTTCATAATACGCTTTTTTCTCAACAAGAATTTGGCTCGACAAACTGTAAAAACGCTGCGAACTTTTTTCTGCTCGCGCCAACTGCATATCTGTTATTGTACGGGCAATACGTCCATTGCCGTCGTCAAACGGGTGGATGATGACAAACCAAAAATGAGCGATTGCTGCTTTCAATAGGTTGTCAATACTGAAATCGATATTCAGCCAAGTCAGGAACTTGTCCATTTCCTGCTTTACAAGTGCCTGTGGAACGGCTTCATAAAACACTTTTTCTTTGCCCATAGCACCGGAAACAACTTGCATTTCGTCTTTTCTGTAACAGGCGACATCAATTTTGTATGCACCGCTGTAACCGCTTGGAAACAAGGCGTTGTGCCAACCAAAAAGCCGTTCTTCCGTTAATGGACTTTCGTAGCGTTGCGTGGCATCAAGCATCATTTCAACGATACCTTCGATATTGCGTGCGGAGGAAACTAATCCTGCCGTTTCAATTCCCAAACGGCGGGCAATAGACGAGCGAACTTGGTCGTAATTTAATAATTCACCCTCTATTTCAGACGATTTCAAAATGTCGAAAGTAAAAGTGTTCAGCAAAGTTTCTTCTTTTTGAGAGAAACCGATTGTACTCATTATGCCGTTCAGTTTTCCCTGCAAATATTTGACTTCGCCGAATAAATCGCGAATTTTATCTTCGTTCCAAACAAAGTTTGTCCAGTTTTCGTGTTGATAAATGTATTTTGCCATAATAAAAAATTTTACAAAAATATAACTTTTGCGGAGAATATGCAAATTATTTTACGCAAAAATGCGAAGAATATTTTGATTTTTCTCCGCAAATGTTATCGGCAAAGCCTATTCGGTTGCCGAGTGCCGGGCACTCCTGAAAGCGGAACAGCCGGATGTGCTGCTGCTCGACATCAGTCTGCCGGACGGCAACGGCATTGACCTCTGTCCGGAAATAAAAAGGAAGTACCCGCAAGTAAAGATTCTGATGTTGACCAGTTACGGTGAACTTGCGACCATCACCTGCGCTTTGGATGCAGGCGCGGACGGCTATGTATTGAAAAATTCCATGCCGGAAGAAGTATTGGAAGGCATCCGCATCGTGACAGAAGGCGGGCGTTTCCTGTGCGACCATGTAAACAGCCTGCTGCAAAACTATGAGAAACATTCAATGGAACTTACCCGTCGCGAAATGGAAGTGTTGCATTACATCCGGGAAGGATTGACCAGCACAGAGATAGCCGACAAACTATGCCGCAGTTTTGATACCGTCCGCAGTTACCGCAAAGCCCTGTACATAAAACTGAACGCCCACAGTACCCGCGAACTGATAAGCAAGGCGGTGGAGTTGGGGTTAGTGTGAGAAATTATTGTTTGTCTGCATATCTTCTGCAAAGTCGTGACCTGTAATAGGTCTAAAACGCCCAAAAATTGGTCAAAAGGTCGCGTGATTAAAATATTTGAGGTCTATATATCGCTTTATTGGTCAAAATAGCGTTTTGTATATAAATCTTGAAAATATTATTTACCTTTGTGATATCCTTGTATTATCAACGACAAAGAAAATTTATTGGACACGACTAAACAAAAATATTATTCTAACATGAATAAAGAACTCCAATTTTTAATATACAACACGCCGCAAGAAAACGTAAAAATAGATGTGGTGGTAAAAGATGAAACCATTTGGCTTACGCAAAAGGCAATGGCTTCGCTTTTTGATGTGCAAGTGCCGGCAATCAGCAAACATTTGAAAAATATCTTTGAGGAGGGTGAATTGGTTGAAAATACGACTGTTTCCAAAATGGAAATCGTCGTAAATCGCGGGTTTCGTGGTGAAGTTATGGAAATGATTGATTTTTACAATCTCGATGCCATTATTTCAGTGGGTTATCGCGTAAATTCCGCCAAAGCAACGCAATTCAGAATTTGGGCGACTAAAACCTTAAAAGAATTTATTACCAAAGGATTTGTGCTTGATGATGAACGGCTAAAACAAGGGAAAACGGCTTTTGGGAAAGATTATTTCCGCGAATTGTTGGAACGTGTCCGTTCTATTCGTGCAAGCGAACGCCGTATCTGGCAACAGATTACCGATATTTTCGCCGAATGTAGCATCGACTACGATCTTTGCTACGAGCATAAACGAGTTTTTGGCTTTCAGAAAATATCAAATTCTGACTGACAAAGGCAACAAGCCGACAGCAAAGCCGAAGCTGAATATGAAGAGTTTAATAAACATCAAAAAATCATTTCCGATTTCGACAAGGAAATTAAACGATTAGAGCAGAAAGCAATACAATAAATATCCTATATGAATTTACACGGAAAGAAAATATTACCTTTCAATTAGCGTCCTGAGTTGGAAAACCGGTCAGGCATTGATTCCATTGACAATGATTTTATCTTGTTCGATGATGAAACAAACCGTGCGCATAAAAGACAATCCTCGCCGTTTGGAAATCGCCAAACATCTGACCAAGGGAAATAATCACAATTGTAATTTATTTTTAGATACAAATTGGGATTACAAAAGTAAATAATCTATATACAATATTAATGAATAATGATGAAGTAGGGGAGTAGTTACTTTTGTAATAATACAGGCATAAATTAAAAAATAAAACACTAAAACTTATATTTAATATATTAAAAACCAACTAAATAAAGAAATTATTTAATCTATTACATTAACTTATTCTTCAAATATGTAAAATAC
>BNYG01000092.1 GCA_026000155.1 Bacteroidia bacterium | reverse complement strand
GCGGGCTTGACCCGCAATGACAGAGAGGTACTAAATTATTAATTATAAAAAATCATGAGAAAAGAATTTTTATTAGCATTTATCGGTTTGTTCGTTAGCTCTGCGCTGTATTCGCAGAATTTAGAGAGAACGCAACAAACCATTGATTATAAAACCTACATCGAACAGGTAGGGAAACAGAATCTCGGTTATGCCTCTGAGAAATTGAATGTGAGCGTAGCCGAAGCCGAATTAAAGGCGACGAAAGTATTCAACGACCCGGAACTGAGCATAGAATATGGCGATAACGACGATAAGCACATGCTTATGGGTCGTTCAGTGGCGGTGGAGCTGAGCAAAACTTTTTCCATCGGCAAACGCGGAGCGAATATCGACTTAGCCAAAAGTGAAAAGGAATTAAACGAGGCTTTGTTGGAAGATTACTTCCATCGTTTACGGGCGGAGGCTACTTTGGCTTATCTCGAAGCGGTCAAGCAATCGGAATTGTATCGGGTAAAGGAAAATTCCTACGGCAATATCCGCTTGTTGGCTGAAGATGATAGCATCCGTTTTGCACTGGGCAAAATTACCGATGTGGATGCCATGCATAGCAAACTCGAAGCGGAAATCGCCTACAATGACTTGCTTCAGGCGCGTACTGAACTGTTCAATTCCTATTCTTCCCTCGGACTGTGGACAGGCATTTTCGACGAAGACGTCATTTACAATCCTTTCGGAAGTCTGCAAACGAAAGAACGTTCTTTCAATAGCGGACAACTGCTGCGAACCGCTTTGACCAATCGCGCTGACTTGATCGCCGCTTTGAAAAATGTGGATGTTGCCGGAAAAGAATTAAAAGTCACTCAACGCGAACGCAACATGGATTTTGATTTGGCAGTGGGTTACAATTACAACACCGAAGTACGGAACGAAATCGCTCCCGCCCCGAAATTCAACGGCGTCACGGTGGGTGTAGCTATTCCGCTGAAGTTTTCCAATGCCAACAAAGGCGCTGTACATGCGGCGGAATTTCGCAAACAACAGGCGGAACTGAATTACCAACAGGCAGAGTTAGAAGTGCAAACTTCTGTAATGCAAAGCCTGAGACAATATTTATCCTTGCTCGAACAAGTAAAGCGCTACGAAACAGGAATGATGGATAATGCCAAGGCAATTTTGGACGGAAAAATCTATAGTTACAAACGCGGCGAGACTTCACGCTTGGAAGTCTTGGTCGCCCAACAAACCTATGACGAACTCCGCACTACTTACATCGAGACGGTTTTCAAAAGTTTTGCTGCCTTGATAGAATTGGAACGGAACGCCGGAATTTGGGATATTGCGATAGAATAAACAAAGGTCATTAGTTATAGGTAGCCGGTAAATCAAAATTACCTATATAAAGGGATTGGAAAAGCCAATACTTTATTCTAATTTTGCACTCAAAATGGATAGTATGCAGCAAACTGCGATAAATTCCGTCACCTGTCTGTCCGATTTAGCCATTGGCGAAACGGCAATCATTACGAAAGTAAAAGGATACGGCGCTTTCCGTAAGCGAATTACCGAAATGGGATTTGTCTATGGCACACGGGTAAAGGTCATTCAAAAGGCGCCTTTCCCTTTCAAAGATCCTATCGAATATGAATTGATGGGTTACCGTGTATCGCTCCGGACCAGCGAAGCACAGATGATTGAAGTTGTCGGTGAAGAAGATACCTCTCTGGCCGGAGACCGATCGTATGAAGGAACATTGCTTGGGGATGATGTTGTCAAAAAAATAAAAGAAAAAGGCAAAACCATCCAGGTGGCTTTGGTCGGAAACCCAAATTCCGGAAAAACCACGCTTTTCAATTATTCCACCGGAAAACAGGAGCGCGTGGGAAATTACGGCGGTGTGACGGTCGATATCAAAACGGCTCATTTTACCCGGAACGGCTACCGGATTGACCTGACGGATTTACCGGGCACGTATTCTATTTCCGAATATTCGCCGGAAGAACTGTTTGTGCGGAAACACCTGACCGAAACAATGCCGGATATTGTCATCAACGTCATTGATTCTTCCAATTTGGAACGCAATTTATTCCTTACTACTCAACTGATTGACATGAATATCAAAGTGATTATCGCTTTGAATATGTATGACGAATTGGGTCAAAAAGGAGATAATTTCGATTACAAACTGTTGAGTCAAATGATTGGGATACCCATTGTTCCTACGATCGCTTCCAAAGGCAAAGGCATTAACGAACTGATGGATACGGTCATCGGTTTGTATGAAGAAAAAGAACCGGTTTACCGGCATATACATATTAATTATGGAGAAGACATCAACCAGGCCATTGAAAAAATAAAAACGGAAGTCAAAAAGAATCCTACGCTGACCGATAATTTTCATTCGCAATATGTGGCGCTGAAATTATTGGAAATCGACCAGGCATTTACGGAACAAGTGGCTCGTATTCCCGAAACGAAACAGTTGATGGATGTGGTCAGGCGTGAAATTGCCGGTTTGGAAAGCAAATACCACACTAAAATCGAAACGATTATTGCAGACGCCAAATACGCTTTTATTCGCGGGGCATTGAAAGAAACCTACCAGGCATCGACTCAAAACGAAGAAATCAGGGGGTATGGTCCGGATAAGCTGTTGATTCATAAATGGTGGGGCATTCCGCTGTTTATTTTCTTCATGTGGGCGATGTTCCAGATTACGTTTTCGCTGGGAAATTATCCGGTGGAATGGATTGAATCGGGGGTGGAAGCGCTCAATCAAGGACTGCAAGCAAGTATGCCCGAAGGCATATTGCGGGATTTGCTGACCGATGGCATTCTCGGCGGAGTGGGAAGTGTGATTGTCTTCCTGCCCAATATCTTAATCCTGTTTTTCTGCATTTCATTGATGGAAGACACCGGCTATATGGCGCGGGCTGCCTTTATCATGGATAAAATGATGCATAAAATCGGCTTGCACGGCAAATCTTTTATTCCCATGCTGATGGGATTCGGATGCAACGTGCCTGCCGTAATGGCTACCCGGACCTTGGAAAACCGGAAAGACCGGCTGCTGACCATGTTAATCATTCCGTTTATGTCGTGCAGCGCGCGTTTGCCGGTGTATATTTTGTTGGTTTCCATTTTCTTTGCCAATCACCAGGGATTAATTATGCTAAGCATCTATATCATAGGTGTTTTGATTGCGATTCTCATGGCGAAATTATTCAACAAGATTTTGTTCAAAAAGCGGGATATTCCTTTTGTCATGGAACTGCCGCCTTACCGTTGGCCGACCTTGCGGAATATCGGTACGCATACCTGGAATAAAAGCGTGCAATACCTGTCCAAAATGGGAACCATCATTTTGGCCGCCTCCATCTTAGTGTGGGGATTGGGTTATTTCCCCCGGAACATTGATCCGGAAACAGGCGAAGTCCAGGCAGATTTGGAAAACTCGTATATCGGACAATTAGGACATTTCATCGAACCGGTTATCAAGCCTTTGGGTTACGATTGGAAAGTCGGGATAAGTATCCTCACCGGAATGGGCGCCAAAGAAATCGTGGTCAGTTCGATGGGCGTTTTGTACCAAGCCGGTCCGGACGTGGACGCCGCTGCTTCCGGTGCATTGAAAGCCAAATTAGAGGAGCAACATACGTTCACGCCTTTGACAGCCTATTCCTTTATGCTGTTTATACTGATTTACTTCCCGTGCGTAGCCGTCCTGGCAGCTATCCGCCGCGAAGTCGGAACGAGCTGGGCGTTATTTACAGCAGCGTACACCACTACATTAGCTTGGTTGGTTGCTTTCGGGGTTTATCAAATCGGCATATTGTTTTTGTAGCTAAATATTAAATGTTTGTAAGGTTGAAATAGGCTAAATCGGATTTTACATTATTTCTATTAATTGTTCCGGCGTGAGTCCGGTCAATTTTGCGACCAATTCAATCGGCATCTTCTGCTGAAAACAGTTTTTGGCGATTTCAATACGATTTTGATTGATGCCTTCTTTGATGCCTTCCTTGATACCTTCTTTGATGCCTTCCTTGATACCTTTTTTGATACCCACTTCAATACCTTCGTCCATGCCTTTTCCAAATCCTTCATCGCGGGCGCAATTCATGATATTGTTCCAATCATTTTCGGGAGGATAACGTCTAATATACAGGTCCA
>BNYG01000091.1 GCA_026000155.1 Bacteroidia bacterium | reverse complement strand
TCTTCCCATCGAATCTCAAGGATAGATTTGGGAAGCAAATCATCTTATGGAGACTAATCAACAGCCCTTTTGGGGTAAATAAATAAATTTAAAGTTATGAAAATGAAAAAAATGATGTTTTTAATGCCGACACTCATCCTTTTGGGTGTGGTCGGTGCGCGGGCACAGGTACTGATTAGTCCGGCAGGGATTCCTGTGGAAGCCGGATGCGCTCCCTCAGCTGTGCTGGAATTGCGGAGCAGTAACTCCGGCTTGTTGTTGCCGCAAGTGCAATTGAATACTACTGACGATACATCCACATTGACAGATCCGGAACCCGGCATGTTGGTGAACAACCTCGAAGGCGACTTGCCGCACGGCGTCTATTACTGGGACGGTGTGAAATGGACACTTTACAGCGAGTCAACCGTTCTTGTTACAGGTGTGGATATTACACCGGATAACAAGACTATCTACGGGCTAAATCATACCACTCAGTTGACGGCCATTATCACGCCTGAGAATGCAACGGAAGAATTGCTTTGGACTTCGTCCGACCCGGGTATTGCCACGGTTAACAACTATGGTTTGGTAACAGCCCTTCAGGACGGTACAGTCACTATCACAGTTGCCACTGCCAGTCTAAGCGCCCAGGCAGAGATACGTGTGCGCGATTGTGTCCGCTCAGCCAACAACAGTATTTGTTATTGGCGCAGCTCAAGCCGGGTGGCGTTTGGAGATGCTCTGACAGCCGACTGTGACGGCGGAGCGCCCACACTCAACTATTCCGACATACAGTCTGCTCCCAATTCGCTGTGGAGCCAGGCTTTAAACTATGCGCCGGTCTGGTGTATCAATTATGTCGATTACAACTGCCCGGCAAGTCCGGATATTTCCACTACTAACTACACGGTTTGTACGGGGGCAATCAATTAACAACTAATTAACAGCTCTTCGGGGTAAATAAATAAATTTAAAGTTATGAAAATGAAAAAAATGATGTTTTTAATGCTGGTATTCCTCTGGGGCCTATCGGCAGGTATGAATGCACAGGTGACGATTGGTAGTTCGTCCGAGCCGGCCAAGTCCGCTGTATTGGATTTGAATACCGGAGGCTCACACGATAAGGGTTTACTGCTACCGCGATTGGATTTGGCTTCCGCAACGGATATATCCAAATTATCTGCCGCTCCGGAAATCGGATTAATGGTATATGCTACCGGAGACAAAACTACTCCGGGTGACAAAAAGGGTCTCAAGGAAGGCGTCTATTCCTGGGATGGTGTGAAATGGGCAACCGGCGGCAGCAGTGTCGGCATCCCTGTGACTGGAATAACGGTTAATCCCACAGGCATTATCTTCCCGGCTACCGACAGTCCGACCCGAACATTGGCGGCATCTGTATTACCGACTTGTGCCAATCAGGCGGTTACTTGGGAATCCGCTAATCCGGCTATTGCCACTGTTGATGAAAACACAGGGGTGGTTACTCCTGTAAGTCAGGGAACGACCACGATTACGGCTACATCCGTAGATAATGAAAGCAAAACAGCCAGTAGTCTTATCACTGTAGATCCGGTTGATCCTGTGACTGGTATAACGCTTGATCCTACAAGCTGGTCCCTTTTAGCAGAAAATGAGACTAAACAGTTGACAGCAACTATAATACCCTCCTGGGCTGATAATCAAGCGATAACCTGGTCTTCCGATTATCCAAACATAGCGGAAGTAGATGGTAATGGTCTGGTTACTGCTAAGGCTTTTGGAACGGCTACGATTACAGCTACCACCGTGGATGGAGGAAAAACCGCTACCTGTGCAGTAGAAGTTATGAACCATGTGGCGAGCATCAATCTGGAGCCAACTTCGATCCGGTTCAATAGCACAGCAGACGCTCCTGTACAATTGGCAGCCCAAATACTACCTATTACTGCTACCAATCAGAATAAAACCTGGAATTCCAGCAATAATAACGTGGCTACGGTTGACCAGAATGGTTTGGTTACAGTCGTAGGTCTGGGAAAAGCTAATATTACTGTAACCTCCGTTGACGGTAGTAAATCGGCGACTTGTCAAATTACGTGCTACGTGCCAGTGGCTGGTGTTTCGATATCGCCGAATTCAATAACTGTTTCACAAAAATCGACACAAAAAACTGTGACTCCAATCGTAGCTCCCAGCAATGCGTACAATAAAAACGTGACCTGGTATTCAGATGATGAAACGGTATGTACTGTAGGAGTTCTTGCGCCGATGTCCAGTATAGGGGTCAGATTTGTGGGGCCTGGTCAGACCACTATACGTGTTGTAACGGAGGACGGCGGATATACGGATCAAGCTATTGTGTATAGTGAGGGTGTGATGTATGCACCTAATGATGGTACAGCTTGGTATTTCCAACAAAATTCGGGAGATTTTAATAGCGTTTCCTGCCCAAGCGCATTTCCGATCGCTAAAAGCTGGGCACAATTCAACGCCTCTGGCATTACCGCCGCCACGGTTCAACTCTACTATCCTACACCATTATATGTGTATGATTCTGTGACGTCTGGCTATGGATACCATACCTTGTCGACTGCAGGGGTCTGGACCGGGACTGCGAACACCAGAATAACGAACCATAAAATGTGCGCGGATAGATGATGTGAAGAGGCGCAACTAATAATTATTTTTTCAATCAGTATATTGCTTGAAAAGGATATTTATGCCTTGCCTTGATAGCTAACAGCATCTCAACCCTCCAAAAATAAAAAGAGGGTAAGATTTATAAACCAAGAGTTAAGAGAAGCGCAAAATCAAGCGATGCTTAGCTCTTGGTTTTTAATTTTCAATCTTTTTCTTCCATCATTACCCAATCCGAATCCGCTATCTTTTGGGTGGTTTTGGAAATAGCCGTAAAATTTAACAAAGCGTTAACACAAAGATAAGATAAAAAATTTGGTGTGAGGATTAAAAGGATTGTATCTTTGCCACATTCGCACGATCATCGGTGTAGAGACAAGGCATGCCTTGTCTCTACACGGAAACACGGAAACAACAATATCATTAACAAAAAATAAAAATAAATTATGCCAAACGAAAAATTTCAAAATCAATACCGTATATCATCGGCACGTGCACAATGGTGGAATTATGGTTGGAATGCCGCCTATTTTATAACCATTTGCACAGCCAATCGCGAACATTATTTTGGCGAAATTGTTAACGGAAACATGCAATTGTCGGAAATCGGGGAAATTGCCAATGTGTTATGGAACGAAATAAAAAATCATGCAAAAAATATTGAATTGGACGCATTTTGCATAATGCCCAATCATGTTCACGGTATTTTAATATTGACGAATGATGAAAATGTACCCAACAGGGTAGAGACAAGGCATGCCTTGTCTCTACAACGATTTTATCGTAACCATGGGCTGGGATAAATAACCTTATTACGGTCATCTTGGGATAGCGGGTCAAGCGCGCCATGACAGAAGAGGATTATAAATTATTATTTAGGACACCGAAAAAATAATTAATCAATGATTGTATTTTCCATTATTTTCTTTACTTTTGTGAGATTTTAGAAAACTACAAAACACATTGATTATATATGATGTCTGAAAATTTTGGATATATCTCCCAGGTAATCGGCCCTGTTGTTGACGTTTCTTACGGACAAACAGGTTTCGATCTTCCTAAAATCTACGAGGCGCTTCAAATTACCCGTCCCGACGGAAAAATATTAATCGTTGAGGTACAACAACACATTGGCGAGGATACGGTTCGTGCGGTAGCTATGGATTCTACCGACGGCATTGCCCGCGGCATGAAAGCCGTCAATCTGGGAGCTCCCATTTCCATGCCGGTCGGCGATCAGGTGAAAGGCCGGCTGTTGAATGTAATCGGTCAAACGATCGACGACATGAAAGCGGTTTCTTACGAAGGTTCCGAACCGATTCACCGCGAACCGCCCAAATTTGAAGATCTTTCTACTTCGACCGAAATTCTTTTTACCGGTATCAAAGTGATTGATTTGCTCGCTCCTTATTTAAAAGGAGGAAAAATCGGTTTGTTCGGTGGCGCCGGTGTGGGCAAAACAGTGTTGATTATGGAATTAATCAACAACATCGCGAAAAAACATCACGGATTTTCCGTATTTGCCGGCGTAGGCGAACGTACCCGCGAAGGAAACGATTTGCTTCGGGAAATGATCGAATCGGGCGTTATCCGTTACGGGAAAGAATTTGAAGAAGGCATGGAACGGGGCGAATGGGATTTGTCCAAAATCGACTACGA
>BNYG01000090.1 GCA_026000155.1 Bacteroidia bacterium | reverse complement strand
TTTTTTTAGTGATTTTGCCTCCGCAATAAATGCATTTTTTTTATTCATAATTCTTTTTGCTCGCAAAATTATGAAAATCAGTCAGTTACAACTGATTTTAGCATCACTTTTGTCCATTATCCCAAAATTTCTGATTTTCAAACTCTATATTGGGACAAAGAAAATCACATTTTTTATGTGCCGACAAAAGAGGGTATTTTTTTGGTAAATGAAAACGGAACGCTGCAAAAACATTTTGACGACAAAGATATTATTTTCGTTTTTTCTTACAAATCAGGTATTTGGGCATTGGGAACGGAGGGAATTTATTCCTTTGACAAACAAACAGGATTTAAAAAAGTTTTTGCATTAAAATTGACAATAAATCCGGTAAGCACAACCGCAATCACAGACAATAACGGCAATTTGATTATCCGAGACGAACACCACATTTACCGTTTCGACGGAAAAAATTTGGAAACAATTTTCGATCACGAAACAATTTTTGATATGCTGCTTGACCGCGAAAACAATCTTTGGCTCGCTACTTACAACGGACTTTATAATTTGTTTGGCTTGCAGTTCAAAAATTACACGCCTGTAAAAGATAATGACCGAGTGCGCTCAACGTTTGTTGATACAAAGAAAAATCTGTGGCTGCCTACTTACGAAGGGCATTTGTACAGAATTTTAAACGACAAAACGTTTGAAGAAAATATTGGCAGGCGGGCAGGCGTAACTTATTTTCAGGGATTTCCTTCTCAGCAGGGCAATTCGCTGTATTTTCCCGGCGGCGAAGAAAGCAACGGTATATTGAAATGGACAAATGGAAAATCTAACTGGTTGAAAATAAACAATACAAGTCATCATATTGCGCTTGCTTTGCCCGATAGCAATATGCTTTTCGGCAGTTTTTCGCAGATTGATATTTGCAAACCCAACGGCGAACTTGTCCGCACAATCGGCAGGGACAGTTTGGGTTTAACGGTTTCGTGCGCCATTGTTGATAAAAAAGGGCGGATACTCATTGGCGGCAGCACAGGCATTGTTATTATCGACAAAGATAAAATTATTGTACCCGAACAGCCCGACAATTTTTTGGGCTGCAAAAGTATGTCAATGGATAAATCTGGGAAAATTTGGGCAACGTCTGGAAACAGTTTGTTCATTTTTGAAAATGATACTGTACGATTGGAGCATACTTTTTCAAATCGTGTGCGCAATGTGCTTGCCACGCGCAACGGCTGTCTGATAGTTTCCACGCTTGACGGTATCAATATCAAACGAATGGAAGATGATAATTTTGTGTTTTATGGCAAAAACAGCGGATTTTTGGGCGAGGCGATGGAACTGAATATTACGGAAGATTCTGTGGGCAATGTTTGGGCTTTGTCAAAAAAATATATGTTGCGATTCAATCCCCAAGAACTTTTACAGAAACAATCTGCGCCAAAATTGTATTTCACAGGCGTTTCTTCTTCCCCCGACAACGTAAAATGGCAGCCCGAAAACGCCGATTTTCTGAAATTAAATTACAAACACGACAATATCCGTTTCGCCTATATCGGTTTATCCTATTCCGCCGCCGAAAACGTGCGCTATCACTACCGCCTCAAAGGTTTTCAGGATGAATTTTCGGAACCGACCAAACAGCGCGAAGTGACTTTCAACAACCTCAAGCCCGGCGATTACATTTTTGAAATCTATGCCGATGCAGGCACGGACGAATCGAAAAGTGAAATTCAAACGTTTTCGTTTTCCATCAAACCTGCTTTTTGGCAAACAACGTGGTTTCTCATTATTCTCATTTTGTCATTAGTATCCCTATCGTCCCTCTTGTCCCTATTCTTTCTCCAAAGAAGAAACCGCGCCCTTTTGCAAAAACTCGAAACAGAGCGCGAACTTAACGACTTGCGCATCCGCAGCATACGCCTGCGTGCTATTCCACATTTCAACTTCAACGTGATGGCAACTATCGAATATTATATTGCCAACCGCCCGAAAGAAGAGGCCATGCGCTTATTGAATATCTACTCCAATTTCACTTACGAAACGCTGCGCCGCGTTGAAAACGCATCCAACACACTCGGTGAAGAATTGGAATATATCCGGATGTACCTCGAACTCGAAAAAATCCGCTACGTGGACAAGTTTGACTTCCGCATTGATGTTCCCGACGGCGTTGATCCCGGCGTTCGATTGCCTAATATGCTTCTTCATACTTACTGCGAAAACGCTATCAAACACGGACTTTCTCCGAAAATGGAAAATAGCGGTAATTTATTGCTAATCCATATAATTCAGCATGATGACAAGTTAAAAATCAGCGTCGAAGACAATGGTGTAGGACGGCAGTATGCGCAGGAACACCCCAATATCCGCAGCACAAAATACGGATTGAATATTCTAAACCGTCAAATCGAGATTTACAACCGTTTCAATGAGCAGAAAATCATTCAGTCGATAAAAGACCTCGAAAAAAACGGCCATGCCGCCGGAACTCGCTTTTCGGTGGAAGTACCCCTGTTTTTTAATTATGAGTTAGCTAATCACTAAAGTACTATTAATATGATACGTTCAATCATCATCGAAGACGAACCGCTGTTGCAGGAATCGCTGAAACAGAAACTTTCGGAAACTTTTCCCGGCGAAATGGAAATCGCGGCGGTGTGCGGAAATGCAGAAAATGCCCTGTTTGAAATCATGCACCGCCGTCCCGACCTTATTTTTCTGGATATTCAGATGCCCGGCAACGATGGCTTGTGGCTCGCCGACCGCCTGTTGTCGCTGAAAGACAACGATTTCAGTCCGCCTGAAATCATCTTTACCACCGCTTTCAGTTATTCCGAATACCTGCTGAAAGCATTTGATTTGGCAGCAGTGAGTTACCTTATCAAACCCATCAGAGTGGAAGAACTTGTAAAAGCCGTCAACCGTTACCAGGAACGAGTGCAAACAAGAATTTCGGGAATGCAAAACCTGATAGACGCTATTAAGGAAGAAAAGCTGTTGAAATTCAAGAGTTTGAAGGGTGTTCTTTTCCTGCAACCCGATAACATCGCCTACATCAAAGCCGACCATAACTACGTGGTTTTGAAACTGGCCGACGGCAAGGAAGAAGATGTTTTTGAGAGCATCAGCGACTTGGAAGCCAAACTGCCCGCCGATATTTTCCTGCGTACAGGGAAAAGTTACATCATCAACCGGAAATATGTCCGGCAGTTGGATACCCGCTCGTCGGCGCTCCAACTGCATACCACCGGCGGAACGTATAAAATTGAAGTTTCGAGGGCGGCGTTGAAACTTTTAAAAGAAACGCTCTGAAAGGAATGAAATGGACATTGGAGATATATCAATTATTTTTCCCACACAATGAGTATAATTTGTCTTTATCTTCTTTGACTCTTACATCTAAAGATTCCAAACGTCCATTTCCAGGATAAACTAATAAGACATAGGGAATCGCTATCGCATTATATTTTTTCCGAATCGCTTCTACATCATTCATTGCTAATAAACTCCTCCAAGGTATATTTTCTTCTTTCATTAATTTTCGCCAATTATCTACATAATCAAATTCATCTTCAGAAATATAGGTTATCTCTATACATCCTTTCAAATCATTATATATTTCTTTTAAAATGGGTATTTGTTTATGGCAGGGAATACACCATGAAGCAGAGAATGCAACCAAATTGATTTTTGTTGAGTCTTGAATAATGGATTCCAATTTGCCGGTATCATAAGCGGGAAGTATTGTATCGGAAAACACATAATAATTTTCCATATAATGCTCTATAATTTCCCCAAAATAAGAATCTTTATTGGTTTGAGAAAAAGCGTCATAAATCATTTGTAAACTTTCTCTTGTACTATATTTCTGTAAGTTGGAAACGACTCTGCCAATTAAAAAGTGAGAATCAGGATTCTTTTTAACAGTATCGGTATATTGTAGAATAAATTCGTCATAATTTTTTTCATGATACAAAAATAATTAAATAAATTAACAATCGTAGTATCTATCCAATAAATAGCTCATTTATTGCCTATTGCTCTACTACATTCTAAGCAACAGTTTATTGACGTCAATCAAATAATCTGGTAAAATAGCGCAAGTCCTCCATTTTGTAATGTTCCGGCAATTGATAACCGTTTACCAAAAGGGAAAAAGTCTTACAGCTGCTCAGGGCAAACGCATTTAAGAATTAACAGTTATTAACAATACAGGAGTAGAAACTCCCGTAAGAGTTTCGTATTATCATAATTCTTCATTATGTTTGTATTGTTAATGTTTTTGAAAGGCGGATTTAC
>BNYG01000089.1 GCA_026000155.1 Bacteroidia bacterium | reverse complement strand
ATTTATAAGAGAGCGTTTGCCTGATATTATTAAGCATTTATTAATACTTTTTTAATACCCAAAGCCTATATTTATGAAATAAATTTAATACTCTAATGAAAACAAACATTTGTGCGATTTTATTTTCACTATTCTTTTGCGCCGCTTTAGGAGCATCTAACATCAGAATATCAAGCCCTTCCGGCTTGCGGACAGTAGATTATGGATTATCCAAGTTGAATGAAACGATGGCTACCCTGAACGGCAACGTCGTTGTAAAACCATTGAATGAATATAAAGAGGCTGATATTGTGGCTGTTCTGCAAACGGATTTGTTGTCCAAAAAAATAAATCTGAATGTAACGTACAATCCTTTAAAGCCGGAAGGTTTCCAAATTATACATGCTGATAAGAAAATAATACTTGTTGGCGGGGATGCGAAAGGGCTGATGTACGGCATATTAGACATTGCCGAACAATTGCAAAACAACCAAGGCAAAGTGAGCGCCATACAAGCCAAAACGGAAGAGCCTCGTTTGGGTTTCCGCGCTATCAAATTTAACCTGCCGTATATGGCTTACCGGACAAGTATTTCCTTGACGCAACAGGATTACGTGGTACGCAATCCCGAATTTTGGGAATCTTTTTTGGACATGATGGCTAAAAACCGGTACAATGTTATTTCGTTGTGGAGCATGCACCCTTATCATTATATGATACGAGCGACTAATTTTCCGGAAGCTTGTCCCTTTGATGACATGGAGTTGCTTGCCTGGAAACAATTTTGGACACAACTTTTTAAAATGGCGCACGACCGGGGCATCGAAACGTATATTATCAATTGGAATATTTTTGTTCCGCCCAGTTTTGCCGCCGCTCATAAAGTGGCGGAATACACGGCATCTTCATTCGGAGGTACTGCGGATACCACCAAAATTGTTGAACAATATACCAAAGAAACGATTACGCAAGTCATCAACGAATATCCGGAATTGGATGGTTTGGGCATTACTATCGGTGAACGGATGGGCGGTCTGACACCCGAAGAACGCCGCGACTGGCTCGACCGGACTATTTTTGCCGGAATAAGTGAGGCAGACCGCAAAATCAAATTTGTTTACCGGGCGCCGCTTTCTGCCAATACCGGTTCCGGCGGCAGTACCACCGAAGAAAATGATTTAAGGTCGCGACAACATGTTGAAAGTTTGGATATTGATGATATTTTTGTGGAGTTTAAGTTTAACTGGAGCCATGGACATTCTTCTCCCAAGTTATTTATGGTACATGGAGGAAAACTGACCGACAAATACAGAAATCCCTTGCCGGACAAATACAAATATGTTTGGACTATGCGCAACGAAGATTTTTACATTTTGCGATGGGGAAACAGTGATTTTATCCGTGAATTTATCAAAAACAACGGACAGGAATACGTGGGCGGTTGCTTTATCGGAAGTGAAATTTTTACGCCTGCTTTGGACTATACCAGCCGTCCCGGTGCGCATAAAACCTGGGATTACCATTTCCAACGGCAGTGGTTGTGGTACGCTATGTGGGGACGATTGATGTACGATCCGGAAACGCCCGATTTAACATTTGAGCAAATGTTGGCTAATAAATATGGAAAACCGGTTGGAAAAGACGCTCTGACAGCCTGGAAGATAGCCACCAACAATCAATTGAAATTTGCAGCATTTCACAAAGGAACTGCGGATGCACAGCTTTATTCGGAAGGTTTTTGTTCGTGGGATAGCGATGCTCCGGCTACTTTGTTCAATATCAATAACATGATTACACATCCGGTATTGGATACCACGCGTTATGTGAATATTAAAGAATGGATTCAGAACGGCGAAAAAATAACAGGGGATCAGATTTCACCCTTGCAATTAGTTAAAGAATTAGATGAAGATAATGCCCAATTGTTGCTGTTAATCAATAAATTAAAAACAAGTAAGTTGTCGAAGGAAGCAACGGCCGAAGTCAGTGATTTGCAGGCTTGGTATTGGTTTGGACGCTACTTTTCGGATAAAGTGAAAGCTGCCGTTGCCCTGGCGAAATACAGGTACAAAGGTGACGACCAACGCGATATAGCTGTCAAGTATTTGCAGGATTGCTCTTCGCATTGGGCCAATTACGGCAAAACAGTCACGACTTATAATAAAGATTCTTTCCCTTTCATTATTGCCAGGGGCGATTTTTCCTGGGAAGAAATGCAATTGCAAGTCGATAAGGATATTGAATTAGCCAAACAAATAGCGGTGGTTGTGAATTATGATAAAACTATTCCGGAAGTGCAGTTTGGTATTAACGAATTCGAAAAAGCGGGCAAAGCGGCCGGAATCAATTTTTTAAATACAAAAGAAAGTCTTATTGTGAATTTTGAATTGGATGCCGCTTTGGGCAAAGAAGTATTTCAAATTAACAAAAAAGAAAATACCCTGTCCGTTAAGGGAGGCGATGCCAATGGGTTGATGTATGCCGCTTTAGAGCTTGCAGAGATGATTCAGGACGGGAAAGATTTGATGCAAATAAGTTCTATCACAGAGCAGCCTTATATTCCTTACCGGGGAATTAAATTCAATTTTCCATTGGATGCCCGCACACCCAGTTATGATGATACCGGCGATGCCGCTCAAAACAACATAGCCACCATGTGGGATTTTGAGTTCTGGAAAAATTATTTGGACAATCTGGCGCGTTATCGCTATAACTTGCTGACTTTATGGAGTTTGCACCCCTACCCTTCTATGGTTAAAGTGCCCGGATATGAAGATGTGGCTTTGGACGATGTTTGTGTTTACACAAATCCGATTACGGCAAAAATCGACAGGGATTGGGGCGGTGAAGATATTCAAAATCCGAAATACCTGAAAGTAATCAAAAAAATCACGATTGACGAGAAGATTGCTTTCTGGCAAAAAGTGTTTCAGTATGCCGACGACCGCGGTATTGACATCCATATCTATCATTGGAATATTTATGTGATGAATGCGCTGGGCAAATACGGCATCACCGGCGACCAACGTGATTTGAATACAATCAATTACACCAAAGAGAGTGTCAAGCAGTTTTTGCTCACCTATCCCAATATCAAAGGGATTGGCGTGACTGCCGGGGAACATATCATCAATGGTCTGAAAGGCGAATTTTCAATTGAAAACTGGCTGTGGATGACTTTCGGCAAAGCCGTGAAAGAAGCGCAAGCCATCAAACCCGAAATAAAACCCGCTTTTATCTTCCGGCAACACCAGAGCGACATGAATTTAATTTCGGACGCATTCAAAGATTATGGCGAGCCGGTGGATACAGAATTTAAATATTCGAGAGCCAGAATGTTCAGCAGTCCCACTCCGCCGTGGTTTAACCGGATTTACAGGGAACAGGTGGAAAAGTTCAAAGTCAAAGTGTGGTTGAACGTACGCAACGACGATATGCTTAATTTCCGGTGGGGAAATCCTGAATATGCAAGAGAATATATCAAATTCATGCCGAAAGAATTGATGAGCGGTTATTTCTGGGGGCCCGATGGCTATATTTACGCACGCGATTTCAACAGTAAGAATCCCAAGGGTTTACCCAAATATGAAATTGACAAACAATGGTACCTGTTTATGATTTATGGCCGGACAGGATACAATCCCAACTTGCCGGAGTCTTTCTTTGTGAACCGAATCAAGGCACATTTTCCGGGTGTGGATGCACAAAAATTATACGACACATGGAAATCCTCATCGGACGTGGTGGAATGGGTGGACAAAATCCATTTCAGGCAAAATGATGCCGAATTTATCACCGAAGGTTGTTTTGATATCAAAGAATTTCATACGGTCAATCATTTTTGCCGGGTACCTTGCATGCCTGACCAGGGCGTGAGTTCAATCGGTGATTTTGTTTTGAATGGCAAAGTGGAAGGTGAATTGACTCCGTTTGAAGTGGCGGATAAATTGACGCAAGCCTCTGTCAATCTGTTGGGTGGCGCATCCGAAATTAAAGTAAATTCTAATCCTGAATTGGAACAGACTGTAGGTGACTTGGTTGCGCTGGGTTATTTGGCAGACTACTATTCCCATAAAATCAGAGGAGCTGTTCATTTATCCATGTATCGCCTTTCCGGTGAAGAAAACAATCAACTCCTTGCCATCGACGAATTGGAACAAGCTGTTATCTCCTGGGAAAATTATGCAAAGACAGCGACACAATACTATAAACCGCAACTCCTTGCGCGCACACAACTGCTTGATTGGAAAGCATTAACCGTGTTTGTAAAAGAAGATGTCGAAATTGCAAAAAAGGCGAAAAAAGGCGAGCCGGTTGCCGTTTCGGGTACCAATAAATTGTGGGAAAGGAGTATGATTATAC
>BNYG01000088.1 GCA_026000155.1 Bacteroidia bacterium | reverse complement strand
GCAAAAACACAAGTCCATTCGATTTCTTATTGGGCGGATCCTCCGTGGAAGCCGTCGGTTTGAACGACATTCTGTCTGCCATTGAAAAAGCAAAGAACAACGACAAAATCAAGGGGATTTACTTAAATGGTGGACAAACAATGACCGGTTATGCAACCGTAGAACCCATTCGTAAAGCGCTGTTGGACTTCAAGGAAAGCGGTAAGTTTATTATTGCTTACGGAGACAATTTTAATCATCGCTCGTATTATGTATGTTCCGTTGCCGATTCTATTTTTATGAATCCTCAAGGAACGATGGATTTCAGAGGTTTGGCAAGTTCGACTCAATTCTACAAAGCCACGTTGGAAAAATGGGGCATTGAAATGCAGGTTTATAAAGTAGGTACGTATAAATCAGCCGTTGAACCCTATTTGTTAGACAAAATGAGTGATGCTAACCGCGAACAGGTGACGGCTTTCCTAAGCGATATTTGGGGAACATTATTGACCGGGATTTCCGAAAGCCGCGGCATTCCGGTTGAACAATTAAATCAGTATGCCGATGAATGTCTGACCTTTGCCGATCCTCAAAAATTGGTGGACTATAAATTAATCGACGGATTGAAATTCGCCGGTGAAGTGGATGCCGGATTAAAAGCCCGCTTGGAACTGCCGGAAGATGCTAAATTGAAAATAGCCGGTGTGGAAGATTTGAAATCAATTCCGGAAGGCAAAAAGAAAATCAGCAAAGATAAAATTGCCGTGTTGTATGCCGAAGGAGAGATTGTAGATGATGCAGCTCCCAGTATCTATTCATCGGATATGATTACCGCCAAAGAATATGTAAAAGAATTGAATAAACTGAAAGACGACAAGAACGTCAAAGCCGTGGTTTTCCGTGTCAATTCTCCGGGCGGAAGCGGTTATGCCTCCGAACAAATCTGGCATGCGGTAAAAGAATTGCGGGAAGTGAAACCGGTGGTCGTTTCCATGGGTACGTATGCAGCTTCCGGCGGATATTATATCTCTTGCGGCGCGAACAAAATTATTTCCGAACCTACCACATTGACCGGCTCGATTGGCGTTTTCGGAGTCCTTCCAAATGGTGCGCAATTAGCCAGGAAAATGGACGCTACTTTCGACGGCATTTCCACCAATAAACATTCCGACTTCGGCAATGCCGTTTTGTCTATTCCTTTGTTAGGTATCGGATTATTGCCGGCACGTGCCTTGAACGCTGAAGAAGGCGCCATGATCCAAGCGTATGTCGAACGGTTTTATGATGTATTCCTGACCCGCGTATCGGAAGGTCGTGGAAAAACCAAAGCGGAAATTGATGTCATTGGACAGGGTCGCGTGTGGACAGGCAATCAAGCCTTGAAATTGGGTTTGGTGGATGAATTGGGCGGTATAGACGTGGCTATCAAAGAAGCAGCCGCATTAGCTGAATTGGAAGATTATTCCTTGGGCGAATATCCCGCACAAAAAGATTTCTTCACCAGTCTGTTGGAAGAATCGTCCGAAAGTGTCAGCGAACGGATTACTATGGGATTGATGGGTAAAGAATTGTACAGCCAAAAAAGGATGTTGAAAGCATGGCAAGGTTACGATTATCGCCAAGCCATTATGCCTGAGTTTATTAATCAATAAGGCTGACTGTTCCGTTCCCAGAAAACTCCCTGGGAATAGCCTTGAATGGTTTTATTCTCCTGTGCCTGCTGCAAGCGTTTTTCCGCCCAGCAGGCATAGTTTGTATTTAATTCTACTCCGCAATAGCGGCGACCGAGTTTTTTAGCCGTTACGGAAGTCGTTCCCGAACCTAAAAACGGATCGAATACAATGCCATTCTCCGGGCAACCGGCTAAAATCAGTTTGGCAATCAGTTTTTCCGGTTTTTGTGTCGGGTGATCGGTATTTTCGGGCATCGACCAATACGGAACGGTAATATCGTCCCAAAAATTGGACGGATGGGTCATACGGAAATTGCCTTCGGCGGTTGCTTCCCAATCTTTGGGCTTTCCGTCCTGCTTGTAAGGAGCAATGACTTTCCGGCGGATTTTGACGGCATCCACATCGAAGTAATAGTCTTTCGGATTTTTTACGCCAAACCAAATATCTTCCATGGCGTTTTTCCAATTCTTTTTCGAACCTTTCCCTTTTTCCCGTTGCCAGGTAATGCGGTTCACCACGGTCAGGTATTTCTGCATAACCGTGTAAAGCGCCGCCGTACATTTCCAGTCGCCGCAAAGATAAAGCGACCCGGAAGGTTTTAATAGTTCCACCACTTGGGGGAACCACAATTCCAGATAATCCAAATAATCATCATCCGATCGTTGCTTAAACTTCAAACCGGCAAAATCCTTGCTGAGATTATAGGGAGGGTCAATGATAATCAGGTCGGCAAAAGCTTTGGGTAAAAAATCTATCACTTCCAGCAAATCACCGTTAATCGTCCGGTTCAGAATGGCTTCTGGAATAGTTGGTGCATTTAAATGCACTAATTTATCCTGCCAAAAAGTTTGCTCTTCGGCGGTCATCTGTAATGTTTTATTGCGGGGAGAACGTTCCATTTAATTCAACGGTTTGATTTTATCAATGATATTGTAAGCCACGTCAAAACCTCTTTTGATTACACGTGCATCTTGTATTCCATCATAATATCCATCTAAATGAAGAATATGATAAACGGTATCCAAAGGTACCAACAATTTTTTATCCAATTTACTGACATTATCAGTATAAAACTCTATGGATTTGCGACCTTTTTTAGGCATATTCACTCCTTTCAATTGAAAGTAAGTATCAAGAGCCATAAGAACACCCTTATAAGCCGTCCTACAAGCAGTACTGACATATTTACGATCGTGGTAAACATCATTTTCCTTTCCACCTTTTTTCAAGGTCTCTTTAGCATTATCCATGTAGCGAATGGCTTCGGCATAATACTTTTCTCTGATTTTTTGTTGTTCGTCTTGTGACATAAAATGTATTAATTTATTCGGTCAATAATATCGTAAGCTACATCGAATCCTGATTTGATAACTCCGACTGATAATATTCCATCGTAATAGCCTGATAAATGTAATACTTCGTATGCACTATTCAAATAGGACAACATTTTCCCATCCAATTTGGCCGCATGCTCCCGGTAGTACTCAATGGATTTTCTGCCCTTCTTTTTTTCTACGCCACGGCTATAAAAATAACCGTCCATAGCTTTTAGTACACCATTGTAGGCAGTACCACAAGCTGTTTTCACATACTTTTCGTCCTGATACAATTTCCCATCTTTCCCCGCTTTTTTCAAGGTCTCTTTAGCATTATCCATGTAGCGAATGGCTTCGGCATAATACTTTTCTCTGATTTTTTGTTGCTCGTCCTGTGACATAAAATTTTAGTTGAATGATTAAAAATACAAATGTAAAGGATTTTTCGGAAAAATACAAAGTTACAAAAATAAATTAATACCTTTGACCCGTAAATAATAGCAAGACAACTATGGTGGAAGAATTATTTCAGGAACAGTTACAACATTGGCCGGTAGTCGCCGAAAATTATGCCGGTTTGCAACATATCCTTTGGAAGGAAATTTCTTTCGATAGTTTTGAAATAAAACTGCAATTCAATCCCGAACGCATCCGTTCCTCCGCAGCGAAAACGGATGAAAAGTCGATTGCCCAACGGCCTTGTTTTTTATGCAATCGTCCTCCGGAACAAAAAGGCATTCCTTATCCTCCGTCTTATCTCCTGTTAATCAATCCCTATCCTGTTTTTCCGGTTCATCTGACCATTCCCGATACCCGTCATGTTCCGCAACGAATTGCCGGAAGGGTGCAAGATTTGTTTCGTTTGGCGGAAGATTTGCCGGATTACACGATTTTGTATAATGGGCCTCACGCCGGCGCTTCCGCTCCCGACCATTTCCATTTTCAGGCAGGAAATAAAGGATTTTTGCCGGTTGAACACGATATTCATTTTTTCCCCGGGAAAAAATTACTCCGGAAAGATCTTTTGGGAAGCATTTATTATATGGAAAATTACCTCCGTACCTGTTTTGTTTACGAAAGTAATCAGCTGGAATGGTTATTATCCGAATTTGATCAATTGACCCGGTTATTGCATACTTTTCAACCTTCGGAAGAAGAACCGATGCTGAACCTGATTTGTTGGAAAGAGCAAGAGAATTGGCAATTAATTGTTTTCCCGCGAAGCCAACATCGTCCCCGCCAATATTATGCCACCGGAAAAGAACAACTATTACTGGCGCCGGGAGTAGTGGATTTCGGCGGCGTTTTAGTCATTCCCCGGAAAGAAGATTTCGATAAAATGGATAAAAATTTGATAGAAGACATCTATTCACAATTAACATTTTGAGGTATTAACCCCTGCTGTCCATACTGTTTGGCTCCGGATTAATCAGTTCGTTTGCCTGTTCAATCACTTGATCGGTAGAATCTTGCAAATCCTTTTTACTGATCGGAAT
>BNYG01000087.1 GCA_026000155.1 Bacteroidia bacterium | reverse complement strand
GAATCTGTCATTTGGAAAAATCTGTCATTGCGGGCTTGACCCGCAATCCCATGAAAATCGTTAATCATTAAGCGTTTAACGGACATCAGGGGATTGCGGGTCAAGCCCGCAATGACAGATTTTTTGCAATGACAGAATTCAGGAACAAAGGCGCTTTACAGCTTTGTCCACTTGTATTTTTTCAGAAAATCAAAATCAATCCGGCAAGATTCGTAGCGGTCTTGTCCCGATTCCTGTTCAACGGTCAGCACTTCCAATCCGGCTTGTTTTTCCAATGCAAATAATTGGTCGAAATCGAGACTGCCCCTTCCCAATTCAATCACTTTTTTGTTCGGTACATTGTAATCGGTGATATGCCAAAGCGGGAAACGTCCGGGGTATTTTTGCAAATATTCCACGCAATTGGCTCCGGCTTCCGTTGCATGTCCTGTATCTAATTGGAAATGAACCAAGGAAGAGTCGGTGTTTTGCAACAGATAATCGTAAATAACGATACCGTCCACCACGCGAAATTCCTGATTGTGATTATGCACTCCAAATTTAACGCCCTGTTTTTTGCACACTTCCCCGCAACGGTTGAAATGGTCTGTTAATTTTTTCAGGTCGTCCAAGCTTTTTGCACCGGGAAAAGAAGCCTGTACCGCCCATTTGCCTCCTCCGGATTTGATTTCAGTGGAAACTTTTTTCCAAAAATCCCATTTCGGATCGTTGGTATTTTCGGGTAAAATGCCTGTACCCGTGTGAGAGCCGGATAAAGTCATACCCAAATCTTTCAGCACGTTGCTAAACTCTTTCAGCGTATAACCCACAAATTTGTCGCCTTGATAGCCATACGCTTCTACGGATGAATATCCGATGCCGGAAAGTTTTTTCAGACTTTCCAACGGCGCTTTTTCCAACGTGTCTTTCACGCTGTACAATTGAATTCCTACTCTCCCTTTGTTGCGCTTGGCCATCGATTCGGCAGGAAAAGAAAATACGTTCTGTCCCATACCGCCCAATGCCGCCAAGGCAACACTCTTCATGATAAAATCGCGTCTGTTCATGTTGTAATTTATTATTAAAAAGGTGTAACTTTTGACCTACAAAGAAATAACAAATTTGCCACTTTTCATACACTTTTCTTAATTTTTTTAATGTAATTATCTGCAAAAAATGATAATTACACACAAATTTTGGGGCTGAAAACCCAGCCTACGAAATTAATTGAAAATATTTTTGTACTTTTGACTCATAAAAATGAAATACTATGCAGATAATATCATGAAGAGAGGTACTATAAAGTAAAATGAAGGAGGAAAAAATGAAATTATACCATGGTAGCAGTCAGATTGTTGATAGTCCCAAAATAATAAATCCAAATCGCGGGCTTGATTTTGGTGGTGGTTTTTATACCACGACAAATATAGGTCAAGCGCGTGATTTTGCTCGGCGTATAGTAATTCAAAGAAAAATTCAAGGAGAGAATATTGCTGGTGTTATCAATGAATACGAATTTTCAGCAGGCAATTTGAACGCCTTGGAATTTAAAGCTCCTGACGATTCTTGGTTCGATTTTGTATTGGAAAATCGTGCAAATAAAGACGTTGATACTGTCGATAGTAATTTCGATATTGTTATAGGTCCTGTCGCTAATGACAAAGTTTATAGAGTGTTCAATAAATATTCTGAAGGTGAAATCACGCGAGAGATAGCTTTAGAGCAACTCAAAATTAGTGATTTGTATAATCAGATTGTGTTCAAAAATGAAAAGTCACTGAAAAATCTGCACTTTATCAGTTCTAAGCGCGTGGATGATTTTGATATCACTATTGATTACACATCCCCACTCTATCCAATTATTCAAGAATTGATTGCAAATATCTCAAGTAATTATAATTTGAACGAGATTGCTGCTACCGAACAGTTATACAATTCAAAATTATATGCTCAACTCGAAGTTGAGGAAACAAAAATTTGGCATCTGAGCATACCTGCGCTGATGAATCTATTTATCAATGAACATAATACAGGCGAGCTAAATTTGGAAGGAATAGTATGAGCAATCGTGGTGAATATTTTATATATATTTTAGAACAGTATAAGCGTAGCAAAGCCATTGGAGGCAAAGAAGCGCTAAATATGTTTATGAAATACGGTATCGTCAGCTATTTGTGGGCAAGTTACGAAGCCTTGCATACAATGGCTGATACGATAGTGTTTCAGGATATTGATAACATTGTTGCGGGACATTCATTTGCAAACCGATAAACCGTACTACATTTCGGGAGAAAAAATCTTCTTTCGGGCATTTTTGTTAAATGCATTTTCTCACAAACCGTGCGCAGTATTGCAACTTCTTAAACGAAATGGGAATCCATACGTTTCGCGATTACGACGTCGGATTCCGGGTATGTAAGGAGTGAGTTGTTCAGAATCCTAAACACTCGCAGAAAGGTCTGAATTCATAACCTTCCTGAGCAACTTTTATATTTCCGATTGCAGGGAAAAGGATGTGCATGCCTCCTACCGGAATTTTGTTTTTTGCTGCGTAGTCCGCTATTTTTTTACGGGATTCTATGGCTTGTTTGGTATCGGAATCAAAAGCCAATGCCACTTCCGGAAGCGCCATCTGAATAGCCATCACATGCGTGACGTCGCCCCAGATAAGCAGATTGGATTTATCCGATTCAATCAAATAAGCTGTGTGTCCGGGCGTGTGACCGTAGGCTGCAATTCCCTGAAAACCCGGAAATAAATTGTTTTCCTTGCTTCCCAATTCTTCCGGAACAAACAATTTCAGTTTGTCTTTGTAAGCAGCTAACATATTGAGCGCTTGCTTGTTGTCGCTTTTTATCCAATAGTCGTATTCGGCTTGCGATAAATACAAATCGGCGTTGGGAAACGCTACCTTTCCGTCACGCAGCAATCCGCCGATATGGTCGCCGTGCAGGTGTGTCATCAGAATTACATTAATCTGTTCGGGTGTAACTTCTAATGATTGCAGATTATCGAACAGTTTTTGCCCCAATCCGGCATCTATCAACACATTTTTGTCCGGTGTGCGAACTAAAAACGCATTGACTTCCATCGGGAAAGTCCCATCCGGAAGATATTTTTGCAAGGCATCCTGACCGGCGCCGACTAACATACTCGTGCCTCCGTTTGACATTTTTTCGGCAAGGGTGCTGACTCGGAATTCCCCGAATTCAAATGTAATCACTTCTTGATTCGCTTGCGCCATTATGCTGTTGATGGGCATAATCAATACGATTAAAAATAACAAATACTGTTTCATATCAAACAAATTTTAGAGTTTTGAATAGGTATAAATATCTTTTTCTATACAAACATTCAAACCGCAACCGCCGGGCGGAATCAGTTCATATCTGTGGTAAAGTTCCGCCAGCATCTCTTTGATGCGGCGGAAATAATCGAGTTTGGGCGCCGTCGTGCTTCCCATGACAGGACGGCCAAACGGCATCCACACCGATGCAGAGGGAATAATCCCGCGCTCGGCAAGAAATGTAGCCCCTGCTTTCAGGGTTTCTATGCTTTCCAAACCGATGATGAAATTGGAAAACGCCCTACCCTTTCCGTATTTTCCGGCGATATAATTCAAGGCCTGCAAATGCCGTTTTCGGGAGGTAAAATGAATCTTGCCCGGCGTGATGATTCCTGCTCGTTTTTCATCCCACACTTCAATACTGCAAGCAATGCGGCTGGTACCTAATGAGAAATAGTCGTCAATATATGACAAGTCTGCCGGAGGCGTAATGTAGAGCAATAGTTCACCGGTAAGAGGAATATCGCTTTCGGCAATCGCTTGCAAATAACCGGAAATGTGCCTGTATTCCGTTTTGCCGGAAAAAGTGGAGCCTCCTGTGATTTGCGTACTGTTGGCATCGCCGTTTTGCACCGCATAACGGATGATTTCAACCAAGTCGGAAGCCGCCAAAGCCACCGGTTGCGGTTGGTTATTCTTCGCCAAATATTCAAATTCCGCTCCCGCATAACAAAATTCGCAAGGTTTTCCGCTTGCCGCATATTCGCAATGCCACAAACACTGGAAAGAAACAAAATCGCAACCTTGCAACACGGCATTGCCCATATAGGGCGCTCCCGAAGCTGTTTTTTGCAGATAAAAATCCGTTTTCTTGTGAAAACTTACAAAATCAATCCAATCATTTTCGTAAAAAAGCGCCGGTTTATCCTCTGAAATCCGAAGATGAAAAGGCGTAAGCGCTTCCGGAAGAAAAACCAGGTCGGTCAATTGTACATTTGTTCCATCGGAAAGCAACAAGCTGTTGCAAGTCAATGGACTCACATTCAGCCTGTAATCTTTCCCAAAGATTTCGTAAACGGCATTATCGTCCTTCACCCCGTTACTGATTAACAGGCATTTCAACTCTACCGAGTCCACGATTTCTTTGTTGATGTTGTATTTCTTCACATTTTATTACTATGCACCTTGCAAAGATAAATAAAAA
>BNYG01000086.1 GCA_026000155.1 Bacteroidia bacterium | reverse complement strand
GGCTTGACCCGCAATCCCATGATGTTCGTTAAACACTTATTAACGATTAGGAGGGGATTGCGGGTCAAGCCCGCAATGACAGAATTAATTGGAAAGTTATGCTAAAAGAAGGTTATATCGAATCTTTACCGGCAACGACAAGGCGTTATTGCCAGTTTCTCAAACTGAATCCCGATACATTGGATCAGTACAGATATTGGCACGACAGCCAACATATCTGGAAAGAAATTCCGCAAGGCATTCGCAAAGCAGGCATTCTGAATATGGAGCTTTACCAAATCAATGATTTCGCTATCATGATTGTGGAAACGCCTTTGGATTTCAACTGGGACGAGGCCTTTGGAAAATTAGCGACTTATGAGCGTCAAGCCGAATGGGAAGATTTTGTATCCCAATTTCAAATAGCCGGAAACGGACAGCGTTCGGAAGAAAAATGGCAACTCATGGAGCGTATTTTTTCATTGCAAGAAGCATTGGACTCCTGTCATTGCGGGCTTGACCCGCAAACCCCTGCTAATCGTTAATAACTATTATTCAATATTTTACAACTATCATAAAAATGATAACTAAAGAACAAATTTCAACATTTATTGAAGCGGCCCACCGGGCGGGAAGCAACCGGCTCATGTTGTGCA
This sequence comes from Bacteroidia bacterium, assembly GCA_026000155.1. Lineage (GTDB taxonomy): Bacteria > Bacteroidota > Bacteroidia > Bacteroidales > Azobacteroidaceae > Azobacteroides. The sequence goes on along the minus strand of BNYG01000086.1, from coordinate 4,022 downwards.
GCAGCGGCAACCAGTCGTGGAAAATCGGAGAAGAAGTCATTATTTCCGGAACCGGCTCGTGGCTGCCGTGCATTACACCCGAAAAAGTTGCCATTTGCAGTCTGGTGGACGGAACCGTCCTGAATGGCGTAAAACCGTCTATCGAAAGCGTTTTCCATTTGGGAATCTTGCGGAACCGTCCGGAAATGAACGTCGTTTTGCATTTTCAATCGGAATATGCCACCATCATTTCCTGTTTGGAAAACAAACCTACAGATTTTAACGTCACTGCCGAAATTCCCATTTATTGCGGAAAAGAAATTCCGGTTGTTCCGTATTTGCGACCAGGTTCTCCCGAATTGGCCAAAGCGGTGGTAGAGGCCCTGAAAAATCACGACTGCGCTATCATGGACAAACACGGACAAGTGGTTTGTGGAAAAAATTTGGACGATGCTTTCCAAAAAGCGGTTTTCTTTGAAATGGCTTGCCGGATTATTGTCCTGTCGGGATTCAAAAATAAAACGCTGACTGCTGCCGAATTAGAAGACTTGGAAATCAATATTTTAGGAAAGAAAAAATAAAATGGCTTATTTGGCAATCGACCTCGGCGCAGGAAGCGGACGCGCGATCGTAGGAAACATCCGGGACAACCGCATCGAATTGGACGAAGTCCATCGTTTTTCCAACAGGCAAATACGTCTGGGAGATACCTTGTATTGGGATTTTCCCGCCTTGTTTGCCGAAATCAAACAGGGAATTTTCAAGGCGGTACAGAAAGGATATTCGATACAAAGCATTGCCGTAGATACCTGGGGCGTTGATTTTGGTTTATTGGACAAACAAGGACGTTTATTGTCCAATCCGGTATGCTACCGCGATGCACGTACACAAGGTATTCTGCAAGAAGCGTTTAAAAAAATATCCAAGGAAAAATTGTACGAAAGCACAGGGAATCAATTGATGGAAATCAATACGGTTTTCCAACTGTTCAGCCTGGTGCAAAGCGATAATCCTCAATTAGCTATTGCCGATAAATTATTATTTACACCCGATTTAGTCAACTATTTTCTGACCGGTTTCATTGGAAATGAATATACCATCGCTTCCACTTCTCAACTGCTGAATGCAAAGTCCCGGACCTGGGAGCCTGCTATTTTTGAAGCGCTGCATATTCCTCAACAATTGATGTCTCCAATCGTATTTCCCGGAACGGTTATCGGAAAACTTCGTCCGGAAATAGCTGCCGAAACCGGAGCGGAAGACGTGAATGTCATTGCCGTAGGTTCACACGATACGGCTTCTGCTGTGGCTGCCATTCCTGCAAGCGCAGACGAAAATTGGGCTTTCCTCAGTTCCGGTACCTGGTCGTTATTGGGCATCGAGCTTGACAAAGCCATCACGACTCCCGAAGCCATGGAAAATAATTTCACCAATGAAGGCGGTGTGGGAAATAAAATCCGTTTCTTGACAAATATTACCGGACTTTGGTTGCTGCAATGCCTGATGTCGGAATGGGAAAAAGAAGCCGGTAATCCGGTTTCCTATGAATATTTGCTGGAAAAATGTACCCAAGCAACTGATTTTCAGAGCATCGTCAATCCGGATGATGCGGCTTTCGTTAATCCTTCCTCCATGTCGAAAGCCATTGTGGACTATTGCATTCGCACACAACAAACGGCCCCGAAAACGAAAGGGGAATTTACGCGCTGCGTACTCCAATCGCTTGCCTTGAAATATGCTTCCGCAATAGAAAGCTTGAAAAAATGCACCCATCAAACGATTACAAAATTATATATTGTAGGAGGCGGAAGCAAGAACGAATTGTTAAATCAATATACTGCCGATGCTGCCGGTGTGGAAGTCGTAACCGGAATCAGCGAATCGACTGTATTGGGAAATGTGATTCAGCAGGCTATCTCCGGCGGACAAATCTCCGGAATAGAAGAAGGCCGGAAAATTGTCCGCAACAGTTTTAAGCTGACATCCTATCAACCGCAAAATACGGCTTAGAACACAACAATCTTCCGTTGAATAGAAAATTGATTGCCGGTAATTGCCAGCAGGTAAGTTCCTTTCGGTAGTTGTTCCGGAATTGTAATGCCGCCGTTCGCATCGTTTGTTTGATTCGAAATCAATTGACCGTTCAAGGTATAAAGACTTGCCTGGTAATCGCCCAAAGAATCCATAGAAAACAGAAGCGCTTCCCCGGCTTTTACCGGATTGGGATATACCGAAACTTGATGGGTATCTGCTATTCTGAATAAAGAAGTCCCTGAATCATAAGTATATACCAAGGTCGTTACCGAACGTTTAGGAATAGAAACGATTTGATTGCCTGCTACATCAATAGGCTGGTTGTCTTTTTTCAGATTGGAATTTGCTGATGTAACGTATTTATTTACAGACAGTAAAGTTGCATCCGGATTATTGACAGACAGGATGATAGTATTATCGGTGTTAGCCATATTGACATATACCGCTACGATTTTTGAATGGTCGGGCGCCAGGTAGGCTGTCCCCATCAGTCCTGCCAAATCATCTGCACCGGTCAATTGGATTCGTTGGTATCCGGGACGTATGAATAAACTGTAATTCCCTAATGCCCAAAGAGTAGGCTCTGCCGTAACCGCACCTGCTGTTTCTAATTGGGAATAGGTAGTGGGATAGTCGCTGTTGCCGGGGCGGACACGTACCAGATTGAAGCGGTTTTTTTGACTCCAGCGTTCCATGTCCATAGAGGTCCAAAACGACCACGAAGCGGCATTGGCATACGCCATATCGCTGTGAATAATCTTTGCCATGTTGATGGCGACATCTATATAATCATAGTTAGCCGGCAAACCATCAATACCGGAATCTTCCATCATGCTCCATTCCGTTTGGAATACGCCCAGATTGTACTGACCGGCTTTCGTTTTTACTTGTTGGCGGACACTCCGGATATTGCCGTTGGTCTTGTCTTTCCAATAGCTGTGACCGGCGATGACCGGCGCTACCGAAGATAAGTCGCCGACGTAATTGGAACTGTTTGAATCGAAAAACTCGTAAATCTGATTGCCTGCCTTTTTTCCCGATTGTCCGTAAGTATAATCCCATTGTCCGGCTTCGGGAATCAGAATTTTTGTATTTGTCAATCCTTTGGATGCTATGGAGTTATCCAAAGCGGTAACCAGCGTTTTTATCTCAGCGTTGGTCCAAGGCGAACCTTCCTGTTCGTTTTTGTTCCATTCCCATTGAGGCTCATTGACCGGACTGATATAGTTGAAATTATATCCTTCGTCCATGAAATGCTTGACAACGGTTGTCATATAATCGGCAAAATTACCATATTTCGTACTTTGAATGTTGGCAGTCGAAGAAGAACCGGAATAACCTTGTCCGTTTTTAGTGTAAAGCACGACAGGTGAATTGGAAAAAGCCACAAAAGATTCGCAACCGTATTCCTTGGCTTGTTGTAAAAAATATTGCTGTCCGGCACATTTCGTCCAATCATAAACGCCGTCCACGGTGATGTTTTGAAGGAAAGATTCTGCCCGGCGCGACACATAATTTCCATCAGTTGCGCCTATATGGTTTAATAAATCCTCCGAAATCAAGCAGTCCGGAATAAAATCCCCGCGAGGGCCAAGCTCCGGATTCGCCCAAATAATCAATGCCTGTCCACAAAAATTGTCCGAAAATATGTTCGTTTTCCGTAACGGCTCTCCATGCTTCCAAATCGTGGCGGGTTTCGCTGCCGAAAATGACCCGGTTCGGATATTTCTGATGGTCTGAAACATAACGGCTTTCCGTGTAATTATAGCCTGTGATATCCAATGCACCGGGGTATTCCGTTTCGTTCGACATCGCTACGCCTGCAAGTCCGGCAGTTACAGGACGGGATTGGTCGTATTGTTTCACAACGGCTACCAAACGTTTAGCGATGCCGCCCAAACGATTGGCATCGGGAGCATCTTTTTTGTAACCGCCGTTCAGCGCTTGTGTAAAGTCGTTATTGTTGCCGTCCAAAATCGGATGAGAATAGGGGTCGTTCGGATAATCCA
>BNYG01000085.1 GCA_026000155.1 Bacteroidia bacterium | reverse complement strand
TCGATGGTTTAACTTTGGAAGAATTGGAAAAACAGTCTATCCTTCAAGCCATTCAAAAATATTCCGGCAACCTGTCGCAAGTGGCATCGGCATTGGTAATCAGGAAACGAAGCATTGTTCTGTCCGGCAGATAAGTTCTAAGCATGTCAGTATTTCCGGATACCACCCCTAAGGTTTCTATCAAATCGGCGCGTACAAATTGATATTCGATAAGCATTGCCGGGAGAAAAGCGATAGTCAACAGGCAAAGCCCTTCCAGGAGCAAGGTATTGCGGATGCCTTGTCGATTGGCTCCCAATGCTTTGCGAAGCCCTATTTCTTCCCGGCGGACATTGATGCGGTACCAGAAAGTTCCCAATACGCAAAGCAGGATATTCAGCAAAAAGAAAATCATCAAATAGAGGTGTATGCGGATATTATTGGTTAGTCCAAACATACTGTCCATTTCTTTGCCTATTGTATTATAGGATATAACATCTTTCAAATAAAAATTCCCTACTTGCAAGACATTCGTCATCTCTTTTTTGAATGTTTCCTGAAAAACGGCATCCGGAATGGAGGCACTGCTCCGGATAGAAATTTCCGTATAACGGTAAATAGGGTTAAAACGTTCCGGAACATAAAATGCATGTTGCGGGCGTTGGTAATGAAAGCGTTTGATGTCATCGACCACTCCAATGATGACCGATTTTTCTTCGCCCTCTCTTCCTATTCCTATTTCTTGTCCGATGGCTGAACCATTCGGAAATAAATATGCTGCCACCGAATGACTGACAACGATGGCATGTGCGTTTTTCCAATCAAAATCGGGAACCGAAACGGCTTTCTTTCCTTTATCCGATGTATAAGCAAATACCCGGAAAAAATCATACCGGAGGTCTATTCTTATCTTTTGTCCACCTACAGAAGTTGTATCGTTCGTTCGATAAGTAGTTCCCTCATAACTTCCGGATCCCGGAGTAGCGCCATTGGCTGCAACCGATACGGCTTCGATGGCCTGATAATTTTGCAATCGCTGAAGTATCCGGTTATAGTTTGCTTCCATTGCTTCCGGTTCATTTTCCTCCGCTTTATAGGATGGATGTTCCGGTACATATTGCAACAGGTTTACTTGCCAGGTATGGTTGGTATCCCTGTAATTGGGAATATTGTAATTGTAACCCAGTACAAAGAAATAATCGACCATAAACCAAATCAAACAAAAAACCAATAAGAGTTCCAAAACCACCCAACTGTTACTTTGCTTGCGATTCCAAATTTGCGTAAAAATAGATTTCAACATAACGGTTTATTATTTAGCATTTAACGAAAAAATGATTTCCCGGCGGGCTGCCCGCCAAGCCGGTATCAGGGAAGAAAGCAGATTGAGCAGGAAACAGACCCCCAAAGCAATTCCAAATACCGGTAAATTGAATAGCATGGCCGGAGTCAATACGGTTCCTTCCGGAGGAGTAACGACATACGAGTCTCCTATACCCATAATCCAATTTCTGCCTAATAGAATAACCAGGTAAGAAAACAACAATCCGATAAGGCCTCCCAAGACCGTAAACAGGAAATTCTCGGAGATAATCTGCCGTATCAAAGTCGTTACCGGAGCGCCGAACGCCCGGCGAACGCCCATTTCAGCCAAACGCCTTTCCATCCGCGAATCGGTCATGCCCGAAAGGCTGACGGCAGGTACCAATAGCAGGATAAGGAAAATTAAACCGTAGTATAAGAGTATTTGATTGAAATCCGGTTCTGCATTTGACCAACCACGGAAAATGGCTTGCCATTGCCGGTCTGGCTGTCCTGATACGGAAAATTCCATGTCCGTCAATGTTTGATTGTATTTACGAATATTGTCGATGGCTTCTTGCCGGACTTTTTCGATTTCCTTCTTTGACGGCGCCAACAGATAGGCTTCCATATCGCCTAAAGAACCTCCCTGTCCATTAAACCCCTTATAATCGGGGAAAACGGTATAAGGGATATAGACTTGAGCATACACCCGGAAAGTGACGAACGATGCATCTTTTACTACGCCGCTGATACGGTAGGGCTTGAAATTAAAACTCAGTTGTTTGCCTGTCACTTCCGTTGTACCGAACAGGCGTTTTGCCAACGATTCGACAATGACAGCCGTGTGAATGCCCGATTGGAAATCGGCTTCCGTAAACGGTTTTCCATCGACAAAACGGAAAGGAAATACAGTCCAGAACTGGTTATCCACACTTCTTACTTCCACCACAATTTGTTCTTTACTTCCTTCCGGCTGAATATAATTACTCCTCCATCCCACCTGCTGTGTTGCGGTAACTGCTTCGGCGCTTTCTAAAGGTAAAAAACAGGCTTCAATCACTCCATACGAAAGTGAAGATGAATTTATGTTACCTCTCGTGTCTTTTTCCATTCCGCTTTTAATAATCAGCAAGCGGTCGCGATTCGTTTCGGGATAGATATTGGCTATCTTCAAATAAAAAACAATGGACAGCACCATGACTATCGTAATGGACAGTCCTGTACCGATAATGTAAATGGAACTGAACAGCTTTTCCTGCCGGATCAGGTTCCAGGCTTGCTTGAAATATTGTATCATCATTTTGTTTTAAATTTTAAGGAACTTAAGAGGCTTAAGAATCTTAAGTTCCTTTCTATGATATTTGCCGTCCGTCAAAGAATCGAACAGTTCTGCTCGTTTGCTTAGCTTGTTGTTCATTGTGCGTGACCATGACAATGGTGCAGCCGTCTTCTTTGTTTAATTGGTGGAGGATATCCATTACTTCGATACCCATTTTGCTGTCCAGATTTCCGGTCGGTTCATCGGCCAGGATGATATTCGGGTTTCCTACAATGGCGCGGGCAATGGCTACCCGTTGGCACTGACCTCCGGAAAGTTGCGTAGGGAAATGCCGCATCCGGTGGCTGAGACCTACTTTTTCCAATACTGCTTTCGATACTTTTTTCCGTTCGGAAGAAGAAACTTTGCGGTAAAGCAAAGGCAGTTCTACATTGTCCAAGACATTGAGCGAGTTAATCAGGTGAAAACTTTGGAACACAAAACCCAAGTGAAGGTTGCGGAAAGCCGCCTGTTCTTTATCGTTCATACCGGCGGTGGAAATGCCGTCGATTTCCACCTTTCCGGTAGTCGGTGCATCCAGCAATCCCATGATATTCAGCAAAGTGGATTTTCCGCAGCCGGAGGGACCCATGATGGAAAGGAATTCGCCTTTCCGCACTTCGAGGTTTACATTTTCCAATGCTACCGTTTCTATTTCTTTGGTGCGGTAGATTTTTTCCAAGTTTGTTAATTGAATCATTATTCTGTTTATTTTAATTTTAATTTCTTCTTATCCTGATAATCAGACATATCCGAAACGACCACTTCGTCGCCGGCTTTCAAACCGTTGATCACTTCTACGTATTCGAAATTGCTCTCACCCAATTGCACTTTGCGTTTTAATAATTGACCGTCATTCACGACAAACAGTTCATATTCTCCTTTTCCTACATAATAAGAGGTGTTGGCCAAGCGAAGCACATCCTCTTTGACGGCATTCATGACATAGACATCGGTTTTCAGTCCGGAACGCAAGCGCGGGTGATTGGCCTCTTCCAATTGGACAGTAAACGAAATAACGCCGTTTTTCGACAAGGGAGTCACATCGCTCACCGTTCCGTTGAGTTTATCGTTGCCGATTTTGACCACTGCCCGGCTTCCGTCAGCAATCCGGTCGCCGTAAGCATCGGCAATTTCTCCTTCAATCTTGAAATGCGAGAGGTCGGACACGATGGCTACGCGGCTGCCCTGGGCAATTTGCGCACCCACTTCATTATTAACGTAGGTAAGAATGGCTTGGCGAGGCGAACGGATTTGAGCATCTTCCAGCATACGTTTGGTTTCTGCCAATCCTTTACGGAAAATGTTGAATTCCAATTCTTTGACTTTGAGGTCGGCTTCCGACAATGATTTTTCGTTCCTGTATTTTTCTTCATCTTCCGTCAATTGCAATTGACCTACATTGTAACTGAGTTCCACTTGGCGTACTTTATCGGTTGTTCCGGCGCCCAAACTGTCTAAATACCGCTCGTTGCGCAGTTCCACTTCTTTGCGGTTTAATTCCATGCGGGACACTTTCAGTTTCATTTCCATTTCGGAAAGTTTGCCGCGGTTGGTGACGCGCAGTTGTTCGAGTTGAAGTTGCCGCATTTGTTCTTCGTCCAACAACTTTTTATATTCGGTTTCAGCCGATTGTAAATCCAATTTCATAATGGGCGTACCGATTTCCACTAAATCGCCCCCTTTTTTATACACTTCGACAATCCGGGAAGTAATCGGCGAATTAATGATTTCCTCAAAAGCCGGAACGACCTTACCCGAAGCATTGACCGATACTTCGATTATGCCTCTATCAACAACGGAAATAGAAAGGTCTTTGCGGTTCAGATTGGTTTGCATCAGGGAAACAATCAGGCTGATAATGATAATCAGCGCAGCAACGCCTATCCCTATTTTGAGTATTTGCCGGCGCAATTCTTTCTGCCGTACTTCTTTTGCTATTTCCCTGTCCATCGAGTATGTTATTTTTTGACTATAGTTTGCAAAGGGTGTGCCAAAAACGTAAATGATTGATAATGATAAAGAAAGAAAAAAAGAAAGTGTCCGATTCCGAACAGAGTGTCCGGTTTTGAGTTATTCTAATTCAATATCAAACAGGCTTTTTAACGACTATCAGCAGATGTCTCGGCTGCGCTCGACATGACGGCGATGTATTTTATTGAGAGAGAGGAGG
>BNYG01000084.1 GCA_026000155.1 Bacteroidia bacterium | reverse complement strand
ACAAAGTCGTTGAAATTTTATATTTCAAAAGTCTTGGTTTCAACAAAGCTGTATCCTGTTCGCTTAAAATATTTAAAACTTAAAAAGGCGGAGATAAGCATTTTAATGACAATTTGGCAAAAAAAAAATGTCACTTAAGAAGTGACAGCGTTTTTTGGACTAAAGTTTAACGATGCAAAGGTATGCAAATTTTTTTAATAAACCTATTTTTTAACCTGTTTTTTGGAAATTTTAACTTTAATTTTTTTTTCTAATAATTGTTTAGCTGTAAATTTCGTCCAATTAGAGTACGATGTGAACCTTTTTTGGTTCACGGTACACGGTGCAAGGGTGCACGAAGAAGGCCAACGGCAAAAGGCAAGGCGCGTAGCGCTGACATCTTTGTAGCCAGGTGCGTAAGCGCCTGGTAATAATGCACATACCCACCCATTGAGCTGCGTAGCTGCGACACATTGCCGCTAAGGTGCCGCCGCTACGCGGCTTTGGTTGGCGGGGCGATTTATCAACCAGGCGCTTACGCACCTGGCTACAAAGATGTCAGCGCTACGCGCCTTTCGTGCACCTTTGCACCGTGCACCCAAAAACATACAATTAGCCCCCTATTTAAACCGTTTGCTTAATTCTTCTTCCGGCAGGATGGAAACAATTCCTTTGCCGTCGGGCGTATAGTTGGGGGAAGGCGAGGAGAACAGTTTGGCAATCAAGGACTGCGCTTCTTCATCCGAAAGATTTTTACCATAAGGAATAGCGGCTTTTTGCGCTAAAGCCAGCGCCAGGGATTCCATGACTTCCTCTTTTATTTCGCATCCGGTTTCGAGCGCTTTGTCCACCATTTCCTGAAGGGTCTCAACCGGTTCTACATTTTCCAATCCGGCAGGAACGCCGTTGATTGACCAGGAATTACCGCCCAAATCCGCCATGTCGAAGCCGATAAAAGCCAAATCGTCCAAAATGCAAGGCAATACGGTCGCTTCTTTGGAAGTAAACGTAATGATTTCCGGAAAAATCAGTTTTTGAGATACCCCCTGTTTCTGGTTCATTCGCCGCATATAGTCATCGAAAAGGATACGGATATGCGCCCGCCGCTGGTCAATCAGGGTCAATCCCGATTTCAGCGAGGTGATTAAATAACGGCCTCTGAATTGCAAAAAACTACAAGGAGAAGTAGTTTCTACGTCATTGCGCACAGAGTAAAGCGATCCGGTTTCATGCTGTATTTCGCTTTCTCCAGAACCGCGGTTCTCGTAATGATGAGGCGTATGTTTGTCATATAGTTGTTCCCAATCCAATTTCGGCCGCTCATACGACCGGTTTTCCCGGAAAGGATTGTAATCCGGACGCATCTGTACTTTTGGTGGTTCCGCCGGCGTGGTTCGTTCGGTATAAACCGGCATATCAATAGCTCCTTCCCGGTCAAATTCCAAAGCGGGAACCGCAATGGCTTCTTTCACGGCAGAGGAAATGACTTGAAAAAGCATTTGTTCGTTTTCAAATTTTATTTCCGTTTTGGTCGGATGAATATTGACGTCGATACTGTCCGGTTCCACTTCCATGTAAATGAAATAGTTGGGCTGGTCTCCGGCGGGAATAAACGGTTCAAAAGCCAATTGTACCGCCCGGTGAAAATACGCATGCCGCATGTACCGTCCGTTGACAAAAAAATATTGCATGGCGCCGCGTTTCTTGCTGGAATCGGGCGCGCCGATAAAACCGGAAATATGGATGAACGAGGTACGGATATTCACAGGCAACAGGCTCTGTGCTATCTTTTTACCCATTACATTGATGATCCGCTGTTTCAAACCGGAAGCAGGCAGGGAAAGAATTTCCGTATCGTTGTGACTCAGGCTAAATGCAACCTGCGGATAGACTAAGGCTACCCGCTCGAATTCCGTCAGGATATTTTTTAATTCCGTTTCATTGGATTTAAGGAATTTCCGCCGGGCGGGAATATTGAAAAACAGATTTTTCACGGAAAAACTGCTTCCCGGATTGCCGGCAATCGTTTCCTGTTTTTCCAATTGCGACCCGGCAATTTGAATGAGCGTACCGGTTTCGTCTTCTTTCCGGCGGGTTTTCAATTCCACTTGGGCCACCGCAGCGATTGAAGCCAAAGCTTCTCCCCGGAAACCTAAGGATTGCAGAGCGAATAAATCGTGTGCCGTGTTGATTTTGGAAGTGGCATGCCGCTCGAAAGCCATGCGGGCATCCGTTTCCGACATGCCTTTCCCATTGTCAATGACCTGAATCAGCGTACGTCCGGCATCTTTGATGACTACCTGAATCGTATCCGCTCCGGCATCTACAGCATTCTCCACCAATTCTTTGACCACCGAAGCCGGGCGTTGAATCACTTCCCCCGCCGCAATCTGATTGGCAATCGAATCGGATAATAAATGTATTATATCGCTCATACTCTTTTTTGTCATTGCGGGCTTGACCCGCAATCTTCTGTAAATTCGTTAATCACTTTTTAACGGGAGTCATGGGATCCCGTGTCAAGCACGGGATGACAGTTTTCCCGAAAGTTTACTAATCATGTCTGCCGTCATTTTGTCCAGGTCGTAATGCGGTTGCCAGCCCCATTCCTTCCTTGCACAGGAATCATCCAATTTATTGGGCCATGAATCGGCAATCGCCTGTTTCAAGGGATCAATGTTATAGACCATTTTGAAATTGGGGTAATACTTTTTGATAGCCGCATACAGCATTTCCGGATCGAAACTCATCGCTGTCACATTGAACGAATTGCGGTGGATTAATTTCTCAGGGTTGGCTTCCATTAAATGAATCATGGCGTCCAAAGCATCCGGCATATACATCATATCCATAAAAGTGCCTGCTTTCACCGGACATTCAAACACTTCCCCTTTCACCGCTTTATAAAATATTTCCACGGCATAATCGGTCGTTCCGCCTCCGGGCAAAGTCACATTGGAAATAAGTCCGGGAAAACGAACCGAACGGGTGTTCACCTGCCAATGTTCGAAATAATAATCACTGACCAATTCGCCCAGCACTTTCGTGATTCCATAGACCGTAGTCGGTCGTTGAATGGTGTCCTGCGGCGTATTGTCCTTGGGCGTATTGGGGCCGAAAGCGCCAATCGAACTGGGTGTAAACAGTCCGCATTTATAGTCTCTGGCTACATCCAAACAGTTCATCAGACTTCCTACGCCTACATCCCAACCTAATTTCGGGTTTTTTTCGGCCGTAGCCGATAAAATAGCGGCCAAATTGTAAATCGTGTCGATGTCATACTTCCGGACGGCATCTGCAATTTGTTTAATCTGCTGGGCATCTATCTTGATAGCCGGACCGGCTTCGAAAAATCCTTCCGGAAAGGGTGGGGCGTAATAGCCGCAAACCACATTATTATCTCCATAAATAGAACGCACGCGAACGCTTAACTCCGAACCGATTTGTCCGGTGCTTCCGATAATTAATATTTTTTTCATGCAATAACTTTCAATTCTTTTCCGGTTTTTATAAACGCTTGAATACATTTATCCAGATGTTCTTTTTCGTGAGCGGCGGAAAGTTGTACCCGGATCCGCGCCTGTCCTTTCGGAACGACAGGATAATAAAATCCGGTCACATAAATGCCTTCTTCCAATAATTGGGAAGCCATGTCCTGCGATAATTTGGCATCGTACAACATGACGGCGCAAATAGCCGATTGAGTGGGTTTTACATCAAATCCGGCAGCCAACATTTTTTCCGTAAAATAGGCTGCATTCGCATGCAATTTGTTTTGCAATGCATTGGATTTTTCCAATAATTGGAAAGTGTAAATCCCTGCCCCTACCACCGATGGCGGCAATGAATTGGAGAATAAATACGGACGGGAACGTTGGCGCAACAGTTCGATAATTTCTTTTTTCCCGGTGGTAAATCCGCCGACAGCGCCGCCAAAAGCTTTTCCCAGCGTACCGGTCAGGATTTCGATTTGTCCCCTCAGATTGAATTGTTCGGTGGTGCCCCGACCTGTTTCCCCGACTACTCCGGCCGAATGTGATTCATCAACCATCACCAGTGCATTGTATTTTTGCGCCAGGGCATATATTTTGTCCAAAGGCGTTACATTGCCGTCCATGGAAAATACGCCGTCCGTCACAATTAAACGAAAACGTTGGGCTTGAGCCGTTTGTAATTGGGTTTCCAAATCTTCCATGTTGGCATTGGCGTAACGGTAGCGTACCGCTTTGCACAAACGCACGCCGTCGATAATGGAAGCGTGGTTGAGTGAATCGGAAATAATGGCGTCTTCCTCCGTCAGCAAAGGTTCGAATACACCGCCGTTGGCATCAAAGCAGGCAGCGTAAAGAATCGTGTCTTCCGTTCCGAAAAAACCGGCGATCGCTTTTTCCAATTCCTTGTGTAAATCCTGCGTACCGCAAATAAAACGCACCGACGACATGCCGTATCCCCGGTCTTGCATGGCTTTTCCGGCCGCCTCGATCAATCCCGGATGACCGGCTAATCCCAGATAATTGTTGGCACAGAAATTCAATACTTCCAGTCCGCTTTGCAAACGGATTTTTACGGATTGCGGAGAGGTGATAATCCGTTCTTCTTTGTACAAACCGGCGGATTGGATGGCGTCTATTTCGTCCGTCAGGTATTTTTGAAAGTTCGAGTAGTTATTCATAATTTATACCTTAAATTCTTGACTTGCTCCCATATCTCTATCAGCAAAATATTATACAAAGTTAGCAGTTTTTTCTAAAAATCGGCGTATATTTGTGTATAAAATGATGAAAGAAAAAATTATATTAGGGATTGATCCGGGAACGACCGTGATGGGATATGGTTTGATTCAAGTGGTGGATAATAAACCCTGTCTGTTGGC
>BNYG01000083.1 GCA_026000155.1 Bacteroidia bacterium | reverse complement strand
CCAGAACGATTAGAAATAAGGTAAGCATGCGCTCCCAATTTTTTACGCAAGCGCGTGATGTGTACATCCACGGTTCGTTCCGTGATGTAAGGGCTTTCTGTCCAGATAATGTCAATCATTTCCTCGCGGGAAAATATCCGGCCGGGGTGTTTAGCTAAGAGCGATACAATCTCAAATTCCGTTTTTGTCAAGGCAATTTTGTCTTTTCCGATTGTAATTTCTTTCAACTCAAAGTCGATAATAATATCCTTGAAAAACAATTTTTTCTCCGCTACGCTTTCTGTTTTTTTCCGTTTCAAAATCGCTTTCACACGTGCCGATACTTCTTTTAATGAAAACGGTTTGGAAATATAATCGTCTCCGCCCACCGAAAATCCGGTCAGCATATCATTTTCAGTATCTTTCGCCGTCAAGAAAATAATGGGAATTTGATTTCCTTTATTGCGCAGTGTTTCAGCGAGTTTATAACCCGACATGCCGCCCATCATGACATCCAAAAGGATCAGCGCATATTCGGAATTCAACTTGCTTACAGCTTCTTCCGCCGAATGGACGCAAACCGACTCATAACCGTCGTTCGTGAGATTATAGCTAAGTATTTCACAAATATTGGGGTCGTCGTCAACAATCAGAATCTTGTATTTTGCCATATTTTTTGTCATATTTTTTTGCAAAGTTAATCACTTTATTTCTTTTACCCTATGTTTTAACACTTTGGCATCCACATAAAACACGATTTCCTCTACAATGTTGCTGCAATGGTCTCCAATACGTTCCAATTTGCGAATCAACAGGAAGGTTTTCAATCCGCACCGGATAAATGACTGGTTATCTTGCAGGTAGGCCGTCAGAATATCAATAGAATTCCGGTAAATGACATCGACTTCTTCGTCTTTAGCCAGAATTTTTCCCGATATGCGTGTATTTTCCGATTCGAGCGCGACAAAACTGTCGTACAGCATGACGATGAGGATGTCGAACATTTGTTCCAATTGCAGTTCTTCCAATAAGCGAGGGTCAATTTTAGTGCAATCGTCGTCAATGACATGCCGGGCAATGCTTTCGGCAAAATCGCCGATGCGTTCCAGCGTCTGGCTGATTTTAATCAGCGAAAGCGTCAGCCTTAAATCCACCGCCACAGGACTGTACAGGGCGATATAATTCTCACAATCGCTGTCGATTTTCAATTCGAACGCATCTACACGCTTTTCACGACTGATGACTTCGCGGGCCACTTCAATATCGTCATTGAAAAAAGCTTGTTTTGCTTTCTCCAATTGCGACAATACCAATTTCCACATTTGGCTCACTTCTTCTTTGAGCGCTTGCATTTCTTTATCTGTATGTTTCATATTTTCATCCGAATCTACCGGTTATATAATTTTGTGTTTGTTCCTTTTCCGGATTCAGGAACATTTTTTTCGTATCATTGTATTCAATCAATTCCCCCAACATGAAAAATCCGGTTTTGTCGCTGACACGAGCGGCTTGCTGCATATTGTGGGTAACGATCACAATCGTATAGTCTTTTTTGAGCGAATGAATCAACTCTTCAATTTTAGACGTCGAAATCGGGTCGAGCGCCGAAGCCGGTTCGTCCATCAGCAGGATAGACGGCGAGATAGCCAACGCGCGGGCAATACAAAGCCGTTGCTGCTGTCCGCCGGAAAGTTCGAAGGCCGATTTTTTCAGCTTGTCCTTCACTTCGTCCCAAAGAGCGGCATCTCGCAACGATTCTTCCACCCGCTGGGTAATATAGGATTTGTCACCGATATGATTTACCCGCAAACCATAAGCCACATTTTCAAAAATGGATTTGGGAAACGGATTCGGTTTCTGGAAAACCATGCCGACTTTTTTCCGCAATTCGTCCACCTGGACGGATTTGTGGTAAATGTTTTCTCCCTCAATCAGACATTCACCGGTGAGCCGTGTACCGTCAATCAAATCATTCATCCGGTTGAACAATCGCAGAAAAGTAGATTTTCCGCATCCCGACGGGCCGATAAGCGCCGTCACGGTGTGGGCTTGCATCTCCATGCTGATATCTTTCAGGGCATGGAAATCGCCATAATAAAAGTTTATATTTTTTGTTTCAATCATCGTTAATTTGTTTTCACTTTCTTTCCGAAGTATCTTCGCAAAGTAGTTGCCAATAAATTCATCAACAATACAATCAGGACGAGCACCAAAGCCGTGCCGTAAGCGATGGGGCGCGAAGCTTCGATGTCGGTTCCGCTCGTTGCAATAACATATAAATGGTAAGGCAGGGCCATGACCTGGTCGAAGATGCTATGGGGCAATTTGGGCAGGAAATAAGCGGCTACTGTAAACAGAATGGGCGCTGTTTCGCCCGAAACCCTGCCGATAGAGAGGATCAAGCCGGTGATGATATTCGGAAACGCCATCGGCAATATGACTCGCCGGATGGTTTGTAAGCGGTTGGCTCCCAATGCCAGACTGCCTGTCCGGTACGAATCCGGAATGGCTTTGAGGGCTTCTTCCGTGGTGCGTATGACCAAGGGGAGCGCTAATAATCCGAGTGTAAAAGAACCGGCAATGATGGAGTCTCCAAAACCCAAGGTATTCACAAACAAAGCCATCCCAAACAGACCGAAAATAATGGAAGGAATGCTTCCCAGATTATTCGTCATTACGCGGATAAACTTGACGACACGAGCGTTTCCTGCATATTCGCTCATGTAGATGGCGGACATCACCCCTAGCGGGAAAGAAAGAACCAGGCTGCCGAGCGTCAAACAAAGTGTCCCGACAATCGCCGGAAAGATACCGCCGGCGGTCATGCCTTCGGTGGGCGCTGTGGTCAAAAATTCCCAACTGATCACGCTTATCCCATTGTAAATAATAAAGCCAAGGATCCAAAAAAGAATCGCAACCACCAATAATCCTAATGACCGGAAGGTAATGAAAGCTATTTTCTGCGTTGTTTTTCTGTTCATAATCCTTGATTGATTTGTTTTTTTGAAATTACTTCCGCCGATATGCTGATGATCATTGTAATGATAAAAAGAATACAACCCAACAAAAACAGCGCCTGGTAATGTGTTCCTCCTGCCGGCGCTTCTCCCAATTCGGCGGCAATAGTCGCCGGAATCGTGCGTACCGGTTCAAACAAGGAGTGAGGCATGACCGCTGCATTTCCTGTGACCATCAGAACCGCCATCGTTTCGCCGATGGCCCGGCCGATTCCCAACACCACGGCTGCCGTAATACCCGATGCCGCATAAGGAATCACCACACTGTAAATCGTTTGCCATTGGGTGGCGCCTAAAGCCAAACCGGCCTCCCGCATGGCGCGCGGTGTATTGCGCATGGCGTCTTCCGCCAAGGTAATAATAGTAGGCAACGCCATGACCGCCAATATCAGACTGCCTGCCAAAGCCGTTTCGCCGACCGGCAAATGACCGGTTCGTTGGATAAGCGGGACAATGACTGCCAATCCGAAAAAGCCATAGACCACCGAAGGGATACCCGCCAGCAGTTCAATGGTCGGTTTCAGCAATTTACGTGTCCGTTCGTTCGCCAGTTCCGACAAGTAAATGGCGACACCCAATCCCAAAGGAAGCGCAATCAGAATAGCAAAAAGGCTCACCCACAGCGTCCCCAATATCAACGGAAGAACACCGAATTGCGCCATCGGCGTAGCTGTCGGCAACCACTCTTTCCCTCCGAAAAAATCCTGTACCTGGATATTTTCCAAGGGCAATTTTTTGACGGAACGATTTCCTTCGGGAAGATATTTTTCAGGAAAGAAAGCGATAATATCCGGATTTTGGGCTATGACTTCGCCCAATTTCTGCGGAAGCAAAGCATAATCTTCGCCCAATTCTTCATCGGAATACATATTGAAGATTTCATCGAACCGGAAAAGCATGATTTCACCGTCCGTACCACCAGCTTCCTTCCAATTCTCTATTTCCGAATCGAAAATTTGCTTGATTTGATACGGTGTCAGTTTTTCGACCGGATTGGATGAATTCAGGCAAAGGACATAGCCTTTTTCAATTTCGGGATTGTTGAACAGACCGATTCCTTCCTTGAACAAGAACAAGATAATAAGTAAAATGGCAAGGGAAGTGATGCTGCCGCTTAAGGTAAGCATCACTTCCACTATGCGTTCGCCTATTTTTCTCAAACGGTTCATTTCAGATTGATATATCCGGTTTCCGTTACAATCTTTTGTCCTGCATCCGATAAAACAAAGTCCAGAAAGGGTTTTACTTTCTTTTCCGATTGCGTTACATAATAGTAAAACAACGCGCGGACAATCGGGTAGGTTTTGTTTTTAGCATTGGCGACCGAAGGTTCCACGTAGGTTTTTCCCTGGTCGTAGGAAACATGAATCGCATTTACGTTTTTATTCAGGTAAGCCAATCCGACATAACCGATAGCGCCTTTGGTCTGACTAACGGATTGAATGATCGCTCCTGTGGCGGGCATACTCATGATGCCGTTCAGGTAGTTTTTGTTTTTCAATACGCTTTCTTTGAAAAATTCATACGTACCCGACGATGTTTCGCGCGAGTAAGGGATGATTTTCACATCTTCACCGCCAAGTTCTTTCCAGTTTTTAATTTTTCCGGTAAAAATACCTTCCAACTGTTCGCGGGTCAGGTTTTTTACTTTGTTGGACGGATGAACAACGACGGCCAAGGCGTCGTAAGCCACGATGACTTCTTTGACGGTCTTGCCGCTTTCCTGCAATTTTTGTTTTTCATCAAATTTGATTTTTCGCGAAGATTGCGCCAAATCGGTTGTTCCTTCGATGAGTGCGGAAAGACCTACGCCGCTTCCGCCACCGGTTACGGTGAGGGTTTGCGAAGGATTGGATTTCATAAAACTTTCGGCTTCTTTTTGCGACAAGGGCAACAGGGTGTCCGAGCCTTTGATTTTCTGTGCTTGCGCGCCAAACAATGCGATGGCTGCAATGACTACGGTTAAAATTGTTCTTTTCATTTTTTCTAATTTTTTAGTAATACAAAATTAAGACA
>BNYG01000082.1 GCA_026000155.1 Bacteroidia bacterium | reverse complement strand
ATGAGGTAATGTTTATCCTGTCATCAGGATAAACCAAACTCGCAGGGGAAAATCGCAAGCCCAAGGCGACACTTAGGGGTAGTTTGCACTCTTTGTAAGAATGAGAGAATTTATAGGGGAAAGTTACCATTTTTCATAGCACCTGAAAAAAATAATTAACCAAATGTATAAGGATATCATAATAAATCACTACTTTTACATGTTGATTCATATACCCCTTTTTTTAGCAATGAAAATGAATCGACTTTCGAGATGACAAAAGAAAATAAAAAACATATAAATGACAAACGAATGGAATTATCAATCTCCAACAAACGAACAAACACTTAAACAGAACGAACTTTCTCAGAAATTCGGATTAAGTCCCGCTGTCTGCCTCCTGTTGATACAGAGGGAGATAACAGATGAGAAAGAGGTATTGCAGTACTTTAATCCGAATCTGAAAGATTTGCATGATCCTTTTGCATTTCCCGATATGCCGGTTGCGGTCAGCCGTTTGGAAAGGGCTTTGGGTCATAAAGAGAAAATACTTGTTTATGGAGATTATGATGTGGACGGTACTACGGCTGTAGCGCTCGTTTACAAGTTTTTGGAACAGTTTTGTTCAAAATCCAACTTGGATTATTATATTCCCGACCGTTCGGAAGAAGGTTGCGGAATTTCGGTACAAGGCATTGATTATGCCCACGAAAACGGCATCACTTTAATCATTGCGTTAGATTGCGGTATCAAAGCGAAAGACGTGATTACCTACGCCGGTTCGCTGGGGATTGACATTATTATCTGCGATCACCACATGCCGGACGAAGAATTGCCTCCTGCCGTGGCGATCCTGAATGCCAAAAGAGTCGATTCGACTTATCCTTACGACCATCTTTCGGGTTGCGGCGTAGGATTTAAGTTTATGCAGGCATTCGCTCTGAACAATGGCATCGACTTCTCCACCCTGAAAAATTTATTGGATTTGTGTGCGGTAAGCATTGCTTCGGACATTGTCCCGATTACCGGTGAAAACCGGATATTGGCTTCATTCGGCTTAAAGCAATTGAACCAGAGTCCAAGCAAAGGCCTCAAGGGAATTATTGACGTTTGCGGTCTATCGGGAAAAGACATTACCATCAGCGACATCGTGTTCAAAATCGGTCCGCGCATCAATGCTTCCGGGCGGATGATGAACGGAAAAGAAGCCGTGGATTTGCTTTTGGCCAAAGACTTGAAATCGGCGAAGGAAAAGAGTGAAAACATTGACCAATACAATGATGACCGGCGCGAATTGGATAAAAAAACAACCGATGAAGCTTACGCCATTATTGAACAAAATCCGCATTTGGTGGACGGAAAAGTGGTGGTGGTTTTTGACCGGAGCTGGCACAAGGGCGTGATTGGAATCGTAGCTTCCCGCTTGACGGAAAAATATTACAAACCGGCGATTATTTTGACCGAATCCAACGGATTTATTTCCGGATCGGCCCGTTCGGTGACCGGTTTTGATATTTATGCGGCTATTGAATCGACGAAAGATTTGCTTGAGAATTTCGGCGGACATACTTTTGCCGTAGGCGTTACAATCCGGGAAGAAAATCTGGAACTTTTCAAAGAACGCTTGGAGGCCTACGCCGACAAAAATATGATGGCCGAGCAGATGGTTGAGAAATTGGATATTAATGCTGCACTGCCGTTCAGCGAGATTAACAATAAATTATTATCCGATTTGAAACGCATGAGTCCTTACGGTCCCGACAACCAGAAACCGGTTTTTTGTTCGTTCGGAGTAAAAGATTTCGGAACGAGCAAATTAGTCGGTAAAGAGCTGGAACATATCAAGTTGGAATTGATTGACGATTCGTCGGACAATGTGATTCAAGCCATTGCTTTCGGAATGCACCGTTTCTACGACGATATCAAAGCGGGGAAACCGTTTGATATTTGTTATACTGTCGAAGAGAATAATTATAACAATACTACGACTATCCAGTTGTTGATACAGGATATCCGGATACATTAAGCAAGCGTATCCAACTGTCATTGCGAAGCGAAGCAATCCAAAATTAGAGAGTGGATTGCTTCGCTTTTAAATCTTATTCAAGATATCACAACTATTACAGAAATAAATTTAATGATTCTTGTTTTATGTTTGGAATAATTATCCTACATTTGCCAATGGAAACATAATTTTTTTTGCTTATGGTATAAAAAGCGTAATAATACGCACATTTTAAAGACATTTTGGAAAAAGCGTTTTAGCTTTATTCTTTCTTGTAGAAAATTTAGCGATCAGATATAAGAAAAAGTTTAAGTTGGAATGTTCATGCTTCGGCGTGGACTTCTACTTATTCTGTTCTTATAGGTTACGCTAAATACCTCTGCAAGCGGGATACTTCGGGAGTACCACGCTTTTTCATTTTAAATCAAGTGATATGAATGTTTAATTTTAAAAATAGAATTGTATGAAAAAAAAGAAAAAATAAAACTGTTTCCATCCAACGCAGATTGGGCGATTTCTGAAAGACCTGTTTTTTTATTTGTATGTATTAGTATATACAACAAATAGTTATGCCCAAATACCGGAAGCTCCTACTGCTGCTTTAAGTCCCAATGCAGCGAGTTTAGGTTTGTATGGCGATATTCCGGTTTCACTTTTTACAGGGACACCGGATATTTCCATTCCTTTGTATGATGTGAAAGTCAGTAATTTTACGTTGCCTATTTCATTGAATTACCATGCATCGGGAGTCAGAGTGGATCAACGTCCGGGATGGACAGGTTTAGGTTGGACACTGTTTGCAGGAGGAGTCATTACAAGATCTGTCAATGATCTGATAGATGAATATAATAATTCTAATATTGGTGGTCAATATGGTTATTACTATAATCATCAGGTGCTTAATACAGATACATGGGACCAACGTACTTATCTCCTATCTGTCGCAGGAGACCCTCAAAAATATGTAAAAGACAAGACTCCGGATGAATTTTCTTTCAATTTTCCCGGCTATTCCGGCAAGTTTTATTTGGATCATACCGGAAAATGGGTCGTTCAATGCAATAAACCGGTTAAAGTGGAATTGAATTTACCTTTCTTGCCTCTTACCTTTTTTGACGCACGCGGAACATTAGCTGAAACTCTGGGTTATTCTCCCTGTTTTAACGGCTTTACTGTTATTACAGAAGATGGTACAAAATATGTTTTTGGTGGAGATAAAGATGCTATTGATTTTTCTGTGAATTTTTTCGGACAATATAGTGATTATTGGAAAGCTACAGCTTGGTATTTGACTCAAATAATATTGCCGACCCAACAGGAAATCAATTTTACGTATGAACGCAACGAATATAATAATCAGATATATATTGCCGTGCATCATAATTTGAGTTCAAAAGTTTCCGGAGGAGGTTGGGTAGCATGCTCTACAGACATAGATTATTCGTCCGTAGAAAATAGTTATACGGGTAAATTAATTGCCCCTGTTTACCTCAAAACAATTACAACAGACAATGTCATTGTTGCTTTTAATAAAAGTGTAAGCGATGAACTGAAATACAATCAATCCGTTTATGCCGAAGAATATTACAAATGGTCTAACAATAATATGGGGCATTTGTTTCTTCCTTTGCTAAACACACACTCAATCCATCTGGATTATCCAAACAGTCTGAATAAGCTCAAATGGTATAAACTCGACAGCATTGAAATCAACCCGAAAAATCAACCCGAAGCCTTAAAAACTATTGCTTTTACTTACAACAATTCTTCCTCTCAACGTTTGACATTGGGCAATGTAACCGAATCGGGAAAGAAGTCATACATTTTTTCGTATAACAATATTGAAGATTTGCCCAACTATTTGGCAAATAAATCCGATCATTGGGGATTTTTTAATAATACGGAGGCCAACTTGAATAATTATAGCAATTATTATGGCTACCGGAATCCCAATGCTACTTATACAAAGTATGGTGTATTAACAAAAATCATTTATCCTACAGGCGGATATACCGAATTCGAGTTTGAACCACATTACTATGGTAAACAAATTGGTATCGAAAGGTGGAAGACCGACTCTATTATACATTATTCCACAAACCAGTTAGCTGGAGGGTTACGAATAAAACAAATTAGAAACAGTGCTACGCCGACTGATTTGTCACCAATAGTGAAAGAATATTATTATGTGTCGGATTATCTTCAAAACAAAACAAATGCTTCTCAATCAAGTGGTATTTTAGGAGGAAAAATTCAATATTATTTTACAAATTATACTGTTTATGCTAGCGGCAATAGTGATTTGCAAAAAAATATGAGCATTTTTTCATCTATCTCAGTATTACCATCTTGTAATAATGGAGCAGGCAGTCATATTGGTTATACAGAAGCGATTGAAAAAAATCCGGATAATTCTTTTACAAGGTATCAGTTTAGCAATTTTGACAACGGATACATGGATGAATCAGCAGAGGCGATTATTCAAGAGTCAAGAACGCCTTATGAACCTTACAATTCCAAGGCAAGCGACAGAGGACTATTGCTGGTAAGAGAAGATTACAATGCCAATGGGGAAAAACTGAAAAGTAAAAATATTTTTTATGAAAAAGATGTTGTTTTGAACAACTATGTTCGGGCAATGATGGCTACTTCCAAAAAGATATGCCCTAATAGCGAAGAAAGTTATGTTGAAGGGAGTGCGTATAAATTCTACACTTACTTATTGCGACCCCAAACAGAAATAGATACGATTTTTGATTCAATGAACGGATCGCTCAAAACAGAAACTCAATATACCTATAATACTCAAAAACTCCTATCGGAAGCATCCATTCTTCAAAGCGACGGCAAAAAACAGAAAACAAAGTTTCTCTATCCGTTTGAAAACCAAAATGGTGTTGATGGTGATGTAATGAAAAAAATGACCGATAAACATATCCTTTCAGATTATACCGAAAAAATTGTATATTTCCCCTATAAATTCTCTCATTCTTACAAAGAGTGCAAACTACCCCTAAGTGTCGCCTTGGGCTTGCGATTTTCCCCTGCGAGTTTGGTTTATCCTGATGACAGGATAAACATTACCTCATGTCTG
>BNYG01000081.1 GCA_026000155.1 Bacteroidia bacterium | reverse complement strand
TGGACCTGTATATTAGACGTTATCCTCCCGAAAATGATTGGAACAATATCATGAATTGCGCCCGCGATGAAGGATTTGGAAAAGGCATGGACGAAGGTATTGAAGTGGGTATCAAAAAAGGTATCAAAAAAGGTATCCAAAAAGGTATCCAAAAAGGCGAAATGGCTAAATCTTTTGAGATAGCCAAAAACTGTTTTCAGCAGAAGATGCCGATTGAATTGGTCGCAAAATTGACCGGACTCACGCCGGAACAATTAATAGAAATAATGTAAAACCGGAATTTTCTACAATAATAGAATCGTTTTGCGATAGAGCGTTTAACGATTATGAGGGATTGCGAGTCAACCCGCAATGACAGAAAAAGGAAGAACGCTAAATTATTGTTGTAAAGACACTCAATTTGGGTGTCTTTATGCATTTATTAATACATTTATTAACCGAAACATTATATTTGTCACATTATATTTGTGTCTTAAAATACTTTAAATAACATTATATCCATGAAAAAGAATCTTTTTTGTTTGCTGATGCTTTTATTTTTTATCCCGGTACACGGGCAAAAAGAATACAAAGCGTATCTGGTATCTACCGCCCATTTCGATACGCAATGGAACTGGGATGTAAGGGAGTCGATTGACGATTATCTATATTCTACTATGGTGCAGAATTTCTGGCTTTTTGAACACTTTCCCCACTATGTATTTAATTTTGAAGGAGCTATGAAATACAATTGGATGAAAGAATATTATCCGGAGGATTATGCGAAAGTAAAGGAATACATCAAGCAAAAGCGCTGGAATGTAACCGGAAGTACCTGGGACGCCACCGACCCGAATTTACCTTCCCCCGAATCGTTTTTTCGCAACATCTTGCTGGGTCAGGAGTTTTACAAAAAAGAGTTCGGTTTAAAAACCAACGATATTTATCTTCCCGATTGCTTCGGTTTCGGATACACGCTGCCTACCATTGCCGCACATTCCGGTTTAATCGGTTTTTCTACCCAAAAACTCCAATGGCGGAAAGCCCAGTTTTTTGGGGAAAAAGGAAAAATGCCTTTCAAAATCGGTTTATGGCAAGGGCTTGACGGAGCGCGCATTATGGCGGTATTGGATGCCGGCGGTTACGGCACTGCCTATTATTACGATGACGTGGATACCAATCAGCGGATCATCGACCGCGCCAAATTAGGCCCCAATAATACGGCTTACAGCTATTACGGCGTAGGCGACCGGGGCGGTTCCCCGACTTTGCCTTCGGTTTATTCGGTAGAAAAAAGTCTTACCGGTGATGGACCTATTCAAGTGATCGGCGCCCGCGCCAGCCAGCTGTATGAAGATTATCTTCCTTTCGACAAACATCCGGAATTGGAAGTGTATGACGGTGAATTACTGATGGACGTTCACGGCGTGGGATGTTATACTTCGCAGGCGGCCATGAAACTGTTTAACCGGCGGAACGAACAATTAGCCGATGCGGCCGAACGCGCTTCCGTAGCGGCTGAAGTGTTGGGAGGAGTGGAGTATCCGGCTGATGAACTTCGCGAAAACTGGCAACGTTTCCTTTGGCATCAATTTCACGATGATATTACCGGAACCAGTATTCCCCGCAGCTACACTTTTTCATGGAACGACGAACTGATTGCACAAACCCGTTTTGCGGATGTCATAACGACTGCTGCCGGCGCTGTGAGCCGTGCGCTCAACACCCGCGTGAAAGGCACTCCGGTGGTAGTGTATAATCCGGTAGCTTACAGCCGTACCGATTATGTGACGGCAAATGTGAAATTTGATAAACAGCCTCAAGGAATTAAAGTAACCGCTCCGAATGGAAAAACGGTTCCTGCTCAACTGGTATCGTGGGACAACGGCACGGCTCAAATTCTTTTTTCCGCTCAAGTCGATCCGGTCAGCTTTTCCGTTTATGATGTGACGGCAGGATCCGCTCCGGCAAACAAAACGTTGAAAGCTTCGGGCAATACCATTGAAAATGCCATCTATAAAATCACTTTGGACAAAAACGGCGATATCGGTTCTTTAATCGACAAACGCGAAAACCGGGAATTGGTAAAAGCTGGTAAATCTTTCCGCCTCATGATACTGACCGACAATGTTTCAACAAGTTATCCCGCTTGGGAAATTTTCAAAAAAACCATTGACGGACCGAGCGTGTCGATTACCGACAATGTTCGCGTTTCGGTTGCCGAAGCAGGTCCGTTGCGCGCTTCGCTTCGGGTAGAACGGACGTATGGCGATTCCACCCGCTTTGTCCAATACATCACGCTGACCAATGGCGCTATGGACGACCGCATCGACATAGCCAATGAACTGGATTGGGGAGCAAGGAATGCTTTGCTGAAAGCGGAATTTCCAACCACCTTGTCGGGCGAAAAAGCGTCTTACGATTTGGGTCTGGGTTATGTACAACGCGGAAGCAATGATTCAACGGCTTTTGAAGTGTTGGGACACCAATGGGCAGACTTGACCGCGAATGACGGCAGTTACGGCATTTCCATTCTGAACGACTCCAAATACGGCTGGGATAAACCGGACGATAATACGATTCGTTTGACTTTGATTCACACACCGGACCCGGGTCCGCGTAGTTTTCCTTACCAAGGACATCAGGATCACGGACATCATTCGTTCCGCTATGCGATAGTCGGTCACCCTTCCACAGCTGTCAATGCGCAGACAGCATGGAAAGCCGAAGCGTTCAATCAGCCTTTGATTCCGTTCATTACGCCCAAACATGCCGGAACCTTAGGCAGTTCATTCTCTTTGGCTAAAACCAGTACGCCGCAAATTGCTATCAAAGCCATCAAGAAAGCGGAAGACGGCAATAATTATGTGGTTCGTATCAACGAAATCAACGGGGCAAATTACACCGATGCCCAATTGGAATTTGCTTCGCCGATTGAAAGCGCCCGCGAATTGAACGGTATTGAAGAAGTGATTGGCGATGTGCAGTTTGCCGGCAATAAAATCAGTTTCAGCGGTAAAGCGTTTCAACCCCGGACTTTCAGCGTGAAACTCAAAAATAAAAACGTGTTGTCGGCGCCCACCAATACCTTTGTGGATTTGAAATATGCGAACTTGGCCATGACTTCCGATGCCTTCAGCAAAACAGGTCATTTCGACCAACAAGGAAATTCTTTTGCAGCCGAACTGATTCCGGATGTTATCCATTCCGACGGTATTCAATTCAAAATGAACAACGATCCCTCGATATTCAATTACATCCGGGCCAAAGGCGATACCATTCTGTTGCCGCCCAATCACGGAGCCGACAAATTGTATTTGCTGGTCACTTCTTCTATCGGCGACCGTCAAACGGTTTTCACAGTCGATGGTAAGGAATATCCGGCGAAAGTATCGTATTATTCCGGATTTTACGGTCAATGGGGCTGGCTGGGCGAAAGCGAAGGCTATATTAAAGAAGGCTCGATTGCCCATATATCCAATCACAAGCACAGTGCAAGAAAAGGCAACGATTCCTATAATTTCACTTACTTGTATAAAGTTTGTATTCCGATTGATAAAAATGCACGCATGCTTGTTTTGCCGAATGATGCCGGTATCGCTCTTTTTGCAGCCACATTGAGTGCTAATCCAAATGGAGACACGCAGGCGGCTGCGGAAATGCGGCGGCTTCCGTATATCACCAAGCCGGTAGAATATACTTCGGAAGCGATTACCAATTTCAGGGACAGAAATGAAAGAAGTGCATGGTAAATGGTATTTTTTCCATTATTCTTCTTACTTTTGTCCTGAATATATTCATTTTTATCATAATATACATGAAAACAACGAAATTTTGTATGATTCTCCTTTTGTCGTATTGCTTTTCCCTTTCGGGAAATACGGCATTTGCCGCCGGTCAATTGAAAGCCGGAACAGCTAAAGTAAATTTGACTCCCGCCGAGCCGAAAAAACCAGTGCATGATCCCTTGTATGCGCGCAGCCTCATCTTGGATGTGGATGGAAACCGCGTGGCATTTGTTTCGATGGACGTTATCAGTTACGTAAACGATAAATTGTCCGAAACGCTCAAAAAGAAGTATAACCTGCAGGAAATTTTCTATTGCGCATCGCACACCCATTCGGGCGTGGAACCGCGCGATTTTCCCCAATGGTTTGAAGACCGGGTTACGGAATCCATTGATTTGGCTTCCAAAGATATGTTTGATGCACGTATTTCCGCCGGATTCCGTTCGTTTCCGCAAATATGCTTCAACCGCTTGGTTGTTCGTGATGACGGATGGGCGCGTGAAATTTGGACGTATGACGACCATTACCTCTCCATCAACACCGAACGCCGGCCTTTTGGTCCTGTGGACCCGGCTGTGGGTATCATTAAAGTGGAAGACACCGGCGGCAATACCCGCGTTTTGGTCATGAATTACGCTTGTCATACCGATGCCGTGTGGGCAAACCATAAAGTTTCGGCCGATTGGGCAGGCGTAGCCACCCGGTTGACCGAAGACGCTTACGACAAAAAAATCAATTGCCTGTTTATCAATGGCGGCGCCGGCAATATTGCACCCATGTTCAAGGATCCGGGCAGAAAAGGTCCCGATGATCCCCGCGAGACGGATTATAATTTAATTGAACGCATGGGAAAATTACTTTCCATCGAAGCGGTCAAATTAGCTAAAAGTCTGCGTTACGATCCGGAAGAAATACCCAGTGTGAAAGTAAAAACCGATTCGCTGGCTTTCACCGGACGTTTTGAAAAGGATAAACATTATTCGGTTCGTTTTGCTACGCTTTATCTGAACAGCAAAATCGCCATTGCCACTTTCCCCGGCGAACCGTTTATTAAATTCCAACTGGATTGGAAAGACGATTTAAAAGAAGAAGCTACTCCGTTTTTCTTCGGATATGTTTCGAATGGCGGTTGGTGGCCGACATACGTACCGGACATCAAATCGGCTGCTTTGGGCGGATTCGGAGCCGATCAAGGTCCCACGTTCTTAGAAGTAGGAGCCGGAGAAGCCATTATGAACCGGCAATTGGAAAATTATTATATCCTCAATGGGCGCATGCGCTCGAAACCGGGACCAACCAATTAATATTCACCCTTATA
>BNYG01000080.1 GCA_026000155.1 Bacteroidia bacterium | reverse complement strand
CCAAAAAGAATTAGCAGCCTACTATTGTCTTTTTAATGATAAAATTGTTTTTGATTTTTCTGGTAAAGATGACCCTAAACGAAACTGGTGGAAAGGTTTTAACAAGAAAAACAAAATTCATTTTAAAAAACATCGGAAAACTTATCCGGCAGTAAAAATCGGAAGGCTTGCTGTTGATTTCCATTTTAAGGGGAATAGCGTAGGAAGCTATATTCTTAAAGCTGTGATAACAATGCTAATAGGTACGAGAGATATTGGCTGTCGTTTTATTACTGTTGATGCATACAGTGACTCCTTGGGTTTTTATCTGAAAAATGGTTTTGAATTTTTATCCGATGAAGATGAAAATGATAAAACGAGACAGATGTATTACGACTTAAAGAAGCTTTCTTAATACATTTTTTTTAATTTCATCACGCCAAAGGTGTCACACCTTTGGCGTGATGAAATTATTTCAATACTTTCAAAGCAACAACCGTTTTCCCCGAAAATCTCACAATATAAATTCCGTCAGGAAATGCAGACGCAGCAACCGTCAGCTTTCCGGAAGCCGGTAAGGCATAACTACTTATTTTTTGACCGGAAATAGTGAACAAATCCGCCCGGTTGAATAATTCCGGCGAATAACTGAATTCAAAATTTCCATTGACGGAAGCAATTTTTGCCTGACTAACGGTTTTTGTTTTTTTAATACCTACCGGTGCGCTTTGAGAAACATGGAATGTGGCTTTTCCTCCTCTTCCGTCGGTTAGAATCACCGGGTCGTAACGATATGAGAATCCTTCCGGAAGTTCATCTACCGTCAAGGTATAAACACTCGTACCATCTTTCTGTTCTGAAAATGAGGATGTTATCCATTTCGGCAAACTTTCCTGCCACTTACTATCCCGCGCATAATAACTGATTAAAGAAAAGGATTTTGCATCTCCTCCCATAGCCGTCGCATGAAAATCGTAGTCCAAATTTTGGGGCGCGATAAACGAATAGACCAAATCCAGCGTGAAGCACAGGGAAGTAGAACCGCCTCCTTCCAACACAGCGCTTGTGGGCAACCAGGTATCCACACCATTTACATCCATAGAGACATAAGCATTCCCTTCCGAACCATCCGTTTGCAATGCTTCCGAATAAACGCCAAAGGATAATCCGCTTTTTCCGCTGAAACCGCTTAATTCCATGAAAATAGCATCGTCTATCACCAAATCTTCTATGGAAAAATGGTGAAAAGGAATGGTGAAAAAATCGGTTTCAGGAATCGCTTGGTTCGTAGTCCATTGAGCGGTGGCGATGACTTCTTTGAGTTCTCCGTTGGCATCTACCCGGCGAATGGTTAAAGTCAATTCAGTGCCCGCCGGCGCTTTGAATTGGTAAGCAGCAATATTCACACCTCGCAACAAGTATGCCTGAGCCGGTTTTTCAAAATAATTGGCAATGGCTTTAGAATAATTGCCGGGTCCGGTTCCGAATAAATAATCTTCCGGACCGAGAGCGATGACATTAATATTATGAAGCAAATTGTAATTGCCGACCCCAATACCTTCCGGTATCGAAGGGTCTAAGGCATGAAGCGATTCCCCGAAATTGCCGCCGGCAAGAAAGACAGACCGGCCGAATAAAGTATTTTCTTCCGCTGCCCATGAATACGGCTCGGAAATCGCAGTTCCGAAATTGACCGTTAAGGTAGGAAAATAAAACGCATCATATATATAACTGTCAGACGGATTTTCTTCGGTGGAAGAATAAGAACCCGCATCGAAAATATTGGGTAATGTCCAATGAAAACCGGTAGCATCGGGTGAGGTATTGCGCCAGGTGGTCGGAATATAGGCAGCCCCGATGGCAGTTCCCGGAGCGCCGTAACCCTCCGCGTTGATGCCGCCATAGAAAAATCCTTGCGGAATCGCATAAGAAGCCTCCGGAATGAGAATGCCTGCACGTATATAGTCGATTGCTGAAGATTGCGCATTTTTGCCGAATAACCGGAAGGCAATTTGTACCGGCTTTCCCACATAATCATCCAAGGAAATTTTAATTTTGTGCCATTGATTCGACAAATAATCCCAAATATTATCCTCATTATAATTGCCCGCGCCGGCATCCCAAAGAGTAGTCCAGGAAGCGCCTCCATCGGTAGAAACCAGCGCTTGCATGGAATTAAAAGGGTTTTCAAAATTGAATATAAAATCTTCTTCAGGATTTTCCATGACATTTTCATAATCGAAAAACATCCAAAAAGGAGAATAATTGGCATCAAAGAATAAAAAATCTTGGGTTTCCGGAGTAAAAACCGGCGAAATAAGCCATTCATCTTGTTGTTGTTCACCGATAGCTCCGTTCAGATAAGCCATATACTTGCCGTTGGTGGGAGTTATATCCAATTCACCAATGGCGTCGGAGAAATGCCAGGTAATCGCTTCTTCGGGATTGGGAACATTCCCTGCATTACTTTGAATCGTCCATCCGGCAGGCGCCCAGAAGAAATCATTGCCCGGATAATTCTCAAAACTTTCCCAAAGACGATAATCGTCCGGTTGCGATTGAGCCGGAGAAACAAAAAATCCGGCGGAACAGAATAATATAAGGAGTATTATTTTTTTCATTTAAACTTTTTATTTTACAAAAATAAGGATAATTTCATTCCGGTAATAAAAAAATAACTATTTTTGGCAGATTAATATTTAAATGAAAAGAGTCGCATGCAATCAATCTACCCAAAATTAGTAGCCCGGTCGCTTTCCATTACGGAAAGGCAAATCGCTAAAACAATTGATTTGTTGGACGAAGGAGCCACTATTCCATTCGTCAGCCGTTACCGGAAAGAAGTGACCGGAGGATTGGATGAAGTCCAAATCGGCGAAATCAAACAACAGTACGAAAAACTGAAAGAATTAAGCAAGCGGAAAGAAGTCATCCTCCATTCGATCGACGAACAGGGAAAATTGACTTCCGAATTAATATCCCGGATTGGAAACAGTTGGGACAGTACCGAATTGGAAGATATTTATTTACCGTATAAACCCAAAAGACAAACTAGAGCTGAAGTAGCCCGGAAAAAAGGTTTGGAACCGCTGGCAAAAATTCTCAAAGAACAAAAGGAATGGGATATTTACGGCAAAGCGACACGGTTTGTAAATGAAGAAGTAAAAGATATAGAGGAAGCTTTACAAGGGGCGCGAGACATTATTGCAGAATGGGTAAATGAAGATGAAAAGGCGCGAAATACCATTCGTAACTTATTTCAACGGGAGGCCGTCATTTCTTCTAAAATCATAAAAGGAAAAGAAACCGAAGCGGTTAAATACCGCGATTATTTCGATTTCAGCGAACTGCTGGCCAAATGTTCTTCTCACCGGCTGTTGGCCATGCGCCGGGGCGAATCCGAAGGTTTTTTAAGAGTAAATATTTCCCCTGATGACGATGAACAGGGTTTGAAATCCTTGAATAAACGTTTTATCCGTCAGGGCAATCCTCCCGGCGAGCCTTCTTCCGAACAAGTAAAAATGGCAATGAAAGACAGTTATAAACGTTTATTAAAGCCAAGCATAGAAACGGAATTTGCTGCCATCTCCAAAGAAAAAGCGGATAAACAAGCCATAAAAGTTTTTGCGGAAAATTTACGCCAATTGCTTTTGGCTCCTCCCTTGGGACAAAAACGAGTCTTGGGAATCGACCCCGGGTTCCGTACCGGTTGCAAAGTGGTCTGTCTGGATGCACAAGGCAATTTGTTGCATAACGAAACGATTTATCCGCATCCCCCTCAACACGAATCGGGAAAAGCGGGGGCAAAAATTACTTCACTGGTGAGCACGTATGCCATTGATGCCATTGCCATTGGCAACGGAACAGCCGGTCGCGAAACCGAACAATTTATCACTAATTTACAGTATGGCCATAAAATCCAAGTCTTTGTAGTAAGCGAAGATGGAGCTTCGGTTTATTCCGCCTCCAAAATAGCCCGGGAAGAATTTCCCAACTATGATGTGACCGTCAGGGGAGCTGTCAGCATCGGAAGAAGATTGACCGATCCTTTGGCGGAGTTGGTTAAAATCGAACCCAAATCCATTGGGGTAGGGCAGTATCAACACGATGTCAATCAAACGGAGTTGAAAAATTCCTTGGATCAGACGGTTGAAAATTGTGTCAATTTAGTAGGAGTCAATCTGAATACGGCCAGCGTACATTTGTTGACGTATGTTTCCGGTTTGGGACCTTCCCTGGCAAAAAAAATAGTAGAATACCGGACGAAAAACGGTCCGTTTAAATCACGGGAAGAATTATTGAAAGTTCCCCGGCTGGGTGAAAAAGCCTACGAACAAGCGGCAGGATTTCTCCGTATCCCGGATGCGAAAAATCCCTTGGACAATTCGGCTGTCCATCCGGAAAGTTATTATATTGTAGAATCCATGGCTAAAGACTTGGATAGCAGTGTAGATGAACTGATTAAAAATGCGGAATTGAAAAGTAAAATTCAATTGGATAACTATGTCAATAAAAAAACCGGTATGCCGACACTTTTGGATATAATGGCCGAATTGGATAAACCGGGACGGGATCCGCGCCAGGGCATCAAAGTTTTTGAATTTGATCCGAACGTCCGGACAATGAACGATTTGCGGGAAGGACAAATTCTGCCCGGAATTGTCAGCAACATTACCAATTTCGGCTGCTTCGTAGATATTGGAATTAAAGAAAAAGGTTTGGTACACATTTCTAATCTGGCAGACCGGTTTATTTCCGACCCGACAACCGTTGTTTCCATCCACCAACACATCCAAGTCAAAGTATTAAGTGTGGACATTGAAAGGAAACGAGTACAATTAAGTATGAAGTTTTGAAATAATTTTAAAAAATATTTCATTGATTATCTGTCAATTAACATGTTTTTGTTGAATTATTTTTGCAAGACACTTGCAGATAAAAAAATAAGTCTTACCTTTGCATCCGCGTTTGAGAAAAGCGCACAACAACGGTCTTTGACATATTTCCATAATTACGTAGTACAACCAAGATTGCGCGAGCAGTTTTGGCAAAAAGAGAATACCCTGTCAAAAAAAGGATTAAGGATTAGGAGTCCCAAAAGTCTCTATAGTCCCTT
>BNYG01000079.1 GCA_026000155.1 Bacteroidia bacterium | reverse complement strand
GAACAACTACTTCATTATTTGCACGTTACGTCTATTAGGAGCTTGCTAATAAAAACAGATAAATAATTCTATTCATAATTTCTTTCTTTTTTAATTATAATCATTTATATAATCATTTTTACACTACACCCAACGAGGTATGAATTTAAAATTATTTTAAATGACAGAAAAATAACACAGGATTATTGTCTTCCGTTATTTCGGAAATTATTTTTTTCAAGAGTGTATTTTTTCGTTTCTCTTTTGAATAATTGTATTCCATAAAGAGGTCTTCCGCATAACGTGCTCCTATGAAATAATCGTTTGTAGCTTGATAAATAGCGGGGAAACAATAGGCAATATCATCCATGAATTTTTCATAACACAACACTTTCTGTTGGTCTTTAAAATAGATAACCGTGTAACTCTGTTGATTACAATTAATTTTAAAAAAACAATATTTTTGATTTTCAGAATACGAGTTCAAACCGTATGCGTATTGACTTTTGTTTAAATCATCAACCGTGTGATTATCGAAATAGTCAGCAGGTAAATTGAACTTCCCAAAATCAAAATAATATTTCACATACAGGCTATCTCCCTTAATAGAATATATATTAGTTAAAAAAGGCATAAAAAAACGAACTTCATTGTCGTATTTACAGAATGCATTAGGAGAATTATAAATCATAACGGAGGGCAATTCTTCTTTAAATGGAAGTTCTCCCTTTAAAACGGTTGATTCTTTGATAAACAACAAACCATAATTTTCATTTTTCCCATTAATTAAATTTGCCCTATTACCGGAATACAGGTATAACTTATTGTCGTTTGAGGAGAAAGAAATTCCTCTTAATGGTATTCTATATTCGTTAATAAATTGACCCGAAAAATCATATACTTGTATTTTCTCGTGGCGACTAAACAGGAAAATTTGATTGTTTTTTTCATCAATATCAAAATCCATTAATTGAGAATATTCTTTTGGTCCCTGTCCAATATTTTGAATTTTCCAGATTAGTTTTCCTTTTCTATCAAATGAAAATAAGGATTGGGTACTTTTATCTAATACAAAGATTTTATCATCGGCATATTTTATTTGGCTTAATTCTTTTATTAAAACATTGTCGGACGTTTCTAAAATAATATATTCCAAGCTATCAAACAATTCAGAATAGCGTATCTCTTCTTGATAATTATCTTTATCAATAGATACTGTAAATACAGCATTGTCTGTTATGCTGTTTTTTTTCATACATGCGGTAAGCAAGCAGATACTAATCAATAATATATATATTTTCATCTGTTTATTTTTTTTAGAATAAGGGTGACCCAAAAATCAATTACTGAAAATTTCATTTTTTGACCACCCCTATTATTAATTGTTAACAATTAAGCCATGATGTCCAACTTTCATCTGAATTTTTTACTTGATAAAAACAACCTGAGGTACATTGCGAATTTGGGCCTCCTGCATAGCAATTAACAATTTTGGATTTTTTATATAGATTTCCGTTCATATAATGTTCAGACTCCTGTTTATCTTCATCCCATCCTTGGTTATTGCTTTCACCTTGAGCCAACGCTTCCACATTAGCCAACATCATTGCCGATAGTTTTTCACTCTGTGAATTCAAATTCACATTAACCGCAGCCACTGCTGCGATTGCCATAATAGCAATACTTCCTAAAATTATTTTCTTCATATTTTTGAAAATTTAATTTGTTTATAAGTTATTATTTGATAAGTACAAAACCATACATTTTTTGCAGGAATTATACTTTTGTAAAAATCCATCAGCCTGGCCAACGATTTTTGTCATAATAATTTAATACCTTTGCCGAATCATAAAACCTCCTTTCTTTTTTAGAGGGGAGTCCGGGGTGGTGTATATTGTCAAGCCTTTTGTGAGAACAGACAATTTTCCACCCCGTTTGGCGTAGCGTCCCCCGTTTGGCGCAGCGTCCCCGCTACGTCATTGTTAAAAGCCGGCCTCCGGCTGGTGTTTCTTTCCAAATACACACAATCATCATATATCCTCATAACCAATCCAAAATACATGTCTATACTATTCATTACATATCCAACTCGTTAATTTGCAAGGCTGGAGCCTTGCTTTTAACACGACGCAGGCTGGAGCCTGCGCCGAACAACTACTTCATTATTTGCACGTTACGTCTATTAGGAGCTTGCTAATAAAAACAGATAAATAATTCTATTCATAATTTCTTTCTTTTTTAATTATAATCATTTATATAATCATTTTTACACTACGCCCAACGAGGGGAGAGCGATATAGTGTCCGCCTTTAATATCCATTTTTACACCTTTACCTCCATTCTGTTCCACTATAGAAAAATCAGGCAAGGTTGTATAAAAACCTTTATCTAATATCATTTTAGTATCGTCTAACGTATATATCTCTATCATTTCGCAAGAAACAGATGCATATACTATTTTTTTAAATAATATTTCACAATTACAGGATTATCATCTTCTTGTATCTGTGATAATTGTATTTTGCTTTCTTCCGTTAAACAGTTTATATCTATGGCGGAATTTATATGAAGCGCCGGTGATATACAATATAGAATATCATTAGTGACAAAATGAACCATAGGAATACTAACACCATTGGAAAATCTATTCTCTCCGGTTATTGTTCGTTTTGTTTTTTTATCATTGATTGAAAAATAAATCTTTTTATGCCAACTACTCAATATATAATACGATTTTTCATTTTGAGTTATTTTTATGGGGAAAGCATATTGATTCTCTCCAAAAAAATTAGAAATTTTTTCTTTCGTATTATAATCTTTTCCTATTTCTTCTGTTAATGTTTGATTTCCATAGTCAATCCTGACAGGAAGTAAAGATAATGTTTCTACATTAATTTGATAGATGGCATTTGAGATAGAAGCAGAATTAAAAAAAATAATATCATTTATTTTTGAAAAAGGAGTGGAATTTAATTCCACAAAATTCATTATCTTTGGAAGTGATATTGTTTTTATAATTTTTTCTTCCGATTTAGAATAAAAATACAACATTTCCTTTTCATCTGTGAAATTATATAGAGCATACATATCATGGTTAACAGGCATAAAAAATTGGATGGCTTTCAATTCATTTTCGTTGTTTATCGTTATCCGTTTGACAAATCTCATATTTTCATCATACACATAAATGATTCCCATTGGATCCAAAAATTCATAAGTAGAATCGATCGTGTTATGAACAAAATCATAACATACCGGATATTCTTCAGGTCCCTTGCCTTTTTTATCTAATGAATTAAATTCAAAATTACCTTTTTGATCAAAACAAAAGATTCCACCTTGTTTGTAATCAAATAGAATGTAGCTCTCCTTATTTTCATTCATTATCAATTTTTTACAAATGGCAATTAAAGAATTCTCATTGCTTGCCAAAGGAATTATCTCTATTTTGGAAAAATACTCTTCAAAATTTAAAATAGATACCTTTTCTAAATCTATCAATATAGTATCCATTCCTTTAATATCATTTTTCTGATTCTTACAACTCCAAGTAGTAGTAAAAAATAAAATACACATCCATAAAACGATCTTTTTCATATATCTATTATTTGTGTCTAAAATTTGTTTTTTAATCAATTCTTAATTTCATTCCGTATAGAAATGAATCGCTCGGTAGAAAAGAAACCACATTAATCCCCCGTTTGGCGTAGCGTCCCCGCTACGTCATTGTTAAAAGCCGGCCTCCGGCTGGCGTTTCTTTCCAAATACTCACAATCATCATATATCCTCATAACCAATCCAAAATACATGCCTATACTATTCATTACATATCCAACTCGTTAATTTGCAAGGCTGTAGCCTACGCCGAACAACGGTTATATAAAATATTTTCTTCATAATAGTCATTTTTATAGTGAATATTGATTTCGAGTACAAAGAAAATAAAAAAAATTGGGAAATATGCAAAAAATCGTCACTCAATTGTAACTATTTTCAAAAAAATGATTCATATTGCAGATTCTTTCAAAAAAAATGACATGAAACCCCTGCTCGGCGTAGCGTGTAAACCCCGTTTGGCGTAGCGTCCCCGCTACGTCATTGTTAAAAGCCGGCCTCCGGCTGGCGTAGGATAAAATTTCAGAAAATAGATTCTATAATTCTGCTTTTTATTTGCTCAAATGGCTGTTTTTTATCGTCCCTACTCTCTGTGAAAGTATATTATCCACAGTTACCATTAAAATATGGCACTTAGCATAACTTTTCTTTGGAAATTTGAAATTAAGTATCATATCATCAGAAAGTTCAAAATAGTATTCTGAATTATAATCTTTCGATGTTATGAGAACCAAATAAACAAACCCTTCTGCTTCTATCAATTCATTGTTTGAAACTACAATACCGTAATGGTTTTTTGTTTTTCCGTTTGGAAACAGAAACTCTATATTAATAATATCTCTTTGATTAATTTTCATCTTTTTCGGCTAATATTTTATTTACATTAAGGATTGAATTGTACGCAAAAACTTCATTATCAGTATATTCTTTCTTCTTACCAAAAAAATACTCATACTGTTTTTTAACAGGCTGGTCAAAGAAATTTCTTTTTTTATCTGCCGCTTTTACATTCAATGAAGTTGCTTTGCTTACCTTAGCACCAGCTAAAATTGCACTACCTATAATGCTATTGATAAGCGAATTTCGAGAATTATAATTTAATGTTATTGTTGCCATAATCGTTATTTTGTTTTAGTTGCCCAAAGGCAAATGAAATACTTACAATCACAAAGATAGTAAATATAAGTTTGGATTTCAAACATTCAATGCAAAAATTTACAGCGACCGGTGCAACCACAGCGTATCCCCCGTTCGGCGTTGGCTCCAGCCCAATGTCGTCAATTTAAGGAAACGATGTCAATATTATTTGAAAAATTTTCATGAAAAAGCCTTTGAAATGGTTTCAAAATATTTTGTATGTATATAAAAAACAATACGAAAATCCTTAAGTTGACGACATTGGGCTGGAGCCTACGCCGAACAACTACTTCATTATTTGCACGTTACGTCTATTAGGAGCTTGCTAATAAAAACAGATAAATAATTCTATTCATAATTTCTTTCTTTTTTAATTATAATCATTTATATAATCATTTTTACA
>BNYG01000078.1 GCA_026000155.1 Bacteroidia bacterium | reverse complement strand
TGTTAAAATTTATATTGTAATCTCAACGTAAATACATTATCCTTGAGATCTTCCGTGTACTTGTCAATACCGGCGGAAGTTTCGTTTTTGTTGATTTCGTAGTATGCCGTTAATTTCAGATTGGCATTTGCGCGCCATAAAAGTCCGAAACCGAATGTGTTGACTGCTATATCTCCATTCGTAACATCTTCGTTTCCGGAAATTTTTGTGTTGGGGTTATACCAATCGTATTTCAGCACGGCAGAAACGGGTAACGCTCCGATATCCTGCACAAAAACAACGTAGCCGCCGGAAAAATTACGATTATAAGTGTCGATGGTTGGCAATGTGGAAGCATTCGGACTTTTGCTGTTGCCTTTTGCGGCGGGTTGCTCGCCAAAGAGGTATTCGCCTCTCAATTGCGTCATTCCCAAAGCGCTCATAACGCTAAACTGTGCATCTACGCCAACATATTCTCGTTTAGCAAATTGACCTTTGTTGTCGGCGTTGTTGTTCAACACAAACGCTTTACCGGCAATCGAATAAATGTTTTCCGTTCCCTGATAAACGCCGCCGTTATAATAAGAAACGCCGCCGCCGATTTTCATATCGCTGCCGATTGCTTTGGCAACAGACAAGTGCCCGATAAAATCCAAGCGGCTGTCGGTTTCCTGTTTGATACCGTTACCGGCAAACAATCCGGCTTCGAGTTTAAGGATGTTCCATGGCGAAGTTTTGGCAGCCTGCAAGGTGAGAGATGCGCCCAAATCTCGTTCTTCGGGAAAGAGCGTTTGGAAGATGGTCGAACGTTCGGGCGATTCGCGCCGGGAAGACGAAAAACTGATTTCGTCGCCAAACGGACGGTCGAAGATACCGGCTTTCAGAACGCTTGTGCCTGCCCATGGGTCTTTTACCGCCAAGAAAGCGTCTTTGAACGAAACGCCTTTTTCGGTAATGTCAGGTTGAAAAGTGGCAGAAACAATGCCTTCCTCATACACAAATTTGATGCGTCCGCGGCGAATGCCGATGCGGTTGAACGCCTCTTCAGAGTTTTCATTTGCCGAGCCGACTTTCAGCGAAGCGTCTTTTTCTCCATATTGATATTGAGTTTGGATGTAACCCGATACTTTGAACTTTTGTAGTTTTTGCACAGCGCTTTCGAGCGTTTCTGTCTTTTGTTCCAATTTTTCTACCGGTGTCAGTTCCGGTTCTTCTAATTGTGCATAAGTTGTCATTATACACAGGCAGCAGAATAGCGTAGCAATACTTTTTTTCATGAATCCTTCTTTGAATGATTATTAAAATTAATTATGACGCAAAAGTATTGCACGAATATTACAAGTCTTTTACGCTTTTGTTACAAAAAAATTACATTTGAGAAAAATAATACATTTTGAGAAAAATAATCAGTATCTTTATGCAATGCTAAAAGAAGATACTTTATCCAACCTCGCTTATTATGCCGGCGCATTGGAAGCGATCAGGGTGATTGAAAATCTGATCAAAAATTGCCAATCGGATGAAGAGGATTCGCAAACTAAAATCAGGACTTCCATTCACTGTTTTTATTCATTGATGGCCGGTAAAATGCGGGATGAAGTCTTTTCTT
The DNA here is from genome assembly GCA_026000155.1 of Bacteroidia bacterium. Lineage (GTDB taxonomy): Bacteria > Bacteroidota > Bacteroidia > Bacteroidales > Azobacteroidaceae > Azobacteroides. Next base: position 3,630 of record BNYG01000078.1, on the reverse strand, counting down.
CGGACCCTACCAATCATATCTTCTTAGAATTCAAAGAATTGATAATGACCGGCAACCTTAAAATCCTTTCGATGGATAAATACGCCGACACGCTGCATATTTCAACAACGGTATTGAATACGATTTGCCAGGATTTTTCAGGCGTTTCGTCCAAACAACTTTTATTAGATTTGAAAATGACGGAAGCCAAACGCTTATTGCTCTACAGCAAATTGAATATCAATGAAATATCTTTTCAATTAGGATTTGAAGACGCCTCTTACTTTGCCCGGATTTTCAGAAAGAAAACCCAGTTGTCGCCTAGCTTGTTTCAGGAGAAATACCGGAAATAGAAAAGTAATTTCCCGTTGGCAGATTGCATTTTCAGTGTCTTTCAATCTATGATGGTAACAAAAAAAACCTTATTCAAGTCAAAAAGAACCAAAAGACAACGGCAGTAAATCGGTAATTTTTTCAATAATATAAACCCCTTTTTTACCATAAAGCATCATCCGAACCGGATGATTATAGCGGTTTTGCGCTTCTAAAATCACCTGACGGCAACTTCCGCAAGGACTGACCGGTTCCTCTGTAAAATCGCCGTTCGTATAAGCCGCCACAGCCAGCGTATCGACTGCTGTATCGGGAAACCGGGAATTGGCGTAAAATAAGGTGGTTCGTTCGGCGCACAAGCCGGAAGGATACGCTACATTTTCCTGATTGTTGCCGGTAACTATTTCATTATTCGCCAAAAGCGCCGCAGCGCCCACCTGAAATCGTGAATAGGGAGCATACGCACGCATCACCGCTTCTTTTGCCGCATCAATTAAATTTTTTTCGGCCGGATTTAGCTCATTGTAATCACAAACTTGTATCTTTGCACTGATTTTTAATTCTTTCATGGAATTATTGTTATTATTCATACAAATATAAACGTTTCATCTCAGATATGAAAATACATTATACTATACTTTGGTTTTTTTGTTTATCATTCGTATTGCCGGTTCAGCTGACGGCTCAAAGACGCAATCAAAACTATTTGGATTATATCGACAATTATAAAGAGTTGTCCATAAAACACATGGCTAAATATAAAATTCCGGCGAGCATTACCTTATCCCAAGGGATATTGGAATCGGGCGCAGGAAAAAGCAAGTTCGTCAGGGATACCCACAACCATTTTGGCATCAAATGCCATTCCGACTGGAAAGGAGACCGGGTGTACCGGGCCGATGACGGGCCGAATGATTGTTTCCGGAGTTATAAAAAAGCGGAAGAATCCTTTGAAGACCATTCCCAATTTTTACAACGAAATCGTTATGCCTCCTTGTTTGAATTGGACATAAAAGATTATGTTGCCTGGGCGAAAGGACTGCAAAAATGTGGTTACGCCACCGACAAAGCTTATGCTAACAAGTTGATTAAACTGATAGAAGACTACGAACTGTACCGTTTTGATGCCAAAGGGAAATCAAAAGATACACATTTCGTCACTCTCAAACGCACCCCGTACACCGACCATGGTTTAATCTATGTCCTGGGTGTTGACAACGACAGTTACGAACGAATTGCCAATGACATGGGTTTCAATGTAAAAGACCTGATTAAATACAACGAAGTCCCGGAAGATTTTCCGGTTTACAAGGGAAATATTATTTATTTGGAAAAGAAAAACAAGAAAGCCGAAAAGCCTTATACCGAACATGTTGTTGAAGTAGGCGAGTCGATGCACAGCATCTCCCAAACTTACGGCATGCAGGTGAAAAATTTGTATAAACTCAACAAAAAAGATTTCGACTACGTTCCGGAAGAAGGGGACGTGCTCCGGTTACGGTAAAAATAGATAGCTGTAAAAAACAGTCCGCATCCTAAAGCATACTTCATAACATCCAATTTAAATTTCATTTTACCTCCTTTTATTTAAATACATTCATTATCTGAAATCTCAACTTAGTGGAAAACAGGGTTAATTTACCCCGGCAAACTATCTACTAATTGCCGCTGTTGCCGAAAGAAATCTATCCTGCGCTTTTCATCGGCGCCGGATATTTGTATCGCTGCCCGTTTTTTCAAATGGAGCCAATTCCGTTGATCGTCAAACAGTCGATCGTCTTGAGTAACGATCACGTTCATAATAAACGTGCGTATTTTACTTGCCTTTATCTTTTCCGAACAATAACAGGCATAACCCGTATCTATGTTGGTTTGTGAAATATATAAATTCGCCCTGTTGTTCGTTTCCGGAAAATGACCTTGTTTCAATATTTTTTCCATGTAATCCAGAAAAGCCCGGATTTCCTGTTTAATCACCCCGATTTCCTCCGGAGTAATCATATAAATCGAAGCATAATAGTTGATTTCATTGATCAGATAATAGATGATTTGCGCATCAAAAATAAAATGAATATTGGGAATGTTGACGAGATTTTCGTAATGAGCGTGTTCCCATTCCATCATTATTTCCGAAGGAACAGTCTGAGTGAAAGAGTGGGGCGCATGCTCTCCGCCATAACGATACATCCATGCGAAGGTATAGAACTTGATTAATTGTGGAAAATTCGACAACAAAACCATAGGCAAAATATTGCACGCTTCTATATATTCTGCATTCGGGTCGTCCTTTAAAAATTTCAAAGAATCGACAAACTCTTGCATCATCCTTACGTCTCTTTCGGTAGGATTAACACTCATCAATATTTTTAACCGAAAGTCGGCATTTCCTTCGGAAGTATTGATAATTTTATCTAATGAAATATTCCACGCACGCGTAATAGTTGCCACCTCATACACAGTGAACAGCACCTTTTTACGCAGCCGGCGATAAATCGCTTCCCGTTCGAGCAATAACAAATCCATCAACGCAGCTATCAGTTGTGATTTCTTGGGAAACTGTTCGTCCAGCGTTTTCAAGAAATAATCGTACCATAAATTTTGTTTCATATGTATAAATTTCTTTAAAAATTCCTACTTTCATTACATCACGAATCCCATTCCATTCATTTAAATGGAACGGGATTCTCTGAGAATGAAAAAAATGATTTAATATTTTATTTTGGTTTATGCGTTTTTAATTTCCTCCCGATTTGCCTCCCAAATCGACCGGAGCGATCCGGTGGGACATAAACAGTTTGATATACCACTTTTTTATTTTCTTTTCCACCCGCATCGTCTTTGCGTGCAAGCTTGTTTTAGATTTCATCCTGATTGATTTTTAATTCTTCGTTAAATAAGCCTTTATCTAATTCTATATTTCCGGGAGGACGCACCCAACGGACTACTGAGCCTTAGCGCAACGCAGCAAATAGCCCTCAGGATCTTTATAGTTGTTGACAAATTTGTAATCATATCCCACCGTTCTTTGCAGTGCATAGTTCTCGGTTGATGTCCACCAGTATGACTGGGTGTCCCAGCCCCCAAAAGAACGGAAGTCCGTCTGGCCTGCCAGCGCGTGACCCGAGTCCCAATTGGCCTTATCGTCGATTGACATTTACCTATTTTTGAACCGGCTGCATCTTTCAAATCGGCATTCGTATTGTAAACAACTGTTCCTTTCACTCCGGTACCTGCATCCAACTGCCAAGCGCCGACAGTAGCCAACGGAACATTCGGCAAAATCAAACCTAATTTCTGACTGCCTTGCGACAAATCCAA
>BNYG01000077.1 GCA_026000155.1 Bacteroidia bacterium | reverse complement strand
ATATTGATTGGTTTTTGAAGGATCTACAGCACCCTCTGTGGCGCAATTTTACCGGAATTTCGGAGCCGTATCCGAACCCTATCCCCGTTATTATAAAAACAAATGGCTTCATCCATAATCCCCAATGAATAATCGACCATTAGCGGAACGAATGCGTCCTCATTCCCTGGACGATTATGCCGGTCAAAAACAATTGGTCGGGCAGGGGAGTGTGCTCCGGAAAATGATTGATTCGGGACATGTTCCTTCCTTTATTCTGTGGGGACCTCCCGGCGTGGGCAAAACGACTTTGGCGAAAATCATTTCCAAACAATTGGATATTCCTTTTTTTACCTTGAGCGCTATCAATTCCGGCGTGAAAGACGTGCGGGAAATTATTGACAAGGTCAAAAGTTCGCAGTTTTTCAATAAAGAGCGTCCCATCCTGTTTATCGACGAAATTCACCGTTTCAGTAAATCCCAACAGGATTCCTTGCTGGCTGCCGTTGAAAACGGAACCATTACCCTGATTGGCGCTACCACCGAAAATCCTTCGTTTGAAGTGATACGTCCGCTCTTGTCGCGCTGTCAGGTATATGTGCTGAAAAGTTTGGAAGATGAAGATTTGCTTGCTTTGATGAACAAGGCTTTAACAGAAGATGTCGAGTTGCAAAAGCGTAAAATTAAAGTAGAGGAAACGGCTGCTTTGTTGCGGTTTGCCGGTGGCGATGCCCGTAAATTATTGAATATATTGGAATTGGTGGTCGATGCCGATACTTCGCCAACAACTGTTATCACCGATGCCTTGGTCACTGACCGTTTGCAGGAAAATCCCGCGGCTTACGATAAAGGCGGCGAGATGCATTACGATATTATTTCCGCGTTCATCAAATCCATCCGGGGAAGCGATCCGGACGGCGCTATCTATTGGTTGGCGCGCATGGTGGCGGGAGGCGAAGATCCGAAATTTATTGCCCGCCGTTTGGTCATTTCCGCTGCGGAAGATATCGGATTGGCCAATCCCAACGCATTATTGTTAGCCAATGCCTGTTTCGATGCCCTGACCAAAATCGGATGGCCCGAAGGAAGGATTATTTTAGCAGAAACAACGGTCTATTTAGCGACCAGTCCCAAAAGCAATTCGGCCTATATGGCAATCGAAGGCGCTTTGGCGGAAGTAGGACAATCGGGCAATCTCCCGGTACCCTTGCATTTGCGCAATGCTCCCACCAAACTGATGAAAGACCTCGATTACGGCAAAGGCTACAAATATGCCCACAATTACGAAGGCAATTTTGTAGAACAAGATTTTTTGCCGCAGGAAATCAAACACAAACAATTCTGGCAGGCGCAGAATAATCCGCAGGAATTGAAAATACAGGAGCATTTACAACGGCTTTGGAAGAAATAATGGATTTTTATCCGTCATTTCTTCCAAAATAAAGAACTGCGGATTATTTCAACGCTTCCAGCAGCTTGGTTAACAAGGATCCGATAGCATTTTCGGTTTGAGCGGTATAGATATTACCGTCCACCACAGTCGTTTCATTCGTACCGGTAGCGCCGGTTACTGCATCCTTGATGTAGGGATGAAGGGCTACTTTTTTGCCTTTGGCTATTCCGGCGATATCGAAAATCAAGGCCGCTACGCAATGACCGGCGATGATCTTCTCTTTATCCCCAAATGCTTGGATAACCGCTATTAAATCCTGATTTTCAGGTTTTCCTGCATTTTCGCCAAACTTGGGCATTGCATCGCCGCAAGCAAACACAAGCGCATCATAATCCGCTTCGTGCCCTTTCAGATTGGCTATCACATCGTCTGTTTGAATGCTGATTCCCGAATTGGTTTTTACTTGTGTGGCGGGCGCCACAGCGAAAGTTTTGTACGGAATACCGTTTTCATAAAATGATTCCAGGTAGTGGAACAAACCAAATCCGTTGACCGGATTGACTACTAATACTGCAACTTTTTTTGCCATGATTAAAATATTAAAATTAAACAAATCTATATTCGAATCAAGCGTGCTTTCTTTTGTCCCCACAAAGATACTAATTTTATAGCAACACATCAAACTTTTTTATTACCTTTGTGGAACAGATTTAACAAATATTCCATGGATAATTATATTGTATCGGCACGAAAATACCGCCCTGCCACTTTTCAATCGGTAGTGGGGCAGAAATCGTTGACCACCACCCTGAAAAATGCGATTCAAAATAATAAATTAGCGCATGCTTATCTTTTTTGCGGTCCGCGGGGAGTGGGCAAAACCACTTGTGCGCGTATTTTTGCGAAAACCATCAATTGCCAACATCCGCAACCGGATGGCGAAGCGTGTAATGAATGTGAATCCTGCCGGTCTTTCAATGAAAACCGTTCGTACAATATTTATGAACTGGATGCCGCTTCCAATAATTCGGTCGATGATATTCGTTCGCTGACCGAACAGGTACGGATACCGCCTCAAATGGGCCGGTACAAAGTCTATATTATTGATGAAGTGCACATGCTATCGACTGCGGCGTTCAATGCTTTTTTGAAAACCTTGGAAGAACCTCCTCATCATGCGGTGTTTATCCTGGCTACTACCGAGAAACATAAAATTATCCCGACCATTCTGTCCCGTTGCCAAATCTATGATTTCAGCCGGATTACGATCAATGATATCGTCGATCATCTGGAATATGTGGCTAAAAGCGAACATGTTTCCGTCGAAAGGGAAGCCCTGAATACTATCGCCCAAAAAGCGGACGGCGGGATGCGCGATGCTTTGTCTATCTTTGATCAGGTAGTCAGTTTTTCTGCCGGAAATGTGACCTATCAATCGGTTATCGACAATCTGAATGTATTGGATTACGAATATTATTTCCGGTTGACCGCGCACTTGTTGGCGGGAGAGGTCAGTCAAAGTTTGTTGATTTTGAATGAAATTTTGGGAAAAGGCTTTGACGGACAACACGTTCTGACCGGTTTAGCCAATTTTTTCCGGGATGTGCTGGTATGCAAAGATCCGCAAACCCTGGTGTTATTTGAAGTAGGGGATGCCGTGAAAGAAAAATACAAAAATTTGGCTCAGCAATGCTCGGATGCATTTTTATATAAAGCCATTGAATGGAGCAACGACAGCGATTTGAATTACCGCTACAGTAAAAACAAGCGACTACTGCTCGAATTACTGCTTATCCGCCTCTGTCAGTTGAATCAACAATCCTCACCGGTTGCTGACAAAAAAAAAATAACGATTGAGCCTCTCGTTCCGAATGAACAAACCGCTCCTGTCGAACAAAAACAAACGTCCCAAGTATCTCAAGCGTCTCAATCGTCCCCAAAAACCGTTGAAGAAAAACCGCTTGCAGCCAGGCCGGCCTCTTCCGGACCGTTAGCAGCTAACAGCCCACTGCGGCGTTCAATAAAACCGGTATCGGATCAACCGAAAGAAAAAGCGCCGGAAACGGAAACGCAAAATCCGGTGTTGAATGAAGCATTTACGCAAGAAGATTTGGAAAGAGCCTGGAAAAATTACGCCGGAAAAGAAGAAGATGCGCATTTGAAAAATACCATCTTGAATATCTCCCCTCAATTACAAGCCGGTAACCGGATTCGTATTGCCGTTTTTAATCCCGATCAGGAAGATAAGTTAAAAAGCAAAGCAGAAGAAATAAAAAGAAATTTGTCCGGACAATTGCGGAATACCCAAATTGAATTGGAAATATTGGTTACGGAAGATGAAAAAGATTATGTTCCGTATGGCGGACGGGATATATTTAAATTTATGGCCGAAAAAAATCCGGCCATTATTTCTTTAGCAAAAGAATTTAATCTGAAATTAAGCTAATTGATATTCCAGAACCCCTACTTTTTGAAAGCATTTTTCTATTTTCTCCAAGGCATAATCCAGTTGATCGAATGTATGGGTAGCCATCAGTGAAAAACGAATCAATGTATCGGCCGGATTGACTGCGGGCGATACGACCGGATTGACGAAAACTCCCTGCTCAAACAACTTCTTGACTACCAGAAAAGTCTTGTCATTATCCCGGATAAAAAGAGGAATGATGGGGGTGGAAGTATTTCCTATTTCACAACCCATTTCACGGAATCTTCTTAACGCATAATCCGTTAAGTCCCACAAATGCTGGATCCGTTCCGGTTCGTTCATCATAATATCCAAAGCGGCATTCGCTGCTGCCGTAGCTGCCGGCGTATTGCTGGCGCTGAAAATATACGGTCGCGAGGTATAACGCAAATGATCAATGACCGGTTGCGCTCCGGCTATAAATCCGCCGATCGAAGCTAAGGATTTACTGAATGTTCCCATGACTAAATCCACCTCGGGCAATAATCCGAAATGATCGCAAGCGCCGCGTCCCTGACGGCCTAAAACGCCCAATCCATGGGCTTCATCCACCATAATATTGGCATTGTATTTTTTTGCCAAACGCACGATTTCGGGCAAATTGGCAATATCGCCTTCCATACTGAAAACGCCGTCCACGACTATCAGTTTCACTTTGTCCGGCTCGCATTTTTGGAGTTGTTTTTCCAACGATTCCATATCATTGTGCCTGAACTTCAATTTTTGGGAGTACGACAAGCGATGTCCTTCAATGATGGAAGCATGATCCAGTTCGTCCCAAAGGATGTAATCTTCACGGCCGGTCAAACAAGAAACGACGCCCAAATTTACCTGAAAACCGGTAGAATAAGTGATAGCGTCGTCTTTGCCCATAAACCGGGCGATTTTTTTCTCCAATTCAACGTGAATGTCCAGCGTTCCATTGAGGAAACGGCTTCCGGCCATACCGGTACCGTATTTCTTGACTGCTGCAATAGCGGCTTCTTTGACTTTCGGATGATTTGTTAATCCAAGGTAAGCATTAGAACCGAACATCAGGACCTTTCGCCCGCTGATAGTTACTTCCGTATCCTGATCACTTTCAATAACCCTAAAATAGGGATATATACCTTTTGATTTTGCTTGTCTTGCTACTTCGCAAACAGGACTTGCGGATAATTTTTCCACTAATAAATTCATACTAATACAATTAAGTTTTTTTTATTATTTGTATTACTGCTTTCCCCCATGTAATTCCAAAGAGTGCTTAAAAAAAAGCAGGCTGCAAAGATAATGAATAATTCCAAATAATTGTATGGAAATAAAAAAATAATGTATCTTTGCCATGTTAAAAATCCGTTAAACTTGAGTTATATGTTTAGCGGGGGCAAACCTTCTTACCGCGAAGCCGCCGATCCTTCCTTAGTTCTTTTTCAAGGGGAATAT
>BNYG01000076.1 GCA_026000155.1 Bacteroidia bacterium | reverse complement strand
CATTAATACTAACATTTTAAAATTAAAAAATCATGGCAAAAGAATTCTTTCCGGAAATCGGGAAAATCAAATTTGAAGGAAAAGACAGTAAAAATCCGCTGGCATTCCGCTATTACGATGCCGAAAAGGTAGTGTACGGTAAAAAAATGAAAGATTGGTGCAAATTCTCCATGGCTTGGTGGCACACGCTTTGCGCCGATGGCGGCGACCCGTTTGGTCCGGGTACAAAATCATTCCCATGGGCACAGGGCGCTTCGGCTTTGGAAATTGCAAAAGCTAAATTGGATGCAGGTTTTGAATTTTTGCAAAAAATCGGCATCGAATACTATTGCTTTCACGATATTGACTTGATTGCTGAAGGCGATTCGATTGAAGAATACGAAGCCAATCAGAAAGCTATCATTGCTTACGCGAAACAAAAACAAGCCGAAACAGGCATCAAACTGCTTTGGGGAACGGCTAACGTATTCAGCAACAAGCGCTATACCAATGGCGCCGCTACCAATCCCGACTTCGATGTTGTGGCTCGTGCCGCCTTACAAATCAAAAACGCCATCGATGCAACCATCGAATTGGGCGGACAAAATTATGTATTCTGGGGTGGTCGCGAAGGCTATTATTCTTTGTTGAACACCGATATGAAACGTGAAAAAGAACATTTGGCACAAATGCTGACCATTGCTCGCGATTATGCCCGTTCCAAAGGTTTCAAAGGCACTTTCCTGATTGAACCCAAACCGATGGAACCGACTAAACATCAATACGATGTGGATTCGGAAACCGTTATCGGTTTCTTGCGCGCATACGGTTTGGACAAAGATTTCAAATTGAATATCGAAGTCAATCACGCTACTTTGGCCGGTCATACCTTCGAGCACGAACTGCAAGCTGCTGCCGATGCCGGTCTGTTAGGCTCTATCGACGCTAACCGCGGTGACGCTCAAAACGGTTGGGATACCGACCAATTCCCTATTGACGTTTACGAATTGACACAGGCTTGGTTGGTGATTCTTCAAGCCGGTGGTTTGGGCAACGGCGGCACGAATTTCGATGCAAAAACACGCCGCAGTTCGACCGATTTGGACGATATTTTCATCGCCCACATCTCCGGTATGGATGCATTCGCTCGCGCTTTGGAAACAGCAGCCGCTATCTTGGAACAATCGCCTTACAAAGAATTGGTTGCCGACCGCTACGCTTCTTTTGATGCAGGTGAAGGCAAGAAATTTGAAGAAGGCAAATCATCGCTCGAAGACTTGGTAGCTTATGCTAAAAAGGCCGGCGAGCCGAAACAAATCAGCGGCAAACAAGAGTTGTACGAATCAATAGTAAACATGTACATCTAATCTAACGTCTGTCATTGCGGGCTTGACCCGCAATCCTATGAACACCGTTAAACACTCATTAACGATTAGCAGGGGATTGCGGGTCAAGCCCGCAATGACAGGTAAAAACAATTATTATCATGGGAAACAAAAACAATTTTAATTTAGGTATATCTTTCTAAGGCGCCGCTTCTTTTGCTGAAAGTAGCGGTTATGTCCAAAGCTTTCAATACAACCGTGTTGGCATCTTCTTTTATTACTTCTACAGGATTCACAGAAGATTGAAGTTCAGCAAAAGAATACTCTTGAAATGCGAATTGTTCGCGAGCAATTTCGTGATTGGCAGGAATTGTTTCCGTGTCCTTCTTCGTGTAAGCAAAAATATTCAAAAAATATTCAGGACCAAATTGTTTCGCTTTACTTACAATGCCGGGAAGCGAAAGGAGAACATCTTTTTTCGTGCCGGGCGCTTGTGATATGTCTAATTTGCCTTCAGCTATTTTTTCGCCATTATTAATTACTTCCCATTTGAAGTCATAATCTTTCAAATCGTTGTACAAGAAACGGTTTTCTATGGTAATTATTCCTTTCGATAAGTCTTTGGCATGAAAAAGAATGTCCTGATAGACTTTCTTTACTTCGTACAATCCGGGATGAGGTTTCCGGTCGGGCGTAATCAGGCCGTTGGCACAGAAATTCTGGTCGGTGATATATTGGTAACCGCCGAGGTCGCCGCCATACGCCCAATAATCTCTGCCGGAATCATCCGTGGCGGCGATGCCTTGGTCCACCCAATCCCAGATAAATCCGCCTTGCATGTGCGGTGACGTCGAAATAATATCGAAATATTCCTGAAAATTGCCGGTGCTGTTACCCATGGCATGTGCATATTCGCACATAATGTACGGACGGGTGACATCCGTGCGGGCAGCATAACTTTTCATGCTTTCCATTCCCGGATACATCGGACAAACAATATCCGTATTCCGGTTTTCACCGGCTTGTTCATACTGCACCGGACGGCTGTTGTCTCTGGCTTTCACCCAATCATACAAATCAAAAAAGGCTTTTCCGTTGCTGGCCTCATTGCCCAGCGACCAGATAATCACGGAAGGATGATTTTTATCCCGCTCTACCAAACGGACAACGCGGTCGAGATGTGCATCACGCCATTCCGGGAAATTGGCGACATTTTCCGGGCCATAACCCAATCCGTGCGATTCCAGATTGGCTTCGTCCACGAGAAACAATCCGTATTCATCGCAAAGTTTATACCACAAGACACTTTGCGGATAATGGCTGGTACGCACGGCATTGATATTGTTTTGTTTCATCAACGCAATGTCCTTGCGCATCATTTCTTCGGTCTGCACGTGTCCGGTGTAGGGATTGTGTTCGTGCAGATTTACGCCTCTTACCAGAATGGCTTTTCCATTGACTAATAATTGGGCGTTTTTGATTTCCACCTTTCGGAAACCGGTTTTCGTTGAATTGACTTCGATAATATTGCCTTTTTCATCTTTCAATGTGAGAAGCAGAGTATATAAATAAGGTGTTTCATTGCTCCACAAATGGGGTGAAGATATTTTTTTGCAAAATGGATGGTCGTAGGGGCGACCCTTGCGGTCGCCCTTTTAACGGTTTCCGAATAAATTGATTTACCGGTTTCATCCAACAGGGCGACCGCAAGGGTTGCTCCTACAACGTCATCCCGATAATTTTTCAAGGTCACATCCACCGAAAAAAGACCATTTTTATACGAATTATCCAAATCGCCTTTGGCAAAGAAATCCTGTATGCGGATTTGGCCGGTACTGTACAAATAAATGCTCCGGTCAAAACCGGATAAACGCCAAAAATCCTGGTCTTCCAAATAGGCGCCGTCACTCCAGCGATAGCCTTCTATCGCCAAGGTATTTTTTCCTTGACGGATATACGGCGTAACATCAAATTCGGCAGGACTTTTTGTTACCTCGCTGTAACCGACTTTCCGGCCATTCACCCAGATATACATGGCCGTCAATCCGCTTTCGAAATGCAGATATACGCGCCGTCCGTCCCAGTCTTTGGAAATAGTGAAATCACGGACATAACAACCTACCGGATTATCGCTGTGGTCAATATAAGGCGGATTGACCGGATGCGGATAGTTGATATTCGTATAAACAGGCACCCCAAAACCTTGCAATTCCCAGTTGCCTGGAACCTGAATATCGTCCCATTGACTGACATCATACCCTTCTTTGTAAAAACCTTCGGGTTTGTCGGCCGGTTTTTTATGCCAATTGAATTTCCAGGTACCGTCCAACGATTGGTAATAGGGCGAACCGGAATAAATATCCGCTATCGCCTGAGATTCATTACTGTAAGGCAAAGCCGTGGCGCGCGCCGGCTCTTTGTTGATTCCGAAAACTGCGGGATTTTCCCATTCGGGAGTTTGCGCATGAATACTTCCTGACAGGATAAAAGCCATCCACAGAAGGCAAGCTGTTTTTTTCATTGTATTATTTATTGTTTTACAAGATTATTTCAAAATATCTTCGCCCCAATGGGTCTTCGCTTCACGTATCTCCCTGTCTTGTATCTCTTTCGCTTTACGGGCATAGATAATCAGACGCAGCGAATAGCCGTAGGTAACATAATTCCAAATCCAATTGAACAGGAGGACTAACTTGTTGCGTATCCCCAAAATAGGACGATAAATTTCTTCATCTCGGAGATAGCGCCGGCAATACCTTTTCTTTTATGAATGAACCGGATTTTATTTCCGCCAGAGTTTACTCATATCTTCCAGGGTTTTCCCTTTGGTTTCCGGCACCCATTTCCATACAAATACAGCCGCCAATACGCATACGGCGCCATACAAACCGTAGGCAACCATCGGACTGAAAGCGTACAATCCGGGGAAAGTCGAGGATACAATGAAATTGAATATCCATTGGAAAGCAACGGCTATAGCAATTGCTTGACCACGTATCGTATTCGGGAAAATTTCCGAAATCAATACCCAGCAGATCGGACCCCACGACATCATGAAGAATGCGGCATAAACAATAATAGCAATTACCGGAGCTAAGCCTGCAACGTGATAATTATCGAAAATCGCTACGGCGAATGCACCGACTGCCATGCCGACAGACCCGATAATCAGTAACGGTTTACGTCCGAATTTATCAACCGTCAGAATAGCCACAACGGTAAAGATGATATTGATGATTCCCATAATCACCGTGCCCATCATTCCGTCCACGCCAACGCTGTCAAAGATACGCGGCGAGAAATACAATACAGCATTGATACCGATTGCCTGTTGAAATACCGATAACAAAATACCGATGATAACCACAGTTACACCGTAAGTAAACAGTTTTTCCGTTTTTTCTTTCGCTGTTTCCTGTATTTCTTTCAAAATTTCTTTGGCTTTGTCAACGCCATTGATTTTTGTCAATACATTTAAAGCGGCAGGCGCTTGACCCATCAAAACCAAATAACGCGGCGTTTTCGGTATAAAAAATAATAAGATGCCAAATATTCCCGCGACATAAGCCTCAGAACCAAACATCTGACGCCATCCGGTGGAAACGACCCAAGGGTCGGAAACGTCATTGACATGACTGCCTAAAATCATATAGTTGACGAAATAAACCACCAACATACCAAAGATAATAGCAAATTGATTGCAGGAAACCAAAGTCCCCCGAATATTCGAGGGCGCAATTTCCGCAATGTACATCGGCACAACAGCCGAAGCCAACCCCACACCGATACCACCTAAGATACGATACAAGTTAAACGCAATCAACAAATTGAAAGAGGCGTCTCCTTTATCAAAGAACAGAAATTCCGGATAATAGGAACCCAAAGCCGACAAGAAGAACAACACGGATGCGATGCGCAACGAATTACGCCGTCCGAACGTAGAAGCGAACCATCCGGAGATGGCTCCACCCAATACACAGCCAATCAAAGCGCTGGCAGCGGTAAAACCGTGCCAACCCTTCGTGTAAGTAAAATCGGTCGCTTGTTGAAAGAAGCCTTCCAAGCCTTTTTCCGCACCGGAGATAACGGCAGTATCATACCCGAAAAGCAATCCGCCCAAAGTGGCGACC
>BNYG01000075.1 GCA_026000155.1 Bacteroidia bacterium | reverse complement strand
TCACGGTTTTTTGAAAAAAGAAGATATTACCGGCGAAGTATTGGATAAAATCCACAAAATGGAAATCGAACGTTTGGAAGCGCTTTCCGGACTTTCGGCCGATGAAGCCAAAGAACGTTTAGCCCAATCCCTGAAAGAAGAAGCCCAAACCGCTGCTTCCGCTTACATCAATGAAGTGATGGAAGAAGCGAAAATGACGGCGAACAAGGAAGCGAAAAAGATTGTGGTTCAATCCATTCAACGGGTAGCTACGGAAACGGCGATTGAAAATGCCATTACGGTTTTCCCGATTGATTCGGACGAAATAAAAGGACGGATTATCGGCCGGGAAGGACGGAATATCCGGGCTTTGGAAGCCGCTACCGGCATTGAAATTATTGTCGATGATACGCCGGAAGCGATTATTCTTTCCGGATTTGATCCGGTACGGAGGGAAATCGCCCGTTTGGCTTTGCACCAATTGGTACAGGACGGACGTATTCACCCGGCACGTATCGAAGAGGTGGTTAATAAAGTGCGGAAACAGGTGGAAGAAGAAATTATCGAAACCGGGAAACGGACAACGATTGACTTGGGTATCCACGGTTTGCATCCCGAATTGATCCGGATGATCGGACGGATGAAATACCGTTCTTCGTATGGTCAAAACTTGTTGCAACACTCCCGCGAGACCGCGAATTTGTGCGCCATCATGGCTTCCGAATTGGGATTAAACCCGAAAAAAGCCAAACGCGCCGGATTGCTGCACGATATCGGCAAAGTGCCGGATGATGAACCGGAATTGCCGCATGCTATCCTGGGTATGAAGCTGGCTGAAAAATACAAGGAAAAACCGGATATTTGCAATGCGATCGGCGCTCACCACGATGAAACGGAAATGACCAGCCTGCTGGCCCCGATTGTTCAGGTGTGTGATGCTATTTCGGGCGCTCGACCGGGCGCTCGGCGCGAAATTGTGGAAGCGTATATCAAACGTTTGAACGATTTGGAACAATTGGCGCTTTCTTATCCGGGTGTAGTCAAAACTTACGCTATCCAGGCCGGTCGCGAATTACGCGTGATTGTAGGTGCGGAAAAGATTAACGATGTGGAAACGGAAAATCTGTCCAACGAAATAGCCAAGAAAATTCAGGACGAAATGACTTATCCGGGACAAGTGAAAATTACGGTTATCCGGGAAACAAGGGCGGTAGCATTTGCAAAATAATATGGAAGAGGACGATATTTTGATTTATTACCGGAATGTTGCCTTGTGCCGCGGAGAAAAATATGATTCTCCAGAATGTGACTTTTAAACAGCGTAAAGGAGAATTCCTTTATGTGATAGGAAAGGTAGGGTCCGGTAAAAGCTCACTCCTCAAAACGCTGTATTGCGATATGCCCATTCAAAAAGGAGAAGCTTTCATTCTCGATTATAATCTGCGGAAAATCAAAAGTAAACAAATTCCGTTATTGCGCAGAAAAGTAGGCATTGTCTTTCAGGATTTTCAATTGTTGACCGATCGTTCGGTCAACGATAATCTGGAATTTGTTTTGAAAGCGACCGGATGGGTCGGTAAAGAAGCGATCAATGAACGTATTCAAGCGGTTTTGTCGCAAGTAGGAATGATTAAGAAAGGCTATAAAATGCCTTACGAACTGTCCGGAGGAGAGCAGCAGCGGATTGTGATTGCACGGGCTTTGCTGAATTCTCCGGAAATAATCCTGGCGGATGAACCCACCGGGAATCTGGATGCGGAATCCGGAAGTAAAATCGTTCAATTGCTGCGCGATATCAGTGACAATGGCACGGCGGTGATCATGACTACCCATAATTATCATTTGGTACAGAATTTTCCTGCCAAAGTGAAAAAGTGCGAAGACGGCCAATTGGTCGATTTTGATATGAATGATTATTGAACGAGCAAATGACCAAGAAATATCTTCTCCTATGGCTATTGTTCGGTTGTTTTTGGAGAGTGTACGCACAGCCTTCTCCTGAAAAGGGAAAATGGTCGATTGAAGGGGATGTATTTTTTGGCAACATACTCAAACCGGACGATTTAGTCCGGGAAATTCTACGGCGTGGACTTGTCCATACCTACGATTTAAAGGTGGGCTATACGGATTTACAGCCTTCCACTTATACTTCCGGTTACAATTATCCCCGCTTGGGACTCGGTGTTTCAATGTTGGATTGCAGTGATGTGAAAATGTGGAAAGAACCTTCCCTGGGTGATATTTATGCGCTCTATCTTTTTTTCGACAGAACATTGTACCGTTCCAAACGGTTTCAATTCGGTTATACACTGTCATCCGGACCTGCTTATAATACTGATACGTATGACCAGGAAAAAGCTCCGACCAAGATTTTCAGCAGTTCGCCGGTGATGATTTATATCGGCTATGGCATGAGCTTGAAATACCGTTTGTCGGATCGTTTGGCAATCGGCGCCAACGCTGAAGTGAAGCATTATTCCAATGGACGGACGGGCATTATGAATAAAGGAATAAACATGGCTGGTGGAAGTTTGTCGATGCAGTATTCTTTTTCACCGGCTGAAAGCGAATATCCTCCTTTTGTTGCCTCTCCTTTCAAAAGATATTTTTATTATCACCTGATGGCGGGAGGAGGAGTTCAAACCTATTTGGAAGACTTGGAGGTATATTGGCGTACCGGTCCATCGGAATCCGGTTTGTTTAAGGAAAAACTTTATTCGAAATACTTTGTTTCAGCGGATGCGATGTATCGTTTTTCCAGCTTCTACGGATGCGGTATGGGAGTCGATTTGTTTTATATACCCCACACTACTTCTTTCCGTAAGATGGATGAAATTTTTCTCGGAGAGGATGCCGCCGGTTTGAAATATAATTCTTGGTCAATCGGGACGGCTTTCAATCAAGAACTTTATTATAATCAGTTTTCTCTCACCGCTTCTTTAGGATATTACCTTTACCGGGAATTGGGTGCCCGGAAAGATGAAAGTCCTCTTTACCAACGGTTTGGCTTGCGGTATTATTTGCCAAAAGTAAATAATCTGTTTGCAGGATTTGCCATTAAAGCACATGAATTCAGCAAAGCGGAATATTTTGAATTTTCTGTTGGAAAGAAATTTTAATATTTGACGGGGAGTAGCTATCTTTGCATTCTTAAATAATAATTTAGTTTAATAATAATGAAAGGAATTTTTCCAACCGGTAAATTCAAAAATTTACAAACACCCTTTTACTTTTACGATACAGAGCTGCTGAGGGAAACCATCCGGACGGCTGTTGCGGAAGCGGCCAAGTACAATTACCATATTCATTATGCGGTGAAAGCCAATGCCAATCCACAGATACTGGGCATTATCCGTGAAAGCGGACTGGGCGCCGATTGTGTCAGCGGCGGCGAAATCCAAGCAGCTTTGAATGCGGGATTTCCGGCGGATAAAATTGTTTTTGCCGGAGTCGGAAAAGCCGACCGGGAAATTAACCTGGGTTTGGATAACGATATTTTCTGTTTCAATGCCGAATCGATTCCCGAATTGGAAGTGATTAACGAATTGGCGGAATCAAAAGGAAAAACGGCCAGGGTCGCCCTGCGGATCAATCCGGAGGTAGATGCGCATACACACCACCATATTACGACCGGAACGAAAGAAAACAAATTCGGAATCAATCTGGATCAGTTGGATGCGGTGTTGGATACACTGCAATCGCTGGCTTCCGTCCGCTTAATCGGCTTGCATTTTCATATCGGCTCGCAGTTGACGGAGATGGAACCGTTCCGGATGCTTTGCAGCCGGGTCAACGAACTCCAACAAAAATTGGCTGACCGGAACATCCGGGTAGAACATATTAATTTCGGCGGCGGCTTGGGTATTGATTACGATCATCCGGACGAACAGCTTATTCCGGATTTTAAAGAATATTTTGAACTGTTTCATACGCATTTTCCGGCTTATCCGGACCAGCAAATCCATTTCGAACCGGGGCGTTCCATTGTCGGGCAATGCGGCAGTTTGATTTCCAAGGTGTTGTATGTGAAAGAGGGAAGTGTGAAAAAATTTGTCATTCTGGATGCCGGTTTTACCGAATTGATTCGCCCGGCCTTGTATGACGCCCATCATGAAATTGAAAACCTGAGTTCGGAAGAACCCGGCGAAATCTACGATGTGGTGGGGCCTATTTGTGAATCGTCCGATTGTTTTGCCAAACAGATCGAATTGAATAAAACGGACAGGGGCGACCTGATAGCTATTCGTTCGGCAGGAGCTTACGGAGAAATTATGGCTTCCCAATACAATTGCCGGCGATTACCGGAGGCTTATTTTTCGGATTTATTATAATGACTTTTAACACGATAGATATTATTTTTCTTTCGTCATTCTTTTGTTGCGGGACTATCCAATTGCTTTATTATTGGGTGTATCTGGCGCAGCCTTATTATTACCGGCGGTCGGTAGAGAAGGGCAAGATTGTTCCGAATGCGGCGCATTCTCCGGTTTCCCTGATTATGTATGCACGGAACGAAGCAGCCAATTTAGAGAAATACCTGCCTTCCATTCTGGAACAAGATTATCCGTTGTATGAGGTGATCGTGGTGGACGACCGGTCGAGCGATGATACGGACGATGTCTTAAAACGCTTTGCCATACAATACAAACATTTTCACCGTACTTATATTCCACCCGAAAGTAAAAGTATCAGCCGGAAAAAATTAGCCCTGACTCTGGGCATCAAAGCGGCACACTATGATCACTTACTGTTTATGGAAGGCGATTCCCATCCGGTAAGCCCGGATTGGATCCGTCTGATGGCCGGGCATTTTACAGGAAAAAAGACAATTGTGCTGGGTTTCAGTAATTTGGAAGGACAACCGTTCCAATTTGCCTCTTACGATTATT
Source organism: Bacteroidia bacterium (assembly GCA_026000155.1). Lineage (GTDB taxonomy): Bacteria > Bacteroidota > Bacteroidia > Bacteroidales > Azobacteroidaceae > Azobacteroides. The sequence continues at coordinate 589 of BNYG01000075.1, read as the reverse complement.
TCTTTTCCAATTTGCAGATGATGTCCCTGGCTTTGATGCACCATCCCTATACGGGAAGCGGGAAAAACATGGGATACAGCAAAAGCGAATTCTTTCAACAGAAAGGATTTGCCGTTTTTAGCTTTTTGGATGCCGGAGATGATGATTTGTTTATCAATGAAATAGCCGGGAAAGAGAATGTTGCGGTCGAATTATCGCCGGACAGTGTCACGCAGGTGGATATGGATGCGTTTTGGATCTGGAAAGATTTAAAAGTCCGCCGGATGATCACACGGCCTTTTTATAAGAAATTTTCCGTGATTTTTTGGGATATGGAAAAAGTGTCCCGGATTTTATTTTATATGTTATTCATTTGGACTGTTATTTGGTTTTTTCCAAATTGGATACTGTTGGGAGTCTTGTTATTTACATTTTTAATACGGCTTTTTACACAGTTATTTGTGATAAATAAAACGGCAAGTATGTTAAAATTGCCTAATTTTTGTTTTACTTTGCCGTTTTTTGATTTTATTCAACCATTTATGGACGGATATTTTTATCTTTACAAAATATTTGTCGGCAAAAAGAAGAAATATTGGAAATATGGAAA
>BNYG01000074.1 GCA_026000155.1 Bacteroidia bacterium | reverse complement strand
TATAAAGATGAAGTAAATGATTCGTTTCAAAATATTGAAAATATTACAATTTCGAGAAATTATATTTATGGTTCAATTGCACTCGGGATAGACTTCTACCAGCAAGAAAATCAGGTGAAAAGGATATTTATAAAAGAAAATGTAGTTAATGGAGGTATAAAAGGATCAGCAGCAACTGAATGTTGGATAAATAACAATCTATTGGGTTATTTTATGGAAGGAAATTTCTCAAATTATATTATTGCCTACTTAAATGATTCACACATATATAATAACGTAATGAAATGCTATACTTATTATTATTCTTATGGTGGTTTATATAGATTGAAAGGATGTATTATTGAAAATAATTATATTCAAGGAGATTATTTTTCTGAGTTGACCAATTGTTCATTTAATAATAACGCATTTATGTCTAATATAGCATTTCCATTAGACACTAATACCGGTTCCAATAATTTAGTAAATCAGGAAACCATAAAAACTTTTCAAGTGAATGACTTGACTTTACCGAAAAATTTGAAAATAAGAGATGCAAGCCCCTGTAAAAACGCAGGCACAGATGGTACGGATATTGGTATTTATGGAGGAAATACTCCTTACAAAGCTGGCGCCATACCTTTTAACCCTCATATTAGCAAATCAATTATTTCCGCACAAACGGATAAAGACGGAAAGCTGCCTGTAAATATTGTCGTAACAGCTCAAGACAGATAATAACTTAAAATATCAAAAACAATGAAAAAGTTATTATTTTTATTGTGTATGCTATGGATGGGAGTAAGTTTGTTTGCGCAAAATAAACTGACAGGATATGAATATTGGTTCGACAATGACTATTCTGCCAAAACAAGTGCTCAAATAACACCGGCAACGACTTATCAATGGCAAACCAACATTCCTTGCGAACAATTGAGCGCGGGAATTCATACATTCAACTCGCGATTTAAAGACCAATCCGGTCAATACACAACTACCCTTTCGCAATGGTTTCAAAAATTACCGGAAATGAGTCAAGGAAACCAAATCGTGTTGTATGAATATTGGACAGACAACGACTATCAACAGCGTGTTGTACAAAACGTTACACCTTCAAACAATTATACATTGGCAACCAGCATTGATTTCAATGTCTTGCCGGAAGGAATCCATGTATTTAATATACGTTGTAAAGACAGTTCAGGGAAATGGAGTACGACGGTTAGTCAGTGGTTTCAGAAATTAGCGCCTGTAGTTCCCAAAAATTTGGTTGCTTATGAGTATTGGGTTAATGACAACTACGATAAAAAATATTCGGGAGTCATTACCGGCGAACAATCATACCTTCTTCTGGATGAATTAGATGCTTCTACGGCAACAAAAGCGACTAATTACATTCATTTTCGATTCAAAGATGACGCTGAACAATGGAGCGCTGTGCTGACAAGCGACTTTTACCGTCCCGTAGAACCGGAATTTACCCATATCGCCGGTTTATCGGAAGTAACATTTACCAATACAAGTAAATACGCCGACAAATACGAATGGGATTTCGGCGATGGCAATACAAGCACACAGGTAAATCCGGTACATGCGTATGCCGAACCGGGTGCGTATCAGGTGAAACTGATTGTTCAGAATAAGGAATTTACGGATAGTATTTTTCATTATGTGGAGATTGAGGGGATTAGGGCGATAAGTAGTAATAAAGGTGGAAATGGTGGCGTAGCTACCGTAATATTTTATGGCGGAGGATTAACTGACAATACTCAGGTAAAACTACAAAGTGAAAATGACCCAATAGAGGGAGGAAATATCAAACTAATTAAGCCGGGAGAATTGGAAGTTGAATTTAATTTGATTGATAAATCTATCGGTATATATGATATTTTGATAAAAGATGAATCTACTTTTGGAAATATTACATTGCCACAAGGTTATCAGGTAGAAGAAACCAGAAAACCGGAAGTATGGGCAGAACTAATCGGAAGAGATGTTGTTATTGATAATAGATGGCAAACATATACTATAAAATATGGGAATAGAGGTAATATTGATGCGCTATTCGTGCCTATTATCATTGGCGTTACTAAAACGATGGAAGAATCTATCACTGATATAGAATTTGTTGATTTTATGGTTGATACTATCCAAGTTGCTTCTGAAGATAATTTTGAATTATTAAGTCATATCCCTATTGCATATTCTTGCGATACCTTATTACACCATCCATTTAAGGGCATTTTTTATCCATTGTACATTCCGACAATTCCGGGAAATTATCAAGGAGAAGTATCATTTAGATTAAAAACAAATAAGACAATTACATGTGTAGTATGGATAGATGAACCTTTGTATGAATATGATTTAGTTGATGTTACTAGAATGAAGAAAAACAGGGATCTAGGAACCAATATAATTCCTTCGTCCGATTTACAGGATTGTGTTGCTTTGGCTATGGAACATAGTTTAACCGAAACTGGTTTGGGGTACATTCCTGTGATAGGCTGTTTCTCTTCTGGTTTAATAAGAATGTTAGAATTATTGGATCGACCTATATATTGGATATTCGATGAGAAGCCAGTACAACAGTGGGGATCTTTTGCTTGGAGTTGTGGGTATACTGCAATAAGTTGCATTGGCACTCTGTTTGAATTGACACCTATTTCCTATGCAATAGGAGCGGGTATTAATACTTGGGCTGGAGCACATACTTTAGAATTAGCGATAGATGATTGCTATAAAGCATATCCACCTTCAGATATCAATATTCGTCCTCAAAGTTCTTTTGACCCCAATGAAATTGTCGGTCCATCCGGCTATAGCGAGCAAAATTTCATTCAGAAAAGATCGCATCTGAATTACACGCTCTATTTCGAAAACGATGCCGAAAAAGCTACCGCACCCGCCCAAGAAATCTTCCTAACCGACACTTTGGACATAACCAAGTTCAATCCCGAAGATTTCAGTTTCGGCACCTTCACTTTCCGCGATATTACCGTCGAAGCGATTCCGGGAGTTACCGAATTTTCCAAGGATATTGATATGCGGGAAAGAGGCGAAAACATCATAATCCGTATTTCGGCTACATTCGATAAAGAAACCGGCATCATCAACTGGCATCTGATCGCTTTGGATCCGGAAACCATGGATTTGACCGAAAGTCCGTATCTGGGCATTCTTTATCCGAATACAGAACCACCTGTTGGAGAGGGAAATGTTACGTATCGAATTGGTGTGAAAGAAAATCTGCCGGATGGAACTGTAATAGAGAATCAAGCGCATATTACTTTCGATTTGAATGAAGCCATTGCTACCAATGTGTATAAAAATACATTCGACTATGCCAAACCGGAAAGCAGAATGAGCGCTGCTTATGAGATTGTAAACGATTCCAGCGTTGTTGTTTCCTGGTCGGGCAGCGATACAGGTTCCAGCATTCGGTCTTATACCGTTCATGTATCGAAAAATGACGGAGAATATTTTTCCTGGTTGTTCAATACCACAGAAACAAGCGCTACTTTTATTGGAACGTCCAATCACAACTACAAATTCTACGCAGTGGCAACCGACAATGTCGGAAACGAAGAAAATAAAAATGAAATAGCCGAACTTGCCATTGATTTGGTTACGTCCATAAAAAATCCGGAAAAAGGCAAATCGATTCTTGTCGTAAATCCGAATCCTGTTGATAATCTGGCAACTATCACATTGGATTTGGATAAAGCCTCTGATGTTCGATTGGTTTTATACAATATAACAGGGCAATCGGTATTGAATATTTATGATCAATATACATTGCCGGGTAAAAGAGATATTTTGTTAAATACCTCAAACTTAAACCAAGGCGTTTATATGCTCGAAATGAAAACGCAGGACAACAGGATTGTGGAAAGAATTTTGGTTAAATAGTGGTTTTATTAATCGTTTTTTAGAGCATTCTCTCAGGATGCTCTATCTTTTTTCAGTTCCAATAACACCACATTTTCCACACGATGCGTATGCGGAAACATATCCACCGAAGGAAAAACAAGAGAAGAACTGAATATTCGTAAAAAAATCATCAAAAATTTTACGGCTAAAAACCCTCTACATACAAGAAATAGTTATTACCGGATATTTTCATAGACTCTGTTGAAAGAATTATTACCGGAATGGTCCATGCGATAGCTGTGATTTTGTTCATTATTGTAATTTCATGAAAATTATTTGAATCTAACTAACATAAGTAAAGAATTATCGTCTTCCTGCATGTTTTGGATGATTGTTTTTAATTTAGCCCCTTTTTCAGAGGGATGTTTAGCGATAAAATCTAATACTTCTTTCTTTTTTTCACAAATCTTTGTGGCGGGAACGAATGCAATGGCTTTTCCTTGACTTTGGTATTGTGGATTGAATGGCAAATCTAAAATCATATCATCGATGAAGAATGCCATATTTTTTCTTCCTGATTTTTCTTCCGGTACATCATAATCGGTGCGATGAAATGTCTTTGTCTTCTTGTTATAGACCGAATAATAATCTTCATACTGGCTTGATAATTTGAAAATGAGGTATAAATCTGATTCAAAAATTCCGGCATTGGGGCGTAACACATAAGGAAAAATGGACAATTTCTTACCATAATTGCGAATAAAATGCTCTGCGAAAGTTAATTTTAAGTCCCCTGTTAATATCCTTGTGGGAATAAGCGAATCTTTGACTATTTGAAATATGGTATCCGAACCATATTCCAACGAATAAAACTTGCCATCACTTTCCCATAGCGGATTGGTATCCGGTCCTAAGTGAGCATTTCTCTCGGTTGGGCGCGGGATAGGATATAAATGACTATAACAGGCTTTTATTTTTTTTCCTTCCCCGTTTATAAAGTGTAAGATTGGGCTGTTGGGATGAAATCTACCTCCGATTACTTGGCGAAATACAATTCTCGTCGAATCCATAACAGTCAAACCGCCGAGGTCGTCTTCGTATTTATATGACATTGCTTTTGAAAAGCTACCATCAAAACGATAGACAACGATTCTTCGTCTGTTCGTATCTAATCCGTAAATTAAATCATTATCCCTGTCTATTTGGATAGGAGTACCCAACTGAACATATTCTTTTGGACCGTTGCCTCTACTGCCAATCGTTCGTATAAATTTTCCTGTTTTGTCATATTGATAAATATGGTATATGCCTGCTACAAAGATATATTCATCACTGATTTGGATATCTGTTGTATGAAAATCGCTTACCGGAGGTTCCACATCTAATGAAATATAATCAACTTCAGCAGCTACCGTTGACAGATTGTTATCGTAGTTTGTACATTTCGAGAACACGGCGATTCGTTCTATTTCATCCAATGGCTCGTCTTTTTCATTTGATGCATTTTTTTCTTCTGCAATAACATCATCTGCTTTTAATGGTTTTGTCTTGTTATCTGCATTGCAAGAAAACAAACAAAACACACAAATGTAAAAATAACTCAATATAGTTTTCATTTTTTTAGTCTTGCTA
>BNYG01000073.1 GCA_026000155.1 Bacteroidia bacterium | reverse complement strand
TCAATAACCAACAAGGTTGAGCAGCGAAACCATAGTAAAAACCAAAAAAGGTCACATTGCAACAACTTGGTGAAATAAAATAAACAACGCAAGCGACTTGCCTTGCTCCGGGGAATAAAAAAATGCCCTCGGGGCACAGGCGAGTTGCTTTTCATATCGCAGCGATGCGTGTACGTAATCCATTTCAGGCTCAATCTTTTTTGAGGTAAAAAATAATTTAGCGGGCTATTTATGCCATTTCTTTACCAAATATACTCCAATCCATCATTTTTATAAAACTCCATTTTATTATCCCGGCTTATCAATGTGTACCCATTGCAGATGCATTGATAAATCAACATTCTGTCAAAAGGATCTTTGTGGTTTTTCTTTTTGGGCAACTTTAAGCACCCCAACGCTTCCAATGGAGTTATTGGCAGCAAGCAAAAACCCATCCGGCTGCAAAGTTCAGGAATCTCATCTACATCAAAATCCAAGACTAATTTACCTATACTACATTTCAGTGCTATTTTCCAAAGCGATACTGCACTGACAAAGACTTCATTTCTGTTGTCTGAAATATAGTCAGCCATTAAAGGCGACAACTCCTTGCTTGTGCCTATTGACCACAACCGAGTGTGAGTATCTAACAATAACTTTTTCCTGACTTCGCCACAGGGACACCCTAAATGGATTTCCAAAAATTTTCGTCAAAAAGTGTGTCAATGGACTTGTGTCTATTACCTGAATGCTGCAACATCACCCGGATTTTTCTTTTTGCGTACAAACATACCACAAAACTAACACTAAAATAAAAGTGTCAAAGTCAGGAAATTATTCTCATCTTAACAGCAATATATTGAAAATTGTAACAATTTTTTAAAATTAAAGCTAAAAAAACAGATTGCCCGAAACGAACAACCTGTTTTTTTATGGGTCAAAGCAAGCTTTCCTTATTTGACAATTAATTTGCTAACTGTCTTGGTTCCGTTATTTTCGATTTGAACAAAATAAACACCGCTGGAAAGATGTAAATCTAATTTCACATTATTTCCGCTCAGATTAGAATAACGTTCAACCGTTCTACCTGCCAAATCCTTAATACTTACAACCGAGTTTTCGGGTACATAAGAGATATACGCCGTTTCACCGGCCGGATTCGGATATACGGAAACTGCTTGACTTTTCACTTCTGCGATACCTACACCTTTTATGGTAGTGAACGACAGGGCAATTTCCGCATCGTAACCGTCAATGGTTCCGGTCGGTATCAACAAGTCATACGTAGTTTCATCCGCTAATTTAGCATGTGCTATCGTAAGAACGCTACCTGCAATAGAAGGCGTTAATGCAACTGTCGAAAGTGCATCTGAGCCTGTTTTCAGTGTAATATCAGCCAACTTCGTACTTGTAATCGCTTTGCTGAATGTTAAGATAATACTCAAGTCGGGATCTACATTGGTAGCGCCGTCTTCAATATTAATACTGAGCAATTCGGGAGCAGCTACAGATAGGTAAGAAGTATGAAGTCCTATGATTTCCGCATTTCCACCCAACATACCCAAATCGGTTACAGCGCCTGTTGCCGGATCCAATTCGATAAGCCGTCCGTCATCATCCGAGTTATTCATTGCCCAGAACAATCGTTCGGAGTTGTGATCGAATGCCATGGATTGAAGGTAACTCAGCTCAATACCCGTGTTTCCTATAACAGTCGTTTCACCGGTTGTTTTGTCGATGGTAACCAAATCGCCGTCTGCATCCACACCATACAATGTACCGCTCAAGTCGGCAGCAAGCGTATAAAGATAAGCAACTCCGAAGACAGGCGTTACCGTCGTCAAAGCGCCGGTTTCGAGATCAACGGTTTTCAATTCAAGTCCTGCATCATCACTATACGTAACAGCATACAAAGTAGCCGTTGAATAATCGTAAGTTAATTCATGGGCGAATTCCGTTACGGATTTTACAGCCACAGGTGTCCAATCTCTTGTCAGTTTGATAAAATGTTCGGCAGTAATTTCCGATTGAGTAGCATGTACCGAGTAAACATAGATGTAATCTCCGATAGCTTCACCCGAATAAATCATGTTATTGCCATCCTCATAAACGTATTCGGTAGTAACATCAGACGGATCGCTTGTTTTAAACGATACAGCTGCCATCACGTTCGGAATAGAGGCAAAATTATCATCATAAATCCGGTATCCATATAAAGTGACACTTTCTTTGTGAGTGAATGAGACAGAGGCAGCGTCGTTGCTCGCATTGCCGTCATTCGGCAACAGGGTATAAGCTTCCAATGTATGGCTTCTATAAGCGGATACATCGACCGGGGTTGTAAATGTAAAGTCGGCCGTTTCTCCCGAAGCAATGTTTCCGGTAAATGTTTGTGTTACAGCTGTTCCTCCATTTAATTTATAAGCCGCAGGTATGGAAGTAATAGCATTGGCTCCATAATTCTTTATCCGTACCTTTACTGCCGCCGCCGTGCTGCCGCCTTGGAGCGGAGACAGGATTTGACTTACACCGGCATCGTAAGGTTGCGGCGTATAGCAGGAAACAGTTGCTTTCCAACCCGAATCCGCATATCCACTGTATTTATGGAAAGAGAAAGTAAGCGAACCGTCGGTGGCATAAGATACAAACGGGGCAGGCAAGTTACCGGTCAAATCGCTGGTTAATGCAGCTAACAATTTGCTTTCCACTGCGGCATTTCCTTCATATACAAACAAGGTATCGCCCGGAAATTCCAAGATCCACCACAATTCGTAAGGTACGGAAGCAAATTCGGTAAATTCAACTTTCACCCTGTCGCCCGGAATATCGGGATAAAGGGTTACATTTTGAATCTGACCTGTACCCGGATTATAATCTTCATAGATGCCGTCATCCACAAAGACGGCTCCGCAAGTGGTAGCTGATGTTTCTGCGCCCATTATAACTATATTTCCATAATTGGAAACGGTTGCGGATAAAGCATCATTTGCAGCATTTTCATCGCCCGGTAATGCCACAGAGGCTTTAATGCTGTAATCTTTCACGATAGAAAGATCAACTGTTCGTCCTTCAAAAGTATATTCAACTTCGGCAAGACTTGCAATCGGTCCGTCAATCGTTCCGTTAAATGTTTCTCCACCGGTTACCGTAAAACTTACAGGTAAACTGTTAACCGGTTGAGCGCCTACGTTTCTCACTTTTATCTTCACCGGTTCGGTTGCTGTCAGGTTAGCGCCGCTGACCGGACTAACGATAGCTGTTACTGCCGCATCGTGTTCTTTTATCTCGCTGACCGTAAAATCATCTACATATAAATAAAATTGATATATGGAGTAGTATTTAATGGCGATGTATTTTGCTTCGGCGGGAAATATATGGGTATATTCTTTCCATCCGCTTGAAGTAGCCGCGATGTCGTCCACCCAAATAAAACTTGCCGGATCAGCATTGCCGGTTGAATACCCGACCTGAAAGCTTTCTTCGCTACTCATCTCATACTTTGTATAGAAGAAACTAAGGTGTTTCGCCTTCGTTGTCGTTAATTCCGGAGAAATTAAATACTCATCATAATCGGCAGCAATATCCATGGAAGAGAAACGCCAGGATTGATAGCCTGTATGTGCAACATCATCGCTTACCTCCGGCGTATTTGTATTGTCATAGACAACCCTCCAACAGCCAAGCGCTGCTGCATCTTCAAAACCTTCGTTAACGGTTGATACCGGACCGCCGCAAACCACATTGGTAACTCTTACCTGAATCGTGTCGTTGAACGTGTTCGTATCTCCTGTCAAACCGGTATAAGCCTTGATTACATAAATTCCTTCCGAAGAAAAATCTACTGTTGCCGGGAAATCGAAAGTAGCTTCCGCTTCCGGAGCAATCGGTCCGGGAACTACACCTGCAACCGGCGCACCGTTTCCTACCTTATAATATACCGGAATATTGCTGATATTTTCCGAGCCGAAATTCTTTACTTTGATGGTCACCGTTTCGTTCGCCGTCAAGTCAATGCCGTTAGCGGGCGCTGTAATGGCTGTCACTCCGGCATCTTGTTTAAGAATTTCCGTAATACTGATGTCGTCGAGATACCAGCCGTGAGCATTATCTCCCTGATAGCGGAAAGCAAGATAAATTTCCTGACCGGCATAACCTGCCAGCGAAACAACAGATTCCACCCAGGCGGCAGGACTAATAAGCGGAGTAGCCGGTGTCCAAACCTCCGTGTAAGCTCCCGCTACGGTCGGGTCGGCGGTTGTCGTTGAAACCAATACACTGTTTTTACCGTAATAAGTGGGATAAGCATCGTATGACCAAAACGAAAGTCGATAAACACCCGTTGCCGGAATTATAATTTTAGGAGAAATCAACCATCCATCCTGATTGCCGATTGAATATTCATGTACGAAAGCGTATGATCCCGAATGAACATAGTAGTCGTCTACTTCCCAGGTAGAACCTTCTTCTCCAATACTCTGTACCGACCAGCAACCCAGGTCTTCTTCAGCTCCCTCACGATAGGGGAACGTGGTAATCCCTGTAAGACACGGATCAATACCTACAAAAACAGTTTTGGAAGCCACTAATCCCGAACCGTCGTCATTGGTTGCGCAGATGGTGTAGGTATGGCGTCCATTAGTAGCTGTATTGTCGGTATAAGTTCCGGCAGCTCCGGGAACAGGATTGGTGATCGTTCCTATCACGGTCTTGTCCCGTTTAATAACGATGGAAGTAATGGAGGTAAGCGGATCGCCTCCAGCCGTTAAGGAAGGATTTGTCCAGTCAAGCACAGCCGAAAGAGCGCCGTCGGCATCTGGAGTTACCGTAAATCCGGTTGGAGCGGAAGGCGCTGTCGGCGCTATCAATACGGTCAATGTAACAAGGTCGCCTTCGCCATCCAACGTAACCGTAAATTCATACGTTTTCCCGGCTTCAAACTCATAATCATCACCACGTCCACTGGTGGCTATCCACATTATAGCGCCGGGTGTAGGATTTGTAACAAAGTAATCATACGTTCCGGCAGGAATATCAATTCCGATGGAATTATTGATTACAATATTCTGTGTTGTTAAAGCCGCATCCGCATTCGTTGGAATTTTATATGCAAATTCACTATACGGCAAATTCATCTCACCGGAAGAAGACGGAATACGCGCGTACGCAGTGGCAGTGGCATCCAATAATAATTGATAGCCGGTGCCATCTCCCCAAACATCTCCCGCAGTTAAAATTACGTGAGCAGTGTTAGCATCGGCAGTCGATTTAACCGGTTTATAAACCGGTGCGGCAACCGCCGGTTGGTGCCGTAAACTTTGCCCTATCGGCAACATCCGGCTCTGGGTTACATTGTCCGGTTTAATTCTGGTGGTTGCCGCTTTTTTTTGCGCAACCGACACTCTTTCCTGCCGGACAGGACTTAAATCTTTCAACTCTTTGCTCCGATTCGACGAAAGAGAAGACTTAACGGCTTCTTTCCGAAACTGCTGTTTTTGTCTCTGAGGTCTACCTGTTTGTCCACTTACCGTACTAAAAGCAAGTACAATAATCAATAAAG
>BNYG01000072.1 GCA_026000155.1 Bacteroidia bacterium | reverse complement strand
GTAAAACGCGAAATATTCGCTGCTGATTTCCGCGACCGTATCATCCATCATCTTATTTACAATTACATTAATCCGGTCATCGACTTGCAGTTGATTCCCCATTGCTACAGACCGTTTAAGCATCTTTGGTTCGCACAGGTCAAGCAATAGCAAAGTGACTTCCCTGCAAACAGACGAAAAACAAAAGATGAAAATCAATGACAACCTGCTGGGATTTGATTATAATCATGCTTTTGAAAAAGCCAGATTGTTTGCCGATGCACAATATACTTATTCGGGATTTAATTATTATGGTTTGCCGGTACTGTATTTGTATCCTGATAATCTTGTTCATGATTATCCTTCAATGGAGCAATCCGATCAAAATCAGGTAAACAATCTGTTCCGGATTCATTCAGGCATTGCATCCGAAGACAATGACGAAATCACGTATAAAGTCAATCTGGCTTATACTTTGTTTAAACAAAAATACGGAGATTTTGAGGATTCCAAAGGACGGACGGAAAATCGCCTCATGGCAGATGTAAATCTTCATGCTCATTTTAATTCTACGGCAGGAATCGGTATTGGAGGTTCTGTAAAAAATTATTCCTATACGGTTCCTTTCGACCAAACGATTATAGATAATCTTGGAACGATATTAGGTAACCGGGATTATACCACTTTTTCCGTCAATCCTTATTTTACATTGGAGGGAGACAACTGGAATGCTCGTTTGGGCGCCGGCGCCAATGCTCAAGTGGGTGGAATTAAAAAGTTTATGGTAGCGCCTGATGTCCGTTTTAATTGGTATCCGGCAGAGCAATTTCTTGTTTATCTATTGGCAGAAGGAGGTATCAAAGACAATAGCAATTATAACTTGTACTACGAAAATCGCTATATTAACCCCAAGTATCGGGTTTATGATTCCAAGAGTCCTTTGGACGGAACGGCAGGCATTGATTTCTCCCCGGCTTCCAATTGGAATATCGGCTTATTTACCGGATATCAATTCGTCAAGGATGAACATTTGTATATCAGTAACGGTTCTCTTCCTATCTATCTCGGTATCCCTTTTTTAATGGGAAAAGACATCATTCCTCAATATGTGAATGCAGAAAAATTTAAACTGGGTGGTACGATAAACTATGCTTATCAGGATATTTTTGACCTGGGATTAAAAGTAACTTACAATCACTGGAATGTAAACGAACTATCGAATATTGTTGATCATTCGGAACCCTTTTACAAATTAAAAGCCTGGAACAAACCGGTTTTCACCGGCGATTTGAATCTGGGATACAAAATTCCGGTTGTTCCTTTCCGGTTGGATCTAATCTATCATTTGGAAACCGGCAGAAAAAATTTGAATATTAATACTGGGGACGAAAGCATGAAAGATATCCATGATGTCAGCTTCGCAGGCACTTACACGATCAATGAAACCCTGTCTGTTTTTGCGAAAGCCAACAATCTTTTGTTCCAAAAATACGACCTTTGGTATGGGTATCCCGCACAAAATTTTAATCTGATGCTAGGAATAAATATTAAGTTCTAAAATAGTTCTTAGTTCTTTATTGTGTAAACCATGGATTGGTGCGGTACGGTTTTCAGGTAGCCGTATTTGAGTATCATCGGCGGATTCTTTTTATCCAGCAGCATCTTTTTCCGGATGTTATAGGTTTTGTAATGTTTCATAATACCCAAATAGGAATTGACGGATGAGCGAATAGCTATTAAATCGTTCTTATCCGGCACTTTCCGGTTTAAAAACAAATTGTTGTCACGGACGGTTTCGACAAATTTTTTCTTTGTACGATTGCCGATGTAAATCCGGTGCGGTTTGATGTATGCGCCCAGAAAGGCAAAACCTTTTTGGTAATGCTGCAAATATACTTTATTCGGATGCAAATCCAAGTGGCAATGCTCTTTCAGATAAATCCGTATCTTTCCTTTCGCTTGCAACAAAAATTCCTTGTCGGGATGAATCAATACAAAATCATCTACATAACGCCCGTACTGTTCCACACCCAATTCGCTGGTTACAAAACAATCGAAATCGTGCATATATACATTGCTGAAAAGCTGCGAAGTAAGGTTGCCGATGGGCAGGCCGCAATCTTTCGGATTATTAAACAAGCTTTTAGTGGCGGGCAACCCGGTCCAGTCGGACTTTTTCCCTTTGATAGTGCAGGATTGGGTAGGATCGTTCCATAAAACGAGGTCGATTAACAATAACAGGGTCTCTTTATCCATGCCTGCCGCGGGCAGCGGAACAAACGATTGAAGCATAACTATTAATTTCTCCCAAAGCAATTGTTTGTTGATGGACATGAAATAACCCCGGATATCTAATTTCAACACATAACAATCGCGGGTATAATTTTCACTGCACGCCCGCATAAATTCAGCCATTTGCTGTACGGCATAATGCGTACCTTTCCCTTTCCGGCAACTGTAGCAATGGGGAATCAACTGCAAGTCGATGACCGGATTAATGTAATTGTAAATAAGATGATGGATGATACGGTCGCGGAAATCAGCAGCGAATATTTCGCGTTTTACCGGATGATCTACAATAAACGTAATACTTTTCCGAATGGCATAGTTCCCCTGGATTAATTCTTTATAGAGAGCAAGCAAATGATGTTCGTAGTCTATTTCAAAACGCAATTGGTTGATTGTGTTTCGTTTATTTCTACGAGCATCATAATATGCCTGAAACAAATCTAATTTTAACTGTTCCATTAATAATAAAGATTTATGTTAAGTTCTGCAATACAACGGACAGTTAAGCCGTTTGAGCGATTGTTCGTGTTCGCTGCATTAACGCTCGTACTGTTAAAGTTCAGGTTGTACGCGTTAGCACTCGTAGGCGTACTACTCCAGTAGTTGCCGTTCGCTCCAACATTGTTCTGCGCACCACCATTCCTATTCCGGTTCCCTGCCGCAGGCAGGAAAAGAGCAAACTGCTTAGAAGTAAACACTGATATTCTTTACCGGGGAAGTTTTTAATTCGTAATTGAAATGCCCCGGTGGTTTACTGAATTTAACCGGCACTCTCTTGAAAAGCAAATAACCCTTCAAGACTCTGGCCTCCGTTAAATCCTTTATTGATTTCAGGAGCAGCCTGTGGTTTTGAAACGCTGTTTGCCCAAGCCGCCATCTGCTTGCTCACACTTTCCAATTTTTCGTTGGCTAAGACAAACTCTTTCAAACCGATTTGTTTCAAATCCTGAAGCAATCGCAGCAGTAAGCGCACGACCTCCACATTTTCACGACCGCTTTGAAGCAAAGGAAGTTTTTCCTTATTTTCGCGGCAGTTGGCACGATAAACGTTGATTATAAGGGTAATAATCTCTTTCTTGAGGTTCTCGCCCAGTGTGAATTTATAATCCCGTTCCATATTCTGGCAAACTCGAAAGAGTTGCAACAGCAAATCGTAGGTCTGCTTGTAAACCGGTAAATTGTCGTAAGTTGCCATATTAGAAATAGTTATTAAAGGGTTCTTTTAAGGGGCTTAAGAATCTTAAGGGGCTTAAGCTACTTAAGTTTTTTAAGCTCTGAGATAAAGAGCATGCACTCCATCGGAGTAGAATCCGCCAACGGAAAATCGCGAATCATTGCAGCAATGTCCGTTGTAGGGGCGAAACATTTTTCGTCCCTATCACGGACAGGAATCTGCTCTTTCCAATCGGCAAAATCATTCATATCAATGGCATATTCCAAAAGAAATGTTTTCACACCGGCTTCGTCCCGCTCCGGTAAGGGCGAAAGATGTTTCGCCCCTACGAGGGCGTTTTCCGGAAAACCGATGCTGACAACCTCCTGACCGATACATTTGATAAATTTTTTGGTCGGCTTATAACCTTTCTGCACGTAAAAAAAATACGCACTTTGCTCATAAGCGATCCAAAAAGCGCCTTCCTTGTAAATATTTACATGAAAAGCGTCGGAATGAATTATTTTTTCGGAAATTCCCATTTTTAAATTTTTTTAAAGTACCGCTAAGGCGGTACTAAACAGGGAAGCCTACAAGGCTTCCCTGTAAATAGTCAAATAGATAAATAAATCGAATTATTCTGCAATACAACGGACAGTAAAGCCGTACGAGCGATTGTTCGTGCTCGCTGCATTAACGCTCGTACTGTTAAAGCCCAGGTTGTACGCGTTAGCACTCGTAGGCGTACTACTCCAGTAGTGGCCGTTCGCTCCAACACTGTACTGCGCACCACCATTCCTATTCCGGTACCCTGCCGCAGGCAGGAAAAGAGATGTCGCCTTGGACAGGCCACCGGGTTTTATTTCATAACCGTTCGCAGTTCCGTCTCCACTTTCTTTCCAAACCCAGGTATTGTTAGCCTGAAGTTGCGCCCATTCATACTGGGTAGGTACGCGCCAGGAAGGATTTTGAGCTTTACAAGGATCCAAACTGGTAATACCCTTAACCGGATCGCCCCAAGTCCAAGCATTAGCAGGAGAAGCCATTGAATTGTCGGCAGTTTCGGGATACTGGCGCCAATCGTAGGTCGTACCACCGTTGCGCTGGATAAATTGACCGACAGCGGTAGTGGCAACCTGACCGTAAGCATCCAAATCAGTAGTAGCCAAACCTTCAGGAGTGCTTAATAAGCCGGCATAAGTCCCGGTTGACGGAGTTTTACGATCCTGATGATTGTCTTTTTTACGTCCCCATTGATACCAATCGCCGTAAACATCCGGATCATAATTTTTGTCGTTAACAGTGCCGGAGTTAGAAGCATCGGGTTTATAAGCCAACTGTTGAGCTACAGTCATCGTTTGATTGGCGCCCAAGTTGGCAGGAGCCAGTTTCAACCAGCCATTGTTGGCTATATAAGCGCCGGAACCGTAAACCACCCGGCCCGTACCGCTCATTGCATATTGAGAACCGCTTATAACTACGCAATAATACTGGTAAACCTTACCTTCTTCGGTAACACCCAAAGCCGCCCGGGTCATCGCTTTCGTACCGCTTCCATTAATAAGAATCGAATCATTAGTAGCGCCGGCAACAGGAGTCGAATTTAAAGTAACCGGATCGCGCTGATACCATTGATAAGTAAACTTCGATTTATCCGCAGCCGACAACTCAAAGCCTAAAGTATCTACTGCACTGCCGTTCACTTCCAACCAGATACGGTTAGGATTGCGCAGGAAAATAATAGGAGGCTCGCTGCCCGGAATCTGTGCTGCCGCATCCGAAAGGAGCGGAATCCATTTGCCTCCGTCATTAAAATAAACACCGGCTTTCACATCATTCCTTGTTTGCGTGTTGTACACCATCATCCCTGCTACATGGGATGAAAGAGGCACCGGTTGAGCGGTTTCAAGCAAAGCCACACGCGGCAAGCCCAAACCTTTCGTTGCATCGTTAGACGCATCCGTCTCGTTCAAATCCAAAAGAGCATTGTCGTTCGGATCGTCTGTCCCGCCAATGCGAACCTGGGAATTCATACTTGCTGCACCCAAAAAGAAGAGTGTCAGCATCAAAAAAATCATTTTTTTCATTTTCATTTTTTTAAATTAATATATATTTTGCTCCGAAGAGCCGTTAATTCGCACGGAAACAAAACCGGAAAAAGGCAGGAAATCATCCCATT
>BNYG01000071.1 GCA_026000155.1 Bacteroidia bacterium | reverse complement strand
ATCGAAAACCTCTTTCATCTTATCGGCATATCCCGACAAATAATAGTTCTGTTTAATCCGGTTTACGGCAAAGGCTATTTTCTTTCCGCCTGGATGCCAATTGCAATAAGCTCCTGCCGAGAGTACTTCGGGAAGCGGAAATTCAAGTTTCCAGATAGCATCCTCTTTGCAGATAACCGTACCGCCGTTGCTTCCTCTGACATGGAAGAGCCACTCGCGGGGATTGTTGCGATTGAAGGTATGACAGTTCATGCAATTATGGTCGATGCGGTAGTTTGTAAAGAGTTCTTCCTCTGTGAAGTTTTCCAAATTACGCTGGTGCATCGCCATCCGGTTCCACAGACCGTTGGTGGGTACAATATCGCGGTAGTAGAGGTAAGGGTTGATTGTCTCTTCGGCAATACTGTTTTGGATAGTTTGGAATTGATGCCATTTTTCACCTTTGCGGATGAATATGTTTATGGATAAGGTCCGGCTTTTATTGCTTTGCAGAAGGGTTTTCCATACTTTGGGAGGGAGTTGTATTTTCGGACTTGATTGATAAACATTGAGTGCTTTGCCTTCTTCCCCGGTTATCCGTACCAGAAACTTGTCGCCCGTTTCTTTTATCTCAAAATTAAGAGGCGCCAGATTGGGAGGTATCACGATGCCGGTATAATCCGGAAAAAGTTGCGGCAGGCGATCTTCCTGCACGGCTCCGTCAATAACCGGAACGGAGTTGCATCCTGTCCAGAAGCAGCACAGGAGTAAGAGAGCGATTATGTTGATACAATTGTTTTTCATTACTTTGTTTATATAAGGATCATCCTTTGAAAAGCATCCCGCTTTTCTTCCGGCGAGAGATTGCTTTGATAAAGGATATAATACCAATAGGTGTCTTTGTACTTTTTTCCCATCCGTTCTTTCGCTGTGGAAGGATTTTGCTGCGCCTTGGCTAAATCACTGCAAAAAGCCTCAAAGCGGTCGATGATAGTCCTGTCGAATGTGAAATCACTGATTTCGACAGGACTTTCAGCTGCAAACAGGCTGTGGTAGAGAATTCCTTCAAAATAGAGTTTGGGAATAGATGTATAGCCATAATCACCCAAACGGCTCAGGCAGGAAGCGAAATCATCTATTTTATTGTCAAGCAAAGTGGCTACCAACAAATAGTCGTAGGCCATCTTGTTCAGATTATTGTCTTTTGCCAGCAAGAATAAGTTCATAATAGCGCTTTGTGTAGAGACTGCGGCCACCGGCGCCTGAGCGTATTTGCAGGTTTTCAATTCGGCGTCTTGCTCTATGAGGGTCGTATCGTTGACAAACCTCCGGTAGTGTTCCACCCATTTCTGCTGGAAAGGGGTATGCTCCAAGAGATTCAATGTCTTTTGCGCTTCGGGCAAATAACCGCTTGCAATATAGGCTTTGGTCAGATTTTTTAACACGTAAGGGTTGGCTCCGTAAACATTGGTAGCTTCCGTGCCCCATACGATAGATAAAGACAAGGCTCCCAAGTGTAGAAAAACGTCTTGGTTGGGTACAATTTCGGAAAAATTAGCGATTTGTGCGCTCAGCAATCCGGTAGAGCCTAAACTTTGATTATACAAGAACAAATCGGTATATATCTTGCCGGTCTGATAGAGCGCTTCGTTGGTATATAAAACCATATCCTTATCGGGATATTCGGATTGGGCTGCATATTTCAAAACCTTTTCCCAATGTCCGTTCCGCGCATGATGCTGTACCGAAAGCCCTGTTCTGTCTTCCCTGTTCAAGGAAAAAACCAGCAACAAACCAGCTGCCAAACCGATGGCTCCCCTTACATAAACAGGATTTATCTTCTTGCTTTTGAACGGAATATGGATAAGGGACAGAAAAGGTAGCAGAAAGACAACTCCATAAAGCACAAAGGGAAAATAAGCAAACGGATAGATACGCAAAAGGTCAGCCGCTTCCTGATGTAAATCGTGGAAAGAGAGATAAAACAACGAACGAAACACAAGTCCTGTTAGCACTGCCCCTGCCATAAGTCCTATCCATTGAATGGCATCGCCCTTTCTATTCAGCAAGCACAGACTGAAGCCGGTTATCACAAATAAAAGAGCCATCAGGATGCCATTGAAATAAAGCACACCTGCCAACAGGATGGGGAAGGCGAGGCACACCACCCAGGTAGGACTCCGGAAAGTGCGTACAAAACCATAAAGGGCGATGAATAGCACCAGCACATCTACATCCAATCGAATAGCATGCTCGTACCGGTTATGCATCAGCATCAGTATGAAAACAGGAATAGCGAGTATCCAATTATTCTTAAACACCTGTCTGCCTATCAGGTAAATAACGGCTAAAACAGTCGAAATAAGAAGGGATGCGAACAGCGGATAGTTGTAAAACTGGATGCACAAACGGGAAACGTAATCAGACGGATCGCCGGGCGTCTTTATAAAACGGGTGAAAAAGTAGAAATCGGTAAAAAACTCGCGATAGCCTTTAATTAAATATAAGGAAGGGTTAACCCACAACCACATATACAGGGTATAGAGAATCAAGAGGGTAAACACTCCGGTAGCTATATGTTTCAGATTTATTCGCATACTTTTTTATTTAGCACACTGCCGTGCTTTGTCAATGTATTTTTGAGCGCCGTTTTGATTATCCATGTGCAGGTAAGTCGCCGCTATTTCATTCATGAGCGTCACATTCGTCGAATCCTTTGCTAATTGTTGCTTTTGGGTGATAACGCGCTCAACCAGCGGTTTGATTGCATCCAATTGCATGCCTTTCGTATTATGCTGGATGGCATAATCCAAGAGAGGCATCGCAGCCTCCGGCTGGTCTAACATCAAATTAAAGACCAAAAGATAACGAGCGCGTTCAAATGCAGGCGCTAATTTAAAGGCACCATTCATGTAAAAAGCAGCTTTTTCCGTATGGCCCATCTCGCCATATACCATAGCGGCCTGTTCGTAAAAGACAGGGTCTTCGGCATATTCCAAAACGGTGGCTTCCGCTATTTTAGCGGCTTGCTCCAATTGATTGTTTTGGATATACGCCTCATACAAGTCATTGTGTGCCGAAAGCCAGCCGGTTTCTCTTTGAAATAAACGTACCGCCAATTTTTCTTCTATGGTACTATCGGGCAAGGGCTTATTCAAATACCGGTCGTCGGAATACGGCCAATGCGCTTTTAACTGCCATATCCTTAATTCGGCAGCTATAGAGTCGATGGGGGAAAAAGGCATGTTGGCTATGGCTTCCCCGGCTGTCATTTCCTGAACAGGCGGGGGCAGCAGGTGGCTCTCTTGAATTTTGCGATAGAAAGCATCCGCCATGATGGCGTATCCTTTTTGGTTGGGGTGTACATGGTCGGTAAACAATTCATCACCCAGCAGGTGATGCGCTACCTTGTCCTCCATTGCCTGCCTTGTATCCACAAAATAGGTATTGGGGTGTTCCAGGCATAGTTCTACTATCGTTTGGTTTATTTCTTCGGGTGCACGAAAGCGCAACAGGTCAAAGTCTTTGGCTTCGTTTAATAAAACGGCCGCTTCGCTAAATTCCCGTTCCTGATAGGCAACCAAACCATTCAAATAATAAGACATGGCATTGATGCTGTCGGGTATTGCGGAGATAAACGGCGGCAGGTCTTTTACATTGCTTACTACATTGCTGAAGAACACAGGTATTCCTTTTTTTTCAAGCTGGTCGAGGGTAGCCTCCATATTGTATTGGAATTGCCGGATGCCTTTTTTAAAGAGTTTGGAATCCCGCTCTATTTGCTGCTTGCCTACCATCAGTTCCATCCGGGTTTTTTCCGTTGCCGATGAATTTTTGTGAGAACGGCGCACCAAGCCGGCATATCCGTTCATGCCTAATTGCACCACTTTCAGTTGTCGCAGTTTAAGCACAGCATTTACTACGGCGGGGTTTGAGCCGGTTGTTTGCGTAGAAGCGGCGCCCAGCGCTCCATAGTATTCGTTCTGACCTGTATAAATCAATACCGCATCCGGTTGGTATTTCGTCAGTTCTTCGGCAAAGCCTTTGATTGTGTAGGAATTGACAGCGGTAAGAGAAAGGTTGATAATCTCGAAAGTGTGATCGGGATACGCATGCATCAAGCGGTAGAGCAGTTGGCGGTGAAAAGAAGCGTTATGGAAATAAGGGTAACCTATCGTGGTTGATTCGCCCAGTACAAAAAAACGCAAGGTGTTCGGAGCTTTTTCCTTTTTAAATAATTCCCGGTTGCCCACAGGTGCATAAGCCATATCCAGAAAGTAGCGTTTCGAGGCATCGGAGTTGAATACGTAATAGTCGGGATTTTGCGGATATTCAATGAATAAATTGGTATTATAGCCGTAATGAAAAGCCCTTAATGAAACTTCCAATATCAATAGTACCAAAAAGGGCAGCAGGATAGCAATCAGCTTGAATAGAGTATGTTTGTTTTTACGCACAATTTGAATAGTTAAGAAAGAGTGTCCCTTTACGGAACACTCTTTCTATTAAACTTATTGGATTAATTAATAACCTGCATTCTGTTCCCAGTGTGGATTTCTATCCAATTGGCTTTGTGGAATAGGAGCCAGATAGCGGGTCTCAAGCATATTGGGCGCTGTGAACGTGGGATTCAATTTATTTTCCCAATATTGATTCACTTGATAATCGCCTACCACTCTGGCTGCAATCACCTGAGGAAGTAATTTTAAACGCACAATATCAAACCAGCGGATACCCATCTCGGCGGCGCACTCATACGCACGTTCATGTACTACGGAATCGCGGAAAGCCGTTTGGCTCAAGCCGGAGGTTAAATCGGGCAAACCTGCGCGGTTTCTCACTTTATTAATTGCGTTATAACTATCCGTTGTAGGAGAGCCTGCCATGGCAGAAGCTTCGGCATAATTCAACAATACGGTAGCATAACGTATTAAATCAAGCGTTTTATCCGAGCTGTTATTGATTTCGAGAATCTGAGTGTCCGTTTCCTTCACAGCATCCCCCATAGTAGTTCCCGGAGCGGCTACGCCATAACGGTACTTTTTGTAATAGGGGTGTTGTGTTACGGTTTTGAGGTCGTCCCAAGCCAAGAATTCAAAATCATCCGTATCTTTTCCTGTATCAGGGTCTTTTAGCCTTTTTTTCATGGTGGTCACGAAAGTTTCATCCGTACGTTCGCATTTGGGAGCATTCCTGTAGAAATTCACTTCTGCACAGAAGTCGTTCCAGCCATTTTGACCCTTTATAGAGGTTTCATCTTCCGATATGGCGAACTGTCCGACACTTCTGCGGCGCACACCGTTCCCATAATTATACTGCAAAGCAAAAATGGACTCAGAGTTGTTGTTTGTTTTGAATACGTCTCCGTAGTTGGGAACAAGCGTGTAATGTTGGGAATCAATCACTTCTTTGGACTTGGCGGCAGCCAAGGCATAATTGGCTGTTTGATTCAAAGGGTAACCTGCCGAGTTCAGATATACATCGGCCAGCAAAGCCTTGGCGGCAAATTTGGTAGCTTTGCCCGGTTGTCCCGCCCAAGTATCCGGCAACAATGTTTCCGCTAACTTCAAGTCGTCGATAATCAATGTATAAACACTTTCCACCGGCTCTCTGTTTAGCTTTTCAGTCACGTCGGTAGTCTCAATAACGA
>BNYG01000070.1 GCA_026000155.1 Bacteroidia bacterium | reverse complement strand
GTAAAATGCACTTTATGATGTTGATAATCGTATTGCATCACATTACGGGTCAGAAAGGCTTTGAAACCATTCAATACCAAAGCTCTTAATGCCGGTATTTGGATATTCTGTGCTAAAAAAGGCGACAGGCTCGCCAAAAAACGATTGGGAAAAGGCTGCCGGTACACCCGTTCGATAATATCGCCCGGAGTCAAATCAAACTGTTGCAGGAATTTTTCTTTCAAACCTTCCGGTAATTGATTTTTCAACAGATCGCCTACCAGCAATTTACCGAGCGCCGCACCGCTTCCTTCATCACCCAGGATAAATCCTAAAGGAGAAACATTGCTAACAATCTTTTCGCCATCGTAATAACAGGAATTAGAGCCTGTACCCAAGATACAAATGATCCCCGGCTCCCTTCCCGGCAGTCCGCGAGCGGCGCCCACCATATCGGAACAGACTTCGATCTTAGCAGTCGTGAGCTGATGGCCCAAGGCTTGTTTCATCATCGGAATTTTCCCGGGCAAACAACCGGTGCCATAGAAATAGATTGCCTCGAATGTTGTAGAGACACGGCATGCTGTAGAGACACGGCATGCCGTGTCTCTACCCAGTTGAGGTAACAAAGCCGTTTGAAGCTCTTTCGTTATTTCTTCTTCCGACTGAAAATAAGGGTTGATGCCTTTGGTCGTAAGGCGTTGCACCTGCTTTCCGTGCTCCGCCACACACCAATCGGTTTTTGTAGAACCGCTATCTGCTATTAAAATCATAATTTTTATATCTATTTTCTTCTTGCAAGATTTCTTTAATAGATCTTTCGTAATTCTGCATTTGGAAAATAATGTGTTAATATGTCCTGACAGGAATAACCGTTTGCGCCCATGATGGCGGCGCCGATTTGGCAAAGGCCTACGCCATGTCCCCAACCTGCGCCTTTTAAAATGAATTCTGTTGGCGGTGATTGTAAAGACGCGATTAATCGCGTCTCTACGATGAAGGCGGAACTGTACAAATGCGATTCCGATAATGCCTTGCGAATTTCCAATTCCTTGCCAATCACGATTGTACCTGTTGTGCCTACTATTTTCAAGCGAATCAACCGGCCGGATACGCCGCGCTCTACCGGAATCAAATCCAGCACATCCCCTACATCAATGCCGGCTTTGCGGAACAGCAAGTCTTTGATTTCCGCTTGCGTAAGTTTTACTTCCCAGCGGTAAAAATCCTGCGTTTCCTGATCATAATCGTTCAGCACTTGCGACAATACTTCTTTATCGTGGGTATTGCAATAAGCGGGCGGATTGGAAAGAATCCATTTCCGGGCGTTTTCTTCTTTCGTGAGATCGGTGTTATAACCTTCGGGAACAACATCATTATCAATCACTTTCGTGAGGTAGGGATGATGGACCGGCTCCCACACATTTTCAAATGTTTCGGTAATTCCACCGCAACATTTGTAAAAACGAGCGTCGCAAACGGCATTGTTACAGGTAATAACCTCTCCCGCAGTCGCCTTTAACGCTTCATATACTTGTTTGGACGAAACTTTGGTAATCCCTTGGTAGCGTTGACAATGGTCGTCGGCGCAAACATCAAAATGCGTGTGGTCTTCCCGGTCGTACCATTTGATGTAGCCCTCTTCATTGGGGATAAATGTCTTGTATTCAGAGACGTGGCGTGCCACGTCTCTACTCTTTTGTATTTGAGCCAACAGCCAGCTGCGGGAAATAACGGCATGCGCTTTCAATAATTCAACGGAAGAGGTGGCGCTCATTTCCGAAGAAATCACGCTTAAAAGATAGTCTTCAATGGGAAGAATATTGACTGCGGTAATCAAGCCGTTTTCAACAAATAATTTTAATTTTCCCTTAAATCGTTGTGTTTCTTCCCGTTCCCAATGAAATTTCATGCCAATAACGACATGGAACAATTCAAAATTACCATTATCCGGGTCGAGGGGTTCAAATACTAAGGGTGCTTTCCTATCCGCAAGCGAAACAGTCCGCTCTTCATCAGCAATTTCTTCACCGGTGGACGAAACAAAACGGCCATTGAGTTTGAAGCGAATGGATTCAGCAGACATAATTCCGACTTCTATTGCTGGTATATTCATCGTAATCTATTGATTAAAATCGACCTCAAAGATAAAAATAATGGATTATATTATGCCGGAATCGCCACTTTGATTTTATCTACATAATCTAATTTTTCCCATGTAAATAATTCTACTTCGATCTCTTTCGTAGGTTCTTCGGTATATCGGGA
Source organism: Bacteroidia bacterium (assembly GCA_026000155.1). Lineage (GTDB taxonomy): Bacteria > Bacteroidota > Bacteroidia > Bacteroidales > Azobacteroidaceae > Azobacteroides. The sequence goes on along the minus strand of BNYG01000070.1, from coordinate 3,475 downwards.
GGTGAAAACTTTTTTCACTGTTTCCGGTTGGCGGCCCATGTGTCCGTAGGCTGCTGTTTCCGAATAAATCGGATTCCGCAGTTTCAGGCGTGTTTCAATCGCTTTGGGACGCATATCGAAAAGAGCAGCCACTTTTTCGGCGATCTGGCTATCGGTGAATTTCGTTTTGTTTTTACCGAAAGTATTGATGAAAATATTCATCGGTTCGGCTACCCCGATGGCATAAGCTACCTGTACCAGGATTTCATCGGAAATACCGGCTGCCACTAAATTTTTGGCAATATGCCGGGCTGCATACGCTGCCGAACGATCGACTTTCGAAGGATCTTTTCCCGAAAAAGCGCCGCCGCCGTGCGCTCCTTTTCCACCGTAAGTATCGACAATGATTTTCCGTCCGGTCAGTCCGGTATCTCCGTGAGGACCTCCGATGACGAATTTGCCGGTCGGGTTGACGTGATACTTGATGTCTTTATTGAACAAAGCCTGTATCTGTGCCGGGTATTTGGCTTTGACCCTCGGAATGAGGATGTTGATCACATCTTCTTTAATTTTAGCCTGCATGGCCTCATCGGAATCGAATTCATCGTGCTGGGTGGAAATGACGATGGTATCGATGCCTTCGGGCGTTCCATTTTCATGATACCGGATCGTCACCTGCGATTTGGCATCGGGACGAAGGTAAGGCATCAACTCAATTTCATTTTTACGGATAGCCGCCAATTCAATTAACAATTGATGGGAAAGATCCAGAGCCAAAGGCATATAGTTCGCCGTTTCGTTAGTGGCATAACCGAACATCATCCCCTGGTCGCCGGCTCCCTGGTTGAGCGGATCTTCCCGTTCCACACCGCGGTTAATATCCGCCGATTGCTCGTGAATAGCCGCCAGGATACCGCACGATTTGGCTTCAAATTGATATTCGCTCTTGGTGTAACCGATTTTTTCGATTACTCTCCGTGCCACATCGGGAATATCGACATACGCTTTGGATTTGACTTCTCCGGCCAATACGACCTGGCCGGTGGTAACTAATGTTTCGCAAGCTACTTTAGAATCAGGATCATACGCCAGAAACTGATCAAGCAGGGCATCTGAAATCTGGTCGGCCACTTTATCGGGATGACCTTCAGATACCGATTCGGAAGTGAATAAATAACTCATTTTTGTGTTGTTTTAAAAATAAAAAATTCTGATAACGATGTATCAGAAAGCGAAAAGAATTTGCCGTGTATTAACCATATCAATGGTTTTTAGCATTTTTTTCTGTGGTTGCAAGCATACAAATCTATCCACTTTCTAATTACGGTGCAAAGGTACGGAAAAAAAATGAAAAATGAAAAAAATAAAACAAAAATTTATATCTTTGCGACGATGAAAAAATATTTTATACTATTTCCGGCAGTATGTATTGCGCTAACCCAATCTTTGTCGGCAAAAATATGGATTAATGAATTCATGCAAAGTAATATCGACTGGGTTAGGGACGATTTGCAGGAATTTCCCGATAGTTGGGTGGAACTCTACAACGACTCCGGACAGGATGTGGATATACAAGACTGGTATATTGCCGAAACACAGGATTATAGCCAAGGATGGAAATTCAATCAACCGGCCCTTGTTCCGGCACAAGGATATATCTTGGTTTATTGCGATAAGGCGGCATCCGGTCTGCACACTTCTTTTCATTTGGACAGTGGGAATGGAGGAAGCATCTATTTGTTTGATACCGATAAAAACGTAATTGATTCGGTAACTTTTATTCCCAAACAACCGGCTCCGAATATTTCCAGGGGAAGGACTATTGATGGAGGACCGGTGTGGGAAAATTTTGTAATGTCAAGTCCCAATCAACCCAATGGAGGAAAATTTTCGGACAGGGTATTGGAAAATCCCGTTTTCAGTCAGCCGGGAGGCATATTCAAGGATTCCGTCCGGGTAAGTTTATCTTTGCCGGCAAACCTACCGGCAGAAGTGACCATGTTGAATATTCATTATACCTTGGATCATTCGGAACCAACGGTAGATTCTCCGGTTTATTCGGAAGAATTGATCATTCCGGAAACAGCGGTTCTGAAAGCCAAAATCATTCATCCGGATTATCTGACAAACCGTTCGCAAGCGCATTCTTATATTATTGTTTCCAAGGACATGGAATTGCCGGTCATTTCCATTAGTTTGGATGAATCTTATCTTTGGGATGAAGAATTTGGAATTTATTGCCAAGGCAATGGAGTATATGGTAAAGAGGGGAACGGAGTGGATTATAAAGCCAATTGGAATAACGATTGGCGGCGCCCGGTGAATTTCGAATATTTTCCGTTACAAAATAAGGGCGCAGTATTGAATCAATTGGGCGAAATGCGGATTTCAGGCGGTTGGTCGCGAGCCAGCGTTCAAAAACCTCTTATTATTTACGGACATAAACGTTTTGGAATCAAAAATTTTGATCATGATCTGTTTAACGAAAAACCGGGACAGGACATCCGGTCGTTTATGATTCGCAATTCCGGAAATGATTTTTTCAGCACCCATTTCCGCGATGCGGCTATCCAATTATTCATGGGCCGGAAAGTGGATGTGGACTATCAGGAATACCAGCCGGCGATTTTTTACCTCAATGGAAAATACTGGGGCATTCAAAATTTGCGGGAACGTTCGAATGAAGATTTCGTTTTGGCCAATTATGGGACGGAAGATATTGACCTGATTGAAAATTGGTGGGGAGATTTAAAAACAGGAGATCTCGCGGACTGGTATCGATTAATGAGTGAATTATGGAAATCTCTCAATCAAATAAATTACCAATGGTTGATGGATCAGATAGATATCAATGAGTATATCAATTATATGATTCTGGAAATTTATGTTTCCAATACGGATTTTCCGCATAATAATATGGTGATGTGGAAACCTAAAACAACGGCCGGCAAATGGCGGTTTATATTGAAAGACCTGGATCACGGTTTAGGAATATGGGAGGCGAATCCGGTCGATCATAATGCCTTACAATACAACATGGAAAATAATGATGATGAACGGAAATTATTCCGGGCTTTATTGTCGCAGGATTCTTTCAAAAAGGAATTTTACAGCCGCTTTGCTATTTATTTGGGCGATATTCTACACTATAATGCCACCTCACAAATCATGGACAGTATTCAGCAAATGCTGGAACCGGTCATGGAAAATCATCTTTTGCGGTGGCGGGATGAAGAAACGCAATGGTGGATGAACATGGATTTCTGGCACAATGAAATAAACCTGATGAAAAACTGGTGCCAAGAACGGAATGCACACGTTTATACCCATTTGAAAGAGTTCTTCGATTTGGGAACCGTGATGGCGATGACTCTGGAAACATCCCCGGATTTGAAAGGAAGTCCTGTGGTTTCTATCAACGGAATAACGCTGCAAAAACCGGTCTTCGCCGGTTCTTATTTCCAGGGAGAAACCATCCGGCTGCGGCTGGAAGGGG
>BNYG01000069.1 GCA_026000155.1 Bacteroidia bacterium | reverse complement strand
AGGATACACACCTTTGAAATATAAACGAATTACACAACAGATAGAAAAAGTTGTTGGTAGGTATGTGGTAATCCAGTTAAATAAATTGACTTATTATGAACGGGAACGGTTCATTCATCAAGGAGTCTATTTTATTATTTCGGATAAATATGCCTTTTTGCCTTCTTTAATTGTAAATACATTCGTAAGGAAGAAAGATAAAAAGGCGACTAAATTAACTCCCGCTGCCCAATATTTGTTATTGTATTATCTTATGACAGATAAAATAAACAACTTTACTATCAAAGCATTGGAAGAAATGGTTCCCTATAATTATTTAGCTTTGTCTCGCGCCGTTATAAATTTGGAAGATTGTAAATTATGCCAAACATCCAAAGATGATACAGGTACGAAAATTATCCGTTTCGCTTATCCTAAATGGGAACTTTGGGAGAAGGCGCAAAAATATTTATCTTCGCCGATAAAGAAAGTGGTCTTTTCGGATTCATTGCCGGAAGATAATTTTAGAATAAGTGGCATAAATGCCCTGTCGCAATATTCGCATCTTAATCCCGAACAATACGGAAGTGTGGCTATATGGGATCGGGATTTTCAAGCAGAGGATAAATATAATGAGATTGAGGGTAACTATCAAATTGAGATATGGAAATATCCAACCACTATGCCTAACCAATTCAATGACAACATTGTGGATAAATTGTCATTGTATCTGTCAATGAAAGGCGACCCTGATGCCCGGATAGAAAAAGAATTAGAATTGTTAATAGAAGGAATGAAATGGTAAAAGGATTAGAAAAATTCAATGAAGAACATGAGCGATGTTTCTCATTCATAAGAGATAAAGTCGAAGAAAGTCAGGCTAAACATATTATTGTGGCTACGCATCATGTACCATCCTTTTTGTTGGCTTCTCCGGATTTTAAAGGCAGCCGGATTAATGGCGCATTTACGGTTGAACTAAGTGATTACATCGAAACCAGCCCGATAGAATATTGGATTTACGGACATTCGCACCGAAATATTGACAAAGTTATAGGCAGAACGCAATGTGTTAGTAATCAATTGGGTTATGTCTTTCACAATGAGCATCATTCGTTTAATCCGGGGAAAGTGATTGAGGTGTAATGAACAACAAATCAATATAAAATTGTTTTATATGGAAAGATACGTAACACAATTAATTGAAGACTTGCAAGCCGCACATACAATTAAAGTACCGGCGATTTATACAACGTCAGGTGATGAGGCAATAAAAGGCTCTTTTGAAAAATTCTTTGGAATAGAAGTTATCGTATTTCCACCTGCTGAAAGATTATCGGAATCTCAACAAATTGCTCTGTCTAATGCCATTACTACATTATTAGATGCCCATCGTTATATTTTGAATATTACGATGATAAAAGATTTACCGGCATCGGTTTTGTATCAGTATTTGGTAAAAATGTGGACTGAAAGTCTGTACTATGTTACCAATGGTTTAGCCGGATTAGAGTTTTGTGACAATGACCCGGAAAAATGCGGTCTATATGAATGGTGCAAAGGAACATGGTGTGAGGTGCCTGATGATTATGTCCCGCCTTTTTATGATGGGATTTACGATGATGACGGAAATAAAATAGACATTGAAAAGATTCCGATACCTGCCCTTTGTCTTACTTGCCAAAGTTACCTGACTGACGATTGGGAAGAAAATCTTTTGTGTTCCATGAACAGAGCCAACAAGCGAGAAGAGGGAGAAAATTTTGAATGTGGCGCTTATCGAAAATGAAAGAAAAAAAATCGCCAAACATTTTTTTGCAATTTAACAAATATTACATATCTTTGCACCCGAAAAGTTTGAATGCTTGTAACCTTGGCTGACGAAATGAACTGACTTACCACCATTCTTTCCTCTTACACTCCTTCAAACAGACTTAGAACAAAAGAAGATTTTATCCGAGATGCGGGACGAAATTTGATGTTTAACCATTTTAAATTTAGAGTAATTATGTTACAGTTTAAAAAGTACAGTTCCATAGAAAATACCTATGATAAGGAGTTTATGGAGAAAATTAAGTTAGAGGGATTGGATTCCCTGCAATACGTGGTACAGGAAAAAGTACACGGCGCCAATTGCTGTTTTGTAACGGACGGACAAACGGTACGGTTTGCTAAACGGACAGGTTTGGTGGAAACCGGAGAAATGTTTTACAATTACGAAGAGTTGCTCGAAAGGTATCAAGACAGAATCGTTCGCTTGTTTCATCGGGTAAAAGCACAATATACCGATACGGAAAGCATTTGGGTATATGGCGAAATGTTTGGCGGAAAATATCCGCATCCCGATGTAAAAAATGATTCAAAGGTACAGAATATTCAGAAAGGGGTATTTTATTATCCTGCACATGAATTTTATGGATTTGATTTGTATGTCAATGGATTAGAGAAAAGTCGATACTTGCCCGTAAATGAAGCCAACCAATTCTTTGAAGCAGGGAATATCTTTTATGCAAAGACCTTGTTTCAAGGAACATTGGACGAATGTTTGGAATATCCGAATGCTTTTCAGAGTTGCATTGCGGGTTGGTTGGATTTACCGCCTGTCGAAGATAACATTTGCGAAGGTATCGTGATTCGTCCGGTAGAGCCGGCTTTTTTCAGAAACGGTTCCCGCTTGTTATTGAAAAGCAAGAATGCCAAGTTTGCCGAAAAGAAAGCAATAAAAAAACGGCAACCCAAGCCGTTCGTTGAACCGACTTACAGCGAAGCGCTCAAGGAATTACTCAATGTGACGGAGGCGTATGTGACGAAAAACCGGCTGAACAATGTTATCAGCAAGATTGGTCAAGTATCAATTCCGAGAGAAACGGGGAAATTGATAGGACTTTTCAGCAAAGACACTTTGGATGATTTTCTGAAAGAATATGGGAATGATTATGCCCTTTTGGAAAAAAGTGAACAGAAAATTGTGAATACGTATGTTAATAAACAAGCGATCGGATTGATTAAAAAAGTGTATATGAATTTATGACAAAAGTATATTTTACAGCAGATACGCATTTCTTTCATGCCAATATCATCAAGCATTGTCCCGACCGTCCGTACCCCGGAACGGTCGGTGCGATGCAACACAATGAATGGCTGATTGATTTGTGGAACACTACAATTGAAAAGAAAGATATTGTATATATTGTCGGTGATTTTGCCTTTGGTAACAAGCCTTTGGTTGAAAAATTGCTCGGTAAATTGCACGGACAGAAGCATTTGATTATTGGCAATCATGATAAAAGCAGCAGTAAATCGCCGAACTATTTTGAAAGCATGTCGCAAATCAAAGATTTGAATTTCAAAGCATCAGTAAATCCGTTTTTGAAAAAAGATTTTGATTTGGCGCTTTGCCATTATCCGTTAGTATCTTGGAATAGAAAGAACCATGGTGCGTGTATGGTGCATGGACATTGTCACGGCAGGATTGACGATTTCAACGCAAAGACAGGCGACTTGCGTGTGGATGTCGGTATTGACGGCAAACTTGCCCGCGAATGTGGCGGATTTATCCTGTTGGAAAGGCTCTATGAGCATTTTTGTAGTATTGCCCAAAACGACAATTTTGCAAAATATATGGTGGAAAATCGGGAACGGAATCCGATATAATCTGAATTATCGTCAGTAGGTAAAATTTACTGGCGATAATTTAAAGGAATTTTTAAAGATGATATGTTTATTGAGGTTGCTTTTAGTAAAAAAATGCTTAACGACTATGATTAATTGTTTTTGTTAATCAAGTTCACAACCACTTTAGCCATCACATCTTTTTCTTCCGTTCGGCTCTCGGCAATCATCAATGTAAGAGCTACCAAAGTGTTGTTCTCAATCAATCTCGAACCATCTTCTTTGTACAAAATACCATTCTTTTCCAAAAACCAAAGAAATAAAAACGCTGCAATCCGTTTGTTTCCATCACTAAACGAATGATTTTTCGTAACCAAATAAAGCAACATCGCCGCTTTCTCTTCCACACTTGGATATAAATCGACACCGCCAAAGGTTTGGTAAATTGTGCTAATGGAACTTTTGAATGATTGATCTTTTTCGTTGGCAAACAAATCACTGCTACCAAATTTTCCTTTGAGTTGTAGAATAGCTTCCATCGCATTTTCGTATGTGGCATGGAATTTTTCTTCGCCAGTAGTTTCTTCAACGGTCAATTCTTGATAATCGTATTTATCCAATGTATCTAAGGCGTAGGTATAATCGGTAATGACTTGTAACAGTCCGGTCGCTTCGACTGCAGTCAATTCTTTGCTTTGAATCACATTCGAGAGCAATTTTACAGTCTGTTTCAAATCATTCAATTGTTCCAACTTAACACGTTGATTAATAGCATAGCCTTTCACAATATAGTCTTTCAAAACCTTATTTGCCCACATACGGAATTGTGTTGCATTATGGGAATTAACCCTGTACCCAACAGATAAAATTGCATCTAAATTATAGAATTTTGTATTATACATTTTACCGTCTGAAGCAGTTAGTTCCAAAATGGAACTAACTGAAAATTCAGTCAATTCTCCACTGTTAAATATGTTTTTCAGATGTTTGGTTATTGCTTGCCGTTGTGTTCCAAACAATTGACCAATTTGTGCTTGTGTCAACCAAACCGTATCTTCTTCCAATCTTACATCTAAATTCGTTGTTCCGTCCGGAGCTTGGTAAATAATAATTTCACCTGTTTTCATAATTTTGTTTTATTTTAATTAAGGTTATTTGCCGATACAAAACTTCCCAAAAATATTCCCCAGCACCTCATCCGTAGTTATCTCCCCGGTTATCTCACCCAAATAGTACATACACTCGCGAATATCCTGCGAAACCAAATCCGCTGAAATATTGTCTTTCAATCCTTGTTCTGCTCGTTGGATAGCCTCTAAAGCGTGGGATAAGGCTTCGTAGTGGCGCAGGTTGGTTACGATAACATCATTATCGCTAATGTCCGGCAAATTAGCTGCTTTCAATAACGTTTTTTCTAAAATATCCGTATTGGTTTTGTATTTGGCTGACAGATAAATGCGTTCCGCCGGAATCTGCGGCAAGAATTCTTCATCCAAAACAGCTTGTTCTTCTGAATTCAAGCGGTCTATTTTGTTAAATGCAATGATTAATTTTTTGTCTTTTGTCCGGGGAACAATCCGGTCGGCGATGTATTCTATTTCCTTGTCGTAATGTGTTGTATCAATCATCCAGATGACAATCGAGGCTTGGTCGATTTTTTGGAAGGTGCGTTCAATGCCCAGATTTTCAATGGCATCGCCGGTATCGCGAATGCCTGCCGTATCTATGAAACGGAAAGTGATGCCTTTTATGTTGATTACATCTTCAATCGCATCGCGGGTGGTGCCGTGAATATCGGATACTATGGCTTTTTCTTCATGCAGTAAATGGTTCAGTAAGGTCGATTTACCGGCATTCGTTTCGCCTACTATGACCACCGGAATTCCATTTTTGATGGCATTTCCAAGCTTGAAAGATTCCACCAATTTGGTGATAATCAATTCAATTTTGGCGGCTAATTCCAATAAGCGGCTACGATCGGCAAATTCAACCTCTTCTTCGCCAAAATCCAGTTCCAATTCGATTAACGAAACAAAATCCAATAATTGAGTGCGCAATAAGACTAATTCTTTGCTGAAATCGCCCCGCATCTGGTTGATGGACAAGCGATGCGATGCTGCTGACGAAGAAGCGATTAAATCGGCCACAGCTTCGGCTTGCGATAAATCCATTTTCCCGTTCAGGAAAGCGCGTTGTGTGAACTCGCCC
>BNYG01000068.1 GCA_026000155.1 Bacteroidia bacterium | reverse complement strand
CATACAACAAAGGTAATAAGACTAATCCTTTCCTGATAAGATCCAGTGCTAATTATCCGTCTCGCCTGACCTTTTTAAGATAAATTTCCGAATTCTTATCTTCTGACTGCAAACTTAGAGCTTTTTTATGTCCAAAAATGAAGATAAAACCCTTAGGCAGACAGGGAAAAAAGTTTGCAAAAATTAATGATTAATATTTACCAACAGTCCAAATTTATTAAAAGTCTATATAACTTCGATAATACAAATTTTAAAAAAAAGATGAAAAAAAGTAAGTGTTTTTTATGATGGTGCTCACAGTCTGCGTCATTGCCTCAACATCCTGCGAAGAAGATAATAACACCGAAAACTCTTGGATAGAAATCTATCCGGAGCAGAGTGATGTGCGGTTTAAGGCAAACGGGAAAGCCAGTGGAAATGCAACCTTTGAAGTGTACGGCAGCGAAAAATGGAAAGTAGAATCCGATCAACCGTGGGTAACAGTAACGACCAGCGAAGATGGTTTTACCCTGAGTGCTGCGGCAACTACCACTGTCCCCGTACTCGCCAAAGTTACCGTGTCGGCAGGAAAGGCGACACCCATTGTATTGAACGTAACGCAGTCAGCGGACTCTTACGATGTGTATGTGGCAGGATATAACAGCGGCTACCCAGGTAAACAAACAGCTATAGTTTGGAAAAATGGAGTTGCAACAAAACTGACAAGTGCTTCTACCGGTGAGCATTTTAATGATTGTTTGGTATTTGTATTAGTCAATAATATATTTTGTGCATCAGGTAAGAAATACGATAGTGGTGGTATTAGCGTTTGGGAAAATGGCGAACTTACGGACGTTATAAAACCTAACGGTAGAGCTAATTGTAATTCTCTTTTTGTTGTTAAACGTTAAGTGCGACTGCATTTTTAAACCGCAAGAGTGAAATTCAATTAAGAGAAAGGCAGAATAGTTTTAGTGTTGTTTCAATAAAAGATAACCAAACGTTAACGTAAAGATAACATAAAAAATTTGGTAGAAGATTACGAGGGCTGTACTTTTGTGAATTTAACTATAAAATGCAAAATTTATGAGCCAAGAATTAAGTAATTACAACACCATTTTTCGAGACATTGTTACTGAAATCAAATCTACACGTGTCGTTGTTGCTCGTCGTATGAATGCTTCCGTCATGCAGTTATATTGGAATATCGGAAAACGTTTGTCGGAAGAAGGTTTAGAAAAGGGATATGGAAGTCGCGTAGTTGAGCAATTATCCATTGACCTAAAAATAGAATTTCCTAATGCGACAGGTTTTTCTCAGCGTAATTTATGGGATATGAAACGTTTTTATGAGTTTTATTCTCTCGCTGATGAAAAATTGCGACAAGCTGTCGCAATTTTGCCGGAGTATCAAAAACTGCCACAACCTGTGGCAGTTTTACCATGGGGTCATAATCGTCTGATTTTAAGCAAAATAAAAAGTGTAAAAGAAGCATTATACTATGCCGAATCCGCTGTAGAAATGGGTTGGTCACGAGATGTGCTTCTGAATTTCATCAAAGCAGATACTTACCAAACGGCTAAGATATTACCGCAACAACATAATTTTGACAAAGTTCTACCTGAATATTTACAGGAACAAGCCAATGAGATATTAAAAAGCACCTACAATTTGGGATTTCTTGGTATAACCCAACCAATAAAAGAACGTGAATTAGAGAATCGATTGGTTGAAAAAATCAAATTGTTTTTGCTCGAATTGGGTAATGGTTTTTCGTTTATTGGTAATCAACACAAACTGACAACCTGTTCTCAAAAAGAGTATTTTGTAGATTTGCTGTTTTTCAATCGAAAATTGAAGTCGTTAGTGGCTATTGATTTGAAAATGGGCGAATTTGAGCCGGAATATATCGGAAAAATGAACTTTTATTTGGGTCTATTGGATGATCAAATGCGAATGATAGATGAAAATCCATCCGTGGGCATTGTGCTTTGTGCCGGAAAAGATCATGTAGATGTAGAAGTGGCTTTACGAGATATTCACAAACCAATAGGAGTCGCTGATTACAGTTTGCAATTTCCTGCTGATGAGTTAAAAGCGTTGATAAACAGGGAATTATCGAATGAATCAAGTTGTAAAGAAATTCAGCAATCCCGCATTAAGAATCATCCTCATTTTATTTTCCGCACAGCCTCCAACAAAGGTTCCACAGAAAGCGGCTGGCCGGTAGCTTGCATCATCCATTGATTGGGCGTTAAACGTCCCAGACGGAAAATGCGGTCCACTTCACCGGCAAAATCTTGTCCGTTCAAATACTGTTCCAACTGAAATTCAATCAGTTGCCCGAAAGAATAGGCGGATAAATACAGGGGATAACTGACCATGTGCGAATAAATTCCCAAAATCGGTTCATCTTGTATTCCGAATACAGGTGCAAAATATTCGTTCCATATCTCTTTCGACAAACGAGTGACAGCTTCTTTCAATTGTTCGGGACTTGCCTCCGGATTTGCGTAGAGCCATTTCCAAACGGCAATATCCAGCATGGAAACACCGGCAATTTCATACAATTGCCAGGCTTTGTCCAAGACATCCATCGCTTCTTTTTCCGGGTCTTTATTTTCAATACCCAGTATATCCAAATCCCGTTTTTGGAAAACAAAAGCCAATGCTTCGGTAAAAGCTGTATTCGGAACGCCGCTTAACAGATAATAATCCACATCGTACAAAGAAAGCGTCTGTTCCACATTGTGTCCAAACTCGTGAATAGCAATATTATAGCCTTTGTAATCCATTCCGCCCGCAGGAATTCGCGTCCGCAAATGGGATTTGGCGCCTTTCATGCCGGCGCCCCAGGCATGTCCGGAACCACGGGCATCATCGACTTCTATTTTAGCGGCTAAATAATCGGCGCGTTCTTTCGCGAATCCCAGTGTAGATAAAATAACCGGCAACTGCTTTTCCATCGCTTCGGCATCCGGATACAGCGCACGAGTCTGTTCGCTTAATGCTTCTTCATTCAGATTGCTCCGGGGTTTGAAGCCGTCGTACCAAATATCAAAGGCTTCCAGGTTCCTTCCCAAACGCCGGGAGACAATTTTTCCCACTTCTTTTAATTCGGGAGCCGTAAGATATTTTTTGAACAAAGCTTCGGCATCTTCCACGGAAACTTCCATATCTTCCGAAAAATTGCGGTCGATGTAGGTATTTCCGGTATAAGCATCCATGGCTTGCAAGGCCTTGAAATTAGTGATGAATTTTTCGTAACGAACGGTATTTTCAGCAGTCCCGGCCACTTCTTTCCCGGATTGATACATCGTATTGGTAAACGGATTCCATTCATAATCGCCGGAATTGATGACTTCTTTCGGAATTTCCTGCGAGATAATCCGTTTCATCGCCTCATAAATCGTTTGCTGCTTGTCCAAACCTTCTGCACCTTGATTATAATCCGCTTTTATTTCGTCCCGCAAATTCCAATGGGCTAATAAAATCATGTCTTCCGGAAAAATTTGGTCGCCGTTTCTATTCAGTAAATGTCCGGCATATATATTGTAATCAGCGATATAAACATCCGCATCACTGAGAGCCGTTGAATACGCTTGTTGCACGCCGGCAGGAATACGGGAAGTAAACCGGTCGCCCAAACGCGCATACGCCCAAGCTAAACGGTTGTCACCCAAGGTTTCTTTTTCTTCCAGAGAGAGGGCGGGAAAATTCAAAGCAATGAAAAAAGCCAATTTATTGTCATAAAAATCATCGCTGACATGCGTACCGGGATTATAAGCTGCAAATACTTCATCCACGTCATGCATGGGACCGGTTTCCTCGTGTACATTCCGCTGGAGTTGAAGCGACATTTCGTTGAAATGGCCCCAAATGGCTTCCAGATAATCGCTTATTTTCAGGAAAATTTGTTCTTTTTCTACCGGATCGGCGATGTAATTCCCCTGACAATACCGGATAAAAGTGTCTCCATCGCCATCGGATGCTTGCCATAAACGCGCCGCTTGATGGACGCCTTTTTCAATCAATCCCCGGTTGGCAGGATCTTTTTCCGACAGGCTTGTAATCACTTGTTCAATGGATTGCGGTGAAATCACCGCCTTTTTGGAAGTGTTCGTACAGGCAATCATACAGGCTACTGCTATTAAAAGGAGAATACGTTTTTTCATGCGATAAAAATTAATCCGACAATGAAAGACAAAGGTAATATAAAATTAGTAGATAAAACTACATTGGATCCGTTTATTAATAACAGTACAAAAAAGAGAAAGAGGATTTTTCGAAAAAAATCCTCTTCCTTTTTTTAAACTAACTTACCATTTATTCATTTTCACCATACGCAATTTCTCCGTGTTGTGAAATATCGAGACCCGTAGCTTCTTCTTCCTGGGTAACTCGTAATCCAACCACTTTATCTACAATTTTGAATAAAATAAAGGTCATGACTCCGCTGAAAACAATGGCGGCCAAATTGACAATGACCTGTATTCCCAATTGATGCCAATCGCCGTATAAAGCGCCTTGTTGTCCGTCTGCACCGGTCACAAATTGAGTGGCAAATACGCCGGTCAGGATCGCTCCTACAAAACCGCCGACACCATGTACACCGAAAGCATCCAACGAATCGTCGTATTTCAATTTGGGTTTTATATAAGCCACAAACAAGTAGCAGATACTGGCGGCTACTAATCCGATAAATAAAGCGCCAAGGGCATCCACGGTTCCGGCTGCCGGGGTAATGGCTACCAAGCCGGCTACGGCACCTGTACAGATACCTACAACAGTGGCTTTTTTATTGATAATCCAATCCAGCGCCATCCAGGTGACGGCTGCAACGGCTGTTGCCAAATGAGTGACTAAAAAAGCGTTGGCTGCCAATCCGTCGGCTGCCAATCCGCTACCGGCATTGAATCCGAACCAACCCAACCACAATAAGGCCGTACCGATTACTACAAACGGAATGTTGTGCGGAGTAATCGGATGGTCTCCTGTCAGGTATCCGCGACGACGGCCCAACAGCAGAGCCATTACCAAGGCGGAAATCCCGGCATTAATATGGACTACAGTACCTCCGGCGAAGTCGATAGCGCCTAAAGCGCCCATCCAACCGCCGCCCCATACCCAATGAGCCATCGGGTTATAGACTAAAATGGCCCACAATACGGAAAACAACAGGAATCCGGAAAATTTGATTCTTTCTGCAAAGGCACCGATAATCAACGCAGGCGTAATAACTGCAAACATACATTGGAATAAAACAAAAACAAGTTCAGGTATATCACCTGCCGAAAGGCTGTCAAGTGTAATTCCATGTAAAAAAAGTTTATCAAATCCACCGATAACGGCGCCTAAGGGCTGGCCTTCCAATCCGGTGCCAAAAACGGCGCTGTAACCATATACGATCCATTCGATGCTGATAACTGCCGTCAAAACAAGGCATTGCATCATAATACTCAACACATTTTTTTGACGGACCAGACCGCCATAGAAAAAGGCGAGTCCCGGAATGGTCATTAACATCACTAAAACCGTGGCTACAATGATCCACGCTGTATTTCCTGAATTTAAAACCGCTGCTTCTCCGGTTTGAGCCATCATTGCCGGACTAATCAATAATAAACCGGCCACTGCCAGGTATTTTAATATATTTTTTTTCATATTTGCCTATTAATTAATTACTTGAATACTAAATATTTATTTGTTGTAAAGCGATTCGTCACCATGGTCGCCCGTCCGGATACGGATGGATTGTTCGATGGTTGAAACAAATATCCGGCCATCGCCGCTTTCGCCGGTAAAGGCTGATTTCAGGATGGCATCAATTGATTTTTGCACATTCACATCCCTCACTACGAAAGAAATATATATCCGGTCGATCGCATTGATGTCGTATGCAATTCCCCTGAATATTAATCCCTGCTTGGCATCTCCCTGCCCTTTGACATCCCACCACGACAAAAATTCGATGTCCGCTTCGTGTAATGCTTTTCGTACTTCGATAAATTTCGACTTACGAACAATTGCTTCCATTTTTTTCATACTTTAAAAATAAATTATAAATTA
>BNYG01000067.1 GCA_026000155.1 Bacteroidia bacterium | reverse complement strand
AGATATTTCCACGTATGCTGCGTGTCTGCATTCCGGTTCTTCGCTTTTTATGAGTGGATTTTACCAGGAAGATTTGGATGTGATTTTGGAGGAATGTAAAAAGCATCAACTCCAATTCGTTTCTTACAAGGAAAAAAATAACTGGACTGCCGTACATTTTAGAAAATGAGCAATTTCAAGGATATACAGTATTCAACGGTCAATACAAAAGCATTTTATAATGATTGTATTTCTCATGCCGTTTATTTTAATTTAGACCGGATGCCGGATAATTCCTGGCGCCGCCTCAGTTCCGACCAACCCTTGGAATGGGTATTGGACAACTTGGACAAAATGACTTCCCATTCCCTGATTGTTCGCCGGCATACGTTGGAAGACGAGAACGAAGAATGGGGGAATGAGCAGCATCTGGAAGTGAATTTCGAATTGCGCTGCGACCAATCCACCTATATTTTTTCGGCGGAAATGGAGTTCCGTTATTTGGACTATTTTGTCGAAAAATACAAATTAAATACCGGCACCGTCCATGAGGTCTAATTCGATGGCTTTGGTTTGCAGTATCCGTGAATGAGGCGGAACGCTGTGAGTCAACCAGATATTACCACCGATGATGGTTCCGTGACCAATCGTTACCCTTCCCAATATCGAAGAATTGGAATAAACGGTGACATAATCTTCTAAAATCGGATGGCGGGGAACATCTATCGGATGCCCTTCCGCATCCAGCGTGAAATTCTTCGCACCCAGTGTAACGCCTTGATACAGCATGACATGATTTCCAATAATAGCCGTTCCCCCGATAACAATTCCCGTGCCGTGGTCGATACTGAAATATTCACCGATTTGCGCGCCCGGATGAATCTCAATTCCGGTTTCGGAATGGGCTAATTCGGAAATAATGCGGGGCAAAACAGGAACTTCCAGACAGTATAATTCATGGGCAATCCGGTAATTCAAAATCGCTTTCATTGCAGGATAACAGAAAATGACTTCGTCGTAACTCTTGGCAGCCGGGTCGGAATTAAAGATGGCTTTTACATCCGTAGAAAGCATCTGTTTGATTTTTGGTAATTTCTCTAAAAACGCATGGGTGATTTGGCAGGCTTTTTCTTTGGCCGAAATCGTTTCGGATTCGTTCTTTTCAAAGAAAAGCGCATCCAATATCTGTTGCGACAACAAGTTATATAATTTTTCCACATACACGCCGGTATGATACATCAACGAATCTTCATTGACAATCGAAGCGCCGGAATAGCCGGGAAATACAATCGAATGAGCTACCTCTACTATCTCATTCAAACGGACAATAGAGGGTATTCTGCGTTCATGCAGCGGAATATAGGGATAAGCTTCCTGATGATTTTTCGTCAATTGCTCCACCGTTTTCCGGACAGGGTTGATCGTTTGTTTTGTTTTCATACTGAAATAAATGAAATGAATAGGACATATAACACGAGAAATATAATTATACCAATAGTGTTGATAATAAACAAATTAATGCAAGTCCAACGGGATATTGCTTTTTTTTGCCGGTAAAATTGGCTGTGGGAACGGAAAAAATAGAAAATGAACCAGCAGAACATCGCAAAGGTGATTAAACCGGGAATTTCCCAATGAAAGAGGGAAAGCAGCCAATTCACCACAATATACAATAAAATAGTCAGCAACAAAAAGGAAAAATAATGCAGGGTATAAATGCCGTGGTCGAAATACAACCATTTTTTCTTATTGTGAAAGACCCAGAGCCAAAAAGCAAAAATAGGCATATATAAGAATATGGCTTTGGGCATATTATGAATAAGTGATTCTCCTATTTTATCCTTGATTTCATCTAAGTTCTTATATTTTAGTACTTTTTTGTATATAACATATTGGAATTTTAATAATTTTTCTTCTTTTGGAAGAGCTTGTTGAATAGAATCTAATTGTTGAACAGAATGTACATTCTTTAACCCGTACATATAAATTCCCGCTTGGTTTTCCGGTATATTTAATTCTTCGGCTATACTTTTATGAATTTCTTTGGATTCTTTTTCTATTGAAACATCCGGTTTTTCATCGAAACCGGGAAGAATAGCCGGAATGAAAAAGACCAGAAAACTGATAAAAATATACAATTGTACTGGTTGAACATAGCTTTTCCGTTTTCCTGCAATATATTCTTGGGTTAATCTGGCAGGATAAAACAGCAGGTATTGGATGGTCTTCCAAAACTGACCGTCATAATGAATAAAATCAGCCACAAAATGCGTGAAAAGATAGTGAAAAGGTTGGCGTGTTTCCACGTTTTCCTGTCCACAGTTAGGACAGAACCGCTTATCGACATAATGTCCGCAGTTCTGACATCTTTTATCTTTTCTGAGCTTGTGATTCATAAATCAAACAACAATAGCACACAGATGACGCGGATTAGGCGGATTTATACGGATAATATAAATTTATATAAAAAATTATCTGTGCAAATCCGCCTAATCCGTGTCATCTGCGTGCCAATTTATTTCGCTTGTTCAATAGCCGCTTGCGCTGCCGCCAACCGGGCGATAGGCACACGGAACGGAGAACAACTTACATAATTCAGACCTACTTTGTGGCAGAATTTTACGGAACTCGGTTCGCCACCGTGTTCACCGCAAATACCGCATTTCAAATCCGGCCGGATTTCGCGGCCTCTGGTGGTAGCCAATTCGATTAATTGTCCAACGCCTTTTTGGTCTAATACCGCGAACGGGTCTTCTTTCAAGATACCTTTATCTAAGTACATCGGCAAAAATTTAGCCACGTCATCCCGGCTGTAACCGAAAGTCATTTGGGTCAAGTCGTTGGTACCGAAAGAGAAAAATTCGGCGGAAGTCGCAATCCGGTGAGCCGTCAAGGCTGCACGTGGAATTTCAATCATCGTACCTACTTTATAATCAATCTTTTCGCCTCTTTCAGCGAAGACTAATTGAGCGGTATCATCAATGATTTTCTTTTGAGCCAAAAATTCATACAGGATACCAATCAGCGGAACCATGATTTCGGGCTGTACTTTCACGCCTTTCGCTTGCAAATCCAAAGCGGCTTCCAAAATAGCGCGGGTTTGCATTTCGGTAATTTCGGGGAACAAGTTGCCCAAACGAGCGCCGCGAAGTCCCAGCATCGGGTTTTGTTCCAACAAACTTTCTACGCGGTTGTGAATTTCTTCGTAAGGAACGCCCATGACTTTCGCCATTTCTTTTTGTCCTTTTTCATCGTGAGGAACAAATTCGTGCAAAGGCGGATCCAACAAGCGAACGGTAACCGGAAGTCCTTGCATGGCTTCGAAAATTCCGGTAAAATCGGCGCGTTGCAACGGCAATAATTTACCCAAAGCGGCACGGCGTCCGCTTTCGTCTTTCGACAAAATCATTTCGCGCATGGCGATGATTTTATCTCCTTCAAAGAACATGTGTTCCGTACGGCAAAGACCGATACCTTGTGCGCCGAAATTGCGGGCTACTTCCGCGTCGCGAGGCGTATCGGCATTGGTACGTACTTTCAGGCGGGCATATTTGTCTGCCAAGGTCATCAATTCGCCGAAATCACCGCTTAATTCAGCCGCTTGCGTTTCGATTTTTCCGGCGTAAACCAAACCGGTAGAACCGTTTAGCGAAATCCAATCTCCTTCTTTCAAGGTTTGGTCGCCCACGGTCAATGTTTTTGCTTTATAATCGATTTGTACGCCGTTAGCAGCGGATACACAACATTTACCCATTCCGCGAGCCACAACAGCAGCGTGAGAGGTCATCCCTCCGCGGGCGGTCATAATACCTTCTGCCACAGCCATACCGCGCAAATCTTCGGGTGAAGTTTCGATCCGGCAAAGCACTACTTTTTCGCCGCGTTTCACCCATTCTTCCGCTTCGTCAGCATGGAAAACGATTTTTCCGGTAGCAGCTCCCGGAGAAGCGGGCAAACCTTTGGTGATGGCTTTTGCAGCAGCCAAAGCGGATTTTTTGAACACCGGATGAAGCAATTCGTCCAATTTTTCCGGTTCCTGACGCAATAAAGCGGTTTGTTCGTCTATCACGCCTTGTTTCAACATATCCACAGCGATTTTCACCATGGCTGCGCCGGTGCGTTTCCCGTTACGGGTTTGCAGCAACCATAATTTATTGTCTTGAATCGTAAATTCAAGATCCTGCATATCTTTGAAATAATCTTCCAGTTTTTGTTGGGTGGCAATCAAATCCTGTGCGCATGCCGGCATGGATTCTTCCAAAGACGGATATTTCGCTGCGCGTTCTGCTTCGGAAATGCCTTGTTGAACCGCCCAACGTTTGGAACCTTCGATGGTGATTTGTTGCGGAGTACGAATACCGGCCACCACATCTTCGCCTTGTGCATTAATCAAATATTCGCCGTTGAAAATATCTTCGCCGGTAGCAGCATCGCGGGTGAAAGCTACACCGGTTGCTGAAGTCAAGCCCATATTTCCATACACCATCGCTTGCACGTTGACTGCGGTACCCCATTCTTCCGGGATACGGTACATTTGACGGTAAAGGATAGCGCGTTCGTTCATCCAGGAATCGAATACGGCGCATACAGCGCCCCACAATTGTTCCCAAGGCGAATCGGGGAAATCTTTTCCGGTTTGTTTTTTTACAGCCGCTTTGAATTTTACGACCAATTCTTTCAAATCGGCAACGGTTAATCCGGTATCCAATTCTACGCCGCGCGCTTTTTTCACTTCTTCCATGATTTCTTCAAACGGGTCGATTTCCAATTTGGATTCGGGTTTCATACCCAGCACCACATCGCCGTACATTTGCACAAAACGGCGGTAGGAATCCCATGCGAAGCGTTCGTTGCCCGATTTTTTGGCGATACCTTCTACGGCTTCGTCATTCAAACCGAGGTTCAATACGGTATCCATCATCCCCGGCATGGAAACCCGTGCGCCGGAACGTACCGATACTAAACAAGGATTATTTTTGTCGCCAAATCCGGTAGCTGTAGCTGCTTCTACTTTTTTGACAGCTGCTTCTACATCTGCCTTAATCAATTCAATGACAGCCTCTTTACCCAATTGGTTGTATTCCGTACAAACTTCCGTTGTGATGGTAAATCCCGGAGGCACAGGTACGCCGATCAAATTCATTTCAGCTAAATTAGCACCTTTCCCTCCCAAGAGGTTTTTCATGTCAGCTCTGCCTTCGGCGTGTCCGTTACCGAACAAGTAAACTCTTTTTTTGTCCATAAAATAATACGTAGATTTATAATTGTTTTACAAAAATTCTCAAAACATTCGCAAAGGTAGGAAAAAAATATTATTCAGGGAAATAATTTATACCCTTTGCCCGATTTAAACAACCAATGGTCGCCCGGCTCAACCCATCACGCAGATAGACATAAGCCAAACGACCATTGTTTCAATAGCCTGTATTATTATTTTTAGTCGAATAATTTAATGAGCCGTATTAATCTGAGATGCACCGGACGCTCATCCCGATTCCCCTAACGCTCACATATGCGGGAGAGACGCGGTCTGCACGGGTGGTAAGATTATACGCACCTACACCCGTCGGGGTACCGCTCCAGTATCCGCCGTCGTAGCCAACGAAAAACACCTCACCGGCGGTTGGATTTCGGTGCCCAGCAGCGGGAAAGTAAAGAGTAGTTGTAGTACCGTCAGGTCTTACAGCTAATCCGCCGGTGCCTGTCGCATCAGCGAAAGTTCCGGTTGTAGCCCATGTATTAGCAGTAGCATTAGCGGGAACATCGCCATCGGCCGTACCTTTAAAGATAGCTCCAAAAGCGCTTTGCGAAGGAACGTGCCATCCTGCAGGACATGGGTCGTTGTAACTGTCCTTGTAGTTTCTCCATAGGAAATCATGGGAATGATACGAATCGGAAAGAGGAGTATCATAACCGTTTGGAAGTATCCAATCATGCGGATATTTAGGAACATTCGTCCAATTCACATCCGTATTCGTACGGTCGGCAGCTCCAGAGCGTCCCCATTGGTGAAATGCACCTAAATTGCCGCTTGCGAAAGTAAAAGGGTCTAACTGCGTATCAACAGAACCCAAGTTATAACACATAAATTTCAACCATCCGCCTGTAACTGTTTTAGCACCGCAACCGATAGCCACGTCAGCTACGTCGGAAGTTACACTGTTACCATTGGCATCGGAAA
>BNYG01000066.1 GCA_026000155.1 Bacteroidia bacterium | reverse complement strand
TTATTTATGCTTAATAATTTAAATGTCAAGTCACTTCTTAAGTGACGGGAAAGTTTTGCCAATTTGTTTACAAAATATTGAATTCAGCGTAAAAGCATACCACAAGAGAAAGGTAAAACAGGATACAGGTTTGTTGTAATGAGGGTTTTTAAAGAATGAGAAAATAACAATACTATCATCAACTGATGACAAAACTGTCAAAATTTTATATTTTGAATTTCTTGGTTTCAGCAAAGCTGTACCCTTTTCGCTTAAAATATTTAAAACTTAAAAAGGCGGAAATGAGCATTTTATTGACAATTTGGCAAAAAAAAATGTCACTTAAGAAGTGACAGCGTTTTTTGGACTAAAGTTTAACGATGCAAAGGTAGGCAAATTTTTTTAATAAACCTATTTTTTAACCTGTTTTTTGGAAATTTTAACTTTAATTTTTTTTTCAGCATCGTAGGGGCGAATCGAATTCGCCCCCATATGCAATAATGAAGCGATTAATTGTACATGCAATAATGGATTTTATTGCTCCCAAGTCCCGAAGAAGCGGTTTAAAAAGTGGTAGCGTGGAACTTATCAACTCTTCACGTTTGCAACAAGAGGTTCTTCACTACCCATATTCACAAACAAGTTAATAAGTCCACGCTTTTACGTGGACGTTTACTAAACTTATTTCTTGTGAATATGAAATTGTGAAGATTTCTTGTTACAAGAAAAAGCTAAAACGCCTTTATTTAATTATATAAAAAACTATTTCATAACTCGCTTGTTATGAAATATCATACAAAATTAGTTATTATTTTTGTAATAGCCAAAAAATAATAATATTATTTTTTACATTGAGCTGTTATAAAAAATTAGCTATTTAACGGTCATCATTAGATGTCTCGGCTTCGCTCGACAAGACGCGAAGCGGAGTCGAGACATCCGATGAAAATTATACTATTTTTATTTTGTTTCACTTCATATTGTGGAAAACGTTTTGCACGTCTTCGTCTTCTTCAATTTTATCAATTAATTTTTCAACGGAAGCGCGTTGTTCGTCGGTTACATCCTTATAATCGTTGGGAATCCATTCAAATTCGGCGCTGTGGATCTCGTAGCCGTTTTCTTCCAAGTATTTTTGAATAGCGGAGTTGGATTGAAATTCACCATAAAGCAACACTTCATTTTCTTCTTCGTCAAAATCAATTTCATCTACCCCAAAATCAATCAGTTCCAATTCCAATTCGTCCAAATCAATCCCTTCTTTGGGAGCGATTTTGAATACGCATTTGTGGTCGAACAGGAATTGCAAGCTGCCGCTGGTGCCTAAGGCGCCGCCGAATTTATTGAAATAACTGCGTACATTCGCCACGGTACGCATATTGTTGTCCGTTGCCGTTTCCACGAAAATGGCGATTCCGTGCGGGCCGTAACCTTCGTAGTTGATTTCCTTGTAATCTGCCGCATCTTTGGAGGTCGCTTTTTTGATGGCTCTTTCCACGTTTTCCTTCGGCATGTTTTCCTTTTTCGATTGCTGTACCAAAACACGCAAACGCGGGTTGGTATCGGGGTCGGCACCTCCTTCTTTCACGGCAATCGTAATTTGTTTGCCGAGTTTGGTAAATACACGGGCCATGTTGCCCCACCTTTTCATTTTCGTTGCTTTCCGGTATTCAAATGCTCTTCCCATATCATTGTTAATTGTGTCATTGCGCGCTTGACGCGCAATCCCCTGCTAATCGTTAATCACTTATTAACGGACGTCGTGGGATTGCGGGTCAAGCCCGCAATGACAGGGTGTTTTTTATTATCTTAGTTGTGCGTTTAATTTTTCTTCCAATGTTTTTTGGATACGCGACATAAGCGCATCTATCTGTTTATCGTTCAATGTTTTTTCTTCATCTTGTAAAGTGAAACTTACGGCATACGATTTTTTGCCTTCCGGCAGATTTTTGCCTTCATATACATCAAACAGGCTGACTTCTTTCAAAATCTTCTTATCGGTTTGATAAGCTATTTTTTCAATTTCTGCAAAGGTAACGTTTTTATCCAACAACAAAGCTAAATCTCTTTTTACCGGGTGAAATTTGGATATCTCGGTCTGCTTGAGTTTCAAATTCTTGTTTTCCTTCATCAAAACTTCCCAATTCAATTCGGCGAAATAAACTTCGGCATTGATATCGAACTTTTTGCAGATGTTTTTTTGAATAACCCCTAAAACGCCTGCTTGTTTGCCGGAAACGGTTTCGACGGACAAACCTGCTGCGAAAATATCATTTGTAAACGACTTGTAAACGATTTTCCTGGAAGAAATACCCAAGCGAAACAGGATATTTTCCACGTATGCCTTCAATTCATAAACAGACGATTTTTCCACCGGATGAATCCAACTGTTGGTCACCGAATTGCCGGTGAGCCACAAAGCCAATTTGAATTCTTCTTTAATGGCGGTCAGGTAATCATTTTCTTTCAGCCTTTCGGGAAGATGAAAATAGGTATTGCCGAATTCATAAAATTTCAAATCCGGATTTTTGCGGTTGCGGTTATAGACGATCGATTCCAATCCGCCGAACAATAAAGTCTGGCGCATAACATCCAAATCGGCGCTTAACGGATTTCGCAATAATACGCAATTCTGTTTCGGGAAAGACGTTAATCCGTCATAAAATGAACCCGAAGTCAGGGAATTATTTAGAATTTCATTGAAACCGGCGCCCGTCAATTGTTCAGATAGAATGTTTTGCAATTCGTAACTCCGGTCCACAGGCGTTTGATAGGAAAGGGTGGATTTCACTTCTTCGCCTACTTCTATGTTGTTGTATCCGTAAATCCGCAGAATATCTTCTATCACATCCACATCCCGGGTTACATCCACGCGGTAGGTCGGAACGCTTAGTGTCCACACAGCATCGCTTTGCAGGGGATTGCGGGTCAAGCCCGCAATGACAGACTTCTGTAAAATTTCTATTTCCAGACTTTTGAGAATGCTTTCAATCGTTGTTTCCGGAATATATTTGCCTGTTAAATCGCTGACTTTTTGGATACTCAGTTCCACCACCGGATTGTTGATTTTCAGCGGATACACATCCTGGATTTCCCCGGTAATGGTTCCGCCGGCTACTTCTTTGATTAGGAGCGCCGCACGCTTCAAGACATACAAAGTATTGTTTGGGTCGGCGCCCCGCTCAAAACGGAACGAAGCGTCGGTATTTAAGCCATGCCGGCGAGCCGTTTTGCGTATCCAGGACGGATTGAAATAAGCCGATTCCAGAAATACATCTTTGGTCGTTTCGGTCACGCCGGAATCCAAACCGCCGAAAACGCCGCCGATGCACATACCGCCTTCCGTGTTGCAAATCATCAAATCTTTGTCCGACAGTTTTCTTTCCACCCCATCCAAGGTGACAAAAGGCGTTCCGTCGGGAAGGGTTTTGACGATCACTTTATTGCCTTTGATTTTGCTGACATCAAAAGCATGAAGCGGTTGCCCGGTTTCGTGCAAAATGTAATTCGTAACATCGACAACATTGTTTATCGAACGGATGCCGATGGTTTCCAAACGGTTTTTCAACCAGTCGGGACTTGCTTTTACTTCGATGTTTTTGATTGTAACGGCTGTATAGCGTGGACATGCTAAGGGATTTTCTACTTCTACCGTCACTGCTGCCGATTTGTCTTCAATTTGAAATGCGTCCACCAATGGTTTGTTTATCGTAGAGACAAGGCATGCCTTGTCTCTACCGTCGCCGGTTGTCGTGTCCGGGGTATGTGCTTGCAAATAGGCATATAAATCTCTTGCTACGCCGTAATGCGAGGCTGCATCAATCCGGTTGGGCGTAATATCCACTTCCAGGACATAATCGCTTTCCACCTTATAATACTCGCTTGCCGGAGTGCCGGCTTTAGCGTCTTCGGGGAGGACGATAATTCCTTCGTGGCCGGTTCCGATACCTATTTCATCTTCCGCACAAATCATGCCGTTGGATTCGATGCCCCGTATTTTGGATTTTTTGATGGTGAACGATTCGTCTCCGGAATACAAGACGGTACCGACCGTTGCTACTACCACTTTTTGTCCGGCAGCCACATTGGGCGCTCCGCAAACGATTTGCTGCGGTTCGCCGGTTCCTAAATCCACCGTGGTGACATGCAAATGGTCGGAGTTGGGATGCTCTTCGCACGTGAGTACACGACCGATTATCAAGCCTTTCAATCCGCCTTTCACCGTTTCTACTTCTTCGATGCTTCCGGTTTCCAAACCGATCGAAGTTAAGGCATCCGATAATTGTTCCGGGGATAGATTGAATGAGATGTAATCTTTCAACCAGTTATATGAAATATTCATACCTTTATATGTTTCTTATAATTTCAAAAATAATGGGCAAAAGTAATAAAATAATAGGAGAATAGTTGTACCTTTGCATGATTTTTTTAAAAATTTAGTTAACCCAATTTGTTAAATACAATAAAATTAAAATGGCTTATAAAAAAATGACAGCCGAAGAGGCTGCAAGTTTGATTAAGAACGACGACATCATTAGTCTAAGTGGTTTTACTGCAACCGGATGTCCTAAAGCTGTACCGACAGCACTGGCTAAAAAAGCGGAAGAAGAGCATGCAAAAGGCAATCCTTTCAAAGTAGGAATGTACACCGGCGCGTCCACCGGCGAATCGGCCGATGGTGTATTGTCGCGGGCGAATGCGATTAAATTCCGTACGCCTTATCAGTCGAATGTTGATTCGCGGGCGGCATTGAACAACCATGATATGCAGTATTTTGATTTGCATTTATCGGAATTGCCCCAATATTTGCGTTACGGATTTCTTCCCAAACCGGATTATGCCATTATTGAAGTATGCGATATTAGCGATGACGGTAAAGCCGTCCTGACTTCGGCGGTGGGTATTTCCCCGACCATTGCGAACTTAGCTGATAAGATTATTTTAGAGTTGAACAGCTACCATCCGAAAAGTTTGGTAGGGATGCATGATATTTATGAACCTGCCGATCCGCCTTATCGCCGGGAGATTCCGATTTATTCGCCCAGCGACAAAATCGGTTCGCCGTATGTACAAATCGATCCGAAAAAAATCATCGGTATTGTAGAAACCCATCTTCCCAACGAAATCAAGCCGTTTACTCCGGTAGATGAGGTGACGAGCCAAATCGGTCAGAATGTAGCCGATTTCTTGTACAAAGAAATGAAAGCCGGCCGCATTCCGTCTTCTTTCTTGCCGGTGCAATCGGGAGTAGGCAATGTGGCGAATGCCGTATTGGGCGCCATGGGCTTGAATAAAGAAATTCCTGCCTTTGAAATTTATACGGAAGTCATTCAGGATTCGGTCATTGACTTGATGAAACAGGGACGGGTGAAATTTGCCAGCGGCTGTTCCTTATCTTTGACTTCGCCTGTATTGGAAGCGGTATATGCCGATTTGGATTTCTTCAAACAAAAATTCCTGCTTCGTCCGCAGGAAATTTCCAATAATCCGGAGATTGCCCGCCGCTTGGGCTTGATATCTATTAATACAGCATTGGAAGCGGATATTTTCGGAAATATCAATTCTTCGCATGTGTTAGGTACCAAAATGATGAACGGTATCGGCGGTTCGGGCGATTTCTGCCGCAACGCTTACCTTTCGATTTTCACAACGCCTTCTACTG
Source organism: Bacteroidia bacterium (assembly GCA_026000155.1). Classification (GTDB taxonomy): domain Bacteria; phylum Bacteroidota; class Bacteroidia; order Bacteroidales; family Azobacteroidaceae; genus Azobacteroides. The sequence continues at coordinate 598 of BNYG01000066.1, read as the reverse complement.
CCAAAGGAGGAAAAATATCGTCGATTGTCCCGATGGTTTCCCATACGGATCACAGCGAACATTCGGTCAAAATCCTGATTACGGAACATGGTGTGGCTGATTTAAGAGGCCTTTCCCCTGTTCAACGGGCGGAAACGATTATTGAAAACTGCGTGGATCCCGAATACAAAGATATTTTACGGAAATACCTGCAATTGGGTGTAAAAGGGCATACGCCTCAGAATGTAAATGCCGCCTTGGCTTTCCATTCTACATTCATTAAAACCGGGGATATGCGGAATGTGAATTGGGAAGATTATAAATAAACTTGCCGTTATCCGCAATCTGCACGTTAATTTTTAATTTTTTTGGCGGTTATTCCGAATTTTTAATTACTTTTGCAGTCCGAACACGTAAAAAGACAAAGTTGTGCATATTTCTCTAAAAAATAGTTCTTTTAATGTAAATTTTAACATTCAAAATTTGGATGTTAGGAATATTTTGTTAGAGAGAGAGAGAGAGAGAGAGATGTTCTCATAAACAACTAAATAATAGCGCGTTAAGCGCTTGTAACATACATGTAGAAAGCTGTTCCAATAGGATTGGAGCAGCTTTTTGT
>BNYG01000065.1 GCA_026000155.1 Bacteroidia bacterium | reverse complement strand
CCTTTTCGGGAAGTGTCAGGTCTATGGCGACGGTCAGATTGGTATCCGATACTTCTCCCCTGTTTTGCAAGAGTGACGATTGATCTTCAAACAGCGGATGCAAACGCGCAAAAACACTGATAATCCGGTTGTCATCCAAATATTTTTTCAGTTCTTCCTGAAATAAACGGATTGCTTCCGGCGCCGGATGGCTTTTCCGGGATAAGGGACCGGCATAACCATAGACGGAAGTGATATCTTTGTATTCGGTTCCCTCTATATTCCTGACGATAACGGGAAAGGCAAAAGCATCGGTTTCGTTAGCAAAATACAATAAAAACGCTTCTCCGGAGGTATCCAGGCGATGATATTCCGCTAAGTGGTAGAAATCGTATTCGTGCATGGATTGAACGATTTCATTCCACCTTTTTACCTCCCGGACATTAATTGGCTCCACCGAATTCCATTAAATAGGCTTTAATAAAATGGTCTATATCACCGTCCATCACGGCGCCTACATTCGATGTCTGGTAATCGGTACGGTGATCTTTCACCCGCCGGTCGTCAAAAACATACGAACGGATCTGCGAGCCCCATTCGATTTTCTTTTTGCCGGCTTCGATGATGGCCGAAGCTTTCCGCCGCCGTTCCAATTCCAATTCATATAACTGGGATTTCAATAAACGGATGGCATTGTCTTTATTCCCGAATTGGGAACGGGATTCCGTATTTTCGATGACAATTTCTTTGACTTCCCCGGTATCCGGATCTTTATAATTGTAATGCAGGCGAACCCCGGTTTCCACTTTATTGACATTTTGTCCGCCGGCGCCGCTCGACCGGAACGTGTCCCAGGTAATATCGCCCGGATTGACGTCTATTTCGATGGTGTCGTCCACCAACGGAACGACTGAAACCGACGAGAAAGAAGTCATCCGCTTGCCTTGGGCATTGTAAGGCGAAACGCGCACCAGGCGGTGTACGCCGTTTTCACTTTTCAGATAGCCGTAAGCATACTCGCCTTCTACTTGCAGTGTGACAGTTTTAATTCCGGCATCGTCTCCGTCCAGCCAGTTGGTAACGGTCACTTTATATTCTTTGCTTTCGCACCAGCGGCTATACATCCGGTACAGCATTTCCGCCCAATCCTGGGCTTCCGTACCGCCGGCGCCGGCATTGATTTTCAAAACCGCTCCCAAATGATCTTCTTCCGAACGGAGCATGTTTTTCAATTCTAATTTTTCGAGCAGTGCAATGACTTTTTGATAGGCTTCATCCACTTCTTCTTCGGTCGTGATGCCTTCTTTATTGAAGTCGAAAGCCAGTTGGAGTTCTTCGGCGCCCCCTTTGATTTCGTTATAGCCGAGAATCCAGGATTTTATTTCCCGCACTTTCCGCATTTGTTCTTCGGCGCGTTTGGGATCTTCCCAAAAATCAGGCGCTTGCGTACGAAGTTCTTCCTCTTCTAATTGGATGGTTTTCGCATCGATGTCAAAGGTACCCCCTCAACGCCGACTCGCGTTCCAATACTTCATGTAATTGGTCTATTGTGATCATATTTTTAAATTTTGCACAAAGGTAATTAATTAAAATGAATATTGAAAACGACAACTTCGGATTGGGTGCCGACACGGAAGGGCGGTCCCCATAAGCCTAAGCCGGAAGAAACATAGATATGCGTATTCTCTTTTTGCTTGTAACCGTGTCCGACTTCATATACGTAATCGACTACCCAGCTCACAGGCCATAATTGTCCATGGTGTGTATGGCCGGAAAATTGCAGGTCGATGCCGTTTTTTTCCGCTTCTTCCAAAAAATACGGTTCATGATCCAATAAGAAGAGCGGTTGCGAGGGATCCGTTTGGGAAACTAATTCTTTCAGGGATTTCCGGAATTGGTTCCCTTGTTTGTCGTCCCGGCCGATAATCCAGAAACTGTCGTCTATCTGCGCTACACTGTCAATTAATAAGGTCATATTTGTTTTTCGCAGAAATTCTAAGCTGGATGTTATGCCGCTTAAATATTCGTGATTGCCCAAACACATATACACGCCTAAGGGAGCTTGTAATTGATTGATTTCTTCCTGCATTTTATCGATATTGAGCGGCAAGGCATTGTTATCGACCATATCGCCGGCAAACAGAATCAGATCCGGATGCTGATTATTAATAAGGTGTACATATTTTTGCAATTTCTTCTTGTCAATGGCGATTCCCAGATGCAAATCGCTGAAAGCGACTATTTTCAGGTCTTTGTATTTTCCGCCTGATTTTTGAATCGTGATGTCCTTTTCTACCAACACGGGATGTGTAAATTTGTGATAACCGATTATTAAGACACCGGCTACAATCACATATCCGGCTATTGCCTGTATCCGGCGAAACAGGGTGAGCGTAATCGTTTTCGGAATGAAATGTAAAAAACGGTTCAAAAGGTAAATCAAGCCGGTCAGTAAAAACCAGAACGTCAGATACAACATGACGCCCATCCAGGTCGTACCGATGAAATACAATATTTTTTGCAGTTCCAAAGGCATCGTGTTTCGTCCAAGCATGGTAATGATAAAAGCGCTGTAAAAAACAAAGAAAACAACACAATAGGTTATTTTTGCAAGCCGTGAGGAAGGAAGCGCTTTCCATCCTTTGTAAAAAAGATATACATTAATGAATGTATGGATGAAGAATACAATGATAAAAAAAACCATTTTAATATTTTCTAAGCGTAAATAAAAATTCCAATCCGCCTCCGGCCCGGTTCCTGACATGGATTTCTCCGTGATGGAAAGCGACGGCATCTTTCACAATCGGCAATCCCAGACCCGATCCGCCGGTGTCCCGTGTACGTCCTTCGTTGATCCGGTAAAACCGGTCAAAGATACGATCTAAAAACTGATCTTCAATACCGACACCGTTATCGGCGAACGAAAAATAATGGAAATCCTTGTCTTCCTTGTATTTATGAATTGAGATCGTTATGTTTTTACCGGCATATTTGGCGGTATTGTCTCCCAGATTTCTGAAAATAGAATGGATTAAAGTACGGTTTCCTCTGACCGTTGTCTCTTTATCTACCAACACGTTGACTGTGATGCCGTTTTCTTTGATAATTTCATTGACTTCGGTTTCGATCCATTCACAAAGTAAATCATAGATATTAACATCTTCTATGTGAAACTGTTGAGGTGCATTCTTCGCTTTCGAAAGCAGCAAGGTATCCTGAATGATTTCTGTCAGGCGAAGGATCTGTCTATAAGCCCGTTGCAGGAAATCCTGTTTTTTTTCAAGAGAAAGATCTTCCTGTTCGATCAACGTTTCGAGATAGCTGCGGACACTGGTTACCGGAGTGAGCAGTTCGTGGGCGATATTATCCGTCATTTCAGCCCTTTCGGCGGCAATACGCTTTATCAGATGTTCATCTTTATCTTTCATGGTTTAAAATACATGCAGAATCGTTGAACGAATAGCCATAACCCGTACGATTGTTTATATAAACACTGTATTCTTCTAATTTTTTGCGCAAGCGGGCGACATGTACATCCACGGTTCTTCCCAAAATGTAACTTTCGTCTTTCCAAACCGTATGCAGGATTTCGTTGCGCGTGAAAATTTGCCGGGGATGTTGCATTAAAAGACTCAGGATTTCAAATTCTTTTTTAGTAATGGCAGCGATCCGGTCTTTCAGCAGAAGCTGTTTGGATATTAAATCTAATTTGATGTCACCGATCGTAATGACTTTCGGATCATTGCCGGCAGCAGGGTTCATTTCGTATTTCCGGCGCATAATCGCTTTTATCCGGACAATGACTTCCTTAATAGAGAACGGTTTGGAAATATAATCATCGGCGCCTACGGAGAATCCGGTTAACAGATCGTTTTCCGTTCCTTTGGCTGTCAGAAAAATAATAGGCGTTTGAATATTTTCTTTCCGCAATTTTTCGGCCACATGATAACCGGAAATTCCTCCCAGCATGACATCCAGCAAGATTAATTTATGTTCGGGTGAAAGTCTTTCCAAGGTTTCCTCTCCGGAGGAAGCGGTTTCTATCAGAAATCCTTCATTTTCCAAATTGAATTTAAGAATTTCGCGAATATCTTCTTCGTCATCAACAATCAGTATTTTAATGGGTTCCATATTCATCTTATTTTTTTGAAATGTTGGTGTGTTATCTATTTGCAAATATAGTGGATTTTGTCATATTAATGGCAATAATTTTTGATTTTTACATTGTATTATAACATTTTTTTCAATAATCAGGCAGTAAACCGTTCATTTTTTCTAAAAAAGAATTATTTTCCGGACAAATATGATTGTTTGAAAAGATATTTGGAATGTAATAATGTTTTCCTAAATTTGTATAATTTTTATAAAATAAGGATATGAACAAAGTAATTACATTCGGTGAAATAATGCTTCGCTTGTCCACTCCCGGATATCAACGGTTTCTTCAATCTACGAATTTAAATGCCACTTTTGGAGGCGGAGAAGCCAATGTGGCGGTTTCTTTGGCCAATTACGGCATTCCAACGGAATTTATCACCCGGTTGCCGGAAAATGATATTGCCGCCTGGTGCATTTCCGATTTGAGGAAGTACAATGTCGGTACACAATCCATTATTCGCGGCGGCGACCGGGTGGGGATTTATTTTCTGGAAACCGGAGCGGTCGCCCGCGCTTCCAAAGTCATTTACGACCGGGCCGATTCGTCTATCGCCGGCATTCAACCGGGAATGATTAACTGGCGGGAAATTTTCAAAGATGCGCAATGGTTTCATTGGACGGGAATTACTCCTGCTTTATCCCAAGGAGCCGCCGATGCCTGTCTGGAAGCCATACAAATTGCCAACGAAATGGGCGTAACGGTTTCCTGCGATTTGAATTACCGGAAAAACTTGTGGAAATACGGTCAAACGGCAGCCGGGATCATGCCGGCCTTAGTGGAAGGTTGCGATATTATTCTGGGCAATGAAGAAGATGCCGAAAAAGTATTTGGCATTCAGCCGGAAGGTTTCGACGTTTCGCAGACCGGAGGAGAAGTTCGTGCTTCCGAATTTGAATCGGTTTGCCAACAACTGCAAACGCGGTTTCCACGAGCGAAGAAAGTCATCATCACCCTTCGAGGTTCCATCAATGCCAACCACAATACCTGGGGCGGATGCTTGTTTTCAGACGGTCGATTGTATTCCTCCCAACGCTACGATATTACCCATATCGTGGACAGGGTAGGGGGGGGGGATTCCTTCATGGGCGGATTGATTTACGGATTAATCACCTATCCCGCAGACGATCAGAAAGCCTTGGATTTTGCTGTGGCAGCTTCGGCGTTGAAACACACGATTTACGGCGATTATAATTTGGTAACGGTAGCGGAAGTTGAACAATTGATGAAAGGCGACGGTTCCGGTCGTGTTTCCAGATAAAAGTAAATCATTCTCTACTTGTTTACTTGAAAATAATCTGCTATATTTGTCCCTGAATTGCAAATAGAAAGACGTTGAAAAATATATTTTATATCTTATTTCTATTTTTCATTGTATTTATATCTACTTCTTCTGCCGCTCATACTACGGCAGACCCTTTTGTATTGGTGTTGGACGCGGGACACGGCGGAAAAGATTCCGGAGCGCTCGGCAAAAAAGGGAAGGAAAAAAATATTAATCTGGCGGTTACTTTGCTTGCCGGAAAATACATAGCTGAAAAATATCCGGATGTAAAAGTGATTTATACACGGGAAACAGATGTCTTCGTGGGATTGGACGACCGGGCGGCGATTGCCAATAAATCCAAAGCGAACCTGTTTATATCCGTTCACACCAATTCTGCCCCTGGCGCCCCTTCTGCGCGTGGATTGGAAGTTTTTGCCTTCGGGGTAGCCAGAACGGAAGAAAATTTGGATGTCGTGAAAAGGGAAAATGCGGTGATCTATTTGGAAGACAACTACCAGGAAAAATATGAAGGCTTTGATCCCAATTCGTCCGAATCGTATATTATTTTTGAATTTATGCAAAATAAATTCGTCGAACAAAGTCTTGATTTTGCCTCTACGGTTTGCAATGAATTGAAAAGTTGCGCCTCGTGGAGGGATCGAGGAGTAAAACAAGCCGGATTTTTAGTCTTGCGGAAATCAAGTATGCCGCGGATATTAATCGAACTTGATTTTATAAGCAATGCGGGAGCCGAGGCGCTGTTGCTGAGCGATGCCGGTCAGAAGAAATACGCCAAAGCGATTTTCAATGCTTTTGCCAAGTATAAAGCCGGGTATGACCGTAAAAACGGAATCCAATCGACCCCGCAAAAAAAAGA
>BNYG01000064.1 GCA_026000155.1 Bacteroidia bacterium | reverse complement strand
GTTTGACAGTACAAAAATATCTGTTTTAATTTGAACAATAAATTTAGCCGCAAAAATTTAGCATCACTTTTGTCCACTTGAACAAAACATCTAAAAAAATAGCATCACTTTTGTCCATTATCCCTAATCTTATTTACAATTTCATCTTTTGACGCCTTTGAAACTTCAAGTTCATCAATAACCAACCCCAATTTTTGCAGTACCTTTCTATCACCATCAACAAAAAACGTTACTTTCTCTGGAACACTTGCGGTTGGTATAAATACAACTTTTTTGCCCACACAGGTATTTTGAGTAAATTCCACAAAAAGTTTTGCTACAGGTGAAAAATAAGAGGCTAAAAACAAGTTTTTCATTTCTTTAATTATTTATCCGGTAAAAATAAGCATTTTTTCGTTATATTCGCAAAAAGACTTTCATTTGTTCAATTTTTCGCCTGCTTTTTGGCGCAAGTTTGATTTTTTATCACGCAGATTTAACGGATTTTCGCAGATTTTTGTCCAACTAAAATTATCAAACCCTGCGGAATAAATAGCCAAAAGCCCGATAATGGAACAAAACACACCCCGATAAGACTGAATATTAACAAAAACCAACCCAAAAACTTTGGTGCAGGCTGTTGTTCGCGTTGGATATAATAATGCAAAACTTGTCCAAGAATCCAAAGTGCAATACCGCAAACAAAAAACCAAAATGCCATCCCAAGTTTGAAGTCGGTGCCAATAGAATTAAAAACGCCATTGCGAACAATTTCCGCAAAAATGCCATTTTTCAACATCATAGCTATCGCTAAGAGTGTGTGCAGAATTGCCGTTATAATCAACAAAATTCCGCTGTATTTCCACCATTTTTTTATATTCATTTTTCTATTTTTTTGCCCTTTTGGGCGGTTATATTTTTTTGCACGCAGATAACGCAGATTTAAGGGATTTACGCAGATTCTGCTAATTCTTTCAGTTTCAAATTCATTGCTTCAAAACCATTTTTGGTTTTTTTCGTTCCAAACGTCCAAACCAAAATTCCCCGAAATTTTTCGCTTTGAACGAAAGTCGTTGTGCCGTCGCCGTTGTCAATCAGTTCAAAACAGTGTTCGCCATCGAATAAACTTTTGAAAAGCAGACTGCCCAACCAACGAAGTTTTTTGTTTTCTGTTTTTTCCAACACTTTGGGTTTGAACGTCATACCTGTACCTTCGGGCGGCTCAATCCGAACTTCTATTTTGTTTCCGACTTCCACTTCGCCTTTCAGAGAAGTAATAAACGGATTCCATTCCGGATATTTTCCAAAATCCGTCAACACAGCCCAAACCTTTTCAGGCGGTGCATTGATAACTATTTCCGATTTAATTTCTTTTGCCATTGCTGTAAAATTTATAAATACAATGAATAATGATAATGCTGATATTTTTTTCGTTTTGAAAATGTTAAGATTAATGTGACAAAAGTACTAATATTTTTAATCAATATTTTATACATTCACTTTATAATCTATTTGTAATTCATTTCCAGGCAATCCGCGAATACCCCAATTATGTTTGGGTGTTTCAAAAAATACCTTTTCTATTTCTCTGATAATCATGATAATATATTTTATTGGTGTAAATTTGCAATCGCACTGCAAAATTACGCCTTATTTCGAATTGTACAAATTTCTTTTAAATTCTGTTTCTTTTTTTTCTCTTTTGGGGCGGTTGAAATTTTGTTCTCTCTACGCAGGTCTATTGATTTTTTTAATTATTTATTCATTTATTTTTTGTTATATTCTTCTATTATTTTGGGAATTAAATGTACGGCATAAAGCGGCAAATCTATCAAATCGTCTGTTTTGTTGTAATCATTCAAAGACAAACGAAAACTTAATTTCGGCTGATATTTTTCCCTGAAAACTTTGAGCGATTTTGCCTGCGTGTTAAAGCCCGATTTCACTTCTATTGGCACAGGAGTATCCCAAGCAGACATTAAAAAATCAATTTCGTTTGTAGATTTTTCTGTTGTCCAGTAAAAAATACTGTCGTTGGGGTTAAACAGTTGCTGACAAATAAATTGTTCGCTCAATGCCCCTTTAAATTCGGTAAAAATAGAATCTTTTGCCAATAAAGTTTTGGAATGAACGCCCATAAGATAAGACAGCAAACCAATATCGCAGATAAATATCTTGAACAGATTGCTTTCTTCATAAAACTTTAAGGGTAATTTTGGCGTATAAGTTGCAATGGCTTTGTAAATTAGTGCAGAATTTTGCAACCACTGAATATGCGCCAGATAATCGTCAGCCCGCGAGCCTTTTTTCACTTCGCCATATTTGAATTTTTTGTTTTCCCGCGATATTTGCTTGGGAATTGAGTTCCAAATTGCCTGCAATTTAGCATTAAAATTAGTGTCGGTATATTTTGAGAAATCGGCAAAATAATCGTCTAAAATTCGTTTCTGTACTGTTTTTACAAGTTCATAATTTTTGTTTTTAATGAAATTTTTAACAACTTCGGGCATTCCGCCAATATAAAAATAGAGTTTCAGCAATTCCTCAAGTTTTGTTCTAAAACGCCGCATCGCCTCAAAATCGGACAATATATTTGTATAATCTTCGCTTTCAACGGCATTTATAAATTCAAGAAATGACAACGGTTTCAGATATTGCGTATCAACTTTGCCGACAGGAAACGAAAAACCCTTGTGCTGCAAAACGCCGAGAGCCGACCCGCTGGCAACAATGTGAAGTTCGGGTTTGTTTTCGTTAAAATATTTTAAGGAAGTTAAAGCCCTCGAATTTTCCTGTATTTCGTCAAAAATCACGATTGTTTTACCTGCAATAATTGGCGTATGTGTTTCTTTCTCAATAGCGTCTAAAATATGGTCGGGGTTTAGCGTAACCGACAGCGTGTCGTCTAAATATTTGTCATTATCAAACGACACATAAATAACATAGTCAAAATTTTCCTGTGCAAATTTTTTAAGCAGATAGGTTTTGCCAACCTGCCTTGCACCGCGAAGCAACAAGGGTTTGCGCACCTTTTCCTCTTTCCATTCTTTTAGATATTTTTCAAATTCTCTTTTCATATTTACACCGTATTACATTTTTTCTAAGCACTTTTAATAACAATTCTACATTTTTTCTAAGCACTTTTGGCTGCAAATATACACTTTTTCCAATGACTTTCAAAAATTAATCTACATTTTATATAAGCACTTTTTCATTCATACACCCAAAACGTTTCTTTGCCGTCATCGAAATAGACGTAGGGCACGAGCGGCTCGCGGTATTCTTTATCAGGGTTTTCGTTGTAGAAAAACAGTTTGCCCGAAGTGAGAATGTCGTGTTTTGCCTGCATTTCTTCTATGCTGCGGCAAAGGTAGAACACGTTGTAATAACGGTTTTCGTTGGCATAATCGTAGCTGTCGAAACAGGGATAGCGACGGCAATCGTACTGCTATGCGGAATGTTTCGCCTTTTTTGATTTCTGTTGTTTCCATTGTCTTTTTATTTATCGCACAATTTATACAATTCTCGCATCTTTTTTTCTATTTCACTGACCATTGCGGGCGTAACGCCTTCTTTTCTTAAAAACAAACTGCTTGCATAATGAATCGTGTTGCCGGTTTCCAAAATAGTGGCTCATAATGCGCAGGTAGGCGGTGGCGGGCTTGGTGGCGCTGCCGACTGCCTCTTCGATTTTTGCCACATTGGTTAATACGGTGCGGTATTCACTGTTTTCAAAGGCGGTACGCGCGGTTTGCAGCCAATCGGGAATGGACTGCGCCTGCATTGCAACGGTGGCAAAAAGCAGGGAAATGAGAATGAATGATAAGCGTTTCATATTTTGAGTTTAAAAGATTATATTTACTCATTTCCTTCACTGTCGTTTTTATTATCGGCATCGGGATTATTAAAGGCTTTAATTTTTTCTTTCGCCTCTTCGGCGTGATTGCCAAATGGATATTTATCCCAATACGCTTGATAACTCTCTTTGGTGTTTTTAGATTGAGCAATTTTCCATTGTTCGTTGTCATCGGCATATTTATTTATGTTAGTTACCGTTTGCTCTACTATCGGCGTAGTGATTCCTGTTTTTACATCGTCTTTGTATGTATTCCAAATTGCAAGAACTTTTTCCGCTGAAATTTTTCGAGGATTTGTTTCAATAATTTGTACTGAAACTTTTGTCAAAAAAGCATCTGTTGGCAACACGAAAATATCAGTTCTGTATTTTTTGTCTTTGGAAACATCTGTCGGTCCAAACTTTGGAGAAGTAAACTTTGACGAACGAATTGTTATGGGATTGAGATTGAAAGAGGTAATTGTGCCATCATTTTTCAAAAAAGAGAGGGTAATAACAATCGAATAATCAGGTCTGTCGTTTTCTTTGATTCTAACTTTAGTATATTTCTGTTCGATAGAATCAATGTAATAAACCATAGTATTTGATAAATTAGGAATTGTGTCCGCTTTGAAAACAAATTTCAATGCCGTTTCGCCCTTTTCACTATAGCCCTTTTGCCAAACGCACCTTTCTACCGTGAAGTCAGGAATCTTTTTTCCTCCCGCACCTAAATAACTCTGGCTGTGCTCATATTTGGCTTCATATTGCCTAATATTTTTTGCAATTAGCGAATCCGCAAATTTGTAACTTGCATTAACCAATGCTGGTATTGCCGCCGACAAAACCGCTGCTACTGCCGTAGCAGACTCAAGTTTGTCGTCCGATTTTCCTTCGGACTTTTGTGTCTGTGGAATGGAAACATTGCATTTATCTTGAAAAACAATGTCAATATCTTCCGCAACGCAGGTTATTTTTTCCCCTTGCTTGTTATACACGTTGATTTGTGCCTGTAAATTTGTAAACATAATGCTTAAAATTAAAATTAAAACTGAATTTTTCATATTTCTAAATATTTAAATTTTCGACCATTCTTGCCACCTGCATATCACACCTTCGTTGATACTGATTGCGTGATTTTCAGTTTCGGTTTTATTTGCGCCGCGGTGTACGCCCACAACTACACATTTATCGCCTTCGCGGACAAATAAAGGACTGCCGCTTTGTCCTGCTTCAGTATCTATCGTGTAATAGAGGCGGTTGGCTTCGACACGGTCAATCTTGCCTTTTACGTGATACTGTTCCTGTAATTTATCTATTGAATAGGGATAGCCTGACAGTTCTACTTCTTTAGCATGTTCGGGTCGGTATTCCGCATAACCCATTGTGCCACGCAAACGGTTATGTAATGTGTCGTCTGGCAAAATTATTGCGCCGTAATCATATTCAGCATCACCGTCTCTTACCCAACCTTTTACACTTCGTAACACAGTTGCTTTTGCCTCTCCCCAACGGGTAGGATAACCTTCTAAATTTGCACCCGGAATTACGGTAACGGATTTTGCCCACTGTCCGTTGTAGAAAACGCAATGTCCAGCAGTTGCCACACAGCGTTCAGAAATAAAAAAACCTGTAGCCCAATCCTGTCTGCCATTGTGCTCAATGCGTAAAAGGGCGATACAGTTGTATGGATATTCCAATGTTTTCACTTTTTCGCGGTCATCGTCGCCTATAATTACCTTTTGTTCCGTATTTATAAACGGTATGCCGTTTTCGTCAAGTGGAAGACTGCCGAATGGTTTGCCCTTACTGCTACTACCCTTTTTAATACTGTTTTCAATAGTAGAAAGTTCACTATTCCCTACCGACAACCATTTATTTTTTTCTTCGCTCATATTAACTGAATATTTTATTTGTTTATAATTTATTTGTGTAAAAATACACTTTTTTCATATTAATTAAACATATTGATTATTAATAATTTATTTTTCCTTCAATTTACTTTCTTCGGCGACACATCTAACACAACTACCGTGTGTATCATTTTTATTCCCTCGTGGTGCATCTATTCTGTAAATTTGTTTTTTATCATACAAATTGTCAGAAAAAATAACGAGAAAACTACCTTCTTCACTATTTAAATTTCCCCAATATGTACCATTTACAGTAAAAGCAGGATAGCCCTGGTATCCGCAATAAGGCAAAATAAGTTTTCCGTTAGCAAATGTACGGCTTATATCTTTTTCGTAAGTGCCTATTTCTCTGCCGATTGCTGAAATTAAACTTTCAAACTCGTTTTTTGTCGGCAATCGCCAACCATCAGGACAAGCCGTTTGCGCCTGTTGCCAAGTGTAATATTCGCCCTTTTCCTGCGGATTTGGGTTTAATGGACAAAAGTGATGCTAAAATCAGTTGTAACTGACTGATTTTCATAATTTTGCGAGCAAAAAGAATTATGAATAAAAAAAATGCATTTATTGCGGAGGCAAAATCACTAAAAAAAACGGACAC
>BNYG01000063.1 GCA_026000155.1 Bacteroidia bacterium | reverse complement strand
CGAATGAAAAAAGCAAATCCGATTTTAACAATTATCCTGTTGGTTGCAGTGGCAGGATGTGGAGAGAACAAACAATCAACCAATGGTATCGTCACCGTTGATGTTACGGCAAGTTATCCTGAAAAGGAGTTGATTCTTCAGGACTTTATGGATGTGGAATATGTCGATGTTACGAAAAGTTATTCTCAAAAAAAAGAACTGATTCTTCAGGATTTTATGGATGTGGAGTATATTCCGTTGGAAACGAATGATGATTTCGTTAATCAAGGCGTTGTAATGGATATAGGCAAGAAATTCATATTAGTAAAAAACCGAGTCAACGACGGGGATATTTTTGTTTATGACAGAACAGGGAAAGCCTTACGGAAGATAAACCATAAAGGTCAAGGCGGCGAAGAATATGCTTCTATTTCAGGGATTGTTTTGGATGAAGGCAACAGTGAAATGTTTGTCAACGGCAATTCTACAAAAAAAATTCAAGTGTATGACTTATATGGGAATTTTAAAAGAAGTCTTAAACACAAGGAAGGCGCCGGATCTTTATTTTATACCGATATATTCAATTATGATAGAAAAAATCTAATTTGCTATGATAAATACAATGAAGAAATAGCATTTGTTCTCATATCCAAACAGGATGGGAGTATTACCAAAGAAATTAAAATTCCATTCAAAGAAAAGACGTTTTTACATCAAAAGATGAGCGATGGGGGAATGTTTTATACTGTGAATCCCGGTTCATATCGTGCAATAATCTCTTTTAAAGGCAATTGGATGCTGTTAGAACATTCTTCCGATACAGTTTATACCTTTTTGCCGGATTATAGTATGCATCCGTTTCTCGTAAGAACTCCACCCATCCAATCCATGGATCCGGGAGTTTTTCTTGTATTGAGGTTGCTTTCCGACCGTTATATTTTTATGGAAACCATAAAAAATGAATATAACTTTAATACAAAACAAGGATTTCCGAGAACTTTTTTTATGTACGACAGGCAGGAAAAGGCATTTTCGGAATATACTGTTTACAATGGCGACTATTCAACTAAAAAAGAAATATACATGACCATGCTAAGCCCTGTGAATCACGAAATCGAATCATGGTATCCTTTAGAAGCTTACCAATTGGTTGAATCTTACAAGAAAGGGGAACTGAAAGGCAGATTGAAAGAAATTGCTGCGAAATTGGACGAAGAGGATAATCCGGTGATTATGCTGATAAAGCACAAAAAACCGAATAATTGAATGATGTACGAATGAAAAAAGCAAATCCGATTTTAACAATTATCCTGTTGGTTGCAGTGGCAGGATGTGGAGAGAACAAACAATCAACCAATGGTATCGTCACCGTTGATGTTACGGCAAGTTATCCTGAAAAGGGGTTGATTCTTCAGGACTTTATGGATGTGGAATATATTGCGCTGGAAACCACTGAAGAATTTATTACTCAAGGCTTTGTGAGAGACGTTGGTAAAAAAATCATATTGGTAACAAACAGAAACAGAGATGGAGATATTTTTCTTTTTGACAGAAAAACCGGTAAAGGTTTAAGGAAGATGAACCGGCAGGGACAAAGTGGCGAAGAATATTCAAATATTACAGGGATTATCCTTGATGAAAATAATGGTGAAATATTTGTCAATACGCCGGCAAAAAAAATCATCGTATATGATTTGTATGGAAAATTCAAACGGAGTTTTAATCATACCGAAGATGCCGCATATTCAGATATATTCAATTATAACAAGGATAATTTGTTTTGCTATGATTATTCCGAATATTACAACAATGGGGAGGATAGAGGCAAACCACATCATGTGATTATATCAAAACAGGATGGGAGTATTATCCGGGAAATTCAAATTCCTTTTAAAACAATTATAACGCCGGTTGTGAGAATGAGGGAGGGAACTGCTGAAAGGCAAACTGAAAGAAATTGCTGCAGAATTGGATGAAGAATCAAATCCGGTGATTAGACTGGTAAAGCATAAAAAATAATGGTTATATATTCCGATTTCCATCCGGATAATTTCTCAAATCCAAAATGATAACAGAATAAGTTCATCACTTCAACATACCAAACAATCCGCGAACCAGGGAAGTAGAAATAGTCCGTACCGCTTGTTTAGCCGCAGCGCTTCCCAACACTTGCTCTATGGTAGATTTTTGTTTCCGCGTAGAAGTTCGCCTGTACGTTGCCGGTTGCCGTTTTTCCCATTCTTTCTGTTCTTTTTCCAATTCCTTTTGCTTTTGAGCAAGTTCGGCTTCTTTGGCATACCGTTCCATTTTTCCGGATAAAATTTCATAAGCGCTTTCCCGGTCGATGGTTTGGTTGTATTTGGCAACCAATTTGCTTTTCTGTACCAGGGCGCTTATTTCATTTTCATTCAAAATATCCATTCTCGAACGGGGAGAAATCAATAGCGTATAAGCCAGGGGAGTCGGAAGTCCCTTCTCGTTCAGACAGGTGAACAACGCTTCACCGGTTCCCATTTGAGTCAACAATTCGTCGGTCTTATAAAATTCGGTATAAGGGAAATTTTCCGCCATGCTTTTGATGTCTTTCCGGTCTTTGGCGGTAAAAGCCCGCAGAGCATGTTGCAATTTGAAGCCCAATTGACTCAAAATAGCCGGAGGAACATCCGTTGGATTTTGCGTACAAAAGAATATCCCGATGCCTTTGGAACGGATCAATTTGATAACCGTTTCAATTTGTTGCAGTAAAGCCGAACTGGCTTCCTGAAAAATCAGATGGGCTTCATCAATAAACAAAACCAATTTGGGTTTGTCCAAATCGCCTTCTTCAGGACACGTGGCATACAATTCAGCCAACATCTGAAGCAGGAAAGTGGAAAACAATTTGGGACGATCCTGCATATCCGTCACACGGATAATGTTGATCATGCCCCTGCCCTGTGCATCCGTCCGCATCAAGTCATCGACTTCAAAGGAAGGTTCCCCGAAAAATAAATCAGCTCCCTGTTGTTGTAACTCAATGATTTTGCGAAGAATAGTTCCCAGCGAAACCGAAGAAATTTTTCCGTATTCTTTCTCGATTTCCACTTTTCCTTCATCGCCAATATATTGCAGCACTTTGATAAAATCTTTCAAATCGACCAACGGAAGATGATTATCATCGCAAAACTTATAAATCAATGCCACCAACCCCCCTTGCGTATCATTCAAATCCAGAATTTTGGACATCAAGACCGGCCCGAATTCGGTTACGGTCGCCCGCAGCCTTACACCCGGTTCATTACTGATGGTCATTAATTCCACCGGATAACCCTCCGGATGATAATCAATTTTCATTAAGGAATAGCGTTCTTTGATGATTTTATTTTCGGCGCCCGGTTCGGCGAGACCGCTCAAATCTCCTTTGATATCCAGCATCACAACCGAAACGCTTGCATCACTCAAAGCTTCGGCAATGACTTGCAAAGATTTTGTTTTTCCGGTTCCGGTAGCGCCTGCCACCAATCCGTGACGGTTCATTGTTTTTAAAGGTACGCGAATATAGGAATCTTCCAACGCTTCTCCATTGAACTTGGGAGCGCCCAACAGAAAGGATTCTCCTTTGAACACATAATTGCTATCAATTACTTGTCTAAATTCTTCTAACTTACTCATAACCATTCGTTTTTAGTTCCAATAATACCACATTTTCCACATGGTGCGTATGCGGAAACATATCCACCGGTTGAACTTTTGTCACTTTATATTTACTGTCTAACAGATTCAAATCCCGGGCTTGGGTAGCCGGGTTGCAACTCACATAGACTATTTTTTTCGGTTCGGCAAACAAAATCGTCCCAATCACATCATCGTGCATTCCCGCGCGGGGCGGATCGGTAATCATCACATCCGGGCGACCGTATTGTGCTATAAATCCGGCATTTAAAATATTTTTCATATCGCCGGCAAAAAACAAGGTATTGGTAATTCCATTGATTTCGGAATTGACTTTGGCATCTTCAATAGCTTCCGGAACATATTCAATACCAATGACTTGTTTGGCATCTTTTGCAATAAAATTGGCAATCGTCCCGGTGCCTGTATAAAGGTCGTAAACCAATTCATTTCCGCTCAAACCGGCAAAATTCCGGGCGATAGTGTATAAATTATAGGCTTGTTCGCTGTTGGTTTGATAAAATGATTTCGCTCCGATTTTGAATCGTAAGGGCAAAAAATGTTTTGCCCCTACGTCCATCTGTTCAAAAATATGGTCTTTGCCTTTGAATACGTGAACCACCTGATCGGTAATCGTATCATTGGCTTTTTGATTCACAATATAGAGTAACGAAGTAATTTCCTGAAACCGGTTGGCTATAAAATCCAATAAAGCATTCCGCTTTTCTTTGTCCTCTTCGTAAAATACCACAATCAGCATCACTTCACCGGTGGTAGAAGTCCGGATAATCAGATTCCGCATCAAACCGGTCTGTTCGCGTAAATCAAAAAAAGGATAACTATGTTGCAGACAGAAATCTTTTATTGCCAAGCGAATGGCATTCGACGGTTCTTCCTGCAACCAACATTCGTTGATATCCAATACTTTATCGAACATATCCGGGATATGGAAACCCAAAGCATCGCGGTTTTCAAACGTTTTTCCCGATTGCACATCTTCCCAGGTCATCCAGCGTTTATTGGAAAACGTATATTCCAATTTATTCCGGTAAAACCGGGTTTTTTCCGAACCCAGAACAGGAGAAATTTCCGGCAAAGCAATTTTTCCGATACGGGTCAGGTTGTCCGTAACCTGTTGCTGTTTGTAACGTATTTGTTCGGAATAGGGTAATATTTGCCATTTACAGCCGCCGCAAACACCGTAATGTTCACAAAAAGGTTCTACCCGTTGAGCCGAATATTCATGAAAATATACCGCTTTTCCTTCCGCATACGAATGTTTTTTCCGTATCAATTGAATGTCAACCACATCGCCCGGAACTACAAAAGGAATAAAAATGACCATATCATTGTACTTGGCAATGGCTTTTCCCTCAGCGGCAATCCCGGTAATCAGTACTTTTTCTAAAAGAGGCAGGGGCTTTTTTTTCATAACCGGCAATGATTTTTATTTCGATTTGATTAAGGACATAATAATATAAATAAGAATGGTCGTACTCACTCCCAGCAGGAGCATTCCCAGCGAAAAGAAGATCGCGAACGTCAAAACAGCAATCAAAATCAGGGAAAACGGCCATTGGTTGTCTTCCCATTTCAAATTTTTGAATTTCAGGGAAAACATCGGTATTTCCGAAACCATCAACAGGCAGAAAACGATCAGCAGCACAATAATGCCGGTAATAATTACATAGATCGAAAAAGAGCCGGCAATCCAATGAATGGAAGGAATAAACGACGCCCAAAACAAACCCGATGCCGGAACAGGCAATCCCAGAAAAGAAGTCGTCTGCCGTGTGTCGATATTGAACTTCGCCAAACGGAGGGCGGAAAAAACCGGCAGAAGAAAAGCCAGCAACGGCCAACTGTTGCCACTCGCATAAGAAGCCAGATAGGAATATACAATGCATCCGGGCGCTAAACCGAAACTGACTACATCGGCTAATGAATCCAATTCGGCACCCATTTTCGAGTAAGCATGTAACAAACGGGAAGCAAATCCGTCCATAAAATCAAAAACGGCAGCCAGCACAATAAAAATGAATGCTCCTGTATAATTGTCGAATTTAAGAGCCATGACA
This sequence comes from Bacteroidia bacterium, assembly GCA_026000155.1. Lineage (GTDB taxonomy): Bacteria > Bacteroidota > Bacteroidia > Bacteroidales > Azobacteroidaceae > Azobacteroides. Next base: position 703 of record BNYG01000063.1, on the reverse strand, counting down.
CACGCAAAACTTCCTGCCAGGAGATTTAAACAGGTAATAAGATTGGGAATATTTTTCATATCTCTATTTTATTTTAACCGGGCAATGACACTTTGGTTTCCGAACACTTTTTGATCCAATTCCACCTGGATTTCACTATCCAAAGGCAGAAAGATATCGACACGCGAACCAAATTTGATAAACCCCAATTGATCATTGATAGCACATTCCTGACCGGCTTTGGCGTAAGTCACAATCCGTTTCGCCATGGCGCCCGCAATTTGGCGAACCATGATCTGCGTTCCGTTTTCCCGCTCAATCACCACCGTCGAACGTTCGTTTTCCGTACTGGATTTGGGAAGGTAAGCCGCCCGGAAGCGTCCTTTTTGATGGGACGAATGGACAATCTTTCCATTGATAGGTATCCAATTGACATGTACATTGGTAATACCCATAAAAATGGATATTTGCAACTTTTTTTCCTGGAAATACTCTGTCTCAAAAACTTCTTCAATCACCACGATCCTGCCGTCCGCCGGCGCGATGACAATATCTTCGGTTTCGCCGGTATAGGTACAATGCGGATTCCGGAAAAAATTGACGACAACACAGAATACAACAATAGAAACACCTAAAATAAGTGAAAAAATTAAAACCCGGGAAGCAAAAAAATAAAGCCCTATATTCAGCAGAATCAATAGAATAAAGACAATAAGAATAATGT
>BNYG01000062.1 GCA_026000155.1 Bacteroidia bacterium | reverse complement strand
CGTTTTTTTTAGTGATTTTGCCTCCGCAATAAATGCATTTTTTTTATTCATAATTCTTTTTGCTCGCAAAATTATGAAAATCAGTCAGTTACAACTGATTTTAGCATCACTTTTGTCCATTATCCCTGATTATGGTTTAAAAGACACCTATCAAACTTTCAATAAATTGACCGGAAATGTCTGTATTGGAGTGCATTCGGATTTTAGCCATGCCTATTTAGTCGAATTTTACGGAGGACTTGGCGGTGCGTATAGTTTTTATAATCAAAATAAAATGTCTTACGACGAAACAATGTTTGGGTTCGGATATAGAGGATTACATCTGGTATTTGGTATGAAAGTAGGTTTCAATATCAAGTAAGCATCTTCACAAACCCCTGCTTCTGCAATTGTTGCAGATAAGTCGCAATCCGGTATTCGTAATTTGCTTCGTGATTGAAATGCTCCGCCAAAGCATCAGCCATTTCTTTTACCGTACGTTGTCCGTCAATTAAATCCCAAACGGCTGTACCGTGTTCTTCCAAACGGATACGAATAATACTTGGTTTATTTTTTGGAACAAAATACTTAAGCATGAATTTACTCCTGAACCGGGGGAAAGCTATCACCGATAGCTCTCCCTCTTTTTCAGTTGTAATATGTTCGCTGATAACAGGAACCAAATCAAAAAAGTTTACTTTTGCTTTTGCCATATATTCTTGTTTAATGGCACGCGGATGACACGGATTAGGCGGATTAAAACGGATTTTTTATATTATCCGCGTAAATCCGCCTAATCCGTGTCATCCGCGTGCCATTTGTACACTACTTTAATGATTTTGCTTTCTTCAAAGGAATCGTTACAAAGAAATAACCGATAACTACCACAATCACCAATCCGATGATATATAACGGATTACTAATCGGCAACATATCCGAGAAGAAGATGTTGAACATGGCAAAAACAGCCACAACCAATCCCATCAAGGCTTCCCCTGCAATCATTCCCGAAGCGAGCAAAACGCCTGTATTTTCTACTGTTGCTATTTGTCTTTCGTTGTATTTCCGGTTGGCTACATAGATATCCAAAATACCTTTAATCAAACCGCCGGTGAAAATCGCAAATACCGTACTGAACGGCAAATACATCCCGACAAATATCAACATCGGACTCTTGATGCCCATCAGGATAAAAGCTACACCCAAAATCATACCGGCAATAATCAACGACCAAGCCATTTGTCCGCCGACAATCCCTTGCGACAGGGTCGCCATCAAACCGGCTTGCGGAGCGGAAAGATTTTTACTTCCGAAACCGCCTTCATAGCCTTGCTGCAATCCCATATTGATATCCCCCTGATTGAGGACAATCAAAACACCGAACATCACAAAGCCGGAAATAACGACGCCGATAAGGTCGCCGACCTGCATTTTCCAAGGTGTACCGCCAAGGATATGTCCTGCTTTCAAATCCTGGAACATTTCACCGCCCACCGCAGCAGCCACGCAAACAATCGCCGCAATGCCTAACACGGCGGCCACTCCTCCCGAACTGCCTTTTACACCGCAAGCTACTAAAATCAAAGCGGTTACAACCAAAGCGGTCAATGTTAATCCACTGATAGGATTATTGCTCGAACCGATAATTCCCACTAAATACCCGGAAACGGCAGCAAAGAAGAACGCCAATATAATCATCACGGTGGATGCGACAACAGCCACTAAGATAGAAGTTTGAAAGATGAAAAAAGTAATGATAAACGTAAGCACGGCAGCAATACAAATACCAATCAATATCCAGGACGATTTCAAATCTTTTTCGGTACGTTCCACGCTGTCGCCGGAACCTTGGGTAGCGCGTTTCAAGTCTTTGACAGAACGTTTCAAACCTGTTCCCAAACTGCTACGCATACGGTATAATGTGAAGCAAGCAGCGACCAGCATACCACCGATAGCGATAATACGTACAATTTCCCGCCAAACGATATTGGCTGCATTTTCCCAAGCGATGATGGAAGTGGAAGCATCCAAACCTTCATTGACCGGCAAGGATGCCACGAACGAACTGCCCAGCATCATCAGCAACATGGGAACCATCAATCCCCAAGCCATGACCGAACCGCTGAAGTTCAATGCCGAAAGTTTCGGGCCGATGATATAACCGACACCCAGATAAGCCGGACTGATGGTCGGGCCTCCGGCCAAAAATCCGCCTTCCAACGTGGCTTTTCCTTTCGCAAACGAAGCTGTACCGGCTTTGAAGAAATGTGTCCATTCGGTAGCAAACAAACGAAGGTCGCCTGCAATCTTCACCAAAGCGCCGACAATCATGGCTGAGAAAAGGTATTTGGAACCGCCGGTTCCGCTTTGTCCCGTTTTGTGAATTTCGGCAGCAGCCACACTTTCGGGGAAAGGAAGTTCTTTGTCTTCCACCATCACCCGGCGAAGCAAAGCCACAAACAATACTCCCAGCGTACCACCGGTTACCAAAATCAAAGAAGCAGTCAGGTAGCTGCTCAGCGAACTGAATTCTTCACCGCCCCATACGCCTGCAATGTAAAAGGCAGGAAGCGTAAAGATAGCGCCTGCGGCTACCGATTCGCCGATGGAACCCACTGTACGGGTGAAATTTTCTTCCAGGATACTTCCTTTGAAGAAACGCAAAACCGCCATTCCAATCACCGCCGCCGGATAAGTTGCTGCAATGGTCATCCCGGCTTTCAATCCTAAATAAGCATTCGCTGCGCCTAACACCACAGCCAATACCAAACCGATAAGCAACGCTCTTACGGTAAATTCTTTCATGTTCGTATCCGCCGGAACGAACGGAACAAATTTTTTGTCTTCAGCCATATTTTTTAAATTACTAATTATTTAGCCACTTTTTCTAATCGTTTCATAATGGCAAAGATAAATGTTGCCGACAATAAACAGATGATGATTAACACGCCCCATACTTGCCACAACTCCATGCCGCTTCCCCAAATTTTGGCGATGAATGAAGTCAGGTAGTTTCCGATAGCTGTAGCGGTAAACCAACCGCCCATCATCATTCCTTTATATTTGGGAGGCGCCACTTTTGTTACAAACGACATACCCATCGGACTTAAAAACAACTCGGCAAATGTCAAAATTAAATACGTGCTGATTAACCAATTAGGAGAAACAAGCGTATCGCTCACGCCGCCGCCTAAGGCAGCCGGACTTTGCAAAGCGAAAGAGGCAAAGGCTAAAATGCAGAAAGCGCCCGCTGCGATAATCATCCCGAAACCGATTTTACGAGGTGTAGAAGGCTCTTTTCCCTTACTTGCCAACCAGGCAAACATTCCCATAAAAACAGGTGTTAACACAATCACGAAGAATGGATTGAACTGTTGGAAAAGTTGCGGTTCAATTTTCAATTCAGCAGCCGTATTTAAATAATTGATGATAATTCCGATTACAGAAGCTCCTAAAACCACGCTTGAAATCATTTTTCCCTTGGAGGTTTCCGATTGGAAAATACTGAAAGCGCTATACACAGCGACTACCAACAACGTCAAATTCAAGATATTAAAACCGATACGCGTCAGTCCTTCCGCCATACCTGCCGTATAGTCGCGAGCAAAGAACGTCATCGTCAGCCCGTTTTGATGGAACGACATCCAGAAGAAAATCACTACGAAGAACACCAAAATCAGCGCCCAAATCCGTTCTTTCGTTTCTTTTGGGCTTAATTCGGCTTCTGTTGCTTTGCCTTCTTTCGCATTTTTATCCGCCAACTGTTTGGAATTATAATCCGCATGTTTGTAAGTTCCTCTAAATAATATATATATAGCAATGGAAACAATCAACGAAATACAAGCCACACCAAATCCATAGTTATACGCACCGGAAAGCGACTGAATATAATGGGAGGAAAATGTAGTCAAATCTGTTACTGAAGCGCCTTGTGCAGCAGCTAATTGAGTCAAATTTTCCGTTCCTTCCGAAGAAATCGTACCATTCAGAAATTGGTTTGCCAAGGCAGGAATCTTGGCATTGTATGAAAAACCTTCTTTTCCCAAAAAGAAATTGGTAACTTTCGTTGCTGCAAACGGTGCATACATCGCACCTATATTAATGGCCATGTAGAACAAACTGAAAGCATTATCCCGTTTGGCGCGGTGTTCGGGCGCATCGTAAAGATTACCGACCAGCACCTGCAAATTGCCTTTAAACAAACCGGTACCCATGGCAATCAATGCCAAAGCGCCAATCATCGTCCAAAAAGCAGGCGAAGAGTATGGATTTGTATTGGCAGTGAAAGAAATCGGAAATGCCAGCAGCAAATAGCCGAAAAACATAATGACAATACCGGTAGTAACCACTTTCCCAAAACCGATTTTGTCCGCTATAATACCGCCTATCAACGGCATAAAATAGACCGCACCGAGAAACAAACCATAAATGGCGCCGGCTTGTTCGCCGCTAAAACCAAACTTTGCTTGTAAAAATAAAACGAAGATAGCTAACATGGTGTAATACCCGAATCGTTCTCCGGTATTAGCTAAAGCCAAGGCATATAAGCCTTTGGGGTGATTTTTAAACATAATATCTATTGTATTAATTAATACTAAAATTAACTTCTTTGGCAAAGATAATTAAAAGAAATTGAAAGTTAAAAAAAATCCGTATTTTTACAGCTTTGGCTACCTAAAAGAAATATATAAATGAGAGCTTTCCACTATTATGCATCTGCAATATATTAATAATCAGTTTATTATATACTAAGTACAGAATAAGCATGATTCATACAGCTTATTCTGCATTTTCTATTTTTCAAATACCTAACAATTGTTGTTTCTGATCTATGGTGTTTTTTCCAATAATATAAGCATAGATTGAAGCCGGAATAAATTGCAGCGTGACCGTTTGCATCTCTCGTATTCCCATTTTTTCGATGGAAGTAACAATTGCCCGGTTTAACCGGTTGGTTTCCATAAATGACAGCAACGATTTTAATTCACCGGCATGTTCAAAATACCGGTCAGACCATTTTATTTCAACCGCCCATTCCGGTTTTTGTTTCGCTACATTTAGCCCTATCATATCTACCTCACCCATTTTCCGGTTTTGTTTCCAATTGGAATAATAGATATTGTTGTTTTCCCGTTGAATCCATTGAGCGAATATCGTTGTTTCCACCATATTTCCTATCTCTCCGTCGGAAGCCATAATCGGTTGAAACAAAGCCGAACGCAGCGAAGGATTCGTCAAATAAATTTTAAACGAAGTAGCCCGCTGAAATTTCTTCGCATTCATATCTGTTTTATGGATAATTTTAATCAGAAATGCAGCTTCCAGATATTCAATATATTTACGAATAAGGTCTTTTGTTACACCGGATTCCCTTGATAAATTTTCGTATGAAAATTCGTTTCCCGAATGATAGGCAATAACGGTGAATAAACTGTTTAATTCTTGTACATCCGTGATGCCAAACAAGCTCGGCAAATCGCGCAACAACACTTTATCGATGATGTCGCTACGAATAAACCGGCCCGGATCTGCCTGTATCTCCTTTGAAAAAACCACTTCGGGATAACCGCCAAAGTTGATATAATCCAGAAAATGTTTATTTAACCGTCTGATATCGAAAGTTGTATGAATGTCGATAGTTTTATTACCCCATTGCATCGTTGAAGGAATCATCAGGCTATTCAAGTCTTTCAGATGGATATACTCATTGAAAGTCAGCGGAGGCAACATGAAATCGGAGAACCTGCCGGCGCCACTTTCTTTGCTTTTTAGTTTCAGCGCCGCTGATGCCGAGCCGGAAGCTACAAATTTGATTCCCCGATAAGTGTCAACAAGTGTTTTCAGATGAATTTCCCAGTCTTTTAAGTATTGAATTTCATCGTAAAAAATATAAAAACCGTCTGTTTCGTTCTGTTTTCCTAACGATTCAAAAGCCAACAAGAGCAGATTTTCCAATGATATACGGTTGTATATCGGCACTTCAATGGAAATATAAATAATTTTATTGGGATTTATACCTTCCTCTATCAAACGTTGAATACAGTGAAAAATCATGACTGTTTTTCCCACACGTCTCGGTCCCATCAGGATAATGCTTCGTCGCAAGGAAATATTTTTTACTAAGGGATAGAATAATTCCAAATACAGCCGGCGTTTCATCTTGTCGAAGTATGAATCAATCTTTTTATCGACCCACCAGGGATTGTCTATTCTCAATCGATTGATAATTTGTGCTTGTAAAGTTTCATTTAGTATCATGCATTTTCTTTTTTACGATGCAAATATACAAATAAGTTTTTTATAAATTATTTAAATAGATTAAAAAATGCAGAATAAGCATGATTAATACAGCTTATTTTAATAAAAAATGCAGAATAAGAAAAAAGGATGCAATTTTATCTCTTATTCTGCATAATTTACCTGTTTTCTCCAGCATTCCCGTTTCAAAATTAAGTTGTAACTTTCCCCTATAAATTCTCTCATTCTTACAAAGAGTGCAAACTACCCCTAAGTGTCGCCTTGGGCTTGCGATTTTCCCCTGCGAGTTTGGTTTATCCTGATGACAGGATAAACATTACCTCATGTC
>BNYG01000061.1 GCA_026000155.1 Bacteroidia bacterium | reverse complement strand
ACAATATCCTGTGGCACACTATATTCAACTAATTTTACAATTAATTTATTTCCTTTTTTCTCAACTTTAAATATATTGAATACATCATTAAACGCACGCTCAAATTCAAAATCTGAAGTTGGCAACTCTATTGTGATTTCAAACTGATTAGCATTCAGATGGTCCAGTGTTCCGATATTGGTATTTAATGGGGGCAAGCCGTTTTTAGGGACATCCATGAGGACGAATTTTACATTTGCACCTGTAACCGTATTCTCTTGTTTCATTTGTGAAACAACATACACATTATAATAGTTTGCTGCAATATTAAGTGCGAGTTTACCTGAAGGAAATTCTCTTATTGTTTCTTTTTCGAAAATCTGATAGGCATTTCCCGGCTCTACGGCTGCCGTATTGGTTCCGCCTGTAAGTAGAATATCCGATATACTTCCTAACCCGTCCTTTTTCCCAAGGCTTGACAGCAAACAGGATAGAGTGTAAAAATTATTAGCCTTATTAATATACAAATCAGAATTTCCAAGCGCCGTCGTGCCGTTGTCTTCATTCATCATATTGAGAGTGACGGTTCCAATGGGATCGTCGGGAGTATTGTCATCATCGTTGGAACAGGAAACAAAAGAGGTTTCGAAAATTAAAAGCGTAATAAACAGAAATAAATTAGTTTTCATATTATAAATATTTTATAAGTATGTTATGATTTTGTCGCATCACATTGGCATCCGGTTGTTCAAAGAAATCAAACAGAACCGGATTTTTTTTACTTGCAGATTTTTTCCACAATCCCACTACTTGCCCATCCACCACAATCACCGGCTGAAACATGCCATTGCTCGAAACAACTTTGCTGTAATGCTCCGACAAAAGCGCCGCACTGCGGTCTCTGTACGCGATAATGTATTCGTCAAAAGCGGGCAGCAAACAGCAAAAGTTTTCTGCAACCGGAATTTCCCGGAAATCATTCTGCAACCAATACGTTTGCCCGTTGATTTCTTCCGCGACCAATCCGGATTTTACCGCTTCCAAACCTTGACGCGCTTCGGTAGTCGATAATCCCGACCACCAGACAAAATCTTGTAACGTAGCCGGTTGGTGACTTTGAAAATACAGTTTCGCCAGTTTTGCCAAGGCTTCTTCTTTGTGCAGAACCGGAACGGACGGCGCCCGTTCGTCCAACAAAGCGTAGGTTTGCTTTTTCCCTTGCAACGCACCGCTGCACACAATTCCTTCCACCTCGGCTCGCATCAGAAAATGCACCAAACGCGCAGAATTAACTGTAATTTTATGCTTTTCCAATACCTCTCCGATAGCTTCCCGCGTGAGATGTTGGCCGCCTTCCAATGCTTTTTGGATAATCCGGTTGCTTTGGCCGTAAAGTTCTTCGGTAATTTCCAACTCCCGGTCTCTGGAACGGGAAGACGATTTGATTTTTTCTGCCGTCAACGACAACATCCAGCGTATGTTTTCCGGCGACACCAAATGCCAGGTCGGACGTAACACGTGTGTACGCAGAATTTTTCCTTGATTAAAAGCATCTTCTACCTGCTTGTCCATATATCCCGGAAGACGTACACCGATCGCCCATTTCGCCATGTTGTAGTCCTGCGCCTGCATGGCGCCCATCCAGGCAACAACACTTTCCGGAGTTTGACAATGCGTTCCGGAAAGTTGATGGCTTGCCAAGCGAATATGGGCAATATTATTCATTGATTAAAAAGATTTAAATCCCATGATTTCCCGGACGTCTTTCAATGTTTTGCTTGCACTTTCACGGGCTTTTTCCGCTCCTTCCGTTGTCACTTTGTGCAGATAAGCTTCGTCGTTTTTAATATCGTTAATCCGCTCGCGGATAGGAGTGGTGACTTTGATAATATCTTCCGCCAATTGTTTTTTCAGATTGCCGTACCATTTCGTTTCGCCGGTATTCCAGAGATTATCGTAATAGGCCACTACTTCGGGAGTAGAAACTACTTTCAGAATCGTAAACAGGTTTTCGATGTAATCGGGCTTGGGCGTATTCTGACCTTCGGGACCATTATCGGTTAATGCGCCTTTTACTTTTTTTTCTATTGTTTTCGGGTCGTCGGTCAAATAAATGGCGTTGCCTTCCGATTTGCCCATCTTACCGCTGCCGTCCAATCCGGGAATTTTAACCAATTCCTGATTGGAGATAAAAGCCGTCGGCTGTTTGAAATAATTAACGCCGTAGCGGTGATTGAAACGGTTAGCGTAATTGCGGGTGATTTCCAAATGTTGTTCCTGGTCTTTTCCAACCGGCACATAATCGGCATTGTGAATCAGAATATCCGTCGCCATCAACACCGGATAGGTCAGTAAACCGGCATTCACATTATCCGGATTCTGCCGCGCTTTTTCCTTGAACGAAACGGTTTTTTCCAATTCACCCAAATACGCTTGCATATTCAACAAAAGATATAATTCCGCAATTTCGGGCACATCGCTTTGGATATACAGGGTTGCTTTTTCGGGATCTAATCCGCAGGCGAGATATTCGGAAAGAATATTCTTCACATTGACATGCAACATCTTAGGGTCGGGATGCGTAGTCAACGAATGCCAATCGGCAATAAAGAAAAAACACTTGTATTCTTCCTGCATTTTCAGGAAGTTAACCATGGCGCCGTAGTAATTTCCCAAATGCAAATTACCGGTCGGACGAATACCGCTTAATACTGTCTTCATAAAATTAAGAATTAAGGTGCAAAGGTACGATTTTACAACTAAAAATCCATATCATCCGAGTTTTTTATAAAACTCAGAAGATAGATTCAAGTAGTAAATGCAACCTTAGTGATTAAATGTATGCCGGTTTACTTACCGTCCTTTATTATTCTACAGTAGCTTCCCCTGCAATGGATACTTTCATATAGGTTTTCACTTCTTTGTGGTCTAATCCAAGACCAAAGAGGAACATTAGTTTGGCAACGGCGGCTTCGGTGGTGATATCATATCCCGAAACGACACCGATGTCTTTCAATGCTTTTCCGGATTCATAACGCATCATATCCACTGACCCGGAGGCGCATTGGGTGACGTTGACCACTACAATTCCTTTGTTGACAGCCTCTGCAATAATATTCAAAAACCATTTTTCGTTCGGAGAGTTTCCGGCGCCGTAAGTTTCCAACACGATGGCTTTCAGGTGTGGAATGGCAATCGTTGCTTTTAATATTTCGGCAGAAATGCCCGGGAAAAGCTTGATAATCGTGACATTCGGGTCGAGGGAAGCATGAAATTTAGGTTTGCTGTTCCGGAGCGGGCGGTGCATCAGTTCATGCCGGTAATGAATATGCGTGCCGGCTTCCGCCAATATCGGATAATTGAACGAATTAAACGCTTTGAAATAGGTGGCATTGATTTTGGTCGTCCGGTTTCCCCGCATTAATAAACTTTGGAAAAATATACAGACTTCCGTCACAAAAGCCTTGCCGTCCGGGTCTTTATCCACCGCAATTTCCAGGGCTGTGATCAGATTTTCTTTGCCGTCCGTACGGATTTTGCCGATCGGAAGTTGCGAACCGGTGAGGATAACCGGTTTGCCTATATTTTCCAGCATAAAACTGAGGGCGGATGCCGAATAAGCCATGGTATCCGTCCCATGCAAAATCACAAATCCATCGTATCTGTCGTAATTATCTTCGATAATCCAGACAATTTTTTTCCATTGTTCCGGATTCATATCCGAAGAATCAATCGGTTGTTGAAATTGAATGCTGTTGATATTGAATTTGAGACGGCTCAGTTCGGGAACATATTCTTTCAAATGACTGAAATCGTATGCTTTTAACGTACCGGTTTCCGGATCTTCTATCATTCCGATAGTTCCACCGGTATAAATTACAAGAACTGAAGCATTATAGTCTAACATAATTATTCTTTCCGTTTTGCAAAGATACGTATTTTAAAATTAATACTAACTTTGTCCTTTATTAATAAAAAAAACAAATATGATTTCTTTTCCGGATAGAATCTGTTTCGGGCTTCGTTTCTATGGTGGTAGCACCTTTATCATTAGTATTAGCAGCACTTACATATTTTAAATAACCGATTAAATAGAGAATAGTTATGAGTCAAGAAAATAACGATCAATCCATAGATAACTTATTCGGACGGCAAGCTCCAGCCTCTTCTTTTGATTTCGCTACTCTGTTATCGAAAATATTGAAATATTGGGTTTTATTTGTTGTTTTTTTCATCATTGCGTTGGCTTTAGCCTATCTGAAAAATAGATCCTGGACACCTACGTATAAAATTGCTACCACCATTCTGATTGAAGACAGCCGGTCGGCGTTAAGAAATGATTTTACATCCGGTTATTCATCCATGGGATACAGCAATCGTACTTTCAATAATCAGATGATTATGTACAATTCATACGATTTTATTGCCAATACGGTCGATCGTTTGAATCTTACTACCGAAATTTATGAGAAACAGCGGTTTAAAAACATCGTCATTTATAAAGATGCACAGATACGGATTGACAGCCATTACGTTGCTGATATGGCTTATGGTTTGGAGTTTAGAATAAGGGGTGTGAATGAAGACATGTTTGAAATTTCATTTATTGGAAACGATCAAATTCCTGCGTTCAGGCAACAAGGGAAATATGGAGTGCCTATACAACATGTATTATTTTTTGCCGAAATACAGAAGACCGATTTGTTTGTTAATGCCCAATACGATTTATATTTTCATTTCTTTTCAAAAAGTAATCTGATTAGTCTGTATGGCGATCGTTTATCGTCCCGTCTTTTAATGGAGGGTGCATCCGTTATCGAAATAGCGCTGACAAGTAAAGTAGCCCAGCGGGATCTGGATTTTCTTAATTTATTGAATGAACAATTTTTTCAGGAAAATCTGGAACGTAAAAATGAAACGGCAGAGCGTTCTATTTTATTTATCGACCGGCAGATTGCTATTTTAAGGGATTCTATCGATTCTTCGGAAGCCAAATTGAATTCCTATCAACTTTCTTCCGGATTATATTCACAGGATCAATCGGCCAGCCGGTCTAAAGTTTTGGAAGAACTGGAGCAAAAAAAGAACGATATTCGTTTGAGAAAAGAATATTTGAGTTATTTATCTACTTACCTGAACAATCCCAATAATGAATTATTGACGGATCCTTCCGCTTTCCAGATATCCAATCCTCAATTGAGCTTATATATCAATCAATACAATACTTTAGCTTTGGAAATGCGGAGCTTGGGCGCCAGCAGCCCTATCTATACGAAGAGTATCAACACTATGGAAGACCTCCGGGGAAGTATCCGGGCAGCCATTAAAGCGATGAATTCAATTATTGCTTTGGAAGAAAAAGACAATAATCAACGCTATGCTAAAGCCCGTGCCGAATTAGCCAACTTACCGCAGCAGGAAAGAGAATTATTGACCCACGAGCGGGATTTCAAGATCAATGATACGTATTATACTTACTTGTTGCAAAGGAGAACGGAGAGCCAGATACAAAAAGCGTCCAATGCTCCCGACAATCTGATTATTGATAAACCGAGAGTGATAGGCGTTGTCAATGGAGGAGAACAACGGCGGACTTATATGATCTATGTCCTTATCGGATTGTTGATCCCGTTTATATTTGTAGCCTGTAAAGAATTTTTATTTAAATTCAATATTCAATCCCGGGAAGAAATAGAAAAAATTACTACGATTCCTTTGCTTGGAACGATTGAAAAATCGAAGAAAAAAGAACTCATAGCGGTCAAAGCGCATCCCCGTTCCAGTTTTGCGGAAGGATTCCGTAATCTTCGTGCACGGATGGAATATATGGTTAAAAGAGAAGGTTCTACTTCTATATTGGTCACATCGACCGAACCGCAGGATGGAAAAACATTTATTGCCATCAATTTGGCATCCACTTATCAGATGGGTGGGAAAAAGGTCATTTTAGTCGATTGTGATTTACGCCGGCCGGCCCTGTCCAAATCGTTAGACTTGGACAACAACAAAGGTCTGTCGAATTGCCTCATTGGACAAATTTCGTTGGATGAGGCGATTGTACCTTTAGAGCAAGGTTTTGATATATTACCTGCAGGAGTTATTCCTCCTAATCCCAGTGAATTGATCCGGACGCCTCAAGCCAGGGAAATTATTCAGGCGCTTATTAAAAAGTATGATTATGTAGTCTTAGACTGTAGCCCGGTAGGATTGGTTTCAGATGCTCATTTCCTGTCACGCCTGGTAGATATCGTCCTTTATGTCGTACGGGATGAAAAGACAAACAAGGACTTCTTCAAATATACGATTAAGGAGCTTCAGGATGATGGAATCACGAATATAGCGCTGGTTTACAATGATGTAGATGCCAAGATCAGTCGCTACGGGAAAGGGTATTATTATTTGAAACACGATTCATATTACCATAACGGATAAATGGGGGAATTCCGTCTCTAATTTTTCCGGGGCTTCGAATATTCCGAATACCGATGAACCCGATCCCGACATGCTCGCATACACAGCGCCCCGGTCGTACATTTTTTGTTTGAGGACGCTTATTTCCGGAAAGCGGGCAAAAATAGAGGTCTCAAAATCATTCACTAAGCGGTCTTTCCAGGTAGGAACCGGATCACGGATAATATCCCGGATGGATTCTTTGGGCGATTGAGGCTTTACACC
>BNYG01000060.1 GCA_026000155.1 Bacteroidia bacterium | reverse complement strand
CCATGGAGATTCTTCTCTCAAAACGACACCTACGACCAATTGTTGAGGTAGAATAACAATCTCTTGAGGTACATTTTCATAAGTGAACTTACGATCATCCATGTTGCTGTACGCTCGCCGTTTACACAAAAAAGGTTCACCAAAACTTTTTAATGATGTATCAGAAATTTTTACTCCGTACGATAAAACATGCGCCTTAGCTTGTATATTATTGAGTGTTATCATTTTCCTCATATACTTTCCGATATTTTCCAAGGCCACCACTCGCACCAAAAACTATCCCTTTTTTATCAGTTAGCTCCTGCATCCTATTTACCTAACAAGTGCTCTTTATAGAATTTATCAATAGATAAATCAAACTCCTCTGCTGTTCCATCATTGTAAACAATAAAGTCTGCCATCTTTTCGGTTTCTGAGGTATGAAACAACTCTTCTTCGTGCCGGTCATGCTCAAGGAATTTATCCTTCGTGAGAGGATCTCTTGCTGATCCGCGTTTTTTCATTCGCTCAAACCGAATATTGTCATCCGCAACAACGATGTCAACTAAAATAAAATCGCTTCCAAAAGCGGATTTTAATGCAACAACATCCGATAACGGACGAATACCGGAAACTAAAACTTTATTTATATCTAACTCTTTGATTTTCGCTACTATCTGATTTGGGAAAAAATCTTGCCCGAATTGTGTCATGTACTTTTGCGATGTTTTATGCAAATTCTCTCGCGTGTGTTCCAAACCATCTTTTAATGCCAGTTCGCGTACTACATCGCCAACTGAAAACATTGGAATACTATATTTCTTAGAAATATATTCCAAAAAATAATCTTTACCCGTGGCATTTTTTCCAACAGCTCCTAATATCATACCTATTACTTAATTTGTGGCGTGTGCCAGTTTTTCTTTAGCTCTCTTAGCCAGTTCATCTTTACCAAGCATTTTGGCGCAATATAAAAACTGTTCATAGGCTTTTACTGCGTCTTCTCGATTACCAATTTCAAGGTAGCTATCGCCCGCACTTTCAAAGTAAAGTGATGCCATATCCATGTCAAATTGATTTAGCAACATTTCACCTGTTTCATAGGCTTTTGCAGGATTTTTCATACTTTTCTTCCTCTATTTTGATGATTTATATATATTTATCTTTTGTTAAGACCATTCTCCTCTCGCTTTTGGCTTGGTGAATTCAAGTTTCCAAGGTGATTTGAACTATGCAAAGATAGATAGAATAATTCAATTAGAGTATCAAATTCTAAACTTTTTCTTATTCGATCTTAATTATGAAGAAAACAATATTCTATTATTTTTAATCATCTATCCGTACCACATTCTTGATCCCCTTAATCTTCTGCAAACGGGAGGACAGGTTGTTGATATCATCGACATCATGAATCGCCACCTCGATCCTTCCTTCAAAAAAGCCGTCTTTGGATTCAATCGTCAATTTGTGCATATTCACAGACAAGTCGTTGGTAATCACTTGGGTAATATCGTTTAACACACCCATCCGGTCTATCCCTTTGATTTCGATTGTAGCGGGGAAAGAGAAAGTTTTGTGTCCCGCCCAATCGCAGGAAACAATCCGGTCGCCGTAGCGGGTTTTCAGTTTCAATGCCGGTTGGCAGGATCTTTTATGAACTTCCAGGCGTCCGTCATCCCGGATAAAACCAAAAACATCATCGCCGGGAATGGGACGGCAACAGTCGTGGGTAATAAAATTTTTTTGAAAATCTTCTTCTTTCAAAGTGTAGGTTTTCTTTCTATCTATTTGATTCATATCCGTTTCCGGCTGATTTTCCACCGGTTTTTCCGATTCTTCTTTGGTCGGATTTACGGCATTGAAAGCTTGTTTCATATAACGGACAAAGAAATTATCCGTCTTTTCTTTTAATACTTTCAATGGATTTTCCGGCAATTCAATTTGTTTTTTGGCAAAGGCATAAAACAGGTCTTCCTTTTTGGAATAACCGTAGAAAGAGCAAAATTTATCCCAAATGGGAATTGTAATTTCGATTCCGGCCTTTTGGAGGATCTCGGTCAACAAGTCTTCTCCTTCTTTTATTTTTTCCTTCCGTTGTTTTTTAAGCGAAGATTCTATTTTCGTTTTGGCTTTCGCGGTAGTTACAAAACTAAGCCATTCTTCCTGTGGATGTTGCGAGCGGGACGTTAATATTTCAACCTGATCGCCACTGGATAGTTTATGGCTGAGCGGAACCAATTTATGATTGGCTTTGGCTCCAATGCAATGATCACCGATCTTCGTATGAATTTCATACGCAAAATCCAGTGCCGTAGCGTTTTGAGGCAATGTTTTAATTTCTCCTTTGGGAGTAAAAACAAATATTTCGGAACTGTAAAGGTTTAGCTTGATCGTATCCAGGAAATCCATGGCATTCGGACTCGGCGCTTCCAAAATATCCTGTATTCTGGCCAGCCAATGATCCAGTTCGGTTTGTTCCTGAATATCTTTGTCAATGCCGTGTTCCTTGTATTTCCAATGGGCGGCAAATCCTTTTTCGGCTATTTCATCCATTTTAGTACTGCGGATTTGTACTTCAATCCATTGTCCGTCAGGGCCCATCACCGTCAAATGAAGCGCCTGGTAACCGTTGGCTTTCGGATGGCTGATCCAGTCGCGAATCCGGTCGGGACGGAGTATATACAGGTCTGTGATAGCAGAATAGATTTCCCAGCATTGTTTTTTTACATCCATATCCGGTTTCGGTTCAAAAACAATCCGGACAGCGAAGATATCGTAAATATCCTCGAAATTCACATTTTTGGATTGCATTTTGTTCCAGATCGAATAGATGGATTTTACCCGTTCCTGCATTTTGTATTGGTATCCCAATTGATTGAGGCTTTCTTGCAAAGGATCGGCAAAATGTTCGTATATTCTTTCCCGGTTAGCCGCCGTAGCCGTTAATTTCTGTTCAATCTGTTTGTATTCCTCCGGATGTTCGTACTTGAAACTCAAATCTTCCAATTCGCTCTTGATGGCAAATAATCCTAAGCGATGCGCCATAGGAGCATACAAATACATGGTTTCACCGGCAATCTTGTATTGTTTGGCGGGTAAAAGCGAACCCAACGTCCGCATATTATGCAAGCGGTCGGCCAGTTTGATTAATATGACCCGGATATCGTCTGACATGGTGAGCAGCAGTTTGCGCATATTTTCCGCTTGTGCGGAAGCGGCTTCGGCAAAAATTCCCCCCGACATTTTAGTCAATCCGTCCACGATTTGGGCGATTTTTTCCCCGAAAAGGTTTTTTATATCTTCTACGGAATAATCGGTATCTTCTACCACATCGTGCAGCAGGGCGGCAGAAATCGACGTTGAACCCAGTCCCATTTCTTCACTTACCACCAAGGCTACCGCCAAGGGGTGCATGATATAAGGTTCTCCGGAACGTCTTTTTACTCCTTTGTGGGCCTGGTCGGCAAATTTAAACGCTTTATTGATGATTTCAAATTTCTTACGATGATTGGACCGTCCATAACTGTCCAATAATGCTTCATAAGCTTTTTGTACCTGATCATCTTCCAATTCTTTCATTTTTATACTTTGGGAACTTTAATTAATTGTCCGGCTTTCAGTTTCGGACTACTCATTTGATTTATTTTCATCAGATCATCCTGGGTATAACCGGGGAATTTTTTTGCGATGGAATAAAATGAATCGCCTGATTGAACTTTATATCGTCCGTATTCGGCATTGGATTGAGAAGTTGTTTGAGCAGTGGGCGTTTGATTGAGACGGGCCATATAGGATGCTGCAATCTCAGTTGCCGTGCGAACTTCCGGACCGGACGGTACCGGCTCCGTGGAAGCTATTGTATTGGAAGCTAATGTGTTGGATTCCTGCTGTAAATCGTTAGATGCTGCTGTATATTTAGGTGTAGGTGCAGGCACAGGTGCAGTGGCGTAACCTCCGTTATCTACATAAATAGTTAATCGTTTTCCGGCAACTAATTTGCTGGATTTTAGTCCGTTCCATTTGCGGATATTGGCGGCGCTTACGCCGTATTTACTTTCGATTGACCGGATCGTTTCGCCTTTTCGTACTTGGTGTGTGAGTTTTTCTAAATTGGCGGTACTTTTGCTGTCACCTACATACATGCGGTTGGAAAATAATTCGTCTTTACGGTAATTTGCAATAACCTCTTCTTTTTCTACAAAAGCGTAGGCTTGCAGTACCGGTAATTTAATAGCTCTTGGCTGGGAATTTCCGGGGACAATATCCCGCTTATATTGTGGATTTAATGCCCGGAGCAATTCTTTATCCATACTTAAAACTTCGGCAATCTGGTCGAAATGAATGGATTGATTGACCATGACCGTGTCGGTAGCGATGGGCAGGTTGGTTTGAACCGGATATAACTGGTGACTGGCATAATAATTCATCACATAGTTGGCAGCGATAAAGAGGGGAACATACAAGCGGGTTTCTTTCGGGAGATAAGGATAAATTTTCCAGTAATCGGTAGCTCCTTTTGCCCTCCGGATGGCTTTGTTCACATTACCCGGACCGCAATTGTAAGCGGCAATCGCCAAATTCCAATCGCCGTAAATCCGGTATAAATCTTTCAAATAGGCGCAAGCGGCAAAAGTAGCTTTCAGCGGATCCCTTCTTTCATCTACCAAGCTGTTGATTTCCAAATTGTATTGTTTGCCGGTACCCAGCATAAACTGCCATAATCCGGTAGCTCCGGCACGGGATACGGCGGTCGGATTTAAAGCCGATTCGACAATCGTCAGGTATTTTAATTCATGCGGCATATCATTGGCATCCAGGGCTTGTTCGATCATGGGAAAATAGAAACTTTCCAATCCCAGCATATATTCGACAATACTTCTCCGGCGATCGACATACAAGTCAATACATCTGCGAACGACTTCATTATAAGGAAGTTCAATGATGTTGTCTATTTTGGATAAGCGTTCGGCGTAAACAGCGTCGCCGGCTACCACTGCATTGCTATAACCGGGATGGGAATTTTTATCTACATAATATTTTACATGCCAGGAATTCATCAGGCTATCCAAATCCGTATCCCAGCTTTCGGGGATAAAGAGCATGTCGTCATCTATATTTGCGGCGACTACGAGTGTATCTTCCACGAAAGTAGTATCTTCCGCCAGAATAGTATCTTGTGCCAAAACGCCGATCGTTCCGGATAATAAAAAGAGCAGGGATAAGATTCCTTTATTCATTTTTTTCTTTTGTAAAATTATTAATCAAAATGTAATACTGCATTGCAGTCCGAAAGACCTGGAATTGCTTGCTGTTCGTTCAAAAATGACCGGATCCATTCTAAAACTCAAATCTTCACTGATATCAAACTCAAATAACTGAGCATCTACATAAGCGTCAATCATACAAATCACGTAAACCCCCGCCGTAATAATATAACTCAGTTCCAAGTTTCTTCGAAAATAGTCTTTACCTGTTTTTAAACGGCTTGCAAATCCGGTGACTGCGGAACTGTTCCATTTTTCAGGATCTTCTCCTTCCCCTCCGTAATATTTAGGGTTATACGCTGTCCATGACTTGGTGTCCGGGTTTTTATCCGTAAAATCGCTGTACGCCTGTTTATAACCCTGGTACTGTGTTCCATTCCATGAAATGGCATACACACAGCCTAAAAAACCACCGTAAACAATGGGCAATTTCCAGTATTTACGATTGTAAATCTGTCCTAATCCGGGAAAAATAGCAGAATAAAGAATTGCCTTTTTCGAATCAGGTACGAATTTTACAATTTTTTTTGCCGTATCTGCCGGCAAAGCCAAAGAGTCCGGAAAAGAAAGAAATCCTGCGGAAATCTCTACACTATCGTTCTCTGAAAAAGAATGATTCTGCGCCTGTAAACCGGCAGGAAACAGCATCATAATCCCTATTGTCAACAGAATATTGTGCTTCAAATTATAGTTGAAAAAATAATAATTAGGACAAAGATATTAAATTTCTATGAAAAACGATACAAGAATTTGTTTTTTGTTTATGGTTGAGTTATAAAAATATAAATTTAGGAGTGTTTCCTTCCTTTATTAAAATTTCAAAAGAATTTGGATTTCTCACAAATAGGTAGTCCACCATATCTCCGTAGGGGAGGGGTGGTAATCCAGGATGCCTGTTTCTTTGCGGGGTCGAAAATTTTGTAGAGACGCGATTAATCGCGTCTCTACCGTGTAATGAAAAATCAGGCAGCGCTACGGCTCGGCCACCAGCAGTAAGGAGTTTGCTCCCTTTCTTTGGCAAAGATGTATTTTACCGGATGCTGAATGATTATTACTGTGTTGCTTATAGCGCCAGTATTTGTTCGGGGGTAAGTCCGGTCGTTTTCACTATATCATTTATCGAAAGGTGCAAATTCAATAAATTTTTGGCAATTTCAAAAGATTTGGAGATTTGACCTTTCTCTATGCCTCTCTCCATGCCTCTCTCCATAGCATAATCGACGGCATCGCGAACGTCGCTGTATTCCAATACGCTTTTTTGATACTGTTCCATTTCTATATGTGTTAGTTTTTTTATTTCCGCTTCTTTAAATAACGTTTCAAATACGCCTCCAGACAATTCTTCCGGTTGACCTTCCAACTGTCCGAGATGTTTGAAACAATACAACCAACGGTCAGCGTTGGTTTTCAATTCTTCAATATTCTTTTTGAACTTCGGCAATTCGACAAAGATGAAATTCAACTTTTTTGAATACCGCGCCTTCGTTCGCTCCCTCGCTAAATAGATCTTTTCGATGAAATAATCTTCATCGGTGATATCTTCAAACAACTTAAAATCCAATAAGGCTACCGTATAGACAGCTTTCAACTCAAAATTCCACGACCCCTGCGGAGCCTGACTTTGTATTGGAAAGGTTGAATAAAACAAACTTCTGTCAACAAAATACGGTTGCCGGGCTTTCTGCATCTCGACAATAAAAAATTCTCCGTTTTCGGTCTTGCAGAAAATATCAAATATCGCTTTTCGATCTGCTTCCGTACTGCCCAATTGCAGAGTGGGTTGATACTTGATGTCGGTAATACATCCTTCTTCCTTGATGATTTCGTTTAAGAAATCAATCAGTAACGCTTTGTTGCTTTCTGTTGCAAAAAGCT
>BNYG01000059.1 GCA_026000155.1 Bacteroidia bacterium | reverse complement strand
ATATTTTACCAATAAAAGATATTATCAATCTATTAACCAATATTTTAGTATTATAAATTCAAGTAAATTAAACAGTAGCTTACAAATGTAATCTGATTTATTATTTTGCAATTGTAATACAATTTACTATTGTAAAATAACTTGATGATAATATTAATTTGTATTTGTAAATAATATTCATTACATTTGTAATTTATTAAAGTAATGGTAAAAAAAGGTATATTATGATTGAACGGATAAAAAAAATAATGGAAGAAAAAAGATTGACTACTTCTTCATTCGCTGATGCAACAGGTGTAAACTCTACGACCATGAGTTTTATTATCAATGGGCGGGAAATAGAAGGAAAAGGAAAAGTGAATCAAACACCCAGTACCGATGTTATCACTAAAATTTTGAATACTTTCCCGGATATTAGCGCCGATTGGTTATTCATGGGAACCGGTTCGATGCATAAAGGCGAAAAAGCAATTATGGCACCGGATTTATTTTCCCAGACTTCCATAAATCCGGCCAAAGATGCGGTTGAACCGAAATATCGCAAGGAAATTGTAGATAAACCGGCGGAAATATCCCTAAAAAATCCTAAAAATCAATCCATTATGCCTGAATTTTCTCTGTCTGAAAATATTGATAAAATAGTTATTTTCTTTAAAAATAAAACATACATCACTTTAAAACCGGAGGAATAGCAAATTTATTTGTATATTGTTGACTTTTGAGCTAATTTTGTGGCAACGTAAATTTATCGAAAGGTTGCATGAAAAAACAGATAGCAAATTGGATAGTCAAAGACAATATTCCTTTAAATGAAAAACATTGTTTATTAAAACTGACATTGGAAGAATCGCTCCCGGAGATTTTGCCCGGGCAGTTTGTTCAGGTGAAAGTGGATAATTCGGAGAGTGTATTCCTGCGCCGCCCTATTTCCGTGCATCAGGTGGACCGGAAAAACCAGGAACTTTGGTTGCTGATACAAATCGTGGGTGACGGAACGTTCCAATTATCCCACCTTATCCCAGGAGATTCCCTCAATTTAATTTATCCTTTGGGAAACGGCTTCTCCATTCCCGCCGGTTCGGACAAAGATAAGAAATTGCTTCTGATTGGTGGAGGTGTAGGCAGCGCTCCCTTATTGTATTTGGGAGCCTACTTGAAAGAGAAAGGATTTACGCCCACTTTCTTGCTGGGAGCGCGTTCCGAAAGGGATTTACTACAGTTGGATGAATTCCGGAAACTCGGAACCGTCCATATTACTACGGAAAATGGCGGTCTGGGCGAGAAAGGCTATGTAGTCAATCATTCCTCTCTATTAGAAGGAGATGCTGATTTTATCTATGCTTGCGGTCCCAATCTCATGATGCTTTCGGTAGCCCGGTATGCGAAAGAATACGCTATTCCTTGCGAAGTTTCCTTAGAAAACCGGATGGCTTGCGGTATTGGCGCCTGTTTGTGCTGTGTCGAAAAGACCGTCAAAGGAAATGTTTGTGTGTGTACGGAAGGTCCTGTATTTAATATAAACCAACTAAAATGGCAGATTTAAGCGTTCACATAGGTAAACTGGAACTTAAAAATCCGGTGTTAACTGCTTCCGGTACATTTGGTTACGGGATTGAATATGTCGATTTTATGGATTTATCCCGGATTGGCGGCATCTTTGTCAAAGGAACGACTTTTCACCCACGGGAAGGAAACGACTATCCCCGGATGGTGGAAACGCCTTCGGGCATGTTGAATGCAGTCGGTTTGCAAAATAAAGGAATAGATTACTTTATATCGGATATTTATCCGAAAATCAAGGACATAGATACGAATATGATGGTCAATGTCAGTGGTTCCACCGTTGAAGATTATGTGGCTTGTGCCGAACGGATGAACGAATTGGATAAAATCCCGGCTATTGAACTGAATATTTCCTGTCCCAATGTCAAGCAAGGAGGCATGGCTTTCGGTACCAATTGTTCCGGCGCTTCCGAGGTCATCAAAGCCGTCCGGAAAGTGTATCATAAAACCTTGATCGTCAAACTTTCACCCAATGTAACGAACATCGCAGAAATTGCACAAACGGCTGAAGCAGAAGGTGCTGACGCTGTTTCTTTAATCAATACTTTATTAGGAATGGCTATTGATGCCGAACGGAGAAAACCGGTTTTATCAACGATTACAGGAGGATTATCCGGTCCGTGTGTCAAACCGGTTGCCTTACGAATGGTGTATCAAACCTACAAAGCAGTTAAAATTCCGATTATCGGCTTGGGTGGAATATCCAATGCGACCGATGCAATCGAGTTTATATTAGCAGGTGCAACTGCCATTCAAATAGGAACTTACAATTTTATTGACCCGGAAATTTCGGTGAAAGTAGTGGATGGAATCCATGAATATTTAGATAGACACGGATTCCAATCGGTACAAGAGTTGATTGGAGCATTAAGCTAATCATATTCCCCGTATGCGGTCTTCAAAAGCTGTCAATGCTGCTTTGGCGCCTTCTCCCATGGAAATGATAATCTGTTTATAGGGTACTGTGGTAACATCCCCGGCCGCATAAATGCCCGGTTGATTGGTGCGGCAGTGTGTGTCAATTTCGATTTCACCAAAACGATTAGTATTGACTACGTCTTTGAACATGCCACTGTTAGCCGTCAATCCGATTTGAACGAAAATACCGTCCAATTCAATGATACGCTCTTCTTCCGTTTTGCGGTTTTTGACGCGGATGCCGGTTACTTTCTCTCCGTTTCCGATGACTTCCACCGTTTGGGAAGACAAAAAGATTTCGACATTCGGCAGACTTTTCGCTTTTTCCTGCAACACCCGGTCGGCTTTCAGTTCATCCAAAAACTCAAAAACAGTTACTTTGGAACAGATGCCTGCCAAGTCGATAGCCGCTTCAATGCCGGAATTTCCTCCGCCAACAACCGCTACGTGTTTCCCTTTGTAAAATGGTCCGTCGCAATGTGGACAAAACGCAACACCCCGGCCGATGTACTCCGTTTCTCCCGGAACATTCAGTTTGCGCCAACTTGCTCCGGTTGCAAGAATCACAGCGGGTGCTATGATTTTTTCGCCTCCGGCTACCGAGAGGATTTTTTCTTTATCCTTTACTTCGAGCGTTTCTACTTTCCGATGTTCCAGTATGTCAATGGAATATTGCTGAATATGCGCTTTTAAGTTCCCGGCTAAGTCTTCTCCGGTAGTGTAAGGGACGGAAATCAGGTTTTCGATACCAACGGTTTCTTTTACCTGACCGCCGATTCTTTCGGCTACGATGGCTACATTCAAGCCTTTGCGGGCAGAGTAGATGGCCGCAGCGCTTCCAGCGGGTCCGCTGCCGACTACCACTACATCGTAATTCTTGACGGAAGATTCTTTTTTTTTGTCATCCACACCGTAATGTTCTTCTAATTTGCCCAACAATTCACCTAAATCGGCTCGTCCTACGTGTAATAATGCTCCGTCGGCATAAACAGTCGGCACGGCTTGTATCTTCAAAGCATCCACTTCCGATTGATAAAGCGCACCATCGACCATTTCATGTGTCAGATTCTCATTCAACAAAGCCATTAAGTTAAGGCTCTGTACTACATCAGGACAATTGGTACAAGTCAGTGAGGCATAAGTCGTCAGATGGATATTTCCTTTTAATGCCTTGATACGATTGCAGATAACGGCATCGGGAATGTTTTTTCCCTTGCCATCGGCATTTAAAATGGCCAATAGCAAAGAAGTAAATTCGTGTCCGTTGGGAATGCCTCGAAATTTGATTCTTGTATCGTTTCCATTTTTTAACAAAGAAAATTCCAAGGCTTCGCCGTCTTTTACCCGGCAAGTAATTTTATCGGACGAATCGGCAACATCGCTCAACAACTCCAGTAATTCCGTCCGGCTCTCGTGCTGCGGATCAACGGATATATCCAAAACATAATTTGCTTGTAAATCGGCAAAAATAGTTTTTAATTGTTCTTTTAAATTTGAGTCTAACATATTCAATTCTCCCATTTATCCAAGGTTTAATTCATCCAGAATCTCCTGAATATCATCCTGACAAGAGCCACAAACTGTTCCGGCTTCGGTTGCTTCCCCGACATCATCTATCGTTTTCAAATTTTTTGCCTTGATTGCGTCGATGATTTCACCTCTCGTGATGTCCATGCAATTGCATATTGTTTTATTATTGTCCATAAAATCATTTGTTTAATTTGTAATTTGTAACTTTTAATTGGCTAATGCCGAACTTTGTTTCGTAATTATTTCAATACCGTGTTTCAACCACTTTCCAGTCAATAATCTTCCACAATTCTTTCAAGTGATCGACGCGGCGATTCTGGTAGTCGAGATAATAGGCATGTTCCCAAACGTCAAAACCCAGCAGCGGTGTTAAACCTTTTGCCAGCGGGTTACCGGCATTTGCTTCCTTGGTAATCAACACTTTTCCTTCTTTGTCTTTCGCCAGCCAAACCCATCCCGAACCAAACAAACCGGCACCGGCTGTTTCAAATTCTTTTTGGAAATTATCGAAAGAACCATACGCGGCATCAATGGCAGTAGCCAGTTTACCGGAAGGTTTTCCGCCTCCGGTGGGAGAGAACTGGGTAAAATACAGGTTATGATTCAATATCTGACCGGCATTATTGAAGATAGCGCCATCCGATTCCTTTACGATGGTTTCAAGATCGGCGTTTTCAAACTTTGTTCCCTGAATCAGATTGTTCAGGTTATTCACATACGTTTGCAGATGCTTACCATGATGAAACTCAATGGTTTGTTTACTGATTACCGGCTCCAAGGCATCCGTAGAGTATGGTAATTTTACTAATTCAAATTTCATAACATTTTCGTTTTTGTCTGTTGTTTGATTATTTGTTACAAATAAAATCAAACTTAAAAATAAAGTGATCATAATAAAAATGAGGGCGCACACGCAGGAGCGCCCCTGAAAGTTTTACAATTTTCCAACTAAATCAATACTCGGCTTTAAGGTTGCATCGCCTTTATGCCATTTGGCCGGACAAACTTCATTGGGATGCGCAGCTACAAATTGTGCAGCTTCCACTTTCCGCAACAATTCATCGGCGTTACGTCCGATTCCGTTGTCGTGAATTTCGGTTACTTTGATTTGTCCTTCGGGATTTACCAAGAATGTTCCGCGATAAGCCAAGCCGGCTTCTTCAATCAATACGCCGAATGCACGGCTCAAGGCACCCGTCGGGTCTGCCAACATCGGATATTGGATTTTTTTAATGGTATCGGAGGCATCGTGCCAGGCTTTGTGTGTAAAATGCTTGTCCGTACTTACGGAATACACTTCTACGCCCAATTCCTGGAATTTAGCATATTTGTCGGCCATGTCGCCCAATTCAGTTGGACATACAAAAGTGAAATCGGCAGGATAGAAAAAGAATATCGCCCATTTCCCTTTTACATCGTTGTTGGTAACTGTTTTAAAATCTCCATTGTGATAGGCTTGAACATTAAATTCAGGCAATTGTGAATTAATAATCGGTTGCATAATTTTTTTATTTTTAATTGTTAATACTAATTGTTTTTAATTCTGTACAAATGTATATGCTTTTACAATATAAATCAAACTGATAATATTTATGATTGCATCAATAAAATCTATAACTTAATATCCCGCTCGAAAATAACATCTATTTTGATTATCTTTGCATTTTAATTTAGAAAGACGAAAAATTTACAAAATGAATAGAGTAACAGCACTTTTTAAAATAGAATACCCGATCATTTCGGGTGGAATGGTTTGGTGCAGCGGTTGGGAATTGGCATCGGCTGTGAGTGAGGCAGGTGGTTTGGGTTTACTCGGTGCAGGCTCCATGCACCCGGAAGTTTTACGCGAGCATATCAAAAAATGCCAAAGGACTACTCAAAAACCTTTTGGTGTAAATATTCCGCTTTTATATCCTGAAATTGAGTCAATTATAAAAATTGTGATAGAAGAAAAAGTACCTGTCGTTTTTACTTCGGCAGGCAACCCAAAAACCTGGACTTCGACACTTAAAAATGCCGGAATTACCGTTGCTCACGTGGTTTCGAGCAGTAAGTTTGCCCTAAAATGTCAGCAGGCAGGTGTTGATGCGGTTGTAGCAGAGGGTTTTGAGGCAGGCGGACACAACGGTGCGGAAGAAACGACCACCATGGCGTTAATTCCGCAAGTGCGTCAAGTGCTTGATATTCCATTGATTGCGGCAGGCGGCATTGCTGGTGGAAAAAGTATGCTCGCTGCGTTTGCGCTCGGTGCGGAAGGTGTACAAATCGGCACTCGCTTTGCGCTGACAACTGAAAGTTCGGCAAGTGAAGCCTTCAAAAACCTCTGTATCAGTCTCAACGAAGGCGACACAATGCTTGCGCTGAAAAAAATCGGCGCCACGCGATTAATCAAAAACGACTTTTTCAGCCAAGTAAAACAGGCGGAAGATTCGGGCGCAACAGCCGAGCAACTGCGTGAACTGCTTGGCAAAGGCAGAGCCAAACGCGGCATTTTTGAAGGCGACTTAAAAGATGGTGAACTCGAAATAGGGCAAATTGCTGCCACTATTCGAGATATCCTACCAGTCTCCGCAGTTATGCAGACTATTATTGAGGAGTTTAATTCTCAAGCTGCTGCGGTTGGAAAATTACGTTTTAATACCGGTCTTTAATCGGAATATATGCCTGTTCATCCAAAATATTCTTATAGGCCGGGCGGATAATCCGTTTGTTCTTGAAGATTAATTCTTCAATGCGGTGCGCTGTCCAACCTACGATACGCGCCATGGCGAATAAGGGTGTGTAGATTTCCTGTGGCAAGCCAATCATTTCATACACAAAACCCGAATAGAAATCAATGTTGGACGATACCCGTTTTTTGGAGCCTTTGAAATTGTAGAACGATTCGATGGCTCGTTCTTCCAACAATTCGAGGAAAGCAAATTCTTCTTCCCGTCCTTTTTCTTTAGCCAAATCGCGGGCTAATTCTTTCAAAAGGATAGCGCGCGGGTCGGAAATGGTATAGACTGCATGGCCAATGCCGTAAATCAAACCGGTTTTGTTGTAAACCTCTTTATTGAGCATCCGATTGAAATAAGTATCGATTTCATCGGTATTTTTCCAATCTGTAATATTTTCTTTCAAATGATTGAACATGTCCACTACTTGAATATTAGCGCCTCCGTGCAAAGGACCTTTCAAGGAACCGATGCCTGCGGCAATGGAAGAATAGGTATCCGTTCCGGTGGAACTGGTGACGCGAACGGTGAATGTGGAATTGTTACCTCCGCCGTGTTCGGCTTGTAACACCAACAATAAATCC
>BNYG01000058.1 GCA_026000155.1 Bacteroidia bacterium | reverse complement strand
GAATAAGAAAATAACAATACTATCATCAACTGATGACAAAACTGTCAAAATTTTATATTTCAAAAGTCTTGGTTTCAACAAAGCTGTATCCTTTTCGCTTAAAATATTTAAAACTTAAAAAGGCGGAAATAAGCATTTTAATGACAATTTGGCAAAAAAAAACCGGCACTTAAGAAGTGACAGCATTTTTCGGACTAAAGTTTAACGATGCAAAGGTACGCAAATTTTTTTAATTATCCTATTTTTTTGGCTGTTTTTTGGAAATTTTAAATTTAATTTTTTTTGAATCGTAGGGGCGAATAACACCGGTACTCCATTTTTTTCAAAGATAACTATTTTTTTTGCTATACTTTTTGTACTTTTGTTTCAATAAATGATTTCAATATGAAAATAGCTTTTCATGGTGCAGCCCGGACAGTGACCGGAAGTAAACACTTGATTTCCCTGACAAACGGTAAAAAAATCCTGTTGGATTGCGGTATGTTTCAAGGAATGGGTAAAGATACCGATACCCTGAATCGTAATTTCGGTTTCAATCCGGCAGAAGTGACTTGTGTTTTCCTTTCACATGCCCATGTGGATCATTCCGGACTATTGCCCCGGTTGGTAAAAGAAGGTTTCAAAGGAAAAATATACGCCACGCCGGCTACGATTGATGTTACCAAAGTATTATTGCAGGATTCGGCTTTTATCCAAAAACAGGATACGATTTTTATGAATAAACGCAGGAGAGAAGAGGGAAGACCTTTATTGGAACCTTTATATACGGAAGAGGATGCCGCCAACGTGAATGCGCACTTTGTTCCGGTTCATTATCACCAACCGATACAGGTGGACAAGGATATTCAACTGGAATTTTTCGACGGCGGACATATTATCGGAAGCGCTACTGTTTTCGTGACTTTGATGGAAGACGGCAAACGGAGTACCCTTGTCTTCAGCGGTGATGTAGGCCGGTACGGCGATCCGATTTTGCATTCGCCGGAAACGTTTCCGCAAGCCGATTATATCATCATCGAATCGACTTACGGCAATAAAGTACACGGGCCTATCGAATCGTATATGGACGATTTAGACCGGCAGATTCAAGAAACTTGTATCCATAAAAAAGGCAAACTGATTATTCCGGCTTTTAGCGTTGGCCGTACCCAGGAATTACTGTATGCTTTGAATGATTTGGAATTAGCCGGCAAGTTGCCGCCGTTAAAATATTATTTGGACAGTCCGATGTCCACCAAAATAACGGAGATTGTGAAACAACATCCCGAATGTTTCAACCGTTCCCTGCAAAAATTGTTCAAGATAGACAGCGACCCCTTCCATTTCAAGGGTTTGAAATACATTACGGACAAACGCGATTCGCAGGCATTGAACAGCGATTACTCGCCGATGGTGATTATTTCCGCTTCCGGAATGGCTGAAGCCGGCCGTGTGAAGCATCATATTGCCAATGGCATTGGAAATTGGCGGAATACCATTCTGATCATCGGTTATTGCGAACCGCAATCCTTGGGCGCCCGGCTGAAACTCCGTCCCGAAACGGTAACCATTTACGGAATGCCTTTTAGTGTCAAAGCGGACATCCGGACCATTGATTCCATGAGCGCTCACGCCGATTACAACGATCTCTGCCAGTATCTTGCCTGTCAGGATCAGGCGGAAGTGAAACGTTTGTTCATTGTTCACGGTGAAGCGGAAGTACAGGACGAATTCAAAAAACGATTACTGAAAAAAGGATTCAAGGATGTGGAGATTCCTGAATTGCATCAGGAATTTGGGATATCTCCTTAACCTATTAATTCCTCACTCCATCCATGACCCAATTCCCAATGTTCGTCAATTACCTGTTCTACTACTTGCTTTTGCAGGTCAAATTCTTCTATAACCAAATCCAAAATATGTGGAGTCATCCAACTGCCGCACATCACTTCAAATACATTATCCGCTTTGCGTTGAAAAATCCGGCCTCGCGGTATGCGGGTATAATCGCCCTCATAAATTTTGTTTTTCTCTTTTCCTGCCCGATAGCGCATTTTTTGCTTTGTCCACCAACTTTTGTGTAAACTGCTAACCGTCTTGCGAGGCATATTTCCGGCATAAGCAACATCTTTGGCATCTGCTTTAAGTACGCCAAACAATTCATCTTCCTGTTCGTTAAACCAAAATATACCTAATTTCGGTTCGTCCTGATAATCAAAATTATCTCTCATCAGCTGCATCATTTCTTCTCTTTCTCCTTCACTCATACAAGCTGTTTTTTGTTTGTTATTTTTGAGTGTAAAATTACAATAATAATTTTTAATTATTCAATTTTTTTTGCATGTCATGAATTTTCAGCACGTATTAAAAGATAATCATATCCATTTTGTTAACAATAAACATGTTACCTGTATTTTCGCGGAAAGTATAGAAAAAAGGATTCAAGGATATCGAGATTCCGGAATTGCATCAGGAGTTTGGGATATGATTGGGAAAAGCAATATTTTTCAAATCAAAATACATGAGCCTAATGGATTCATTTTCGTCTTCTGTCGATAGAAATTCAAAACCGTTTTTTACATAAAAATTAAAAGCTGTTTGATAGGCATCTACTGTAATAAAACGGCAAGCAATATCCATTCGATTTAATATGAGACTTTGGATATTGTCAATAATGAAATATCCTATGCCTTGTCCTTTGTATTCTTTTGAAACTGCCAAGCGACCAATTTTTGTAGCAGGATAATTTTTTCGACGTTTCGAATTTGGGATTTGATTGCGACGATTAAAACGATTCCAAAAACTTTTTTTCTGAGTATCCAAAGTATCGAAAACAACTTTATCATTCAACAAACAAAAATAAGCTATAACTTTATTTTCATATTCAATAACATAAGTTATAGCCATTAACTCTTTTAAGTAGGCTTTCGCATCATTAAACAAAAAATTATTCAAATCTGTATCACCACAGTCAAATGATTTTAACTCATAATCTTGATTAAGTCTAATTGGCGTTAAGGATTCTAAATTCATAACACAAAAAAATAAAAATCAGGGTAATGGAAGATATATCACATTTTTCTTAAATATCTCATACGCTTTATTCATCCTTTCAATTTTTTCCTGCGATACAGGTTTAGGATGTCTCATACGTTCCTCAAAGCGTCTTGCATCTTCTCCATAGAGGACAGGTGTTTCTTTAATCGGGCATGCCATAGTTTAATTCTCCTTTCTTAATTAATTTGACACAAAGGTATTTATTTTATTTTGTTTTCTGAAAAAATCAGGAATATTTTTTTCAGAATTTCTTATAGAAATTTTTACTATAAAGGATTCAAGGATATCGAGATTCCCGAATTGAATCAGAAGTTTGGGATATGATTCAATCCTTCAACCACTCACTTAAACGGACATACCGGCCTCGCACAACACCTTCTTTGTCAACAAGGATCAATGTGGGAGTTCCGACGATGCCGTAGTTGCTGAAATTGGCTCCGTCGAAGCCTTTGAAATCGCAGAGTTTGTCTGTCCAGGGAAAGCCGGCGGCGGTATATTCAAAAACCTCTTTGCTTTCATCGGCGGAAATGGAGATGACCCGGACACTGTTTTCAGTGAGCAGGTCGTATTTTTTCTTCAGGGCTTCTAATTCTGCGTGACACATACCACAACCGGTTTCGTAGAAAACGATCAGGGCGTTTTTCGGAAGAAACGACCCTTCGCCGGTCTGTATTTCCGGTGCGGTTTGTCCGTTGATGGGCATCGTCAGGTATTCCGTGCCTAATTCGGGCAACAGGTAATCTTTGCCGTACCGGCTGAACTGCCGGATAATGGACTGTGTCAGTTCGCGACGAACCGGAATATCGCTGACCCGGTCTAATATCTTCCGGCTTTCGTTCAGCAATAAGGTGTCGTTCGTATTCTGTATTCCATTGAGATGATACCATAAATCCATCATCATCTGCCAAAAACCGCTGGTGTATAAATCGTTGAAATTCAATTGACCGGAGATGAATTTTTGTTGCTCTGCCGGCACGGCTTCCTGCGAAACGAATAGTGAACTGCCCATGCCTGTCAGGCAATCCAGTATCTCGGTCATCCGGGCGGCATAAAGCGGGCTGTCAGTTACCTCTTTGCGCAAAGCGACATATTGTTTTTCCAAGTCTGCTCGTTGCTGCACGAGTGGCAGATAGGGAAAATCTACCGGTCGCTGTTCGATGATACCGGTTTGCACAGACTGGTATTTCTCTAAGATCTGCCTTTGGCGGGCGGTAATGCCGGAGATGAACCTGTTTTCTTCCGATTGGTCAAAAACGACTTCTACCTCGCCGTTGTTTTGCCATTCGCTGATGACAATCTTAGATTCGCCGTTGAGTATCATAGGGATGGTCTTGCCTTTCTCTATGGCAAGTTTGCCTACGCCGCGATACCCGGCGTATGGTTCCGGTAAAACGATCACCGTGCTGCCTTTTTCCGCCATTTTTCCGGTGAGGACAGTATCCTGTCTGGTGCCTTGCATCAGGCTGAAAGAGTAGGGCAGATTGGAATACGAGGGTAGAGTCGCTTCTATCGTTTGGGCGGAAAGTGTTGTGACTGCTAAAAATAGAAATGAAAACAGATGGAAAAGCCTTATTTTTTGTGTCATGAGAAATTTAATGTTTATATAATTTGTACTTTTTGAGATGTCTGCTAAAATAGCGGCCATAATATTGCAAATTCAGTTCCGATTTCATGTATAGTACACAAAAAGCGTGTAAACTTTGATGATTGGTTTACACGCTTTTTGTTTATGTTGTAGAGACGCCCAAATTGGGCGTCTCTACCAAATTTTATATTTTTTCTTGAAATTCGTTGATTGTTTCCATATTTATTTTGTTTTAGAAATACACTACAAACGTCAATCGTTCACTGTCAGCATCAAATCAAAATACATAATTCGGGTATCATCATTGGCATCTTTAGTTGTCAAGAAACGAAAATCATTTTTTTCGTAAAAAGGCAACGCATTTCGATAAGCATCAACTGTTACAAATCTGCAACCGGAACGCTGCTGTTCATTGACATACATTTCTCTCACTGCCATAATGATAAGTTTTCCGAAACCCATCCCTGCATATTTTTTGGCAACAGCTAACCGCCCAATTTTAACAGCAGGATATGCCTTACGCCGTTTGGGATTAGGTATAGCACGATTGATTTTGTTCCACGTCGCTGTTTCCTCATCATCTTTAATCAAACTATCATTTGACAGGGAAAAATAAGCAACAGTTTCTTCTTTGGATTGCAGTAAATAAGTCACAGAAAGTCGAGAATTTAAATAATTCTTCGAATCGTTAAGCAAAAAATCATTCAAATCTTTATCTTCACAGTCAAATGATTGGATAATAGTATTTTCATTTAGACGAAGTATTTTAACATCTAAATTTAGCAACGATTTTTCTGTCATAACATTGGAAATGTTGCTCTACTTTTAAACCATTCATACGCTCTGCGTTGTTCTTCGCGCTTTGCTTTCGATAGAGGTTTCAAATTCTCCATTGCTTCGCGAAAACGTCTTGCATCTTCACCGCTAATAATCGGAGTTTCTTTTATTGGACGTGCCATAGTTATTATTTTTATTACCTCGCAAAGATAGTAAATAATACGTGTAAACCAATATTTCAAAGACCGCTTTTTTCAAAAAAAAAATCGAACCGCTTACGCGGTTATAAAATCGCCCGCCTTAAAGCGGGCGATAAAAAAACCCAAATAGTCAAATGAATCAAATTGACAAATGAATCGAATTAAGTATTTTTGACACAACGCAAAGCGATGCCGTACCCGCGGTTGTTACTGCTGGCAGGATTCACGCCACCACTGTTGAAGCTCAAGTTGTACGCATTAGTACCGGTAGAAGCACTACTCCAGTAGTAGCCGCCCGCCCCCTGGCTGTACAGCAAACCATTGCCGCGGTCCCGGCTCCCACTTGCAGGCAGAAATAATGTAGTAGTAGCGCCGTCGGGACGAACCTCGTAACCGCGACCGTTACTACCATTCCAAACCCAAGTATTAGCAGTGGCGGCGCCTGGGCCTCCGCTAATCGTTCCGCCTTTGTAGAGAGCGCCCCATTCTTCCGGAGAAGGAAGACGCCAATTGGTATTTGCACCGGCAATTCCATCCGTTGCAGGATAATACGTTTCGTAAGTCGCATCGTCTTTAATTTTAGCACAGGGATCATTCGCTGCATAACGTCCGGTCCGCCACAACTGGTCTTTTGTACTTGTAGCCATGGTAAATGCCCAGTTATAATCTTGAGTGGCGGTTGTAGTAATAAATTTAGCATAATAACCATTCGGATCCGTACGAGATACCTGGCTTGCAGGATAACGCTGTGAAGTACCTATCAAATTACCATTCTCGAAAGTTGGAGGAGTGGCTGCATTGTATGCTATCTGATTAGCGCCTGCAGTGTTTTGTCCGGCTGTAAAGCCGGCGCCTGCTCCACGCTTTTCGTGTCCGTCGCCGATACGTCCCCACTGGTACAAATCGCCGTAAACTCCTTCTTCGTTGGCAACATAATAATGTCTGCCGTCGGAACCATTAGCAGGATTGATAGTCATCGTATGACCCTTTTGAGCGGCAATAGTCAAGTCGGTAGCTCCCAAATTAAAGCACAGAAATGAAATCCATTCGCCGTCTTTGTCTTTGGCTCCGCAACCAACTGCTACTTCAGCAATATCGGAGGCCACAATCTCGCCGGTAGTCTTATTTGTTGCCTCACAATAATAACGGTAAAAACCGGTATTATTCGCATTGCGGGTCGTTCCCTTTAAGACGGAAGGCGTAAAGCTGGATGTGGTAAAACCGCTACCATCGGCCGCTACACAGGGAGTGCCTACACGAACATGCAGATTGTTGCCTGTTACTTTATACCATTTATACTCCACATCGGTGGGGTCGGCATTAGTCGCTACGCCTACCGACAAGGCAGCCGCAGTTTCCGTGCCTTCTTCGTAAAAACTAAACTTTTTCGGCTGAGCAGAAATGCGGATATAAGAGGGAGCCGGTGCACCGGTAGCAAAGTCGCCCGCAACCGTCCACGCACTGCCGTTCCAAAGGTAGGGACCGGCGCCGACTTGAAAAGCCGGATTGACATTATACACTATCAAACCCACATGATCTCGTTTTACATCGCTCGTAAAAGTAGCATCGTTAGGAATAAACGGTAACAAATTGTCCGCACTTTGCAGGTTCACGCGAGGGAGCACCAATCCGCCGGTGGTGACCGTTTCGTTATTGGCGTTAGGCGCCTGGTTCTTGATGTCCAGCAAGGCTGCCTTGGCAGGATTTTCCGAGCTGCCAATCGTTACTTGTGCATTCATACTTGCCGCACCCCAAATCAAGAGTGTCAGCATCAAAAAAATCATTTTTTTCATTTTCATTTTTTTTAATTAATATATATTTACCCCAAAGGGCTGTTAATTCTTTTAAGTATCTTAAGATCTTTAAGAGCCTT
>BNYG01000057.1 GCA_026000155.1 Bacteroidia bacterium | reverse complement strand
ACATCCGGAAAATATGTTTTTGCAGCGGACCTATCACTCATGTTGGTGGGATAAGTTGTATTCATTCTTTTCTTTATTTGTTGGTACTCATAAAGATACGAAGAATAGGCATATAAACCAACTGATAATCATTGCACAATTCTACAATATCCATTATCTTTGACACATGAAAAAAATAAAAACGATAGCAGGAGTCACATGGATGCTGTTTCTTTTCTGTATTTCTCCGGAAATAACAGGACAAGAAACTTCGCCCTTCATTTTAACAGACCAGTTCGGCTATCTACCGCAAGCAACCAAAACGGCGGTCATCAAAAATCCTAAAATAGGGTTTGACAATGGAAACTCTTTCTCTCCGGGTCCTGTGTATCAAGTGGTGAATGCTGCGACCAATCAATCGGTTTTTCAGGATGCTCCGGTTGCCTACAATAATGGGGTGACTGATACGGATTCGGGCGACCAAATCTGGTGGTTTGACTTTTCCTCTGTTTCTGTTCCGGGAAAATACTACATTCTTGATGTCGCCAATAATGTCAAATCTTATCCTTTCCACATTGGTGAAAATGTGTATAATGACGTACTGAAACACGCTGTCCGGATGTTTTTCTACCAACGGGCCGGTTGCGAAAAGTTGGCTCGTTTTGCGGGAGAAGGCTGGGCGGACGGCGCCAGTCATGTCGGGCCGCTTCAGGACAAAAATTGTCGTTTGTACAACAAAAAAAGCGATATGGCTACCGAACGCGATTTGCATGGCGGCTGGTATGATGCCGGCGATTACAATAAATATACCAATTGGGCTTGTAATTATATCGAATGGATGATGCTTTCTTATCTCGAAAATCCGGAAATCTGGACGGACGATTACAATATTCCCGAATCCGGAAACGGGATTCCCGATTTATTGGACGAGGCCAAATGGGGAATGGACTGGTTGTTGAGAATGCAGGAACAAGACGGTTCGGTGTTGAGTATTGTCGGATTGAGCAGCGCATCGCCTCCCTCGGCAGCCAAAGGACAAAGCCTGTACGGACCGGCAAGCACCATGTCCACCACATCGGCGGCCAAAGCATTCGCTATCGGATATAAAGTTTTCAAACAGATTGGTTTAACGGAATATGCCGGACAACTTCAAACGGCTGCCTTGAAAGCGTGGAACTGGGCGGAACAAAATCCCAATGTGATTTTTCACAATAATTCATCAGACAACGGTTCGACCGGTTTGGGTGCGGGCGACCAGGAAGTAGAGGGCGATTACAACCGGAAAGCCATTCGTATGACGGCAGCCTTGTATCTCTACGAAATGACCGGAGAAAAACAATACCTTTCCGTTTTCGAAAACGGATATACGGTGTTGCCATTGATTGCGTGGAACAACGATATGCAGCAATACTGGAGTTCCGACCACTTTCTGTGTTTCTATTATCTTTCGTTAGACGGCATTTCCGGAACTGTAAAAAACAGAATCATCTCCGCTTTAAAAACCGCTTTTAATAAACCGGAAAATTATGCCGGAAAAATCGGGAAAGACGGTTATCGTTCATTCATCAAAGACTACAACTGGGGTTCTAATAAATACAAATCGGATTACGGAATGACGTTTTACTTCTTTTCCGATCAATCGCTGGAACCGGATAAGAACCGTTTGTATGCCGATGCAGCCGAAGATTATTTGCATTATATCCACGGCGTCAATCCCATGGGATTCGTTTATCTTACCAACATGAATACGTATGGCGCCTCCAAAAGTTTGACCGAAATTTATCATACCTGGTATGACCACAACAGTGTGAAATGGGATAAAGTCAGCCCGACTTCATACGGTCCGGCGCCGGGTTATCTGTCCGGAGGTCCCAACGAAAATTATAAATGGGACGGATGTTGTCCGAACAATTGCGGTTCTTCCGGCAATAACAGTCAATGTACATCGGAGGAAATTCCTGTCAATCAACCGGCTGCCAAAATGTACAAAGATTTTAATACAAGCTGGCCTCTCAATTCATGGGAAATCACAGAACCCATGGGAGCTTATCAAATGGCTTATATTCGTTTGCTGTCTAAATTTGTTTCTAAAAAAAACAACAATAGCTTGACCAATACTGTAGTTCCGGAGCAACCGGAAGTTTATCCCAATCCGGCAAAAGGACTCATTTATGTTCGTTTCCAGAAAGAACCTATTTCCCAATTGGATTTGTTTGATGTACAAATGCGGTTATTGAAGACACAACCGGTGAACGGCAATTTCGTTCAATTGGATGTATCTTCTTATCCGCCGGCTATTTATTTTCTCCGGATAACAACGGCTCATAAAAACTATTTGCAACGCATTATTATTCAGAAATAAGCCGTACAACTATTTGGAACTATACAACTATCAAATTAGAATTAATCTAAATTTCAATAAATTATTGTGTATTATATTAATAATGATTATCTTTGTATTGTAAAGCATCCCCATACTTTCTTGTATGGGCTAGCCGCTCAAAAGTAGCGGCTTTTTTATTCTAAAACAATATGAAAAGAGTTACTGTTTACATTGATGGATTTAATTTTTATTACGGATTAAAGCGAAAAAAGATTATCGATTCCGACTGGAAAAAATTTTACTGGATTGACTTTGTTAAATTATTTGAACAATTTTTAGGTCAGGATCAGATTCTTCAAAGAGTAGTATATTTTACAGCTACGCCACTTAGTTCCAGTAAAAGCAGTCGTCAAGGAGCTTTGCTAAATGCAAACAAAATTATTAATAAAGACAAATTTGAGATTATTCGGGGGAAATATTTCGCCAAGCAGATTACATGCCCTTATTGCAATGCCTCTATTGACAAGCCCGAAGAAAAAAGAACAGATGTCAATATTTCAGTTCAAATAATAGGTGACTGCGCTCTGAATAAAACGGATGTTGTCATATTAGTAAGTGCAGACAGTGACCTTGTGCCTCCTCTTGAATTTATCCAGCAAAATTTTCCTGATAAAAAGGTCAAAGTATATTTCCCACCGACAGGACATTCCGGTGATTTGAATAATAATATCGTACAAAACAAAGGAAAAGTGGTAAAACTTGAATATAATAAATCAAAATTCTTCAATAGCATAATGTCTGATACCGTTACCAATGGGACAAAAACATCTACAATACCCGACAAATGGAAAAACTGAAATCTATCTTTTACAAGTTACTTTCTCCTTACTCCACCACTACCGCCGCCTCTTCCCGTTGGTAAATCAATTTCCCTTCGGGTGTACTTCCTTCGATAATAACCGAATAGGTCGATGGACTGTCGGCAGTATAAAAATCTACCGAAGCTTTCCCGTCGGAATCCACCAAAACATCAGGTTTCCAGTAAATGGTGCTTCGCAAATCGGGTGTTGTACTGTTTCTATTTTCCGGCGTATCGTATTGCGGGGAATAAAATTCTATTGGTAATTGATAACCTAAAGGTATGATTTGTTGCGTATTAAACCTGGGTTTACCTTTATTCCAATAGCCTTTTTTGGTATATATTTCAATAACACCATTTTTTCCATACGTCATACCGTAAACAAGTCTTTTAGCCATACTATTAATAATATCTACTTGTGCAATATCTTCAATGTCCAAGTGATCCAAAATATTCCAAACTTCATCATCATTGATATCATCAGTTCCACCATAGATCATTTTTTGTCCATCAATCATAATCATTGGAGGGCCAGTAACAGGCATGGCTTTAGTAGCACGTACTCTTAGTGCATTGTTGTTCATTCTCAACTCAGAACTCTTCCTTAATAAACTACGCATATCGGACGAACGTCTTATTTCATCCTCCGATATAAAATCATCAGGCATCGTATAAAAAGGGGATTGATGTGGTTTAAAACGTCCTTCTACAATCAATTCCGGCAAAGTACGCATCCGCATTCCGTTTTCGTTCGTATATTTTAAATCCGCTTTTTCAACATATTCTTTGAATTCCGGTTTGACTATTTCTTCCGTTTGTTTCCTTAACTGATTTTTTGTAGAGGATACTGCCGGATAGGTAATGTCATCCAAATACAATTCCACGATGTCTTTCCCTTTTTTATTCAAAGCCTGAATAATATAGGAAGTGCTGTCGGGAAACTCAAAATTCTTGAATGTAAACAGCCCCTTTTCATCAGTTTCCGCCACATCATGGAAAAAGGTATTGCTGGAAATAATCGTCACTTTGGAATTGGCATAAGGTTTGGATAATAATCCGCCTTTCACTATTCCCGAAAATGACTGTGATTCTTCGTTGGGAATGGTCAGGTATTGATAATCGCCACGCATGGCTTTCGGGATGTCGTAACGGTTCCAGCCATGAGTCATCATCAACAAATCGGATGCCTGTTCCGCTTGCCGGTTGTCTGGTTGAAAATAATATGCCGGATTGGCCACATATCCCCGCAATTCCGAAGTCAATAAAATCCGCGATAAAATGGTCGAAGTCGTATCCGGCTGAATATCTTTATCATCGGTTATGGAAATGGCGAAATTACTTCCAATACTGTCATCACTCTTCTCTCTGTCATTGCGGGCTTGACCCGCAATCCTCTGAAAATCGTTAATCACTATTATTCAACTCCTTGCATCATTGGTGTTTAACGGACATCTTGGGATTGCGGGTCAAGCCCGCAATGACAGAAAAGAGATCATCGACTCACTATAATCTTCTTGGCAACGATTCCGTTTTCGGTTCCTAATTGCAGGATATACATTCCGTTTTCCAAACCGGATACCGGAATTTGAATGCGGTTATTACCCGGTGTCACAAAAGCACCGGCGTTTTTCACTCGTATTCCTTTCAGATCAAACAATTGTACCGACAAGCTGAAATCGTTGGATGCATTATACTCTATCTGCAACTCATCGTTCACCGGATTGGTATAAGTAAACGAATTTGCCTTCGT
Source organism: Bacteroidia bacterium (assembly GCA_026000155.1). Taxonomy (GTDB): domain Bacteria; phylum Bacteroidota; class Bacteroidia; order Bacteroidales; family Azobacteroidaceae; genus Azobacteroides. The sequence continues at coordinate 2,924 of BNYG01000057.1, read as the reverse complement.
AACAGCAATACCTGTCGGGGGAGCCGGCGGTTCTACCTTGTAATAAAGCGTATCGGATGCGAGACTGACATACCCGTGGCTATCTAAAACTTTCACCCAATATTTACCTTTGGCGCTGATTCGTTTGACGTTGTCGGTTATTTCATTGCCGTCATTCCAACTATATTCGTATCCTTTCATTACTTTCACACTAAAACTGCCTTCTTCTTCCATCGCTTCCGGATCCATGATGCGGATGACCGGTTTAGTCCTTATCAACCGTTCTCCTTTTTCATCGTCATCGGCTCCTACTGCCACATAACACCAGGCATTCCGCGCCGTTACCCAATCGCTGAGAAACCGCACATGCGCTTTATGTTCAAAAGGAGTTTCCATATCGGTTTCTCCCTGAAATTCCCATAATATTTGAGGCCATTTGTCTTTTTCCCGCTCGATGGCGCCGGATTCATACAATTGTTCGTAATTGGCATTCAGAATGGCCGGAATTTGATTGAAGAGCGGAGTCAGTTCATCCAAACGGGCCTTGTATCGCGCCATGTAGGCAGGATCTTTCGACAAGCGGTCAAACCACCGGTGTGTCCGTACCATATTGCCTGTTTCCTGCCGGCTGTCGGCATCCGGCGATCCGGCATTGCCGTACGACAAGTCAAAATCCCAAGGAGCGCTCATATTCAGCTTGCCTTCCCGGTCTTTATGGACAAACGTACTGGCGTGAAACAAATTATCCACTCCTCTGGATTGCTCGTGCAAAATCGTCCAATCGATGAAACTTTCCACATCAATGTATTTTTGATAACCGTTTACCGGGTCTTTGAAATTGTCACTGCGCAAAACATTTTCAAATGTATTGATGTAATTCCAAATCCATGCCCTTTGTTCCGGAGTTACATTTTTAGGCTTCGGATATTTAAAGGTAAAATTAATATTGTCCCGTTCCGTTTTGAATTGAACCGATTTTTCAATATCGGTCAGTTTCCCTTCGGAGGATCCTTCCAATATATATCCTCCGGAAACACGCGGCTCGACTTGGTCTTCCGGCGCATCGGTCAATTTTTTAATATCGATCCGGTCGTTTCCGCGTTGTATTTTTTCGGATAAAAGATACAGACCCCGATAGTCGTTGTTGATCCACAATTCTACATAACGCATGCGGGGCGACCATTTAATGCCATTCATGTGTTGACCTAAATACATGGCCATCGGAATGCGCATCAAACTCCGGTCGTGCCAGAATGCCAATAAACTCCATTCTTCCGCCGCCGGCATGCCTAATAATGGAGACTCAATTTCAGTAATCTCGTCATCTCCTACCAAATCAATATTATACGGTTTTTTGGGAACACCCCAAGTCGTATTTCCCCGGCCTTCAATCTTTATTTTTCCGTTATAAAAATCTTCCGTCACATATTCGGACGATCCGGAATTTTTGACTTGCATGGTGGCATCTAATTTCCCGGCATAATCCTTGTCGTTTTTCTCATTTTTGATGTCGCCGATTTTTTTGCCGTCCGCCAGGGTAATCCGAATTTCGCCAACCCCTTTCGGGGAAAATAGCCAATCTTCGTTTTGAGAGAATAGGGTGGTTGAATACACAAGGAACAACATCCCCAACACCGTTGCTTTTAATTTCATTCTGTTTACTTATTATTTTATAATTAATTTCTCTGTGCAAACCCGGTATTTGTCCCGGACCGTTACTAAATAAATACCCTGTGGCAGATTCACCTCGATAGTACCGGTAACGTTCGTTTCCTGTTTGACCGTTTGTCCCGAAAGGGAATAAATCGTTAGTTGCGAATCAGGTAAAGCATTGATTATTTTCAATTTACCTTCACTGTATCGTATTTGTAACGGATTAGTTTCCGGATGGGTAATCGCCGTACTGATTTCTACGGATAAATTATAGATCGACCACCAACTACCCTCCGATTGTCCGGTTTGAGCAATTTTTAAATACCGGTATCCCCATTTTCTAGTAAAAGGAATACGAGTTTCCTTTCCCGGTGTTCCGTTGCCCGTAACTAAAGATCGAGTAGGCCATGTTACACCGTCTTCGGATCCATAGACGGCATATTCACGAGGATAATCGTCTTCACTTCCTTCTTGATTCAGTATAATGATATTAAACGTGGTCTTCTTCAATAAGTCCACCGTAAACCATTCATTACCGGTTTGAGCAGCGCCTGAATTCCAACTGCTATTGGGATCGTTATCCACCGCATTGCTTGCATTGTGTCCGGAACCGGAAGAGGAAGCAGCGGCAAACCAGCCGTCATACGTGACATTGTCCACGGAAAATTCGTTAATCGCCCACCAACTACCGCTGTTTGATTCTCTATTCTGCGTGATTTTCACATACCGTGCGGAATAAACTTTCGGTAGCCGGATACGCATTTCGTCTTCTGTCATACCGGACACTGTAACAACCGGATTGCCCCAGTTGAGACCGTCGTTCGATACATAGATATCGCACAAGCGGGGATAATCGCCGGGTGCTCCCGACTGATTCAAGACAATGGTATTAAATGTTTGTAAATCTTGCATATTGACGATAAACCATTCGTTACCGGTTTGAGCGGCGCCCGAACTCCAGCGGGTATTCAGATCCTTATCTATTGCACGATACGGATCTTCGCCCAGGTTGGAGGAAGAAGCGGTGGCTGTCCAATAAATGACCGGCTCGTCACTGTCAACGCCGAAATAAAGGGTATCGGATACTTGGCTGACATTTCCCCATTCGTCTTTGATTTTAAGGTTAATTATTTTTTTCAGGTGCTATGAAAAATAATTAGCCAATCTATACAAAGCAAAATCTTTATCCTTGATTCCATAGTTGGAAGAAACAAATCGTTGGATTTTGCCATTTAACCTTTCCGCTTTAGCGTTAGTCAAGCCGGAGATGAAAAAGTTGATGATGTTTTCTT
>BNYG01000056.1 GCA_026000155.1 Bacteroidia bacterium | reverse complement strand
CGATAAAGCCAACGGTCCCACACCGTGGCCAATAAAAATACTGTCGGTAATATTATACAAGGAAGAGGCTGTCATCGCAATAATAGCCGGAATGGCGTATTGCATCAGGAGTTTTCCGATTTTCTCAGTCCCCAACGTCAGTGGGGCGCTCTCATTCATCATAGGCTTCTATATTTTAATGCGGCAAAGGTAAGAAAAAAAGTCGTAAGTTAAAAGTAAAAGACAGATAAGTAAAGTTATCTGTTTTTGGCAGGGGAGCCTATTTGAGTCATGTGTACACCCGAAGGGAATCGAACCCTTATCTTAGGTACCGGAAACCTACATTCTATCCATTGAACTACAGGTGCAAAATAACGTTTTGCGAGCGCAAAGATATTCTAAAAATACGGAATTAACAAATAAATTTTACTTCTTCTACCACTGAACAGGCGTTTGCTCTGTCCGTATTAAGTAAGCGTTGGTTTGACTGAAAGGCTTGCTTCCAAAAAATCCCCGGTAAACGGAAAGCGGGGACGGATGCGCCGATTTCAGTACCAAATGTTTATACGGATTGATGAAAGAGCCTTTTTTCTGTGCATACGATCCCCACAGGATAAATACCACATGCTCTTTTTCTTCCGCTATTTGATGGATTACCGCATCGGTGAATTCTTCCCAGCCTTTTTGCTGGTGCGAACCCGCCCGGTGCGCTTCGACGGTCAAGGTAGCATTGAGCAATAACACGCCTTGTTCCGCCCACCGTTCCAGATTGCCCGAAGCCGCCGGCGTGATTCCCAAATCATCCTGCAACTCTTTATAGATGTTTTGCAACGAAGGAGGCAAGGGGATACCTTCATTCACCGAAAAACACAATCCGTGGGCTTGCTGCGGTTCGTGATACGGATCCTGTCCCAGAATGACTACTTTTACCTTGTCGAAAGGGGTTTTATCAAACGCATTGAAAATTTTGTTCCCTTTCGGATAAATCGTTTTCGCCGCATATTCATTTTTGACAAAATCAACCAGCTTGGAAAAATACGGTTTTTCAAATTCGGAAGCCAACTGCTCCTTCCACGATTGTTCAATTTTTACATCCATAATCTATATCGTTTAATTACCCCATTGCTGAGAGTCCCTGTAATTGCTGCTTTGATTATATTTCAAATCCTGCAACAAAGAAGAGCTGACGGCAATCGTAAAATTATAAGACTGGTAAGGACCTACCGGAATGACACTTGCCGACATCGACCAACAATGCATCTGACGAACAATCGAACATTGCATCGTGGCAAATTTATTCCGGTCGAAATCGTAACTGGTATTGAAATTGAAACTCCAGCCTTTGGTCGGACTGATACTGCCCGATATGCCCAGCGTTTGAGTGACTTTATATTTATATTCCGATACCTCCCTGTCAAATTCGCCATATCCCAAACTCCATGAATAATTAAAATTCAGGTTCCAGGGAATGGAGACCATGTAATAGCCGTCGTCATCGTAATTGGTGTCTTTTTCTTTCGCTTGCCGCAAGGAAGTCCGCGGCGGACTATCCGTATTCTCTTCTACAGCCACTGCATCCGCTTGTTCTACGTCCGTTTCACCCATTGCATCCGCAGTGGGATCACCTTTTTTATCTCCTTTACCAAATAATTTTTTGAGGGTTTCATTATTTAAAGAATAGGAAAAAGTAGTACCGGTCGATCGCAAACGGGGAAATTTTCCTGCTTCCCAACGGGGGGTATTCATTTTTACAACCGTTTTACGAGCTTCATTGTAGCCGTATGTATAAGTATCAAACGTACCTTGAAGGCTCAAAGTATAGTTTCCGGGCAATTTCAAACGAAGACCCACTCCAAGGTCAGACCAATTGAGGGAATCGGCCAAGAAATTATAACCCATATTGAGTCGCAGCTGATCAATCAAACTGATTTTCCGAGTCGAATCGGTTCCGGCAACCGGTAGTTTCATTTCCAGGTTGTTGTCCAAGCTGAAACTCAAGGATCCCGATTTTCCCCTGCCGGGTACATTCCAGATATTATGGGAGTAGGGTGAATAACTGAGGGTATCCGCCCGCTGTTCATCCATATTATAATAAACCAGATCCTGGTAATAACCGTATTTTTTATCACCGAAATCGGGCGCTCCGGAAAACGAAATATTGGGAGTCATGACGTGCCGGATTTGTGTTTTTTTCGTCCATTCGCCAAAAACGCCCCAAGGCTGGAACATTCCGTATAATTTGGTTTGTGCGCTGACACTGGCGCTGTAATTATAGATCCGGTAAAAACCATAAACGGTATCCGCTGCAACGGCTTTCTTCTGTTCCTGATCGTAGCGTTGATTGATTTTACTGGAGTACCAACGCTCTTCATAATTGGCTGAAGGCGTAATGGTTATATTTTTAAATAAATTGAAAGAAGCGGAAACCGGAATCGAGTGTTTCATTCCGTTTTTCCAATCTTTCACGAGATTTTTTTTGAAAAAATCATATTCCTTGACATTCTGGATGCTGTTTGATATTAAACCGGTATAACTCATCCGGATATTTTCATACCATTTGGGCGCGCCTATTTGCTCTTTCCGCTGGAAGGGATAAATATCGCGCATCGTAACTGTAAAATTCGGCAAGGTCAAACTTAAAGTGGTATCCCTGGATATTTGATTGACCGTCGCATTGGCGCTGAAAGAAAACGGACTGCCGGGCGGTCGGTAAGCGTAATTGACACTGGATGACTTGGAATTTTGAGTATATTGATTGGAATACAAACTGTTCAATTCATTCCGGTCGTACGAGCTGGTGGAGAAATTAACACTGCCGGAAAGTGTACTGAACGGATTGGCTTTGGCATCCTGGGCATGACTCCAGCTCAGTTTAAGGTCTTTCGACTTACTGTAATCCGCATCCCCTTTATCGCCTGTGACGGTTATTAAATAGCTTGCCTGAAAACTGCCTGAAAATTTATACCTTTTCCGGTAGGTGGAACGGGCATCCAAGCCCCAGGAACCCCGGGTAAAGATCTGACCGGTCAATGCCATATCGACATGATCGTTGAAAGCAAAATAATAGCCGCCATTCTGCAACGAAAATCCCCGTCTCAGTTCATCTCCGTAAGTCGGCATGATCACCCCCGAAGAATAATCGCTGGTAAAAGGGAAAAATCCGAAAGGAATAGCTACCGGCAAAGGCACGTCTTCCACAACCAGATAGGCAGGACCGGTGACAATATTTTTACCGGGACGGACTTTCGCCTTCGTCAGGTTGAGGTAAAAATGCGGATGTTCGTGATCGTCGCAAGTCGTATATTTCCCATTCAACATATACAGATCATCGTTCGACATTTTCTTGGTTTGTTCGGCGGTAACATACCCTTCCCCTTGTTCGGTAATAACATCGGTAATGTACATTTTCTTGCTTTTGAAATTGTACCGCGCTTTTTTCATTTCATACTGCGATTCCCCCTCCTTGAAAATGGGATAACCGAATTCCTCCCCGATGGAATCCACGGCAAAAGTAGCATACACCAGGCTGCTGTCGGCATTCACTTCGATGTATTCGCCGGTCAGGTCCAAATTTTTGTATTGAACGGAAGCTTCTCCGAACATATAAATCATATTATGACCGTCCAACTCCATGATCATCGAATCTTTAGAGGCATAGTGAATCGGGGCGTCGATGGCATTGGGATTTTTGGGAACCGAATCGGTTTGCACCACCGTAGAATCCGTTGGAATAGAATCAACGGGCAAGGCAATCGAAGTATCTTTTAACGGATTTGTATAAGAGAAATCATCTTGTGCCGCTGCGTTTTGTCCTGCAAAACCCAACCACACAAATAGCAAAATCAACAAGCGATCTTTCTTTATCCGCATTTAACCTAAAAATAATTTGACCATTTCTTCCCAACGCAAAAGGGAATCCGCACCATATTTGGCAATTGATTTTTGTACCTGATCTACCGTTTTTACCTTATCCGGTTTGGATTTGGAATAAAATTTATCGGCAAAGCAAACTAATTTTTCTTCCAACGTTTCCGGCAACATGTCACGGTGAGGAAGAGGCAACTGATTTTTCCGGATATTTTCCTTTGTCAAACCTGCACCCGTATGCCGCTCACAGACCAAAGCATGCTTGTCGAAACCTTCCTTCCGCAAAATACCGGCACCCAAATATCCATGACAAATATAAGGATATTTTCCGAAGCACTGAATTTTCGGGGCATCCGTCTGAAAAATACCGATATCGTGCAAGAGGGCCGCTTCATAGACAAATATTTTATCCATGTCCCATTCCGGATGCATCCGGACGATTTCAAGCGCTCTATCCGCCACCGCAAAGCTGTGAGCAAGCAAAATAGCATAAAGCTCACTCTTTTCCTTGTAATATTTCTTAATAATCTCCGTGGGTTTCATTTTTGTTGCTAAGAAAACGCAAAGGTAAAAAAAATGAGGCTGATTTCTATATCACGCTCACTTTTTATATTACTTTAAGATTTTACAACTTGTCTTATGAATAAAAGTGTGCAGTATGATACAGTTTTAGAGTGGGAATAAATATAAAATCTTTTATATTGAGCGTGTATAATTCAACATTATGGCAGATAGCGGTTGCAGCAATAAGGGCATCATGAAAATCCAAGTTATGAGACAAACAATATTTTACTAACAATTCTATAGCCATTGTTGAAATAGTGGATTGAATGGGCAAAATCGTCAATTGATTTACGTCTTTATTAAGAGCTTGCAATTCACGTTTATTGAGTGCTCCAACAAAGAGTTCTGCACGAGTAACATCTGAAATAACAATGTTTTCTTGTTTAATAAATTCAACAGTATCAACAATATCTGTATTGTTTCTATATAGCTCAATGAGAATATTAGTATCACAAAGAATCATTTTTCTAATCTTTTATTGGTTCCCCAAGCTTTATCACGAAGCTGTTTGTCGTTAATATCACGACCTTCCCACAAACCTACCGATAAAGTAAGAGAAGTATCTTTTTTAACTTTCTTTGTTGTTGTTGTTGCCGCACTAATCTCTGCTTCAATGTTCCATGTTTTGAACAGGAGAAGTAAAGTATCCATCATGCTTTGATTGATCTGATTTTTTAAAATAATCTGTGTCATAATGAAATAATTTTTGTTATCAACGCTTCAAAGGTACATAAATTTTATGAGAATGAAAACAAAAAAGAGTTATCTTTGTGGATTGAAAAAGAAATAAAAATACAATGATTAATTTTCAATGTGATTATGTAGAAGGGGCACATCCCCAAATTTTGAAAGCGCTGAACGATACGAATTTCGTACAACAGCCGGGTTATGGGAATGATGAATATTGTGCCCGCGCCATTCAAAAGATAAAAAAAGCCTGCAACCGGGAAGATATAGATGTTCATTTCCTGGTGGGAGGAACACAGACCAATCTGACGGTCATTTCTTCGATTTTACGTCCGCATCAGGGAGTGATTTCAGCGGACGAAGGACATATCAATTGCCACGAAACCGGAGCGATTGAGGCAACCGGTCACCGGGTCATTGCCTTGCCGTCCGGCGACGGAACAATCACTGCCGGGCAGGTCAAGGAAGTACTTGAAAATCATTACAATAGCGACATCAAAGAACATCTGGTGCAACCGGGAATGGTTTATATTTCTTTTCCGACTGAGAGCGGCACACTTTACAGCAAAAAGCAACTGACGGATTTAAGCCAAGTTTGCCGGGAATACGGAGTGCCTTTGTTTCTCGACGGCGCCCGCCTGGGCTATGGATTAACCAGTCCGGGCAATGATTTGACGCTCGAAGAAATTGCCCGGCTCTGCGATGTGTTTTACATCGGCGGTACCAAATGCGGCGCTTTATTGGGCGAAGCAGTGGTCATAAGTGCGGAAAACATCCAAAAAGATTTCCGGTATTTTATGAAACAACGCGGCGGTTTATTGGCAAAGGGACGGTTGCCCGGCATTCAATTCGATGTTTTATTAGAAGATAATTTGTATTTTGATATTTGCAAAAATGCCGTTCAACAGGCTTTGGAAATCCGAAAGGCTTTTGAGAAAAAAGGAATTGCCATGCAAGGCAATTCCTTTACCAATCAACAATTTCCGATATTGAATGACGACCAATTGAACTGTTTGAAACAAAACTTCCTGTACGAGGTCTGGGGAAAAGCAGATAACGGCCACACAATTGTTCGTTTTTGTACCAGTTGGGCTACGAAAAAGGAAAATGTGGATTTGTTGATTAAAACCATCGAAGAAAATCTATAATAAACGAGAAAAGCGAAGTAAAACCGGAAATCTCCGGATTACTTCGCTTTTTTTATGCGCAATTACGAAATTATCTCACAAACAAAAGTTCGCGGTATTTCGGCAATGTCCACAGTTCATTATCCACAATTAATTCCAATTTATCAATATGATAACGGATTTCATCGAAATACGGAACTACTTTATCGTGGTAAGCAATCGCTTTGGCACGTTCGTCATCAATCTTATTCGCCACTTTGCGGGCTTCCACCAATTCTTCGGTTTTCGATTTGATGATAGAAATCCGTTCGGATATTTCTTCGATGCTGCCGGTATCGTGGGCCGATAATTTAGCGGCTTTGTCCTTATCATATACCTGGTAGATTTTATACACATTGTCGAGCAAAGTCGATTGGTATCTCGTTGCCACCGGAATGATATGGTTCATCACCAAGTCGCCTAATACGCGGGCTTCAATTTGAATCTTCTTCGTATAGGTTTCCCATTTCACCTCGTTGCGGGCATGCAATTCCCTTTCGGAAAATACTTTAATTCCTTCAAACAACTTGATGGATTCGGGTTGGGTGTAAGCATCGTAAATAACAGGAACGCTTGTTTCGGTATCCAGACCGCGTTTGACAGCTTCGGCTTTCCATTCGTCGCTATAACCGTTTCCGTCAAAACGGATCGGTTTGGATTCTTTAATGTACTTCTTCAATACATCGAAAATCGCTTTGTCTTTTGTAGAGCCTTCGGCAATTTTTGCATCTACCGTTTGTTTGAATTCGACTAATTGGGCGGCAACGATGGAGTTCAAAGCAATCATTGCGGAGGCGCAGTTGGCGGAAGAACCTACGGCACGGAATTCAAAACGGTTGCCGGTGAATGCAAACGGAGAAGTACGGTTTCGATCCGTATTATCCAGAAGCACTTCCGGGATTTTTGCAATACCTAATTTCATTCCCTGCTTCGGATCCATGATAATCGCGTCTTCGCTGCTGCTGGCTTCCAATTTATCCAGGATGGATGAAATCTGAGTTCCCAGGAATACGGATATGATAGCGGGAGGAGCTTCGTTCGCGCCCAAACGGTGGGCGTTCTGGGCCGTCATGATGGAGGCTTTCAACAAAGCATTGTTTTTATAAACCGCCAACAAAATATTAACGATGAAAGTGATGAATTGCAAATTTTCTTCCGGCGTTTTTCCCGGAGTCAACAAGCCGACACCCGTATCGGTTCCCAACGACCAGTTGTTGTGTTTACCCGAACCGTTGATACCTGCGAACGGTTTTTCGTGCAATAACAAACGAAATCCGTGACGGCGCGCTACTTTTTTCATCAGCGACATGATCAACAAGTTTTGATCGATCGACAAATTGGTTTCCCCGAAAATAGGAGCCAATTCAAACTGATTGGGAGCCACTTCATTGTGACGGGTTTTCAAAGGAATACCATATTTGTAACCTTCAAATTCCAAGTCTTTCATATACGCTTGCACACGGGTCGGAATAGAACCGAAATAGTGGTCTTCCAACTGTTGGTTTTTAGCCGATTCGTGTCCCATCAAGGTACGGCCGGTCAATACCAAGTCCGGACGGGTAGCATACAATCCTTCGTCCACGAGGAAATATTCCTGTTCCCAACCCAAATAAGAAAAAACTTTTTTCACGGACGGGTCGAAATATTGGCACACTTCGGTAGCTGCCTTATCCACCGCATTCAACGATTTCAACAAAGGTGTTTTGTAATCCAACGCTTCTCCGGTATAGGAAATGAAAACGGTAGGAATACAGAGTGTATCGTCCACGATAAAGGCAGGCGAAGAAGGATCCCAGGCCGTATAACCGCGGGCTTCAAACGTATTGCGAATACCTCCGCTGGGGAAAGAGGAAGCATCCGGTTCCTGTTGAGCCAACAATTTCCCGGAAAATTCTTCCACAATCGGACTTCCCGGAGCGCCTTCGTACTCAATAAATGAGTCGTGTTTTTCGGCGGTACCTTCCGTCAACGGCTGGAACCAGTGCGTGTAATGGGTAGCTCCTCTTTCGAGCGCCCACATTTTCATTCCGGCAGCCACATGGTTAGCCAATTCCCGATTCAATGTTTCTCCTTTTTCAATCACTCCGGTCAATGTTTTCAAAGTCTCTTTTGAAAGATACTTAGCCATTTGTTCCTTGTTAAAAACATACTTTCCGTAATATTCGGAAGTGAGGGGAGCGGGCGCCGATACGGCTACTGCTTTTTTCTTAAAAGCTTCTTCAACTGCTTTAAATCTTAAATTAGACATTTCCTTTTGATTATTTTATAGTTATTTCTC
>BNYG01000055.1 GCA_026000155.1 Bacteroidia bacterium | reverse complement strand
ACTATTTTGAACTTTCTGATGATATGATACTTAATTTCAAATTTCCAAAGAAAAGTTATGCTAAGTGCCATATTTTAATGGTAACTGTGGATAATATACTTTCACAGAGAGTAGGGACGATAAAAAAACAGCCATTTGAGCAAATAAAAAGCAGAATTATAGAATCTATTTTCTGAAATTTTATCCTACGCTGAACGGAGAAACGCTATTCCCTGATTATACTTATAAATCACTGGTGATGTTTGTAGAGAAAGACGGTTTGTATATTTGCGACAGCCATGTGAAAAATCCTGAATTTAATGAAGATATATTAAGTTTTCAATGTTTTGAATTGTCAAAAAAATAAATAACAATTATTTTTTGTATGCGAAATTGAGACACAACATATAGCCGGCGCCATAGATGGCGTCAATCCGGGTGGTTTTATCTTCTTTCAACATTTTCTTTAATTTAGTGATTATATTTTTCACCATTTGATGGTTGCTGGGGAATGTATCTCTCCATATATACTCCTGAAATTCCCGGATTGTGACTATCTTGTTGCTCTTTTTTATTAACAAATAGAGTATCGTGGCTTCTCTTTCCGTTAAATGCTGTTCGCCTGAACCGGTTTGCAGCAGGCGGGACGAAAGATTTAACCGGCAATTGCCGAAAGCAAGACTGCCGGCCTTTCCGTAGGCCTTTTGGATTACGAAATCAACCAGTTCGATTATTTCCTGAAGATTAAAAGGTTTGCGGATAAAATAATCCGCCCCTTTTTTATAGCTTTCTACGGAATCAATTTTGTCCGATTGACGACCGGTCATGATAATAACCGGAATCCATTTATCGTTTTCCCGGATCTGTGACAATACTTCCCAACCGTCTTTCTCCGGCATGTCAATATCCATTACTATGACGTCCGGTTTACAGGTATGGTATTGTTTCAATGCACTTAGCCCGTTATCCGCCCCATAGACTGTGAAACCTTTTTCTTTAAACGCTTCTTGCAATACCTTAGCGAATAATATTTCGTCTTCAGCAATTAAAATACTATGTTGATTCATGCGGGTATAATTAATGTAAATTCAGTATATTCTTTCTCTTTACTGGCTACGGAAATGCTTCCGCCCATCGTTTCAATCATTATTTTAACGTAACTCAAACCCAAACCGAAGCCGTTTTTCCTTCGTTTTTCGGCTGAACGGCCCCGGTAAAATTTATCGAATATCCACCGGATTTCCGAACCGGCAATTCCCCAGCCATTGTCGCGGTGGGTAATATGAAGTTGATTGTCTTGTTGCACAACCGTAATGTCAATAGCAACGCTATCATCGGAATACTTGATGGAATTTTCCGTTAAATTTTCCATGATATTGGAAAAATGGATGCGATCGACCGGCCAATACAAATCTTCCCGGATGTGTAAATGTACGGAAATATTTTTCCCATCCGACGATTCGTACTGTGTTTTCAATTTGGAGAAGAACGGAAAGAGCGGAACCGGTTCCTTTACCAATTCAATACTTCCGCTCTCTCCCTGACTGATTTCCTGGATTTTTTCCACGTATGAATTCAGCTTTTGCAAGGAAAAAACGGCATCCGGCAGCATTTCGCCGGCAGACAACTGTTTATTTTTATTGATCTGACTGCTTAATAACTCCAGTACAAGAAGCGAAGAAGCAATGGGTCGCTTGAGTTCGTGCGTCATGGTATTGACGTAATCTCGTTTCATCAATTCTTCTTTGCGTTGCCTGAAAATAGTGGAAGAAAGCCGGAACAGGCAAACCATTACGGCAACAATCAAAATCATCGACAAAACCAATTGAAACAACATTCGTTGAAAAATGGAGGCGTATGGAATCTGTACACAGGCTTTCACGCCGATGGAATCGGCTAAATCCACCCAAACCGTAGCAGTTTCATAATATTGAAGCCAAGGTGTTTTTGCCAAGATGCTTGTTCGAATCGTATCGCTTTTATCTATATCATACAATTCTATTGCCGTATGTTTTGCCGGAATACCGGCTTCAATCAATAATTGATGAAAAATACTATCCAGATTTTGAACGTCTAATGGTATAAGATATTTAAACATAGATTGATGCGCTTTTTGATCATTATACCGGTAAGAAGAATTATAAGGTATAATATAGGTAGTATCTTCTGTTACTATAGTCATATCCCGCATAGCAGAGGTATCTTGCTCAAAAGGATAACATCCAAAGGAAACAGGACCTCCTAATTGCTTATGTCTGTTTGTAAACTCGTCTTCAATGGCTTGTACAAAACTTTGCGAGATACTATTCGCTGTGATATCATGATACGCGATGTGCATATTATACAGCAATAACAATTGCAAGCCGGCAATGGCTATCAGGGCAATTGCAATAATACTCTTAATATACGTAGATTTTATTTTCATGTCATTTTTTTTGAAAGAATCTGCAATATTAATCATTTTTTTGAAAATAGTTACAATTGAGTTACTATTTTTTTGCATATTTCCCAATTTTTTTTATTTTCTTTGTACTCGAAATCAATATTCACTATAAAAATGACTCTTATGAAAACGAAAAGTTGGTTAATTCTAAGTATTTTAATGATTGGTTTTCTCATTAATCTACCTTTTGTATCCTCGCAAGAGTATAATTCGCTTGATTTGGAAAATATCGAAGCGCTTTCTGCTGGGGAAAACGGTACTCCCCATTGTCTTGGACTTGGCAGTCTGGATTGTCCGGTATCTTATGTTAAAGTACAAGTGGTTTCATATTATTAATTTTCAAGTCCGAATAATGAAACCGTCCATCTATCTATTGATTGCGTTAGAACTGTCTTTCTTTTTGACTGCATGCAGTCAAAATAAAATATCTTCCGTTGATTTTCCCGCAACGGAGCAGTTATTCGTTTCCGAAGTGAAACCGATAGACGGAGTATCCATGCGTTATCCTTTTCGTGTCCGGAAGAATGATTCCTGTTTATACGTGATGGATTTGCATGCAAGCGAATACTATGTCCACCAGTTCGAGTATCCGTCCATGAAACACCGGCGGTCTTTTGCCAAAAGGGGAAAAGGTCCCGGTGAGTTGCTGGATGCCGAGAATATACGGTTGAACGCAAGGGCAGACTGTTGGATATTGGATGCCAATAATACTACACTTGATTGTTTCCAAAATAATGGGGATTCTTTATTCCAAGGGATTGTCTTGGATAAGCGTTTAATCAGGAGCCTTGACTTTGATTTGTATGCCGATTCGCTGTTTATTGTACCGGATTATACCGGAACACACCGCTTCGATATCCTCGGACCGGACGGAAAGATCCGGGAAAGCAGGGGACAGATTCCCCTGAAGAAAAAGGACGAAGATATTCCCGCTCCGGTGTATGCCCAGGCTTGGCGGGGATTTTTGGATTATAATCCCGAAACCGGTTTATTGGCGATTGCCACGCAACTGGGGGAAGTGATTGAAATTTACGATGTACCGGGCGACAGTTTGGTAAAAGTGATTTACGGAAAAGAAGGCGAACCCCGGTTCCAATACCGGGGAGGGTATGCGGTTCCCGACGGCATTATGGGATACAGCGATGTATGGATCGGCAAAGAAAATATATATGCCCTTTTTTGGGGACATTCGTTCAAGGATATCCGGCAAAACCAATCCATAGAGGGCGGAAACCGGATACAGGTATTTGATTTAGCCGGAAATCCGGTAAAGCAATATTTTTTGGACCGGTATATCACCGGGTTTTGTATCGATGAAGCAAACGGAATTATCACCGGCTTGGATGTAAATAGCAACCAACCGGTTATCAAATTCTGTCATGGCAGGCCTGACCCGCCATCCCATGCCTACCGTTAATAATTAAACAGCATGAAAACACATTTTATTCAAACAGGATTAGTATTACTGGTTCTTTTGGCCGTAAGCTGCCAAAAGCAGCAACCCGATTATCTGGAAGAAGCCCTGCAATTTGCAGGCGCCAACCGTCCGGAATTGGAAAAAGTATTGGCGCACTATGCCTCCGATCCCAACGACAGCTTGAAATACCAATCCGCCGTATTTTTGATTGAAAATATGCCCGGACACTATTCTTACAAAAATGCGGAATACCTGGATGCCTATTACCATGCCTTGGATACGGCGGTAAGTTTGGATTACGACAAGGAGGTCAATAAAAGCATTATCGAACGGATTTCCGCCAAATACCAGGGAAATAAAATACAGGAATTCGTCTGGGACAGCCAAACCCTGACGGCAGATTTTTTAACAGACAATATCGAACGGGCATACGCCGTTTGGATAGGAGGCGAATGGGCTACTCATGTTTCCTTTGTCGATTTTTGCGAATATATCCTGCCCTACAAAGGAACGGAATTGCAGCCTTTGGATCATTGGCGGGAATATGCCAAGGGCATGTTGAAAGCCGATTTGGACACCCTGCATTTTTGCGACAAGTATAAGAATTCGGCTTATCAGGCGGCTACTGTGGTCAGCAAGGAGATTATCCGGTTAAATCAACAAGATTTTCCCTTTGGCGGCATCCGGTCCATTCCCATCAAAAATATCAAAACGCTGGCAAATATGCCTTATGGCGCTTGCGAGGATTATTCCGTTCTTGCCCTGGCGGTGATGCGGAGCAAAGGCATACCGGTCATGGAAGATTTTACGCCCCAGTGGCCCTTTCAGCCCCAGTCGCATGCCTGGAACATCCTGTTAAACAACCGGGGAAAAAACATGATTTTTTCGGCAGGAACCAGCAATCCGGGAGAACTCCACAATCCGGATGAAAAAATGGCTAAAGTATTCCGGCGGACTTACGCCATTAACCGGGAAGTAATGGCTATCCAAAGAGCGGAAAAACACCTGCCTTCTACTTTTAAAAATTATTTCATCCAAGACGTTACGGATGAATATATGGAAACCGAAGAGGTGGAAATTAAGATTCCGGCTGAATTCAAAAACAAGTACAAATATGCGTATTTAGCCGTTTTCAACAATCGGGACTGGGTTCCTGTCCATTACGGAAAAATCAAGGGCGGGAAAGTGAAATTTGAAAAAATGGGCAAGATGTGTATGTATTTGCCGGTTTTTTACGACGAGCAAGGCATTGTTCCGTTTGCGGAGCCTTTTCATATCGCTATCCGCGGATTGGTAAAACGTTATCGACCGGTTCCGGCCAATTCCCTGATTGCCACCATTTACCGGAAATATTTTATAGCCGGCCATTGTTACGAAGTAGGACACCGGATGGAAGGCGGAGTGTTTGAAGCCTCCAATCGCGCCGATTTCAGCGATGCGGTTACAATCTACCAAATTCCCCGCTTTACCGTGCAATCGGGAACAGTCCGGCTGGATACCCTGGATAAACCTTACCGGTACTGGAGGTATCGCGGACCCTACGACAGCTATTGCAATGTAGGGGAATTGTACTTTTACCGGAATGCGAACGAAGCCCCTGTTTATGGTCGTATTATCGGCACGCAAGGTTCGGGACCAACTAATATGAAAGAAGTAGCTTTTGACGGAGATCCGTTAAGCCTGTTCAATACACCCACTCCCTTGGGCGGATGGGTAGGCATGGATTTTGGCGAGCCGGTGAAAATAGACCATATTTCTTATACGCCTCGTGGCGACGGCAACGATATTACACCGGGCGATACGCATGAACTCTTGTATTGGGATGGCCACGGGTGGATTTCCATGGGACAAAAGCAGGCGACCGATATTAAGTTAGTATATGAGAATGTACCTGCCGGAACGATTTACCAGATTCGGAATCATTCGAGGGGAAATGACGAACGGATTTTTAGTTATGAAAATGGAGAATTAACGTGGTGGTAAAAACCTCATTTTCACCTAATTTTTTTCAACAAAACTACCTCAGTAGTATTTAATAACGTTAATTTACCCAACCTCATTACCTTATTAACGACGAAAATAGAATGTAAAATTATAAACAGATGAAAAGAATAGTTTGGGGAGCATTAATCCTGCTGGTTTTAGGTTGTTTCGCTTGCAAAAAAGATAATAAAAAAACAGAAGCGGAACGAATAGTAAAGGAATGGATGGGTAAAGAAATCCAATTCCCGGATGATTATCAATGCAGTATTCTTGGAAACGATACAAGCTCGAATTTCTGCGAAAATTTATTCCAAAAAGAATATAAAATACTCTTGTATGTCGATTCGACCGGTTGTAGCGATTGCCGGTTGAAATTACTACAATGGAAACAATTGATTGAAGAATCGGACAGTATTTTTCAGGGAAAAGTGAGTTTTGTATTCTTTTTCCAACCCAAAAATAAAAAAGAAATCGCTTTTTTATTCAAAAAGGATAATTTTGATTATCCTGTATTTATCGACATGAACAATACGATTGACCGAATCAATCATTTTCCTCAAACCGCTAATTATCAATGCTTTTTATTGAATCAAGAGAATAAGGTAGTCGCGATTGGAAATCCGGTATTCAATCCGAAAATCTGGGATTTGTATAAACAAACGATTACCGGAAAATCACCGGACAGCAAACTGTCCTTGACCACAGTATCCATAGCCCAACCGGAAATGGAATTAAGCGGCATGCAAAAAGGAAAGAAAAGTGCAACGGTTTTCAAGCTGAAAAATACCGGAAATACACCCTTGCTGATTACCTATGTAAATACTTCTTGTGGATGTACTGTGCCGGTATGGGATAAAAGTCCAATTGAACCGAATCAGGAAACAGAGATACGAGTGGAAATCACTCCGGAAGAATCCGGATTTTTTCATAAAACCATTCAGGTATATTGCAATGTGGAAAATGAGATTATTTCGCTGACAATCAAAGGGATGGTGGAGCAATAATTAAAACAATAAAAGGGAAAAAGAGCGGAATATTGTCTTCTCTCGCAAAAGGATGGACAATCCACTCCGCTCCAACTCCCTTCTAAAAAAGAAAGGAGGATGCAAAAGTAGTAAATTAATTTAAAACCCATGCGGTTTTTGCTTGTTGAAACGATAAATACAAGCTATTGCTTGGCTCCCAACTTAACATCGTTAAGTTTCTCTCGCGTTAAAGCCTTATATGAGGCTTTTCGGATACGATAAAAAAGAAAATTATTCTAATTCATAAAAAACATAAAAATATGAAGAAGTATATATTTGGCGGAATCGCCGTTTTAACAGTTGTAGCAGCAGCTGCTTTGAATATAAATTTTAATACACAAAAAAGTGATTTGTCGGGTATTTCTTTGGCAAATGTGGAAGCATTGGCTCAAAGTGAAGGGGTTAATGTTGAAACCTGCTATTCTACGTATAGGATTACTTTGAAAAATCCCAACGAGCCGGAACCGGAATGGGCTATAACAGCCTGTTCAGGTTGTTCTCAAGTAACCTGTTATGAATATAAAGATAGTAGTACTTGTACAAAAAATAGTGGTTACATTTTGGTGTAACTGGATTTACAGTAATCAAATAATTTGAGAAAGTCCGAGGATATTTTTTATTGTAAAATTTAAAGTATTCCTTGGACATTTCAAATACAAATTATGAATTTATATAAATAATAACATAAAATGAAAGCAAAAAAAATATTTATTTGTGGAACGATTTTGCTATCCGCATGTAATCCGTCAATACCCCATAAAGATGTGGTAATTACTGAATTTCCTATAAAAAAAGAAATAAAGGCATCTGTGATTCAAACAGCACCGGAAATTTTGGCTCCGGAACAACTATTTATACTGAATGATCAAATTTGGCTTTATCAAGGAAAGAAGGATTTATTGTTTGATGTATTCAATTTGCATGATTGCAGTTATCTCTTTAGTACCGGAAAAAAAGGTCAAGGTCCGGATGAATTTATTTTCCCAATGGGGACAACCATTCAGATTAAAAATAATCAGATTACCATTTTGGATAATTTTGTGATGAAAACAGTAGAAGTTTTACCTGACAATTCTTTGCATACTATAAAATCCGACAAAATTTTTGACCAGTTTCCTGTAAATGGTTTTGTAAAGCTAAATGATTCGTTGTACTGTGCTTTTGCAGATTGTGCAACAGGTACAACCGGGGTATATGAGTATAGGCTAAAAAACAATGCAAGTAAAGAAGAAGTAAAGTTCAGCGATTATCCGGACTTGACAGAAAAAAAATACGAGGGGGATCAAAGATGCCAAATATATTATAAATATCTTGTATCAAATCCATCACAAGGGAAATTCGCAGCCTTTTATGCTTATTTCAAGTATTTCCGTATATATAATATCAGTGGTAAGTTGGAAAAAGAAATCCATGTAAATATAAATCCCTATCAAACAGATAATGTAGAAGATTGGGAAAAAAGAGAAAGATACTATGGTAGAGCTTTTGCCACAAAGAAATATATTTATGCTCCTTGCTCAGCCAATGAAATTCAAGTATGGGACTGGAACGGAATACCGATTATTCAATATTTTCTTGACAAAGAATTTTTTACATTTGCCGTATCTGAAGAGGAGCAAAAACTATATGTGGTTTCTGCTGGTGAAGAAGATTTGGATAAATTTTTTGTTTATGATTTATTTCATCAAGGAGGTGAATGATGCGGCAAAGGTATAAATAAGAATTGAAATCAATCGGATTTTGTCTGTAGAAATGATATAAAACTAAATGACATGAAGAAAATAAATTGTTTGATACTTTTAATTGTGGCGCTATATTCTCAGTTCGGCATAGGCTCCAGCCCAATGTCGTCAATTTAAGGATTTGCGTATTGTTTTTTATATACATACAAAATATTTT